>DATLXH010000091.1:0-88864 GCA_035576005.1 Thermoanaerobaculia bacterium | reverse complement strand
GAGACCTCGCCAGCGACTCTGGAGCGATGTGAGGAACTCCGATTCGCCTCCGGCCAGCCAGGATTCGAGGATTTGTCTTGACTGCGGATCCACTCCGGGGAGTCCCCCCAGACCGACCGCCTGGGCAACTCTCCCTATCGGCTTATCGAGCAGGGCAAGTTGCTGGGCTGAACGAATCAGTTTCCAGCCGAGCTCGACATCCTGCTTCATCCGGATCAATCTCGTGGCTGCGAGCGTCAACAGGACGGCGCCGTTCCAATTCGTGGTTTCTGACCAGTCTGGAGGAACGACGAAATCGCTCAGCCCACGCTCATGAGCGAGTGCCGCGATCGCGGACTCAGTCTCGAGATTGATCGAATCGAGATCACCATGAAACAGCAGCGAGTAAGTCTTGTCATCGAGTGGCGTCTGCTCAGACGAAGCAATCAGCTGTCTTGCAGAAGGCTCGACTTCGAACGCGACCGCCGTGAAAAAGATCGCGCCATTCGATGCGGCGAGATCTGCGAGCCGCACGAGATCTGCGCTCGCTGTGGTGAGCGGGAAGATGAGCGGAACAAGCATTCCCCAATGGCTCGACTGTCGTCTGGCTGCAGTCGCAAGAGAGGTCAACCGATCGAAGTCTGTCGGCCAGGTTGTGAGCACCAGACGGCTTACTCCCTCTGGAATCGCTCCGTCTGCGGAAAGCAGAGTCATCGCTGCGAGTCCGTTCTCGTTGCAGTATGAAGCTGCGCCAGCACTCTGCCGGTAGATCGATTCAGCCGAGCTGGAGGTATCGATGAGAACTGGAGGGCGAAGCGGCTGCACGAGCTCTTCTCTCGAGAGTCGGTCGTAGACGTCAGTACAGACTGCGACGTCTCCGCGGAACGGACCACTTGCAGTGAGAGACTGGTAATCCAGCCCGATACCGATCGATGAGCCCCTGCCGTAAGGATAGATCAATGTGGAGGGCCAGAAAGGATAGTGAGGGACGTCGAATCGGCGGACCTTCAACGGCGCGCCTTCGCGGAAGGTCATCGACGGAGACGCGCCTGGGGAAGATAGGGTCCGAGAAGGGAGCGCGTGTACTTGGCGATGATGTCGAACTCGAGATTCACGCGATCTCCGATGCGCGCCGCCCCAAGGTTTGTGTTGGCGAGTGTCTCAGGGATGAGCGCTGCACTGAACTCATCATTGGATGGATCGACGACTGTTAACGATACCCCATCGACCGCGATGGATCCCTTATCCACGAGCAGCCCTGCGCCCTCGCTGCCGTAATGCCATCTGTAGACAGCGAAATCTCCTTCCTCGCGGATACTGGTCAGCTCTCCAACGGAATCGACGTGACCCTGAACGATGTGACCGCCGAGCCGGTCACCTACTGACAGCGCACGCTCGATGTTCACAGCCGAACCGGGTGACAGATCTCCCAGCGCGCTCCTCGCCAGCGTCTCAGGGGAAAGGTCAGCGTGAACGAGGTCCCCCAGTGGAATGAAGGTCAGGCAGACTCCATTGACTGCGATGCTCTCGCCGCGGATCAGTGACGAGAACGCTGAAGCATCAAGAGACAGGCGCGCGCCTGTGCCGATCCTGTCGAAGGTTCTGACCAGTGCGATCGTTTGAATCAGTCCGGTGAACATGATTGATGGAAGAGTCGCAGCTACTCGGGATACGCCGTGATCATGAGATCGCCGCCGAGAAGCTCGACGCGATCGAAGCGGAAGTGAGGCGCTTCGGCCATCTCGAGAACGCCTTCATCTTCGAAGATGGAAGGGGCCGTTGAGCCGCCCAGGACCGCAGGCGCAACGAATAGCGTCATCTTCTGCCACAGACCCTTCCGGATCAACTCGGAGTGAAGCGTGGAGCCACCTTCAGCGATGAGTGATCGCACACCACGCTCATGCAGCACCTCCAGCACGACATCCAGATCGATACGTCCTTTCCCAGGGACCTCGACAACATCGAGATTCGGAGCAGGTGCGATGGACTCGGAAAATCGGGTGAAGACCGTCGTGGGGCCACCGTCAGTGAGAACTCTGGCTCCGACGGGCATCCGTCCAATACTGTCGACCACAACGCGACGCCACGGTGTGAGAGAAGAGTTCAGGTTCAACCGGCGCGTGAGACGCGGGTCGTCCTCGATGACGGTGCCACTACCGACCAGGATCGCGTCGTACTCCTCGCGCAGTTCGAGACTCTTCTGCCGCGATTCGACCGAAGTGATCAGCTGAGGCTTCCGTGACACGCTGGCCAGTTTGCCATCGAGTGTCATTCCCGCCTTTAGAAGAACGAAGGGTCGCCCCGTCCGCACGCTATGCAGAAACTTTTCGTTGAGCAGTGCAGCTTCCCGCGCACCTGCTCCAACGACCACGTCGATGCCAGCGGCTCCCAATGATTCGATGCCTTTGCCGTTAACCTGAGGAAAAGGATCTTGCATTGCGATGGCTACACGCGCGATTCCCGCCGTTGCGAGAGCGTTCACGCACGGAGGGGTTCGTCCGGCATGACTGCATGGTTCGAGTGTGATCCACGCAGTGGCACCGCGGGGATCCCGCGAGCACGCATTGAGCGCTTCAATCTCGGCGTGAGGTCCGCCGGCGCGGTGGTGAAATCCTTCGCCCAGGACCTCCCCGTCACGCTCAATGACGCAGCCGACCATCGGATTCGGACTGACGCCGAAGCGGCCGCGCTCTGCAAGCTCGAGGGCCCTCGTCATGAAGGGATATTGGGTCACCTGAGGATTGTACGGCGAGCACGGGAGCGTCGCCGACGTTTCCTTGGACTGACGCGGACTCGGACTCGCAGGGCCGGGAGCGTCTGGCGTTCGGAGCGCCGGCTCCAGCGGGCCGTATCGTCGGCTTCTTGCCGGATTCTGCCTGAGCAGTGCGCGGCCGCCTGGAAGGCGGCGCTCCGATCTTTCCAGCGGCCTTCATGAGCAGCGACTCTTTCCAGGAAACGAGGAAAGCGACGCGAGTGCAAGGTTTCCCACCTAATGGAAAAGGCCCCTGTGAGGGGGCCTTTTTCGCACTGAATCCTCGATCTCGAATCTATGGAACCTGCACGATCGCGAAGAATGACTGGGCGCGGCCGGAGCGGGCGGGGCGACTGATGTACATCCTCAGATACTGACCGCTCTTTGCTCTTTCGACGATCTCTCGAAACTGAGCGATGCTGGAAACGCGCTGACCTCCCACCTCAGTGATGACATCCCCCTCGGCAAGTCCTGCCTCGCCTGCGGCAGAAACGCTCTTGACGTCGGTGATTACGATCCCCTGCATCGCATCCGCGATCCCATATCTCTGTCGAACGCCGGCGGTGATTTCCTGAACGCTGACGCCGAGCTTGTTACGCGCGGGCGACTGCGTCTCGTTGGTGGGAGCTTCCTCGCCTTCTGCAGCTGTCAGTGGACGCTCGGTAGTACGGACTGAAACCGTCTTGCGCTGGCCGTTTCGGAACAGCGACACTTTGACGGTCGATCCGGGTGGTTGATCGGAAACGTAGTCGATGAGGTCCCGGGTCTTGCGGACTTTCATCTGGTCTACGCCGACAATGACGTCGCCGTTCTGAATGCCGGCGCGGTCGGCTGGTTCTCCCTCTCTGACCGCCTCGACGACAGCACCTTCGTTCGAAGGAAGATTAAAGGCCTCTCGAGTGCCCGGTCGTGCTTCGACGTCACGAATGCTGATGCCGAGATAGCCGCGAGTGACTTTGCCTCGCTCGCGCAACTGCGTGAGGATCTTCTTGGCAACGTTGACTGGCGTGGCGAAGCCGAGGTTCTGGGCGTATGCGCGGATCGCTGTGTTGATTCCAATGACTTCGCCGTTGATGTTGAGGAGAGGTCCGCCGGAGTTTCCGAAGTTGATCGCGGCGTCGGTCTGAATGAAGTTCTCGAACGACTGAGTCGCTTCGCTGATCCCGAGGGACCTTCCCTTGGCAGAGATGACTCCAACTGTCATGGTATTGGAGAACTGGAGCGGGTTACCGATGGCGATGGCCCAGTCGCCACGCCGGATTCGATCGGAGTCACCCAGTCGTACGGTGGGCAGGTTGGTTCCGTCGATCTTGATCAGTGCGAGGTCAGTTGCCGGATCCCGGCCGATGACCTTGGCCTGCACGGTAGTTCCGCCGTTGCCGTTCTCATCGTCGCCGTAGTGGACCTCGACTTTCGTCGCATTCTCGATGACGTGATTGTTCGTGAGAATGTAGCCGTCGTTCGAAATGATGAAGCCGGAGCCGCCGCTTTTCTGCTGGCGCTCATCGTCATCTTCGTTCTGACGCGGCGGACGCCGTGGATCAGGAAAGAAGAACTCGAAAGGGTCGGTGCCACCACCCTGACGCCTGCGCACTTCGCTTTCCTTCAGGACTTCGGTTGTGGTGATCGATACGACCGCGGGCATGACGCGATCCGCGATGGCGGCAAACGACGGAATCGTGACTGCCACTGGCTGGACGGACGACTCCACCGTCATGCTGCTGGTCTGTTGCGCGCTCGACCGCTTCATCCAGCCCAGGTCGGCAGTGAGGATCATTCCGAATGCCGCGGAGGCGATGATGATGGCGATGATCGAAAGGGTACGTTTGATGGGTTGAGACATTACGCTGTTCCTCCTGGGATGGCCTCAGACTTCGCGGCTTGCACTCAGGGTGCCACGGTCAGGCAGCGATTATCCGCTTTTTCGCAGCCGCTCGGCGGGCCGCAAGCTTTTTCCGTGTGCACACTGTTCAGCCAGATGTGGGACGTGCTGTTCTCGACAACGTTTCTCGCTTTGGGTCGGAAGAGGATGGCTATCACCCTCTGTTAACGGAACGTTCACATGGAAAGGTTCAAATTAAAGGGATTCGATATTGGTGGGATCGCAATCTACCCTCCACTCGCTCTGGCACCAATGGCGGAGGTCACCGATACCTATTACCGTTCGCTGGTCAAGGAACTGGGCGGGGTGGGACTCGTCGTCTCTGAGTTCATCTCAGCAGAGGGACTGACGCGCAACAATTCGCGGAGCACTCAAATGCTGAGCTTCAGCGAAGCGGAGCGACCAGTTGCCATCCAGATTTACGGAGGGGATCCCGACCGCATGGACGATGCCGCGGCCATAGTGGAGGAGCAGGGGATCGATATTGTCGACATCAATATGGGCTGTCCGGTCAAGAAGGTTGTGAACAGCGGCGCGGGGTCAGCGTTGCTCAGGGACTTCGATCGGGCTGCTCGCGTTGTGGAGAAAATCAGGAAGCGGGTTCGGATTCCTGTGACGGTGAAAGTCCGCAAGGGCTGGGAGAGTGACGAGGTCATTCCACTGCTCAAGCGTTTCGAGTCCCTCGGGGTTGCTTCCATTGCCATCCATGCGAGGACCAGACAGCAGTCGTATGAAGGTGCCAGCGACTGGGAGTACATCAAGGCGGTGAAGAGTGAGATCGGCATTCCGCTGTTCGGCAACGGCGATGTCAAGACCGCCGAAGACGCAGTGCGCATGTTCGAGTTGACGAAGTGCGACGGAGTGATGATCGGCAGGGCGGCGCTTCACAACCCGTTCATCTTTCGCGACATCAATGCGTACGTTTCAGGCATCGCAGTCGAGGATGAGACGGATCGGCGCATCGAAGCGATGGAGCGGTATCTGAAGAAGATCGACGGCGCTCCGCAGCCCGACAAGTGGAAGCTTCACAAGGCGAGGACTGTGATCGGCTGGTTCTCGAAGGGGATTGCTCATGGCAAGGACCTCAGACAGGGTCTCGCGGGGAGCCTCTCGATTGATGACGTCCTGCGCCTGCTCGACCGGACGCGAAGTATCGCTGCTGCGTAGTTGAGCTCATAGCCCGGTTAGGCTGGCGTGCGTGGCGACCGCCAGAGCTAGATCTGCAGCGGCCCGGAAGGCAGCATTCAGTGTTCGCCGTAAACGATAGTTTCGCGTGACAGACAAGAGTGTCTGTCCTACATGCGCGTGTAGGACAGACACTCTTGTCTGTCGGGCGACACTGTCGCTTTGACGCTGTTAAACAACGGTTCTCGCTCCTTGTGTTTTTCGTGGACCGTTGCCTCATCCTGTAAAGTAGCGGCGCTCAAGAGAACTCCAGGAGTCGCTCCATGCCTCGCTCAATGCCTCGCTCAAAGTCCGCGCCGCTTCTCGCCTTCATTCTGCTGACGTTGCTCACTCTTTCCTGCGCGTCGTCCCGGGGGAGGAGCGACTCATCGGAAGTCCATCATCTGGTCGTCGTTGCCACCAATGACTTCCACGGTTCGCTCGCTCCTTCGGTCCTCCGGACCGTCGAGAGGGAAGGTGTCTCCGGTACCGAGTACGAGGTCGGAGGCGCTGCAACCCTGGCCGGATACATCAACGCTCTTCGCAGCCAGTACGGCTCGTCACTGATCTGGCTCGACGGCGGCGATCAGTTTCAGGGCCCATTGGAGAGCAATCTGGAGGAAGGCGCGTCGGTAGTCAGGTTTTTCAATGCCGCGGGCCTCAATGCTGCCGCGGTAGGAAATCACGAGTTCGATTACGGCGCTGTTGGCCCCGGCCTGGTCGGCGCCGACACGAAAGGCGCATTCCGCGCGAGAATGAAGGAAGCCGCTTATCCCTATCTCGCTTCGAATATCGAGCCGCGTGAGAAGGGCGCCGATCCGCTGCCCGAGATGCGTCGTTCCGTGATGCTTACCGCCGGTCCGATTCGTGTGGGCGTCGTTGGTGCCACGACTGTCGAATCTGCGGAGACCGCTCATCCGGCTCTCGTAAAGGACCTTCTTTTCCCGGACCCGGCCGAGCCAGTGATCGCTGAGGCCGCGAAACTCCGGAGTGAGGGCGCGGATGTCGTCGTCCTGGTCGCTCACATCGGCGGAACCTGCACGACTTCCACGGGACCATCGCGACTCATCGCCCCGGGCGATCCCGACAGTCATTGCGCAGACAGGGATGAGATGGACGTTCTACTGTCGAGGCTGCCTCGAGGAACGGTTGACGCTGTGGTGTCGGGTCATTCGCATCACATCATCCATCATTGGATGCACGGTGTGCCTGTTGCGCAATCCGGAAGGTGGGGACGTCACATAACCCTACTGCACCTCTACTACGATTCCAGAACCCGACGGGTGCTTCCGGAGCGCACACGAATCGAAGGGCCGATTCCGATCTGTCGTGAATATTTTTCGAAGCTGGGTAACTGCGACGGGTCCCAGCCTGCGCCTGCGGGCGGCAGAGGCGCGCTCGTGCCTGCTTCGATTCATGGACGGACTATTGTCCCGGACGAACGAGTCGTTGCCCTCCTGGCTCCCGTTTTTGCGCGGGTTGCGGCTCAGAAGGCACGGGTCGTGGCGACCGCCGCACGCCCGCTCCTTCATGATCCGCCCGAAGGGGAAACCGACCTGGGGAACCTGGTCACCGATTCCATGCGGCAGAAGGCGGGTACCGACTTTGCGATCGTGAATTTTTTTGGAATCCGGTCTGCGATCGACGCGGGCCCGATCACATTCGGCGAGGTCCATCTTGCTCTGCCGTTCGACAACTACATCACAGTCGTGCGCGTGACCGGGGCTGAGCTCAAGACGATCATGCGGTTTGCGGAAAGCGGCTTTCGAGGCTACTTTCCTCTTTCCGGGTTGAGAGCACGCCTAACTGATCGCGCAACGAAAGTGGCGCCGACGGATATGAATCGAGATGGAAAGATCGAAGCGTGGGAGATTGACCGTTTGATTGAGCTCACGACGTCCGACGGTCAGCCGATTCTGGACGACAAGTTCTACACTCTCGCGCTGCCTGACTACGTCGCGCAGGGGGGCGATTTCATGGCGTGGCCGATGTCGTTGGTTCCTATCGAGCGGGTCCAGAACTCCACGGTCCTGTTACGCGACGCAGTCACTGAGGCGCTCACCAGAATGAAAACGGTCAACTCTGCCGAAGAGCCGCTCTTTCTGCCTGGAAAACCAAGACTCATCTTCGAGTGAATTTCGAGTGAATGGAGAGGGAGTAGACGACGGGTCTCCAGAAGGCTCACTGCCGCCGAAGGTCGCGGCAGTGCTCGAGCGGTACGGAGTCGCGAGTGATACCAAGGCGGCCCTGATCGAATGCTACATTCCGATGGGCGGCGAGGTGTTCGAGGTATTCATCGAGCTCGCAGAGCGCCTTGGTTCACCGGGCGACCTCCGCCCGGAGCATCTTGTTGAGATTCGCGGAATGATGGTCGAGCGATTTCTTCGCAGGCGTCATCCGGAATGGCTGGCGGGGAAGCCGACGCCTGGGTTCTGGCATCCGCGAGAAACGGCGGGCCGGGCTTCGGGCCTGGTCGCCCCGCTTGGCAGCATCCGAGACGACGCATCAGAACCGTTCTCAATGGAAATAACGGCGCGCATCCGAAAAATCATCGGCGCCAATCAGCCAATGCCGGAAGGGATGATCATGTTCGGCAAGAATGCACATTTCGGAGGGAGGGCAGAAACGGTTTCGTTCGACGTCATGCCATTCGGATTGGAGGATGCGCTGTCCGTGGCGCTCGCTGAGGGAAGGCAGCACACGATTCCAGGCTCTGTCGGGGAGACGAGTGGAACGCTCGACAGCAGGCGAGGCGTACTCCTGATCTGGGAAATTCAACCGAACGTTCTCAAGCCTGCGGCCGAGCGGAATCGGTCGATCAGGAAGATTTACAGGCAGTTTCGCAACTGGCATATCGCCACTCTAGCTGCCGCCATCGTGTGGGCGAGAGCTCGAAACTTCTCAATTTACATTGTGAAAGGCGAGGCGCTCGCGGCGACACACGAGGTCAATGCAAGGCAGCCGGTTTCGGAACGGATTGCCGAGCTCCACGAAATGGCGTTGGATCGTGTGGCCAGGGGCCTTGGGTTCTCACTCGAGCCGGCGGACCTGAGTGATCGAGATGCGCTTCTCGAAAGCGCATTAATGAACACGGGATTACGCCGTCGTGTGGAGAGTGTCGGGATCGAGAGGTCCATCTGGAAGTTGTGGAAGGAATGATGATTGTCGGACCATTCCTTCGCGTGACAGACAAGAGTGTCTGTCCTGCATGCGCGTGTAGGACAGACACTCTTGTCTGTTACGCAACTCCTCCCTCACTGCGCTTGCAGAATACCGGCACTGCTCCCTCTGTTCCCGCTCCAAATGCAGGAAACCTCCAGAACCGTCACTCGCGTGGGGATGATCTCCCTCGGGTGTCCCAAGAATCTCGTCGATAGCGAGATCATGCTCGGTCAGCTCCAGGGCGACACCGCCATGGAGATCACGAACGACATGGAAAACGCCGATGTCGTCATCGTCAACACGTGCGGCTTTATCGACGCCGCGAAGCAGGAATCGATCGACACGATTCTCGAGGCTGCGGCGCGGAAGGGACGAGGACTGCAGCGGCTTGTTGTGGCCGGTTGCATGGTCCAGAAGTATCGGACCGAGATGCAGGAAGCAATTCCTGAGATCGACGCATTTGTCGGACTCGACCATCTCGACGCAATCTCCGCCGCCGTGTCCGGGCTCTCTGTTACTGACCTGGCTCCGGTTAAAAAGAAGATGTCGGTCCGGCTCTACGAGGATCTGCCGCGCGTTCTGACGAACGGCGTCAAGTCGCACGCTTACCTCAAGGTCTCAGAAGGATGCTCCAACCCGTGTACCTTCTGCGCAATCCCGCAGATGCGAGGCAAGTTCCGGAGCCGTGGCATCGATTCCCTGGTCGCCGAGGCGCAGAGTCTCGAGCGGAGCGGCGTGAAAGAGCTTTGTATGGTCGCTCAGGATACGACTCGCTACGGCCAGGACCTCGGCATGGAGCGTGGGCTGACCCAGCTGACCAGAAGATTGCTCGACGAAACAGGCTTCGAGTGGATTCGCTTTCTCTATGCGTATCCCGGAAGTGTTGACTGGAGTCTGTTCGAGCTCATGGGTCAGGAGAAGAGGTTCGCGTCGTACTGCGACATTCCACTCCAGCACGTGTCGTCGAAGGTTCTCGGCACCATGCGCAGACCGGGAAACTCGAAGCAGTATCGCGAGATGGTGACCCGTATGCGTGATCTGGTCCCCGACCTTTCGTTGCGAACGACGTTCATTACCGGTCACCCCGGGGAAGGGCCTGCGGACTTCGGCGAGCTTTATGACTTCGTAGAATGGGCTCAGTTCGATCAGATGGGAGCGTTCGTCTACTCGGCGGAAGATGGAACGCCCGCGGGGAAGATGGCTGACCTGCCGTCACGCAAGACGGCGGAGCGCCGGCGAGACAAACTGATGGAGCTCCAGCAGAAGATTTCGCTCTCGCGGAACGAGGCTCGTGTTGGCGGCGTGTACGAGGCGATCGTGACCGGGGTGTGCGACGAGACTGAACATCTTCTCGAGGGACGGCTCATCTCACAGGCGCCAGAGATTGACGGGCGGCTTCTCATCAACGACGGCCTCGAGAAAATCGGAGAAATGCCGGCGTTCGTCAGGGTGCAGGTCACCGACGCGCACCCCTACGATCTTGTCGGCGGCGTTGTCTAACGGCTGCGCGGCCGGTTAGTCAAACCATCTTCTGCGCTCTCGCACGCGCAGGTCCCCTTCTGGAGAGGCGGCTGGGTGTGGAAATTTTTTCGGTCGCCGCGGACCATAGAAGCGCGTGAGTCCGGACATTTTCCAGCCGCCGCACGCGGGCGACAGATCCGTAGCACCCGGCTCGAGCCGGGTGAACAAAAGCGTTGGCCCAGCCAGCCCGCGAACGCGGGCGACAGATCCGTAGCACCCGGCTTGAGCCGGGTGAACAAGAGCGTTGGCCCAGCCAGCCCGCGAACGCGGGCGACAGATCCGTAGCACCCGGCTTGAGCCGGGTGAACAGAGCGTTGGCGCAGCCAGCCCGCGAACGCGGGCGACAAATCCGTAGCACCCGGCTTGAGCCGGGTGAACAAAGCGTTGGCCCAGCCAGCCCGCGAACGCGGGCGGCAGATCCGTAGCACCCGGCTTGAGCCGGGTGAACAGAGCGTTGGCCCAGTCAGCCCGCGAACGCGGGCGGCAGAATGTGCCAGAAGGTTGCAGCCTCCGTCGCAATTCTGTCGCCCGCTACCGCGGGCTTTAGATCTGTGCGCCTCTCTCACCCGGCTGAAGCCGGGTGCTACGGATCTTTCGCCGCCTTTGGCGGCTGACGTCGGTCAGGTTGAATCATGCGCATCTGGTTGAAGATGCGTATTAGGTTGAAGATGCGTATTAGGTTGAAGATGCGTATCTGGTCGAAGAATGCGCATGTAAGTGGTCCTTACCTCTGGACTGCAACACAGGGCAAAGCCACGCTCTCCGCCCCGCCCGCCTCGACGCCGAGGATGGCGCCCAGCGTTTTCGCGATGTCCGTTGGAGCCGCTGGTGACGTGTATGTACCCGCTTTGATCCCGGCGCCCCAGAACATCACCGGCACATGCTGATCGGCTTTCACAGGTTGTCCATGCGTTGCGCCTGTCCCGTCGTAGTTCCAGATCCAACCGGATTTCAAGCTGATGAGTACGTCTCCCGAACGGTCGTAGCGGAAGGAGTTACGGACGGCCCGTTCGATGGACCCGGCTTTCGGGTTTGCTTTCCGCAACTCCGTATTCGTGAACGCTGCGGCGACGCCTGCGAGTTTCTTTGCCGAGTCGCGATATGCACGCTTGACGCGCTCACGATCGAGTTTGAGTCGATCGACCTTTGACCAGTCGAACCAGATAGCCGGTTCCTCGAAGAAGGTGATCAACGCTCGTTGGATAGGACTCTCGTCCGTCAGTTCCCTTTCCAAAGTTGTGAACGCGAGCTTCTCGAGCTGTCTCCGTGCGAGGGGAAGATCGGCCACCCGGGTTGCGAGTGCGCCGGCGTCGTCGAGATCGACTCTCCCTGCATCCCGCCCCATGTCTCTTGCTACTTCCGGGATCGACTGGACTCCGTGATCTGCCGTGAGCGCTACTGTAACCTCTCCCGGGAACTTCGCCGTGAGCCATGAAAGGAACGCTTCGAGCTGCCGGTCGGTCCGCACCACGGTATCAGCCACCTCGAGTGACTCAGGACCGAAGAAGTGTCCCAGGTAGTCGGGCGATGACAGGCCAATGTAGAGAAGGTCCGGCGAAGCATCCGAGCCGAGGGCTGCGGAATCAATGATGGTTCTTGCAAAGTCGAAAACGATGTCATTCCCGAAGGGAGTGTATGTAAGGGCGTCGACGTTGCGAATTTTGTGTGGGAACGAAGTGCCGAGCTCGTAGCGGTTCGACTTCGTTCCGCGAAGCCAGACTGGATCCCGTGTGATCTTCGCGAGGTCAACGTCCGGAATGAGTCCGGATTGCTTCCACTCGGGTGTCTTCAACAGATACTGCGGCAGTGTGGCGTTGAATGTATTGAGCAGCGCCTCGTCAGACTTGGGATAGAACCGGGTCGAGGTAAATCCGGGCAGCCGTCCGTCGAACCAGTACGCAGCTCCGGCTTTGTGTCCGGCCATGAGGATTGCCGAGCGATCTTTGATGGCCACTGAGTAGACTTTCGCGTCGGAGATGTTTTTCTGCAGTCGATCGCCGAGAGTGTCAACGGCCATGTTGCGTGGCGACATTTTCAATCGACTGGCGAGATCCTCTTTACCTTTCGGTACGATCGGATCGACGGTCGAATCTTCGACCACGTACACAGACTTGCCTTTCTCACGGTCGTACCAGCGATTCGCGACGATCCCACTCTCAGAGGGGAGGTAGCCTGTGCCGATGGAAGCGTGGCCCGGCCCGGTGTAAGTATTCGCGTATGTGTAGCGAGCGTTCTCGAAATTCGCACCGTCTTTCATGAAGCGGTTGAATCCGCCCGGCGCGAACCACGGCGAGAAACGCTCGAGGTATTCGTATGGGAATTGATCGATTGAGATCACAACGATCAACCGCGGCTTCTCCGCGGCGTTTAGTAATGACGACGTGAGAATGGCGCTGATGAAGAGGAGCTGATGGATACGTCTGCGCATTTGAGCATCCTTTCACGGGAGTTCAATCGTCCACTGCCGTCTGCAAATGGAAAGGGCCACTCGAGGTGAGTGGCCCTTTCCGTCGAAGCGAGCAGAGTATTAGAAGTTGACTCTCAGGCCAAGCCGCGCCTGCCAGCGAGAGCGTTGATCGGCGATGTTGAACTGACGCCCGGGATTGAGTGCGCCCGCGAAGGCCTCACGATAAATCGGTTTTCCTGACGCCGTGTCCTGTCCGAGGTAAGTAACCGGGGTATAGGTTTGATTGGAAACGAATCGAACCTTTCCATTCTCCTTATCAATCAGGTTGAGAACGTTCGTGACGTCGAAGCTGATCTCGGTACCGAATCTGAGTACAGGCAGCTCGAGAGCGTAATGGAAATCGAGTTGACGATTTGTCGGCTCGGTGAACTCATTGCGGTCGAGAATCCTACCCTCCGTGGGGTCGAGCCCTAAAGAGGTGAGGAATGCCCCGAGGGTGGCGTAAGGGATCGCAGTCGAACCGGCGCACGCAGGACCGCTGGTGGTAACGGGGCAATTGCGAAGGATGATCGAGTCCGCGGCTTTTGGCGCGAAGAAGAGGTCGTTGGTCGAAAATCCGTCGCGATTCGGATCGCCTGCGATCATCACCGAGTAGGGACGTCCCGACTGCACGTTGTAATAAAGCGCCAGCGTGTGACCGAGAGGTCCTGTCGGGAAGGCGTATGACGTGGAGATCGTGCCGCGATCTCGAACTTCGAACTGAGATCTCGCAACATCCTGGAGGAAGATGTCTCCCGCGGTGGGGCGGAACTGAAAGTTGGAGATGGCCCGGCTGGACGTGGCATCGAGCGCCGACTGCGCGTCCTGATGAGAGTACGAAGCGGAGAGCGTGAGTCCGTTGGAGAAGGGACGGGTCAGCTGCAGCGAGGAGATCAACTCAGAACCCTCGCTGGTGTTCGACAGCTGGACAGCATTATCCAGCTGAGTGTTGACGCGCTCGAAAGTCGGACGGCCATCGAGGGGGCTCGTGCCAGTTTGTTTTCTGTTTACGTTCGTGTAGAAAACATCGTCCTGCGTTTCCGAATAGACCACTTCAGCCGTTCCGCGGATTCCCCAGAAAAGGTTCCGGTCATACCCCAGGGTTCCTCTGAGGACGTTGGGGAAGGTGAAGTCCGGGTCGATCAAGTCGACTGATACCGTTCCACCTGAGCCGAGGTTACGAGGCTGCGCCAGGGGATTGGGATTGAATGCCGGGCGCACGCAACTGCTGCCCGTGCAGCTCAGGGCAGTGGATTCAATTCCAGTGTTGCCGTAGACATTCGAGATCCAGACATAGGGTGCCCTACCGGCAAAGATTCCCACGCCGCCCCGCAGTTGCTGCGTACCGGTTCCGCCCGGCTGCCAGTTGAAGCCAATTCGCGGTGAGTAGACGATATCTTCGCTGCCCGTGTTGGAGGTGTTGAATCCGATCCGGTCCTGAACGGCGGCGTTGAAAGACGGTTGATCTGGATACGAAGGTTTGTCCCCTCGGATACCCATTGTGAGGGACAGATTGTTGCTCACTCTCCAGAGGTCGCTGACATAAAGCCCGTACTGGGCAGCTTTGAACTGGGTCGGTCTTCTCGGATCGGCGCCATTCGCGAAACTGATCCGGTATTCCGTGGCAGTTCCGCTTTCAAACGCGGCGACGGTCGGGAAGTAGTAGTAACCGTAGAACTCAGAGAGGAAGAGGTTCTTGAATTCGAAGACCTCGTTGTGCGTACCGACCGTGATGGAGTGATTGCCCCGCACCAGGGTGAAGTCGTCGGTGAACTCCAGAACATCCTGATCCAGCTCGTTTGCACCGGAGAAACGTTCGGTACCGATGTTCAGAGCGCCGTTGCGCGGGCCCGTGCCTCCGATCTCGACGGTCGGGAAGATGACGGGCGTCGTTCGTTTGTCGCGGATCGTCTGGAGGCTGATCCGTGCCTCATTGAACGTGGCTGGACCGAAGACACTGTTGAGCTGGGCGACCGATGAGTTCGTCTCGTCGGCAGTGTTGTAGATGGAGGTATCGAAGCGATAGCGGGTCGTCGAACGATCTGAGATGACATCGCGGATTGCGTCAACGTAGTTATGCCGCAAGGTCAGCTGATTGGTGGCATTCACATTCCAGTCGAATCGGAGAAAGGCGAGGTCACTCTTGGTTTCCCCGGCGAAGTCGCCGAGGGAGCCCGGATCGTAGGCGTACTTGCTGATGAGGAGGTCACGAAGCCTTGTAGCATCGGCAGGATTGTTGAACCTCGTCCCGGTGGATCCGTCAACCGAGACACCCGTTGGCTGCTGGCGCGTGTTTATCTCACCACTGAGGAAAAAGAAGAGGCGATCTTTGAAGATCCGGCCTCCGATGCGACCGCCGTACTGATCCGAATCAAAATTCGCGATTGGACGGTCAAGAGGACCGTCACCCACGAACTGTTGATCGCGCTTGGTTCCGAACAGGGAGCCGGTGAAATCGTTGGTGCCGGATCGTGTGACAGCATTGATTCCGCCACCGGTGAAGCCGCCCTGGCGAACGTCATAAGGGGAAACTACGAGCTGCAGCTGTTGAATCGCATCAAGGGAGATCGGCTGAGTATCGGTGCCTCCACCCGGCGTTCCGGTGTCGGACAGACCGAAGAGGTCATTGTTGACTGCGCCATCGATCTGAATGGAGTTGTAACGGTTGTTCCTGCCTGCCACGTTTACCCGGGTGGCTGATGCATCTGACGGGTCGACCGAGAAGTATGGATTCGTACGAGCGAAATCCTGAAGGCTGCGGTTGACCGTCGGGAGCGATTCGATCTGCTCGACCGACACGGCGGAGGACGATCCTGTCCGGTTCGGATTGATTATGTCATCTGCGGAAGCGGTGACCGTGATGGCCTCGGAGAGCGCCGAGAGGACCATCGATACGGGAACTTCAGCTGGAGTTCCCAGACCGACCTGAATTCCGGTTTCGGTCTGAGGGCGAAAACCTTCCAGTGTCGTTCTGACCGTGTAGGGTCCGCCCACTCGAACGTTGGCGATCGTGTATCGACCGTTTCCTCCGCTCACAGTCGAATAGACGGTTCCGGTCGGGACGTGAGTTGCCTCGACTGTAACTCCAGGAAGAGCGGCGTTGTCGCCGCGAGTAACGACGGTACCTGCTAGCGTTCCGGTGGTGACCTGCGCAAACATTGGTACGGTCGTGATCATGGCGAACAACGCTAGCGAAAGAGTTTTTCGAGCGCTACGCACGGCTGTAGACAACAACGGCTGGCCTGGTACGGACATGAAGCCTCCTGGTGAATCTCGGATTTCTGAAACGGGGTGAGAGTGCCTGCGACTGTGAGGAAGCGTTTTTGAAACGGGATTGTAGGAGATGGCTGCTTTGATGGAGATGGAAGTCGCGTGAAGCCTGTGCGAATTTGATCCTAAATTCGGGCGAAAGGAAAGTACCCCGGTCCACCACCCCAGAATTAGAAACTCTTTAGAAATGCCTCGTTGTTCGGAAACTTCTGGAGTCGCTCGAGCAGCATCTTCATTGCATTCAGCGGATCGGTTCCCGCCAGAGCTCGTCGCAGCGTGTGTGTCTTGGCGAGAACGGTCGGTGGAAGGAGCTTTTCCTCTTTCCGTGTTCCCGTCTGAGCGATGTTGATTGCCGGGAAGATCCGGCGCTCGAACAGACCGCGATCCAGCACGATCTCAGTGTTGCCGGTCCCCTTGAATTCCTGGAAGATGACCTCGTCCATCCGGGAGCCCGTATCGACCAGCGCAGTAGCGATGATCGTGAGTGAGCCCCAGTCTTCGGCGTTGCGAGCTGCACCGAAAAATCGTCTTGGCTTCTCCATAGTTCTGGCGTCGATACCACCAGAAAGGATTTTTCCGCTTCCTCTCTGCTCATTGTTGTAGGCGCGCGACATGCGGGTGATCGAGTCGCAAAGGATTACTACGTCCTTTTTCATCTCCACCAGACGTCGCGCACGCTCGAGGACGACCTCTGCGATCTGAATGTGGTTTTCAGCAGTCTCGTCCGCGCTCGACGCGATGACCTCGCCCTTGACCGATCGACGAATGTCAGTGACCTCTTCCGGTCGCTCGTCAACGAGAAGAACCATGAGGATGACCTCGGGATGGTTGAGTGCCACGCCGTGCGCAATGTCTTTGAGCAGGGTGGTCTTGCCAGCCTTCGGAGGTGCGACGATGAGGCAACGCTGCCCCTTTCCAATAGGGGAGAGCAGGTCGATCACGCGAGTCGAGAGTCGATCAGGGTCGGTCTCCAGAGTGAACATCTGATTCGGATCGATTGAGATCAGCTCGGAGAAAGGGCGTCTTGCTTCGCGGAACTCTTCGACCGCCATCGACTCGATTTTCTCGAGTCCGACCAGCTCGAATCCGTTGTTCGTTCTGCGGGCCGTTCCACTCAGGTGAAGTCCCGGACTGAGTAACAGCTTGTCGATTGTGCTGCGAGGAACGACGGGGTCCTGGCTGTGTGGAACGTAGTTGTTGGACGACTTGACGAGCAGTCCGGCTCCGTTCGGCTTGACCCAGAGCACGCCTGACACTTCGACAAGCTCGGTCGAGATCGGCTCGCCCGGCTGCTGACCTTCACTCGGCGGGGAGCCTGGCCTCTGCTTGCCTCGATGGCGGGAGCGCCGGCGACGTCCAAACGGACGCTCTGATGACTCGTCCGTGCGACTGCCGCCACCATTGGATGGTGCGGGCGCTGCAACATTTCCATTCGGAATGCCCGGTGTCGGGGCGCCCTGCGGACGGCGTTTACGACGCCTTCGTCTACGCGGTGTGCGATCTTCTGGTGTCATGCAGTTGCTTGGGTCATAACGAAATTCATTGGTTACCTGAAAAAAAGATCCTCGGAGTTCTGACGATGAGGGGCGGAGCTCTCTGACTCGACGCCCGGCAAGATCGCCTGGTTAGATCGTCACACGAAGTGCGGCACGCAGTATAACGGAATCCCGACTCAGAAAAGCAAGCACCAAATTGCCGACGCGAGTCGGGGCGCCGGGATTGTACCTGTGAACATGGTTCTCGGATAGCCGCGCCAGGTCGCGCTCATCGTAGCGGTTCATTGACCAGCTCTCTACCGTGTGTGAAAATGATCCTTCACATTGATGCCCGAAGATATCCTCGTCGTTGAGTACGAGCCGCGATACACAGACCGTGTAAGGCAGGCGCTCGCGGGACAGAGGCTGGCCATCCGATTCGCTCGTGACGGAGAGGAAGCGCTCAACGCCATCGAGTCGCGCCCACCGCGCCTGATCGTTCTCTCCTCGGTGATTCCCAAGATCGGCACCGGCGAGCTCATCCGCGTTTTGCGCGGCCGGAGCGACTACAAGGATATTCCGATTCTCATCACCGTATCGGGCTACAACGGGAAGAATCCAAAGGGAGACGCCGTGCGGCTCGGCGCAACGGATATTCTGCCGAAGCCCTACTCTGAGGCCGACTTCCTCGCAAAGGTTCGCGAGCTGATCGGGCCCTCGGATGCGGCAGCCGAATCGTCGGGTGGCGACAGTTCGGGCATCTACACGGGGCCTGCTCCCACGGTTCAGCTCACTTCGAAAGAAATCTTCGGGGAGCTTCTCGAGGATGAGCCAAGAACCTCGAATCCCACAAAGAAACCACCCCGCCGGCAGACGAGCGGCGACATCGATCAGATGCTGTCCGATACGTTGTCGGGTGTCCTTCCGAAAAAGCGCGAAGCCGACGCGAAGAGCGGAGAGAAGCCAGGGGGCGCTGCCGCCACGGAAGCAAAAGCAAAGAGCGGACGAGACATCGAAAAAATGCTCGAGGAGAGTCTGCCCGGACTCGATCGGAATCGGCTTCGCAACTCGTCCGTAGTTGAAAAAGCAAAAACTCCGCTGCCCTCAGCACCACCGTCGCCCCCCGCTCATGGGACAACTGATGGATTCGCTGCTCTACAACTTCCAGACGAAAAAGTTCCGGCCTCCTCGCCCTTGATCCCCCTCATCGAGCCAGCCCCGGTCGCGGACGACGAGTCAGACGCAGATGGGGAGAGGTTCGGGCCCTATGTTCTGCTGGAAAAGATCGCAACCGGCGGGATGGCTGAGGTCTGGAAGGCGAGAAGGCGAGGGGTCGAAGGTTTTCAGAAGATCGTCGCCATCAAGAAGATCCTCCCGCACCTTTCCGACAATGAAGAATTCATCGAGATGTTCATCGATGAAGCAAAGTTGGCCGCCCAGTTGAATCACAACAACATCATTCATATCTATGACCTGGGAAAAATCGCGAGCTCGTATTACATCGCCATGGAGCTCATCGATGGTCACGATCTCAAGACGATTCTCAAATCGGCAGAAGAGCGACAGCAGCCGATGGGAGTGGAGACTGCGCTTTTCATCGCATCCAAGGTCGCCTCAGCGCTCGACTACGCGCACAGGAAACGCGACTTCGACGAGAAAGAAATGGGTCTCGTTCATCGGGATGTCTCGCCGCAGAACGTGCTCATCTCTTATGAAGGGGACATCAAGCTCTGCGACTTTGGAATCGCGAAGGCGGCGTCGAAGGCTTCGCATACTCACGCTGGAGCCCTCAAGGGGAAACTCCAGTACATGTCCCCCGAGCAGGCGTGGGGAAAGAGGATTGACCGCCGGTCGGACATCTTCGCTCTCGCGACGGTTCTCTACGAGATGCTTGCGGGCCGAAAGCTGTTTGTCGGAGACAACGAGATCTCGATACTCGAGCAGGTTCGTGAGCCGCAGGTCAGTCCACCCTCCCAACTGAATGACGAGGTCTCCCCCGAGGTTGATCGCATCGTTCTGAAAGCGTTGACTCGCGACGCAGAAGCCCGATACCAGAGTGCTGCTGAGCTCTCACGGGATCTCGATGCGGTGATCTACAGCTTACGTCCCACGCCCACCAGCGCAGATCTCGCAATCTACATGCATCGCCTCTACTCCGAGCCTGCGCCTTCGATACTGCCGGCCGGAGACGGTTCAGGATTCGGTGATAGCGGACGGCAAGTCCAGCCTGTGCAGGTGACGCAACCAGTCGCATCCACTCCCGACGTCATCGTCGCGCCGATCCCGGTCCAGGCAGCTCCGCCGGCGTTCGAGCAGTTTGAGTCGAAACCTTTGCCAGTGGCGACACTCTCCGCGGTCGGGTCCGCGGAGGCTACCGAAGAGAAAAAGGGTTTGCCACTGATCCCGATTGCTGCTGCAGCCCTGCTGCTGCTCGGCATCGGGGGGTACATCTTTATGAATCGCGGAGCGCAACCCGCTCAGCTCGCCCCAGCGCCCAGCCCTGTGGTTTCGCCCGTCACCGTTCCTCCACTCGCAACCGTTCCCGCCGACACGTCGTCACCGGAGCTTGCGCCAGCGCCTGTTGTCACTCCGATCACATCTGCGCCTCCCGTTGTTGTGAATGAGCAGGCGAGAATCGATGACGAGGTCCGGCGAAGGCTGGAGTCCGAGCGAACCAGGATTCAAGCCGAGCGTACCGAGCAGCAGGCAGCGTCCGACAGGCGTGCTGCTGAGCAGGCCCGTTCCGCGGCCTCCGACACTGCGTCTCCAGCGCAGGTAGCGCAACAACCGCCTCCTCCCGTCCAGACGGCTCCCGACCCACCGCCGCAGCCTGCCGTCGCCCAACAGGTCGCGCCTCCTGCAGCAGTAGCGCAGCAGGCACGAGTAAATGTGGGAGATCTCGTCGAGCCGGGAACCGATGGGCTGGTCGCACCCAAGCTCATCAAATTGAACAAGCCACCTTACCCTCCCATCGCCAAGATGCAGCGGATTGAAGGCATCGTCGTGTTGTCAGCCTTGATCTCCGAAACGGGTCGTGTGCTCGATGTGAAAATTCTTCGCGGAGTTCCGGCGCTGAACAATGCGGCCTCGGATGCGGTGCGGAGCTCTCCCTTTGCCCCTGCTACGAAGGATGGAGTCCGGGTTCGTTCGCGAACGACGCTGACCGTTCCCTTTAAGCTATAATCCCACCCGTAATTACAATCGTGGAGGCCCTCTTTCATGCCGGTTTTGACCGACGAGCGTCGGAAGTTTTACGAGAACATCCAGCAGGCGACCAGGCAGGAGATTAGTGATCACAAAGATGGTATTGAGGAAGAGCTGAGCAAGGTCAAGGACAAGATCGCTGAGCTGCAGAATGCCATGAACGCTGCCAAACAGATGTACGACGCGGCCTGCAACGCACTCGGGGTTCCGGGCGATCTCGACGACGAGGAAAGCGGCAGCTGAAACAGACCGTTTCTGAGCGGGATGGAGCCCGGGTACGAAGGGTTCGGAAGCCTGCTCCGAGAAACGAGAAAATCTTCGGCCGCAGTCTTCTCGCCTGCTGCGTGCTGCTGCTGGTTTCCTGTGGGGAAACAGTTGCCCCTCCCGCTTCCCCCTCGGCGGGACCGAGACGCGTCATCACCCTGGCACCCAATCTTTCAGAGATTGTCGTCAGCCTCGGGTGTGAATCCTCGATTGTCGCAACCGACGACTTCTCGGATTTTCCGGTTTCGCTTGCGCGCGTCCAGAAGGTTGGCGGAGTCCAGCCGGCTGTCGAAGCGATCACGGCGCTGGCGCCCGATCTGGTCATTGCATCAACCGACGGGAGTCATCCGCGCCTCGCCTCGACATTGGATAGAGTGGGCATCGCCTCGCTACTGATTTCTACCGCGACTCTTCGGGATGTGGAGGCGGCATTCTCACAGATCGCCTCGCGGCTCACCCATTGCGCCTCGAGGACAGAAGCGGCCGCATTTCGCCAGTCTCTCCTTCGTGAACGAAGGGATCGGAATCGACGACCACGAATTTTGTACGTGGTCTGGACGAGTCCGTTGTACGTAGCAGGACGAGGCAACTTTCTGGATGACCTGTTCGTGCTGACAGGGGCTACGAACGCGGTGGCCGCGACGGTGACGGGCTGGCCTCAGTACTCGAGGGAAGCACTGATGGCCGACCCTGCTGACATTGTGCTCTACTCAGAGAAGTCCGTTGGCAGGGCGCAGGCGGAGGGGTTGCTGTCGGCCACCGGCCCGACGGAGCCGGTGATGTTCGTTGCCGTCAACGAAGATTTGTTCACGAGGCCAGGGCCTCGACTTGTCGCTGCCGCGCGTGAACTGAACCGGATTGTGGACGCATGGGAACGAGCGGATCATTGACGGCTCCACGTCTCGACCGGAAGTTGTCTTCGCCACGCTTGTGCGAAGCGCTTTCGCGACTAGCCAGCATTTCTCACAGACCTTTGTCGTAAGACTGCGGAGAGTGGCTTGGATGCGAGGCGCGCGGCGATTTTGCGACGAAAGCATAGTCGACACTATGTCAAGAGCAACCGGGGCGGGTGTAGGGACGTTAGGGCCTGCGTCCGGCACCCAGACATTCGCATCAGGAATTCTGCATCCCGGCATGAACTCTCGTCCAAAGCGATGACCGACGACAACCTTCTCGGTGAGGGACAGGGTACCGGACGCACGCCGTGCGTCCCTGCGCTCGCATTCTGTGAGAAATGCGGGCTAAGGATCGCAAACGTGCGACGCTGCGCAACGATGGACGCTACTCGCGTAAAATCCGTCGTCGCACAAGCGTTCCTCCCGCGGTAATCACACGACACGCCACGAAGTGGAACCGGCGATAATCAGCGCCGCGATGTCCGCACTCTTTGCGGACAATTGAGCTCGAAGGTCTACGAAAAAATGGCAGCCAGGCAGCTCCTCATCGCGGTGTTGGTACTCGTGGCGCTGCTCGTCGCGGTCTTCCTGTTTGCGCTCGCCGTCGGGGCCGTCAGAGTGCCGATCGGCTCGTTAGTTTCCGGGGACTCGGTCGCCTCGCGGATCTTCTGGGAGCTGAGGTTTCCGCGGGTCTGCCTCGCGGGGCTCGTCGGCGCCACACTCGCGCTATCAGGTGTGACCTTCCAGACGATGTTGCGGAATCCTCTGGCGGATCCTTTCGTGCTCGGCATTTCGGGCGGCGCTGGAGCGGCGGCCGCAACTGCGACGAGCCTCGGCTGGGCACAGATCCCCGGCCTTCTCCCGCTGACCTCTTTTGCCGGAGCGCTCGCGGCCACGATATTCGTCATTCTCGTCTCACGGAGAGCCGGCCGACTCGACTCATCGCGCCTCATCCTTTCAGGACTCGTGATGAATGCTTTCTGCTCGGCGATCATTCTGTTGGCCGTCTCCCTTTCAAAAGCCAGCGACATGGCACTCGCCGTTCGCTGGATGATGGGCGGCTTTTTCACCGGCTCATGGCGTGACGTAGCGATTCTGGGGGCATCAACAGCCACAGCGTGGCTGACCATGGTGGTGATCGCCGGGGACGTTCGCATGCTGGAGTTCGGCGCCGACGACGCACGCGCCCGAGGTGTGGATCCCGACAGAGTCAGTACCATTGCGGTTGTTGCGGCAGCCCTGGCGACCGGCGTCGCTGTATCCGTGAGCGGAATCATTGGCTTCATCGGACTCCTGGTTCCGCATGCGATTCGCTCGATCTGGCGCAGTGATTATCGTTCGCTCATTCATCTGTGCGCGCTGGGCGGGGCGATCCTGTTGATCGCCGCAGATGCTGTCTCGCGCGTAGTCATCGCACCCTCGGAGTTGCCGGTGGGAGTGCTCACGGCTTTTCTGGGTGTGCCATTCTTCGTGACCTTACTGAGGCGCTCCTCGAACGAATGACGATTGAAGTGCGAGCCGTTGGTTATCGATACCGCGCCCGCCTGGCGTTAGGCTCCGTGACAACCACGTTTCCTGACCAGCAGCTCGTGGCTCTGGTGGGTCCGAATGGCTCAGGCAAGTCGACGTTGCTAAAGCTCCTGGCGCGTGTGTTGCGCCCTGTTAGTGGAGAGGTGCTCTTTCATGGAAGAAACCTGGAGGAGTGGGCACCGAAAGAGTACGCGAGGTCGGTCTCTTATCTACCCCAGGAGCCGTCACCGGCATTTCCGATGAAGGCGATCGATGTCGTGCTTTCGGGGCGATCTCCATTTCTGGGAAGATTTCAATGGGAAGGCGCACAGGATCTCGGACTGGCACGGGACGCCTTGCGAAAATGTGATGCTCTCGAGTTTGCCGATCGCTATATCGACAGTCTGAGCGGTGGCGAGAAGCAGCGAGTGTTCCTCGCTCGAGTGTTCGTCGCGTCGCCTGCGGTCATCCTTCTTGATGAGCCGCTGACGGGACTGGATGTGGCGCATGTGCAGACCTTCATGGAGTTGCTCCGATCCTTCGTCGATTCGACTGGCGTCACGGCGATCCTGGTCTCTCACGAGCTGAACTGGTGCTCGGCGTACGCCGATCGAATGATCGTGATGCGAGGAGGGTCCATAGCGCTCGATGGCCCTCCGCGCGAAGTCATGACCGAGTCAGCGATGCGTGAGCTGTTCGGGTTCGATGCGAAGGCGTTGCATTCCGAAGAAGCGACCTGGATCGTCCCGCGGGTTTCGGCGAGGAAACCAGGCTCGAATCGCTGACGTGACTACGCCTGCGACCTCTCTGAGGAAGCGCATTGTTATACTTGACGGCGCCCCACATTCAGCGGGCGCGCGATGATCCGTTTCGAAGACATCCTCGACAAGATCGAATCCTACAAGCCGGACTTCGATGAAGAGCTCCTGCGCAGGGCCTACATCTTCTCTGCGAGCGAGCACAAAGGGCAGGTGCGTCGTTCCGGCGAGCCCTACCTGGTGCATCCTCTCAATGTCGCCCATATCCTTGCGGAGATGCGCCTCGACGAGACCTCGATCGTTGTTGGTCTGCTTCACGATGTCCTCGAGGACACGCTGACGACGAAAGCGAAGTTGCAGGAGCTTTTCGGCGAGGAAGTAGCCGAGATCGTTGACGGCGTGACGAAGATTTCCCGTTATGCCTTTACGTCGAAGGAAGAGCAGCAGGCCGAGACATTCCGAAAGATGTTGCTCGCGATGGTTTCGGATCTTCGCGTGGTGCTCGTGAAGCTCGCAGATCGTCTTCATAACATGCGAACTCTCGAGCACATGTCGCCAGAGAGCCGGCAGAGGGTGGCGACCGAGACGATGGAGATCTATGCACCGATCGCCAACCGTCTCGGGATGGGCCGGTTGAAAAACGAGCTCGAGGATCTGGCGTTTCAGCACCTCTATCCCCGTGAGTTCGACGAGCTCTCATCTGCGGTTCGCGAAAAGATGAGCGCATCAGGTGATGTCGTCGACAGAATCCGCGGCGTGTTGACTGAGCAGCTTGCGCGTAACAGCCTCGCCGGACAGGTCCATGGGCGGGTCAAATCGATGTACTCGATTCATCAGAAGTTGAACCGGCAGGGGAGCGACATCGGTCAACTCTACGACTATCTCGCCTTCAGGATCGTCACCGACCACGTCAACGAGTGTTACGCGACTCTGGGGATCATCCATCAGACGTGGATGCCAGTGCCTGGCCGAATCAAGGATTACATCGCCATGCCCAAGCCGAACTTCTATCAGTCGCTCCACACGACGGTTGTGGCAGATCAGGGGCAGCCGTTCGAAGTACAGATTCGCACCAGAGAAATGGACCTTGTCGCTGAGCAGGGGATCGCGGCGCACTGGAAGTACAAGGAAGGCAGACTCGGCGACAGCGACAATCATGCGAACCTTCTCTGGCTACGCCAGCTCGTCGAGTGGCAGCACGACATCAAGGATCCACGGGTCTTCATGAATTCTCTCAAGGTCGATCTCTATCCCGACGAGGTTTATACCTTCACTCCGAAAGGGGATGTTTTCGCCTTTCCCCGCGGAGCAACTCCGCTCGACTTCGCGTACCGGATCCATACCGACGTCGGGCACCGCTGCGTGGGGGCGCGGGTGAACGGCAAGCTGACCCCGCTGCGCACGACTCTCAAGAACGGCGACATCGTGCAGATCCTCACTGGGGCGGCTCAGACGCCGAGCCGTGAATGGGTCAGTCTGGTCTACACATCGCGGGCACGTCACAAAATCCGGCACTGGCTCAACACGGAGCAGAAGCACCGCTCGATTGAACTGGGGCGGAAGCTACTCGAAAAGGAAGCACGGAAATTCAAGGTCCCTATCAAGAAGCTCATTGCCCAGGACGGGCTTGACGGAGTCCTGGCCGAGCTCGGTCTCGCGCGTCTCGAAGATCTTTATGCCGAGCTTGGCTACGGGAAGGTCAGCCCGAGGAACGTCCTCGAGCGCTTTGTCCCTGAGAGTGAGAAGCCGCAGGAAGTGGAACGGGAGAGTGTCCTTCAGCAGGCGGTGCGCCGCATCTTTCCGTCCTCGTCACAGGCCATCAAGGTCAAAGGTTATGACGACCTGATGACCTATCTTGCCAAGTGCTGCAACCCCGTTCCCGGCGAGCAGATCATGGGATACGTAACAAGAGGGAAGGGCGTGGCCGTGCACAGCGCGAATTGCCCGAACGTGAAGAACCTGATGTTCAACGCGGACCGCGAGATCAACGTGGAGTGGGCGGATCAGCCTTCAGCGCAGCACCAGATCGAGCTGGAGATCATCATGGAGGACAGGCAGGGAATGCTGGCGCGTGTCATTTCGTCGGTTGCGAACCTGAAGACGAATATTCGCCATGTCGAAACGCGGACCGGGGAGGGACATGCCGTCGTTGAAATGACGGTGGAAATTGCGGACCTGCGTCAGCTCGAACGGGTCATGCGGTCGATCGCCGGTGTCGAAGGAGTGATGCGCGCCCAGCGCAAGTACCACGTCAGTCATGCCACGGCGTGAGGCTCGCCACGAGGGGGCGAAGCCTTTGGAGTGCGGCAGCCGCAGCTGCCGCTTTCCGTGTCGCACCGCGACTCTGAGTCGACGTAATGTTTTCCCGGCGGTTTCGAAGCAAAAAAGCGGCAGCTGCGGCTGCCGCACTCCAAAGCTTCGCACTTTCTTGCTGCTCTGGAGCGGTGGAATCAAGAAGGGACGGGCTTATCGGGCTGCTTTGCGAACTGCGCCGGAACGGATGCAGCGCGTGCAGACGGTCATGCGGCGAACGGCTGACCCGATCATCACGCGAACGCGCTGGAGATTCGGCAACCACTTTCTGCTCGAAACATTGTGGGCGTGACTGATTTTGTTTCCGAAGACCGGTGCCTTGCCGCACACCTCGCACATCTTTGCCATTTGAAGAACTCCTTGTCGTGAAAAACTGTGGATTCTAATCCCGGTCTGCCAATCGGGCAAGCAGCGCGTTACTCATCAATGACGAGCAAGGGAGAGTGCGCGGCGTAAGTCCAGGATTCCAAACCCTGTAGAGTTGACTTGAATTTGGAAACCGTGTACTTTCGCTAGAACTTCCACGTAAAAGTCTGCGCCGAACGAGAAGTAGTGTGAGATGGATGGGGTGAGCGGTGTTCTTCTCTAAGAGCAAAAACGTTGTCGGCCTTGATGTCGGCTCCTCTGCGATCAAGCTTGTCGAGCTGAAGGAAAAGAAAGCCGGTTCCTATCAGCTACTGAAAGTCGGCATCGAGCCACTTTCACCCGAAGCGATTGTGGACGGCTCAATCATGGATTCCTCCATGGTGGTCGAGACAATCCAGCGACTTAACACGGCGCAAGGCGTGAAGAATTCCAACTTCGCGACCTCCCTGTCGGGCCATTCGGTCATCATCAAAAAGATCTCTCTGCCAGCGATGTCGGCAGAGGAGCTTGCCGAATCGCTCCAGTGGGAAGCCGAGCAGTACATCCCCTTTGACATCAACGACGTGAACCTCGACTACGTCCCCCTGACGGCTCCTGGTACGGGTGACAACATCGAGGTGATTCTCGTTGCCGTGAAAAAGGACAAGATCAACGACTACACGTCAGTGATCACGCAGGCGGGAAAGAACGCAGCGCTGGTGGATGTCGACGCCTTCGCCCTCCAGAACTGCTACGAGATGAATTACACCATCGAGGAAGGCAAGGTGCTGGCCCTGGTCAACATCGGCGCTTCGGTAACGAATGTGAACGTCCTGTCCGGCTCCACGTCCGTGTTCTGGCGCGACATCACGTTCGGCGGGAATCAGTACACCGACGCGATCCAGCGAGAGTTGAACCTGTCCTTTGCCGAGGCCGAAGCGCTCAAGCGAGGCGAGGCGGTGGCCGAGCATACGATCCAGCAGGTCATCCCGATCCTGAATTCCGTGTCGGACGATTTCGCAGCAGAGCTTCGCAAGACGCTCGACTTCTTTACAGCTACCTCAGGTGCCGAGCGGGTCGATGAAGTGATCCTGGCTGGCGGCGGGTCGGGCGTGCTCAATCTCGACTCGGTGGTCCGCGATAAGTTCGGCATCGGGGTCGAGATCATGAACCCGTTCAAGAACGTCACGTTCAACGAGAGTGAGTTCAATCCCGAGTGGATCGCCGAGGTGGCGCCGAGTATGGCCATCGCAGTCGGCCTTGCGATTCGAAAGCTGGGGGACGCTTGATAAAAATCAATCTGAACCGCGAAGGGCGAGCTGCAGTTCGTGGCGGCGGTGCCGCTTCTTCCGCTCCTGCCATAGCCTCCGACGGGCCGAGCAATCTCAACAACATGCTCGTCCTTGGCCTGCTCGGGCTGGGCATTCTGGCGGCGCTCGGCTACTGGTACCTGAAAAATCGTGAGTACACCGAGCGACAGGATCGCCTGGTGGTCCAGAGAGCAGAGGCGCAGAAACTCGAGTCGATCATCAAGGAAGTCGATCAATACAAAAAGCGAAAGGAATCGCTCGAGAGCAGGATCGCTCTGATCAACAAACTCAAGCAGAATCAGAAAGGTCCCGTGAGGATTCTCGATCGGATCAGTCAGGATCTGCCTGATCTGGTCTGGCTCGACAGGATGACTCTCAACAATGGCGAGATATCGATCGCTGGACGGGCTTTGAACCCGAACGCCGCCGGGAATTTCGTCGAGAACATCAAGGCAGACCCGGTCTTTGAAGAGCCATATTTCAGTGGGCTCACACGTCAGGCTGCACCCGGTGGCGTGACCGTCTACACATTCGAAATGACGTTCGCTTTTAAATATGCTCCGACTGAAGCTGCTGGTGCTGAAACGGCGCCGGCTGCGGGAGCGGAAGCACCGACCACTTCTCCTGGGGCGGCTGGGTCGAAGAGTTAGGAGGGGTTGCAATGGCGTTAGAAACAGCTCTTCAGGGGAAGCCATGGTATTGGGGGCTCGGCATCGGGCTGCTCTTGTTCGGGCTTGCGCTCTACGCGGTCAAAGCTCTCAAGATTGATGATCTTAACGCGAGCATCGCCAGCGCCGATCAGGAGCTCGATGAGCTCTCGAAGAAGATCGAGAGTGGCAGAGCCGCAGAGAAGAAGCTTCCCCAGTTCAGGGAAGAGGTTCGGAGGCTGGAAGAGGAGCTCGAGAAGCTGCGACGTATCCTGCCGTCGAGCCGCAACACGGAAGAGATCATCAAGAAAATCAAGTCGCTGGTCGATCAGGGCGACTTTGTTCTCAACAGTCTGGCTTTCCCAAAGCTCGCCGAGTCTTCGGGTGAAGAGGTGTACGTCGACTGGCCCATCACGGTGAGTGTCGAAGGGGGCTACCACAATTTGGCGGTGCTCTTCAATCGCCTCGGTAATTTCTCTCGAATCATCAACGTCGAGCAGTTCACGGTGACGGCACTCGGAAGTCAGGTCGACAAGACCATCACTTGCGATTTCGTGGCGAAGACCTTCGTCTATGTCGAGCCGAAAGAAGAGGTTGCTGAGCCAGCGGCCGCAACGGCAGCAGCGAAACCGGGAGGAGCCACCGAATGAGTCATTCGCAGATACAGCCCGGGCTCGTCCAGCTTCGCAGGGCTGTGCAGCTGGCGGTCATGAGTGCATCGCTGGTCTCGTTTACAGCCTACGCCCAGCCCGCTCCATCCAGTCAGCCGGCTGCGGGCGCGAGCTCGGTGGAGAAAAACCTCCAGGAGATTCTCGAAGAGCCGGCGACCTATGACACGTACCGCTATGATCCTCAGGGGCGTCGTGACCCGTTCCGTTCTCTCATCGGGCCGTCTCCGAAAGCCGCTAGAGAGAATGCGCCGAAGGGAACCCCGGGATTTCTCATTGACGAGATGCGGCTGCAGGGCATCTTCCGGACTAAGCAGGGCCTCGTCGCGATGGTGATCGGGCCGGACAACAGTGGACATCTTCTGAAGGTTGGCGACAAAGTCTTCGACGGTGAGGTGGTCAGACTCAATCCGAACGGCATTGTCTTCCGCCAGGAAGTGAACGATCCCACTCGAATCGAACGTTTCCGCGAAGTCACGAAAGAACTGGCGTCGCAGACTCAACCGAGGGGCTGAATGCATGAGTAGTTATGGGGACGGTTGTGTGGAGGGTTGTGAGATGGTGAACCTGAGAAGTTCGCGCAAAACGCTGCTTCTTGTGGCGGTAACGGGCGTTGCAGTGCTCGGTCTGTCCTGCGCTTCGGCGCCGCCAGCGGCTCAGTCTGCGTCGGGCACAAGAGCGGTATCGGCGGCAGCGAGAGAGGGCCTGACCCTTCTCGAGATTCGCGCCGAAAACGCTCCAGCACCGAGACTGGTAGTCAGGACGAGCAGCAAGCCTGCCTATACGTCTTACAGTCCACAGCCCGACGTCTTCGTTCTCGACCTGGCTCGGACGTCCAAGAGCGCCGCACTGACGATCCCGGGTGATCTGCCTGCGAATCTCGCATCGGTGTCCGCCGACGAGGTCGTGGAGCTCGGTAACCCGATTACGAGGGTAACCGTACGATTCAAATCCGCGGTCGCTCCGACCGCCACCGCGTCAGATGACTCCGTCATTCTCTCTTTTGCGCCGGCGGCGGTCGCGGAACGGTCCAGTGAGATCGTCCCCGAAGTCGCCGTGATGGCTGTGCCCGAGATCGAAGAGCCGTCGGTCAGCGCCGAGCTGATAGCCGAGCCAATTGATGAGCCCATCGTCAAGGCTCGGAACGAAAACAGAAGTATGAGCGCTCCCGCAGGAAGCGGTTCAGCAAGGTCGCTTCGTGGAATCCGAACGGTTGGCTCCGGAAGTGATGTGGCCGTGGTTCTCGAATCGGACGGATCATCGGTGGAGTTCTCCTCGTTCCGGCTGACGAAGCCTGATCGCATCGTTGTCGATCTCAAGGGTGTAAAGAACGCAGTCTCGAAAAGCCGATTTGATGTTTCGGGCTCGGCCGTCAAGGCAGTGCGTGTCTCTCAGTTCGAGATGAGGCCTCGGCCGATTACTCGCGTGGTCGTCGACATGTCGCGTTTCTCAGAGTATGAGATCGTGGACCGCGACGGTAAGCTCTCCGTCGAATTCGGAACTCCCGGATCCCTTCATAGAACGCTGGTCGCGGACAGTCAGGCTGGGTCAGAAAGACGTAAGCCTGTTCCGCAGGTGAAACAGGTTGTGCCAGCGCGCAGCGCAGAGCCAGCCGCAACATGGCCTGACGTCCCACAGCAGGTTGCGGTAGTCGCTCAACCTGCGGCGCGCGAATCGCGAGGCTCGCAGCCGAAGGTTGCGACGCACGTGGTCAATTCCGCAGAAGCGCAGACCTCACCGCAGACGCCAACAGCGCGCCCGTCGACCGAGAACGTCTTTCTCGATCAGCAGACTTCCAGCACGAGCTCGCTCGGAACCAGAGTGACGCCGGGTGAGAGCCGTACGCTCAGTGCCGGAGAGAGAAATTACACAGGCGATCCGATCGACCTCAGGCTCAAGGATGCCGACATCAAGGATGTGCTGCGAACGTTCGCCCAATTGACCGGGCTGAATATCGCAATCGATCCCGGTGTGACCGGTCAGGTCACGGTCGAGTTTACCCAGGTTCCCTGGGATCAGGCGCTCGAGCTCATCCTGCGTCAGAACGGTTTGAACTACGATCTTCAGGGAAGCGTGATGCGCATCGGCACTCTCGAGCGCCTTGCAGCAGAACAGGCCTCGACGCGAAGGCTCGAAGAGGACCAGAGCCTCAACGTTCCGCTACAGACCGTCATCAAGCATCTTTCCTACGCGAAAGCCGACGCGGTGCAGGGTCTGCTCAGAGAGATGGCGTCTCCGCGCGGAAAGATGGTCGTCGATACCAGGACCAACCAGCTGGTGATCACGGAGATCCCGAGATATCTGCAGACTATGTTGAATCTCATCGAGACGATCGACATCCCGACCCCTCAGGTCGTGATCGAAGCCCGGATCGTGGAAACGACGAAGAACTTTCTCCAGCAGTACGGTGTCAACTTCGGCTTCCGCGGAAGTCTCGATCCGGCTCTCGGAACCGGCACGGGTTTGATCTTCCCCAGTCAGGTAGGTGTAGTAGGCGGACCATTCAATTTCGGGCCCGGAAATCCGATTCTGAATCTCACTCTTAGCAACGTGCTGGGCACATTCGATCTGGACGTAGCGCTGAACGCCGCCGAGTCCGAGGGACTGGCGCGGATCGTTTCAGCACCGAAGGTCACCACCCAGGATAACCAGGCTGCCGAGATTCAGAGTGGTGTCCAGATTCCGATCCAGACCAGGGTCAACTTCACCACGACGATTCAGTACATCGACGCGACATTGCGCCTTTCAGTCACGCCGCAGGTCACGGCCCAGGACACAGTCATCATGGACATTTCGGTTCAGAAGGTTGAACCGATCGCAGGAATCGCCATCGCTGGTGGGGGCAACACGCCTCTGGCGACTCGCAGGGCGACGACTCGGCTCATGGTGCGTGATGGAGGGACCACTGTGATCGGTGGAATTTACCAGTCCAGTGAGAACGATAGCGTGAGCAGGTTGCCTTTCCTCCATCGGATTCCGATCCTCGGGCATTTGTTCAGAACGCATGACATCAGCTCACGGCACGATGAATTGTTGATCTTCATCACGCCGCGGATCATTAGAAACACTTAGGCTTCAATATTGGGCCTCAAACGCCCGGGAAGGGAATGATGGTCGAGATTTCTGGAGGTGTCGGGATGAAGTGGAATGGCAGAAGGCTCTCTATCTTACTGGTCGCGCTGGTCGCACCGGTGCTGCTTTCCTGTAGCGAGATCAACAAGGCTGAGTCTCCCGTCGACTTGATTGCGACGGTTAACCAGACAGTCAGTCGGCTTGATCTTGCAGATCCTGCTTGCGGCGGACTCGGAACGATCCAGTTGCGAGCTGTAACCCGGCGGACAGACGTTGCTGACGCGAGGTTTCTGGACGTTCAGCTCAGAAGCTACCGCGTCACGTACGTAAGGACGGATGGCGGACGGACGGTGCCGGCGTCATTCGTTCGATCGATCTCAGGGCTGCTGGCAGTGAACGGGGGAGTCAGCGACTCGACCCCATTCTTTGCCTTTGATTTCGGAGCGTTGAACCAGGCACCTTTTGCGGCGCTGCGGCCAAACAACGGTGGCGTCGATCCGGAGACCGGACAGCGCCAGGTCAAACTCGATGTCATTATTGATGTATTCGGAGAAACGCTCTCAGGTCAGAACGTTTCCGCGCAAACGCGCCAGGCAATCACCGTGTGCGTGGCCTGCGGCGGTTGCGTTTGAGCAGTCCACTACGGACGGGGCCAATATTCAGTGGCAGGGTGGAGGCGATGATGGGGATCACCATGAAACAACGAAAAAGACATTCGATCGGTGCAGCAGTGATCGCGGGCTTAATGATTCTCGGCGGCTGTAAGTCTGAGTCTCCGACCGCGCCTGCTCCGATCGTCACACCCACTGCCCCGGGCGGAGGAATCGCTACAGCGCTCACCGTAACCGTGCAGAACCCGAATCCGGTGATCTCGACCGGGTCGACGAGCACAGGAGCCACGACCGCCATAATCACTGCAACCGTGACGCAGTCGGGCGCCGCAGCACCCAACGGGACGGCCGTCGAATTCTCCACGTCCAACGGTGTCTTCGCTGATACCGGAACGTCGACGACGATACGGGTCACGAGCGGGGGAGTGGCAACAGCAAGTCTGACATCGACCACCTCCGGACCGGCGGTGGTCACAGTTCGTGTGGCCGACATTCGCCAGACGACCAACGTCACGTTCACCGACCCGACCGCGAATCTCCTCGTGATTACGGACGTCAGTCCAGCGACCGGCACGACGAGGGGAGGGACCACAGTTACCATTACCGGTCGGAACTTCCAGGCACCTCTGCGTGTCCTCTTCGGTGGTGTCGAAGCACTCATCATTTCGTCGACATCGACTTCGATCACCGTGATTGTCCCGCCGCTTCCAGGCTCCGTAACCTTCGTTCCGACGGTTGTTCCGATCACCGTCATCAGCCAGGCAGGCTCGACCAACGAGCAACGCGCCTCGGCAACAACGCAGTTCACTTATCAGCCGGAGATCGTCAATCCCGTAGTCACGCACGTCGCGCCCTCCTCCGGACCGAATGAGGGAAGGACGCGCGTAGTGATCTTCGGGCAGGGTTTCCAGCTGGGAGCGCGTGTCTTCTTCGGCACGGGTGGAACTACAGGATCGCTGACCGATCAGGTCGAACTGGACGTGGTGTCGATCACTCCGAACCAGATCGTTGCCATTACACCTCCAGCGCTGGGCCTTGGCGCCCCGCTACTCAACCAGCAGGTAACGCTCCGCGTTCTCAACGTGCTGTCTAACACCGAAGTGATCACTCCGCGGGCGTTCCGCTACGGACCCGGCATCGTGATTACCTCAGCAGGTCCGACAGAGGGGTCATTCCTCGGCGGCACTCGGGTAACGATCGATGGCCAGGGCTTTGACGATCCAGTCGCGGTGACAATCGGCGGAGTGGCGGCGCAGGTCATCCGCGTATCGGGCACACAGATTGTCGCGATCACCTCCGGAGTCCAGCTCACAGGTTGCGGTGACATCACAGGTCCGATCGTCGTCACGAATATCGAGGATGGCTCGACGGCAACAGGTCCCCCATTTATCTTCCGGGTCGTTGCCCCGACAATCGTTGCCCCGGGACAAGCTACATCCGGCGCAGGGATTACGGTGCGGGTATTCAATGCGGATCCGGTCAACGGAGCGAGATTCACGATCGGGGGAAGGACCGTAGCGTCGACCTTCACCGGGATTGACTCGAGCGGCGCCTCGACCTTCGCGGTCACGGTACCGGGAACACTTACATTTCCGGAAGTTGCGTGCACAATCGGTGGGGTCGCCGGTCTTCGATTCGTCCCCGCTGCCTTTGATATCGCGTTTGAGAATCGCGTGACTACCTGCAACGACACGCTGACGGGAGGAATTACGGTGCTACCGCCGGATGGCAGCTGTCGCATTCCGCCGCCCGCAACGCTTAGTGCCGTTCCCGCCACCGTGGATCCCGCTACTGGCTGCGCTGACACCGGAAGGACTGCAGCTACCCCGGTTGCCCCGGCAACTGGCACGACGAGCACCACCATCACGATCAGCAACGCGAGCGGAACCGGTGCTCAGGCGCTCACAGGGAGCATCACATTGTCAGGAGCCGACGCAACGGACTTCACCGTTGCGCCAACATCGTTCAACCTCGCGGGCGGAGCATCGACGGCTGTCACGGTGACATTCAATCCCTCCCGTGTCGGTACTGAGCGAGCGATCCTGCGCATCCTGAGCAGCGCCTCTGGTCCGCAAGACATTTGTGTCATCGGAGTCGGGCAGTAACCTTTTTCATCAATCAAAAAAGTTCATCTGAAACAAGCCGCCCTGAAAGGGGCGGCTTTTCCTATCATTGGCTGGGCCACGGGAGTATCTTGCCTCCGGTGGTTTCAAGCCCGCAGAATTAGACGCTGCCGAGATGGTGACTACGAACCTGAAAATCGACGAGCTCCGAGCTCGACTGAAGAGCGATCCGCGATCGCGGCTCTTCTACCCGCTTGCGGAGGAACTACGCAAAAGCGGTCAGTTCGATGAAGCTGAGCAGGTCCTGAGTCACGGACTACAATCCCATGCTTCGTATCTGTCCGCGTGGATGAGCATGGGGCGGGTTCGTCGGGAGCTCCGGAAGTTAGGCGACGCCGTGGAAGCCTTCAAGACCGCCCTGGGAATCGACCCCTCCAACGTGGTGGCCGCCCGACAGCTTGCTGAGTGTTACCTCGAGCAGGGTGAGAAAATTGAGGCAATCAAAAAGTTCAAGCTGGTCCACGCCCTTCTCCCCTCTGATGATGAGATCGCGGAGCAGATTGAGGTGCTTGATCGGGAGCTGAATCCTGGCAACTATGCGGAGGTGGCTTCAGCGGCCACGGCGGACGGTGCCGAGCCAGCTCGGAGTGGGGACACTATCGCAGCGGAAGCTCCATCCATCTCGTCAGTTGCGGGGGCGGTCGTTGACCATGCCAGAGACTTTGCCAGTGTTGCCGCATCCTTGGTCAAGAGTGCAGTAAGCACTGTCAGCGACATGGCTGAAGCCGCAGATGGGAAGGATAAGCCAGCTGAGCTGGATGACTTGGCCAGCCCCCTGCAGTTCGAAGACATTCCGGAAAAGACGGAGCCGGACGTGACTGCTGCGGCGGCGGTTCGCGAGCTCCCAAGCGAGCAGGCGACGGAGAAGGCCACCCCATCTTTTGAGGTGCCCGGTTGGGTTGACGAGCTGGCTCCTGCTCCGGCCCTCGCGCCGAATCAGGATCATTCCATTACCGAGACGGAAACCATGGCTGAGCTGTATGCCAGTCAGGGACATTCGGCCGCCGCCGCCGACATCTACCGGCGAATACTCGAGCGCGATCCGGGAAACAGCGGCGTCCGCGGTCGACTCGAGGAGCTCACGGTGTCTCCGAAGAATGTGGTCCCTCGAAACGACGGGAAGATTGAAACGCTGCAGAACTGGTCAAGGAAAATGGCGAAGAACTAATGGTGAGACGATAGGTGGCGGTCTTCAAAGACGTTCTCGAACGGATTCGGACCAGAGTCGAAGGGACTCTGGCAGTGAGCCTCATCGGTTTGGATGGCATCGCGATTGAGACAGTCGACGATGGCACCGTTCCTACGGAGAGTATGGGGGCGGAGTTCGGTGGATTCGTCAAATCGATTCGCCTTTCCAATACTGAGCTGAGCACGGGAGATGTTGAGCAGTTCGCCCTCGTGACGGAAAAGTACATCACCTTCCTCTCTGCGGTGACTGCTGAGTACTTCGTGCTGTTGATCCTGAGTCGAAACGGGAACTATGGCCGCGCCCGCTTTGAGCTTCTCAGAGCGCGGGACGAATTGCAGGCGGAGTTGAGTTGAGGAAGCTCGGATGAATTTCAAGGAAATCGTCGAGCTCATCGACAAGGTTGCTGACCGCGGGCTGGCCTCCCTGGAGATCGAGCAAGCTGGTCTTCGGCTTCGCATTGAAGGAGTCAGGATCGAATCCGCTGCGGTTCCCTCGAGCGCGGTGGCGCCCTCTGCAGTTCCAGCGGGCGCGCGAGGAATCGAGGCGGCAGCGACATCGAGTCAGACCGCAGGCCAGATTGCCGAAGAGAACATCGACGAATCGTGGCACGTGATCACCTCGCCGATCGTTGGAACTTTCTACCGTGCCGCCAACCCTGAGTCCGAGTCTTTTGCCAATGAAGGTGATCGCGTGACCAAGGGTAAGGTACTCTGCATCATCGAAGCGATGAAGTTGATGAATGAGATCGAGTCAGACTTCGATGGCGTTATCGTGAAAGTGTTTCCTCAGAACGGCCAGCCGATCGAATACGGTGAGAAGCTGTTCGCACTCAAGCCTTGAGAGGAGAGGCGCCCCGCGCCAGAGTTCTCATCCGGCCTCATCAGTCCGTCGTCCTGAGTCGCTGCTGTACTTCGCGGTGGCGCGAAGTGACCGGTGGAGGAAACGCTGTAAAACCCGCGTAAGTACTGGAGATTGGTAGGAGCGAAGCGAAGCGAAGATCAAGCCGGGTGACTGCTCATGATCACAGCGTCGTATCTCGAGATCCTTTCCTCGCAAAAGCGCTCCTCAGGATGACGGGATTCGCGTTCAATCCTTCATGACCTTCAGATGACCCGCGAGAGTGGCGAGTGAACCGCAGCCCGCATTTGTCACAGACCTTTGTCGTGAGAGGGCGGAGAGTGGCTTGGATGCCGTGCAACGAAGCAGACAGGCCGCTATCCGTCGTCTCGCGGCGAAGGTCTGTGAGGAATGCGGGCTAGAATGCCGATTGTGGAACTCAATGCAGCTGCGATTCCGAAACGGAGACGAATGATTTCGAAGGTTCTGGTTGCCAACCGCGGTGAGATCGCCTTGCGCATCATTCTCGCCTGCAAAGAGCTGGGGCTCAAGACGGTCGCCGTCCATTCCGAGGCAGACCGCGATGCCCTTCACGTGAAGTACGCAGATGACGATGTCTGTATCGGTCCTGCGAGCTCACGCCAGAGCTACCTGAACATCTCGAGCATCATCGCTGCAGCGGAGATTACCGGTGCGGATGCTATCCATCCAGGCTACGGCTTTCTCGCTGAGAACGACCACTTTGCTGAAATTCTTCGCGAGTGTCAGATCACGTTCATCGGACCCGATCCGGAGACCATCCGGATGATGGGGGATAAAGCTCGCGCAAGGGAGACGGTCAAGGCGGCCGGGGTTCCAGTCCTGCCAGGAAGTGATGGTGCTCTGCGTAGCCTCGAAGAGGCGCACGAGGTTGCCCGCAGCATCGGCTATCCGGTCATCCTGAAAGCTTCCGCCGGGGGTGGCGGCCGTGGCATGCGTGTGTGCTGGGTAGAGCAGGAACTTCAGAATGCTTTCGAAACTGCGCGTGCCGAAGCCGAGCGGGCTTTCGGGGTGGCTGATGTTTATCTGGAAAAGTATCTCGAGAGGCCGCGCCACATCGAGTTTCAGATCTTTGGAGACTCTCACGGAAGGGTCGCCCACCTGGGGGAACGAGAGTGCTCGATTCAGCGGAGACATCAGAAGCTGCTCGAAGAGTCGCCGTCGCCGGTGGTTGATGACGCATTGCGGGAGCGAATGGGCGCCGCAGCGCTTCAGATTGCGCGGGCCGTCAATTACCAGAGTGCAGGCACGATCGAGTTCCTTCTTGACGGGACCGACTTTTACTTCATGGAGATGAATACCCGAATTCAGGTCGAGCATCCTGTCACCGAGGCCGTAACTGGAATCGACCTGGTCAAGGAGCAGATTCGAATTGCTGATGGTCAGCCGATGAGTCTGCCTGAAAAGCAACTCAAGCTGCGCGGCCACGCCATCGAGTTTCGGGTGAATGCCGAGGACCCGGTCACCTTCGCTCCGAATCCAGGGAGAATCACTGCGTTTCACCTTCCAGGAGGTCCGGGCGTGCGTGTGGACACTGCGGCCTATCGTGACTACGTGGTCCCCCCTCATTACGACTCGCTCATCGCCAAGTTGATCGTTCACGGGAAGGATCGTGCCGAGGCCATCGCGCGCGGCAAGAGAGCTCTCGATCTCTTCATCATCGAAGGGGTCAAGACATCCATCCCGTTGCACCGCGCGATCCTGGACGACGAACGATTCGTCAGGGGCGACTTCTCCACACGTTTCATGGAAGAGTTCTCACGGCACTCTTGAAGCGGCCAGGCACCTCCGGCTGCTTTCTCGTTGTTGCCGCACTGAGCGGCCTCCCTCCCATCGCGCTGACGACCGATAGAGTAGGCTTCCCAGGTTGAAGATCTATCTGGTTGGCTTCATGGGGGCGGGCAAAACGACGGCGGGAGCCGGGCTGGCAAAACGCCTTGCGTTTCCCTTTCTCGATCTCGACGAACTGGTCGAGCATTCCGAGGGTATGACGATCAAGGAGATCTTTGCCGAGAAGGGGGAGCCGTACTTCCGCAAGCGGGAGCGCGATATCCTCTTCTCGACCCACTACCTGGAAGATGCGGTGATTGCGACTGGCGGCGGCACCTTCACATTCGAGGAGAACATTCAATTCATTCGTGGCGAGGGTCTCGCAGTGTACGTCGCTGCACCGTTTGTCCTGTTGAAGAGTCGCATCAGCGTGAGGGCCGCGGAACGTCCGATGTTCCGCGACGAGCGCGCGGCGCACGATCTTTATCAGGAACGGCTCAAGTACTACAAATTGTCGGACATCACGATCGAAATACGAGCGGAGGAAACTCCCGCTGAGGTAGTGGAAAGAATTCTCCTCGAGTTGCCCAAGAGTGTTCTCAGTGGAGAGAAGCGAAAGCCCAGACGATGAAAGCACTCATAGTCAGCGACTTGCATTCCAATGAGCCGGCCCTGGACGCGGTAATGGGTCGTGTGCGGCGAAAGCACCTTTCTCAGATGATCTGTCTCGGCGACTTCGTCGGCTACGGCGGTCAGCCCAACCAGGTCGTCGATCGGATGAGAACATTTCGTGGCAGGAAACGATACGTCCGGGGAAATCACGACCGCGTCGCTTCGGGAATCGAGGACGGGATGGCGTTCAACCATGCCGCACGAGCTGCTGCGCTCTGGACGCGGACGAGGTTGAGCGGCCTCAATCGAGCGTTTCTCTGGAATCTTCCGTCAGGACCTGTCATCGAAGACGGCATCGCTCTTTGTCATGGCTCGCCTTTCGATGAAGATGAGTACGTTTTCTCGGCGGGGCACGCGCGGGATATCCTGATGAACGTCAACGCCAGACTGGTGTTCTTCGGACACACACACCTGCCTGTCATCTATTCGATTGATGGGCGTGGAAACGTTGAGGGCGGTCCTCCCGTGCCCGGGGTTGTGATTCACCTCGATCCAGAGCGCAGATATCTGATCAACCCAGGTTCTGTCGGACAGCCGAGGGACCGCAACACCGACGCCTCGTTCGCGACGATCGACCTCGAGGCACTGGCAGTACGTTTCATGCGGGTGTCGTATGACATCTCGAATGCCCAGGAGGCGATCGTACGAGCCGGGCTGCCCCGGATGCTCGCAGATCGCCTGGCGATTGGCGCGTGACCGGCCTTCTACTTCACATCAGATCTGTGCCTTCGCCTTGAGGTAACGGATCGTGGCCGGTTGGAGCAGTATCGGTGACAGACAAGAGTGTCTGTCCTACACGCGCATGTAGGACAGACACTCTTGTCTGTCACGCGATACTCTTGTCTGTCACCGAGACTCTTGTCTGTCACGCGATACTCTTGTCTGTCACCGAGACTCTCGTCGCTGTGCCCAGGAGTTCGTTCGGCCATTTCCAGGCCCAATAACCGAAGGCGCTCACGTAAGGTGACAGCAGGCTCTTCGACCGAATTAACAATAACTGTTAGCGCTGTTTAACAGCCGATTCCTTTCGGTGACGTAGCGTCATCTGAAGGTGATGGCCGCACCGCTCCCTGGGACCTTCGACTCCTGTTAAATCATTGACTTGATTAAAGATGTCGCACTGAAGTGTATGGCACGCCGCCCGCACTCGCCAGTGTCGCCAGGTACCCAGGGAGATCGTCATGCGCAATCTGTTCATTACCTCGCTTTTCGCTGTCGTCATCGCGATGCCGGCCCTCGCAGCCGAACGTCACCAGTCCTATTTCACTTTCGACGACGGTGGCACTGTGGTCCGGGCTGCTGATGATGGCTCCGAGGTCACCGCCAGAGTAAACCTGCCGCTTTTCGCCGGCGATGAAGTTCGAACCAGCAGGCGAGGGCGTTCGGAAGTACGGCTCGCTGATGGCAATGTGGTGGCCATTGATCGCTCGACGTCGATTCGTGTGGGCTCTGTGCTCAATGATTACGACAGCGAGGATGGCCGTCAGACTGTGACAGAGCTCCTGGCAGGTCAGGTGCTCGTCAGCATTGCTGAGGGAAACAGCCGGACCTTTCGACTCGACACACGCCATGCGACTCTCGTCCCGAGCTCCGAGACGATTTTCACCGTCGACGCGTACAGTTCAAATGTTCATGAAGTGTCAGTCCACGATGGCGCGGTGGAAGTCAGGACCCCGGAAGGCACGACGAGACTTCGCGCCGGAGAGTCCGCTAAAGTCGACGGCCGCGGACTCATCGATACCTACGAGCTGGTCTCGAGAGGGATCGGAGACTTCGAGCGCTGGGCGTTAGGGCGCGCGGGAAGGTACGGCAGGCGCTCGAGCCGTTATCTGGATCGATCAATCTCGTACGCCGACTACGATCTCGACAATCACGGCTCGTGGATCTATGTCAGTGACTACGGAGGCTACGCGTGGCGGCCGAGGGTTGGTGCCGGCTGGAGGCCCTATCACTACGGTTCCTGGACGCGAAGCCGGCGTGGATCTCTCGTCTGGGTCTCGGATGAGCCGTGGGGCTGGGCTCCTTACCACTATGGTCGCTGGGCACACAATGCAGGATACGGTTGGGTATGGTTGCCAGGCTCGAGTTACGCTCCTGCGTGGGTGTACTGGGCGTTCGCGCCTTCCTATGTTGGATGGGTTCCAGCAGGGTGGTATGACTGCTACCCCGCCTATTACAACTGGGCGTACAGGCCGTACTCGCGTGGAGGTTATTACGGCGGCTTCGGCTTTGGCCATGTCCGCCTCGGCGGAGTTGACCTCCGTCCATGGACCTTTGTCTCGCCAGGAGTGCTGGTTTCCAACCGCATCGATCGCGCTGCACTGACCACTGATGCGATTCGCAACCGTCTGTCGCGAGACGGAGACCGCGTTGCGATCAGCGGGTCGCCAGTCCGCTTTTCGAAAAATGACTTGAAGGATCCGGTTACCGCGGTGAGCAGAATTGCTCGTCGCGGGATCGGTAGTGGTACCGGCAAAGAAGGCTCGGGGACCTCTTCGGATATGACTCCATTCTTTCGAAGAGACCCCGAGCTTTCAACTTCGTTGCGAAATCGCGTTGCTCGCGGAGCTCGGAGTGTCGATCCCGTTGCAACCGCGGGTACACCGACCACCTCGCCTGTCGATCGTAATTCCCTTGCTCCGCTCGTACGACCTGGCGTTGCGGCTCCATCCTCATCCGGAATCATCAGACGTGGCAGTGGTCGCGATACCAGCGAGGGTGACCCCACGCGGATATCGCGCGAGACTACTCCTGAGCCGAAAGGCAGTATCGAGACTCCGACGTCAGCCGAGCGCCATTCTGAGTGGCGGGGACGAATCTCACGCGGAGGCTCGGTGCGTGAGGAAACTCCGGCATCTCCCTCGGTGGGGGGGAGTGAAGCAGACAGACGTTCTCCGGTGGTCGGTGGAGCTGACTCGGACAAGCCCGCAGGTAGTGAAGGTAGCTGGCGCGGTTCAGGGGGGAGGATTCGCCGAGGCGACGCGCCAGTCATGCCCTCGCGGGGTGCGGGAGATGAGACGAGCGGTTCCACGGAAGGGTGGCGGCGGCGCGGCGCGCTCAAGCGCGGCACGGATGCGCCTCCAGCGACACCTGGCGATACTCCAGCGCCCGCAGTCCTGGAGAAAGACCGACGCGAGACGGAGCGGGCATGGAGAAAGAATGTTGATGTAAGTCCCAGTGATGTGCCCCGTCGAATCATTGACCAGATCGGAGGCGGCCGCGTTCGAGCCTCCGGAGGTCGCGATGAGTCTCCGTCCGGGACCTCAGAGAGTGGCGGCAGAATCCGCCGTGATGCGCCCGCGCCGGAGAGAACTCAGCGGGCCGATCCACCACCACCTCCTCCCGCCCAGGCAGCACCACAACGGGAGAGCCGCCCACAGGGAGCGGAGAAGAGCACCAACATCAAACGCGACAAGCAGGATTGACGATTCACGCTGGATGCTGAACGACCGGTGACATCGCCGAGAATTTGCGGGATGTCACCGCGTCATTCTCCAGACGGATTCGCACGACGCTACAATAGGCGTTCATGACGCAGTCACTGCTGCTGACCGTTTACCTGTTCGAGGCGGGCATCTTTTTCGTGGTTAGTCCATGGACAAGGTTCTGGCTCCGCAACCCGTTGCTACACTTCCATCCAGACGTCGCGCTGATGGCAGATAACGGATTCGTCCGTGGCTTTGTGGCAGGGATCGGTATCATCCATCTTCTGGTTGCCATGCGCGACGTAGGTCGTTTGATGACCGCGAACCGGGAAGAGGGTGAATGACAGGCTATGGCAACTAAGTACCGCGTGCGCTCGCGTGCGAGCTCCACTCTCCGCACGATGGCGGGATCCCGTCGAACCCTGAGTCGCTGGCGGTTCTACATTCCGCTGATTGTCTCGGTTGTCCTGTTCGGTCTCTACTGGGTACTGGCAAGCGACCCGTCTTTGCTTCGCGATCGCGACCCGCGCGCAATCCTCTTTGGCAAGGATCTGAGCTACCTCCTTTTTGCCGCCTACATAGCTCTGATCGTGTTGATTGTTCGTCTCTTCGACGCGGTTGCATTCGATTTCGTCGCTTCGAGAAAAAAACACATTGTCGCTCCCATTCTTCTCAGGGAAATCGTCTCGATCGTTCTGTACCTTGGGCTCTTTGCCGCGACGATCTCCGCGGTTTTCAACAGGTCGATCGCGGGCCTTCTCACAACGACAACGGTCCTGGCGGCTGTCATCGGTCTGGCTCTGCAGGACACACTCGGCAATCTCTTCTCGGGTATCTCGCTGCACATGGAGAACACGTATGCCGTCGGTGATGTCATTCGCTCGGGAGAGTTCATCGGTGTGGTCGAAGTAATGAACTGGCGTGCGACCAGGATCCGTGGGTTCAACGACCAGGTGATTGTGCTGCCCAACTCGGTGATCGCTCGCGAACGAATCGAGATTTTTCAACGCAACCATCTGTCCGCTCGCACTGTGAGCGTTGGAATCGATTACCACGTTCCACCGATCAAGGCCATGTCCGTACTCGAACGCGCTGTGGAAAATGTTGAGCACGTCTCGGCGAGAACCCCGCCGCTGGTCCGGATCCACTCCTTCGGCGATTCGTCCGTCGTGTACGAAGTAAAGTACTGGACTGATCACTACCATATGCGGGACCAGATTGACGCAGAGGTGAGGAAAGTCGCCTGGTACGCGTTGCGCCGGAACGATATCCCGATTCCGTTCCCCATCCGCAATCTGGTTCGTTACCAGGCTCCCAGGGAAACACAGGGACTCACGCGGTCGGACCTGATTGACCATTTAATGGGAGTTGATCTTCTCAGTCCACTCTCGGAAGCAGAGCATGCAACGCTGTCGGAGACCACCCGCATCCACGCCTACGGTCATGGTGAAACGATCCTGCGCTTCGGTGAGGCCGGCGACTCGATGTTCATTATTCACGAGGGGACGGTCGCCATACGAATCCCTGATACTGACCATCAGATGTCTGAGATTGCGCAGTTGGGCTCGGGCAGCGTGTTCGGCGAGATGGCACTTCTCACAGGGGAAAGCAGGGTGGCTGATGTAGTCGCGCTCACGGACACGGTGGTCCTGGAGATCGACAAGAAGTCTCTCCAACCGATCCTTTCCGGGAACCCCGATCTCGCCTCTGCCATGACAGCCACGATTCTCCAAAGACGGGATGTGAATGCCGAGTCGCGTATAGCGGAAGACGATGAGAAGACGTCGATCCTGAGCCGCATTCGATCGTATTTCAGTATCGGTTGATCGGATGCGGCTGATCGAAGGGTTTCAATGACCGACCTCAACCGCATCCTTCTCGTCGAGGACAAACTCTCGCTAGCGCAGATGTTGAAAGAGGCACTCGAAGCTGAGGGTCTGCGCGTCGATATGACGCACTCAGGAACTGAAGCGATCGAGCGCCTGGCCGTGGGGAAGCGTTACGCCGCGGTACTGAGCGATTTGCGGCTTCCCGGAGCCTCAGGAATCGAAGTCCTCAAACAGGTCAAGGCAAGCGATCCCGAGTGCGCTGTCATCATCATGACGGCCTTTGGTACGGTATCGGATGCCGTAGAAGCCATGAAAATGGGCGCCTATGATTTCATCCAGAAGCCTATCGATATCGATCGACTGCTGCTGCTGGTACGACGTTCGGCGCAGCACCGCCTGCTGCGAAACGAGAACGTCATTCTGCGCGAACAACTCCAGAGGAAGGGAGCCGCGACAGACATCGTCGGTGAGTCCAGCGCCCTCGGAGTGGTGCGACAAGCAATCGTGAAAGTTGCCCCGACCGACTCGACAGTGTTGCTGCAGGGAGAGTCTGGGACCGGAAAAGAGCTGTTTGCCCGCTCGATAGTTCAACAGTCTCGAAGACGCGACAAGCCGTTCGTTGCGATCAACTGCGCGGCGATTCCCGATACGCTGATCGAGAACGAGCTCTTCGGGCACGAGAAGGGTGCATACACGGGAGCGACCTCCCGCAAGCTCGGAAAGTTCGAGCTCGCCGACTCTGGAACGATCTTCCTCGATGAGATCGGTGAGCTGGGTCTCGGAGTTCAGTCGAAGATCCTCAGAGTTCTCCAGGAGCGCCAGTTCGAAAGGGTCGGCGGCACGGTGACTCTCGAAGTGGACCTTCGCATCATCTGTGCTACCAACAAAGACCTCGGCGTGGCAGTGAGGGAGCGTACTTTCCGGGAAGATCTTTACTTCCGGATCAACGTGTTCCCCGTCGAAGTGCCTCCGCTGAGAGCCCGGCGCAGCGACATCCCACTTCTCACAGATCACTTCCTTGAGGAGCTCGGCAGAGAGATGAACAAAGGTCCGATCCGCATCGACGATGAGGCAAGGCTCGCGTTGCAGCACTATGACTGGCCGGGCAACGTCCGCGAGCTCGAGAACTGTCTGGAGCGGGCGGTGATTCTCTGCGAGGGCAACCTGATCCAGCCCGCGGACCTGCGACTCTCGCCGGCCGTTCCTGCGCGCGATCTTGCCGAAACCTTCGACCTGTCGGGAACACTCGACGAAGCGGTCACGCGAGCCGGTTCCGCGGTCGAGATTGCAATGATTCGAGACGCTCTCAGCTCGAGCGGCACGCGCGAAGAGACAGCTGGCCGCCTCGGCCTGACGGTCCGCGCATTGTTGAGCAAGGTTCGTGAGCACGGGCTTCGAATCGAAGAGGAGAAGTGAATGCCTGACGAGGACGGAATCCCGACAGCCGCTGACGTCGTCGCGCATCTAAATCGAAGACTGACCGACCGCGGAGTGACCCGACGAGTTGACGCGATTGCTCTGCTTCCTTACGTAAACCCGATGTGGATGGCTAACTGGGAACTGCCGGACCTGGAGAGCTGGGAGGATCACCAGATCGTGGAGGAGGAATTGCGCGAGGCACGGTGGCTCTTCCCTCACGTTCTCTGAGCAAATTCCGACGCGTTCAGGGAACCGCTTCTCCCGGCGGGAAGGAGCCGGGACGGTAGAGCGAAGTACGCGGACTGACGAATCTCCGCGAGCCCGCATTTCTCACAGACCTTCGTCGTGAGACGGCGGAGAGTGGCTTGGATGCGAGGCGCACGGCGATTTTGCGACGAAGGCATAGTCGACACTATGTCGAGGAGCGAAATTGGCGTGCAACGAAGCAGACAGGCCGCTATCCGTCGTCTCGCGGCGAAGGTCTGTGAGAAATGCGGGCTCGCTCACCGTCTCTCCCAACGACGCTGCGCGTTGTTGAATCGCATGGACCGAATCCGGCCCGTTGACCCGAAGACTCTCACGACATACGCGTCGCCCCTGAGGTTTGTGAGAAAGATCGAGCCCGCTGTCCCGCTCCCGATTTGAGAGAAGGAGCAAAGGGTCGATCGATTGAACCTGACGGGGCTCGAACTGCCGAGCCTCTCACCACTGTCAGGATCGGGCAGATCTGGAGAGGCGATGCCGACCCGGATCTCCCGGCTTCCCCCCAGCAGCTCGTGGGGGCCTGCGAGACGCTGGTCGACTCTGGAGACAATGTCGTCATTGCGGACTCCGTCCCAGTCGCCGTCCTGATACAGCGACCAGGTCCAGCGACCGTTCACCGAAACGAACTTGATTGCGGTATTTCGCTGCCTGCTGATGGCCTTCGAGCGGGCCAGGTGAAAAAGGCCACGTATTTCCGCGGTAGCGGCGTTCAACGCATTGAGGCTTGTCATCGCGCGCAGGTTGGGGAGAGCCAGCGCGACAAACGAGCCGAGAATGGCAACTACCGTAAGAATCTCAGGGAGCGAAAATCCCGAACTGTGCGATCGTTCTTTCATCACGATTGTCTCCTCACTTTGGTCAGCGTCCGATAGCGGACTCGAGAGAACCGTTCGACAGAAGAGAGCCAGAAACTCGTCTGCTGAATCAGCCTCGCTGACGGTAGGTTTCAAGGAGACGGCCCGAGCGTGGGTTAAGCGTAAGTATCTGCAACTAGACAGGTTGAATGTCGACAGCCCACGCCAGATGTGTAAAAAAAACTTGCCCGGCAACGCTTTGAGCGCACAGGATGCGAGCGTAGGGACGCACGGCGTGCGTCCGGTACCCTGTCCCTGACCGAGAAGATTGTTGTCGGCCATCGCTTGGGACGAGGGTTCATGCCGGGATGCAGAATTCCTGATGCGAATGTCTGGGTGCCGGACGCAGGCCCTGCGTCCCTACACCCGCCCCGGTTGCTCGCGACACAGTGTCAACTATGCTCTCGTCGCGAAACCGTCGTGCGCCTCGCATCCAGGCCGCTCTCGGCCACCTCGCGGCGAAGGTCTGTGAGAAATGCGGACTAGAGGCCCTGGATGCGCGCGACGGTCCAGTAAGCACCTGTGAGGGCAATGAGAACCGAAAGGGGAACGACTACGCGTGCCCGGTACCATGGCTTCTTCCTGGCCCACGATGCCACCAGGAGAAACGCAAGCGCGATGACGGCGAGCTGGCCTAGTTCGACTCCGACGTTGAAAGAGATCAACGCGGTGACGAATTCGGAGCGCGGCAGACCGAGCTCACTGAGGACGCCGGCGAAACCCATTCCATGCAGGAGACCGAAAGCAAAGACAAGCGCTACACGCCACCGGCTCATCGTGCGAGTGAGGATGTTTTCCACTCCGATGTATGCGATCGAGATCGCGATGGCCGGCTCCACAATCTGAGGTGAGAGCGAGACGATTCCGTAGATCGTGAGAGCCAGCGTGATGGAGTGAGCGAGGGTGAATGCTGTTACCTGAGCCAGGACAGCTCCCAGTCGCGTGCTGAGAAGAAAGATTCCGATCACGAAGAGGATGTGATCGAGGCCTTTCGGGATAATGTGCGTGAATCCCAGCTTGAGATAGAGCTTCGCGGTCCGAGCTCGAGAAAGGGGACGGGTCTTTGTGGCGAGCTGGAAGGGAACGCTGACCGCGTCGCCTTCGACCCATTGCCGGACAGGTTGAGGATCCTGCTCGTTTCGGAGCGTCAAGGCATAAGAGCCGTAGGACAGGTCGTACTTCCAGCTGAAGCTCTGCGCACCTGCCGGGATTGGACCCGAGAACCGAAGCACCGCCTCAACGACGTCTCCCTCGGATACGTGATCCGAGCTCGCTGCGATGTACTCGAAGAGTGGAGCAACACGTTTTCCATCGAATTGAACGTGAGCTTTTTCGAGCAGTAAAGGAGTCTTCAGCGTGATTCGTTTTTCCAGCTCGACGGCGTTCAGGTTCGAGGATCGGTCTTCGCCTGCCAGATCTTCCAGACGGGCGAGCAGCGTGGAGGCATCGATCGTCAGATCGACAATGTAGGTTCGTTCCTGCGAAAAGCTCGCAGTCACCTGGGCCGAGCCGATTTCATGCGCCGGGAGTTGAGAAATGATCGCGAAGTTCGTGAGGAGAAAGATCGCCAGGGGGAGCTGCCGTGCGCCGAGGGCCAGGTTGGTTCGCGTCGGATCAGGCATTCACTAGTTCTTTGTCGATGTCGCCAGATCGAATGTGAGTGACGCCCAGAAGCTCTCCCAGTCCCCTTCGGCTCCGACAGGTGCCCGCACGACGTGGACGGCTTTGATGAGCCACTCTCCTCCTCGAGGCAGTTTGAAGCTCACGCGACCATCTTTCCCTGAGCGCGCACTCAGACGTTGCTTTGGCTGTGAGCGGGGAATCGCTACAACGAGAGCTCCCTTGAGGGGCTTGCCGCGATGCAGCAATTGAATTGGAAGTGTTGAGTTCGCGCCGATGACGTACGGATTCTTCTCCGGGATGAGTTCCAGCGGCATTCCGAACCTGTGCTTCCAGGCAGCGGTAGAGCCTTTGCCTGTCCAGAGCAGCGACTTGGCGCAGCGCGAAAAAATCTCGCGCCATGGCTTCGAAGCCTCACCACGCCTCATCCGCTCGTCGCGGATGAACTCGATTCCTTCCTCTGAGTAATACTTTTCCAGCTTGTCCGGAGTCAGCTGCACGAAGTTAGGTTTGTTCTGATATCCGATCAAATGGAGTCCCGGTTTCTCGATGGCGACAAAGCCGGCAGGGTCCTTGCCCTCGATTCCTTCGATTTGCTCGCTGCCGGCAGCACTGACAGCAGTGAACTTTTCGAGCTTTGCCTCCGGGATTCTTGGAACCAGATCTCCAAGGTAGTTTTCCCCGACTCTCAGTCGGACGTGGACCGTCGATCCTACCTGGGGATGGAACGTGGATGGTTCGATCCAGAAGTCGTGAGCTGAGATCGTCGCCGCAGAGAGCAGGGAGATTACGACTGTCAGGAGAATGCGTTTCATCTTGAGAGTCCGATGATCGATTGAATTTTCCGCGGTTTGTGCTCGAGAGGCGCACCCGCTGCGGCTTCGATCAGAAGCAGCTTCGATCGCGCCAGATTCCACAGGACCGCCACTGTTCCGATAGCGCAGCAGGTTTCGTGCTTTCCCTTTCCCTCGGGAGAGGAAGCAAAGTCGCCTCTGTGCGGCGAGGTTAGAATCACGGCGATGAAGCGTTTTCCACAACGGTCGCTCAACGAACGGGATCCACGGTGACCGGTCGTCGAACCGCCGATGTCGCGATCATTGGAGCGGGCGTGATCGGCGCCAGCATCGCCTGGCACCTCGCTCAACGTGGCTGCACCAACGTGCTGGTGCTGGATCGCGGTGACGCTGCAGGCGCAGGAAGCACGGCTCGCGCGACCGGTGGCTTCCGTGCGCAGTTCGGTTCGGAGGTCAATGTCCGTCTCTCCCTCCTTTCGCGGGAGAAGTTGCTCCGATTCACCGAGGAGACTCACGGAGACGCTGGTTTCCGTCAGGATGGGTACCTTTTCATTGCCGGTAGCGAAGATGAGCTTCGCATATTGTCAGAAGCTAACACTTTACAGCAGCTATCAGGCCTCGTGGAAGCCAGAATCATCGAGGAATCCGAGGTTCGTCGAATCAATCCTGCTATTGCGGAAACGGAGATGATTGGAGGAGTCTTTTGCCCGACCGACGGATTTCTCTCGCCGATGGGGATCCTCCGAGGATACCTCGATGACGCGTCACGGATGGGAGTGCGAACCTGTTTCGGAGAAGAGATCCAGCAGTTCGAGATCGACGATGGCAGCCGCCGCATTGCCGGGCTGACTACGAACAAAGGTGCGATTTCCGCGTCCATCTTCGTCAATGCTGCAGGGGCCTGGGCTGCCGATGTTGCGAGACTCGCTGGCATCGCTCTTCCAGTCGTACCTTTGCGGCGGCAGGTAGCCGTCACGGCTCCGACGGATCTGCTTCCGGAGGCGATGCCGATGACCATCTTCACGGTGGACGGTTTTCATCTCCGGGTCCGGGATGGCCGCGTTCTGCTTCTGCTTCCGCAGCCGCCGTCTGCGGAGCCGGTCATGCTGAGAGGAAAACCGTTTGACGCCGATCCTGACGGGCGATGGCTGGCTGAAGTCGTGCGTCTCGCGGCAGAGAGAATCCCGCGGCTGGCGAATGTACCCGTGAGAAAGCAGGATGGCTGGTCAGGGCTCTATGAGATGACTCCCGATCATCACGCGATCCTGGGATTGTCGGAGGAAGGCAGTAACCTGTTCCTTGCCAACGGTTCTTCGGGACACGGTGTTATGCACTCGCCGGCCATTGGACAGATCCTGGCGGAAATGATTCTGGACGGCCGTTCGTCCTTCGACGCCCGCGCGCTACGACCGAGCCGTTTCGTCGAAGGAAAGCCGAACGAGTCACCTGTGCTTTTGTAGGACGTGCTGTTCCCATCCGGCATCAAGCGCGCTGCCGCCACACCGGGCTTGCGGGTCGCCGTGTTCGCTACGGACTACTGAGACTCGCCTTGATTCTGACCCGATACTCCTCGGCCTTTGCCAGGACTTCGGGCACATTCAGAGTCAAAAGCTTGCGATCACGCATGAGGAACCTGCCGTCGACCATCGTTGAATGAACGTCGTCGCCCGACGCTGCGTACACGATCGCGGATTCGGCCGAGTAGACGGGCTGAATGGATGGTTTGCGAAGGTCGATGACAGCGATATCGGCACGTTTGCCTACTTCCAGCGTTCCCACCCGCTTGTCGAGCCCCAACGCCCGCGCCCCGCCGATTGTTGCCATCTCTAACACAGCGCGCGCCGAGAGAGCCTTCGGATCTTTGTTTGTGATCTTATGAAGGCGGGCAGCACTGGCCATCTCTTCGATCATGTCGAGGTTATTGTTGGAGCCGGCCGGACCGTCAGTCCCGAGCCCGACCTTGACCCCGGCGGAGCGCATCTCGATGACCGGCGCGACACCCGACGCCAGCATCATGTTGCTCTCAGGGTTGTGAACGACGCTGGTGCCGCGTTTCGCGAAAAGTTTTATCTCATCGGGAGTGAGCCAGACTCCATGAGCGGCCACGACATCCTCGCCGAGGAACCCGATCGATTCCAGGTACTGGCCGGGCGTCATTCCGCCTGAGCGTTCCGCGACCTGCCTGAGCTCATCCGCGGTCTCGGAGACGTGGATCAGGATGGGGACTCCCAGCTCCGTGGCGAGGCTGCGTACTTCCTTCAAGTGTTCTCTGGACACGGTGAACGGCGCGTGCGGAGCAAGTGCCGGGGTGATCAACGGATCACCTTTGAACTCTTCAACAAATCGGCGCACGTAAGCTACTGCCTCGATCCACGTCTTGTTGTCGGGGGCGGGGAAGTCGATCATAGTTTCGCCAAGGACTCCGCGCATGCCTGCCGCTCGGACCTCGCGGGCAATGTCCGCCTCGAAGTAGTACATGTCGGCGAACGTCGTCGTGCCGGTGCGAATCATCTCGGCCGCTGCCAGCCGCGTACCCCATTTCACGAATTCGCGATCAACGTTCTTCGCCTCGGCAGGGAAGATGAATTTCGTAAGCCATTCCATCAGATCTCTGTCGTCCGCGATTCCACGGAACAGGGTCATGGGCACGTGCGAGTGAGCATTCACGAAGCCCGGCATGACAGCCATCCCTCGCGCGTCCAGCACCGTTCGCGCGTTGAAACGGAAATCAATCTCCGCCGAGGGCCCCACGGCGACGATCTCTCCATTTCGGATGGCGACTGACCCGGACTCCAGGGTTGGGCCAGCCATGGTCAGGATCGTGCCGTTCGAGATCAGGGTGTCGATGACCTCACCTGAGCTGCGAGGGGAAGGGCTGGTGGCGCATGAAATGTGGAGAAGCGCTGCCAGGATGAGGGAACTCGAGATGACACTGCTGTTCGTGGAGGAGCTCTTCATATCAACGACGATCCCGCGGCTTGCTGTAGACCTCAAGGCCCTGACATGAGTCAGAGAGTGAGAGCGATGTTCTGTTCAGGGCGCATCCAGACTGAACGCGAATGGGTGCGGAAAAAGCTCGGACAATTTGTAGACCGTGGTCTTACCGGCGAGGTTGGAGAGAATCACGTCAATGTCACCGCAGTACTCCCACAGCAACTGGCGGCACGGGCCGCACGGAGTCGAAGGCTCCTCGCTTTGAGTCATGACTGCCACGGCGCTGAACGATCGCTCGCCGGCCGCCAGTGCTGAGAGGAGTGCCACCCTCTCCGCGCAGACGGTGAGACCATAAGAACAATTTTCGACGTTGCAGCCGTGGAAAACCTTGCCGCCAGAAGTCTGCAACGCGGCTCCCACCTTGAATTTCGAGAAAGGTGCCGAGGCGTTTTCGCGAGCCTGACGTGCTTCCGAGATAAGAGTCGAGTGCTGGCTGGTGGTCATCAGGGTCCTGTCCTATGGTCGGAGATCGTTACTGGAAACCATGTGACGACATTTTAGTGCGTCCAACGAGATGTGATGAGCTCACAGAATCTGATCGAGTAGCTCGGGAAAACTGCTCCTGACGCATGTGTACATCGGAGTGTCACGGAGTGTGAACCTTGAAGACTCGGTCTCCCTGAGCTCTTGCACGAGGTCAAGAAAGTCGCCGGGAGAGTCTGACTCGAATGCAACGACGAAATCCTGATCGTCCAGTCCAAACGAGTAAGTTGTGTTGATCTTGATCTTCGGGTACTTGTGTCCGATCGCTATGTGCTCGGTCATGATTCTCTGGCGATCTGTCATCGGTAGCAGATACCAGTCTCTGGTCTTTACGAAGGGATACACGAACAGATATTTCCTTTCCCCTGGGACGATCTTGAGTCTCCGTCCTTCCTGTCCCTCGTGAACGTGCTCATCGACGTATTGAGAGTGCTTCGTCATGGCGAGGTACGACGCCGGCATGTCGATGTGAGCCCCGAGTCGGGTACGGCGTATGTCTCCCGCCATGGTCTGGAACGGATCCAGCTCGTAGCCGATGCGCCACAGCATGAAATCGACTCCGGTCTTGAGTCCGACGGTGGAGTACGGAAGGATCATCATCCGGTCCTTGTATGACTGGATCACGTCGATGAGCTCGCGCTTGGCCGTGTTGCGTTCGTCCTGCGGCAGCTGCAGAGCCGCGCGGTCGACGCGGAAGAAAAGAAAATTGACGAACTGTCTTACCAGCGGCGCCGCTTTTTTCTGATCGGTGACAGGTTCCGGTTGGATCGTGGTGGTCATGGTCTCGCGCTCCTGAAGTGAAACGGGGGAGATCTTAACCCGCATTTCTCACATTCCTTCGCCGCGAGACGACGGATAGCGGCCTGTCTGCTTCGTTGCACGGCAATTTTGCTCCTTGACATAGTGTCGACTATGCCTTCGTCGCAAAATCGCCGTGCGCCCCGCATCCAGGCCACTCTCCGCCGCCTCGCCACGAAGGAGTGTGAGAAATGCGGGTTAGCTCAAGCAGACGGATAAAGGCTTGTTCGACGTGAGCTCATCGATCCGGCCTCGGGGAGTCCATTTGTCTTGCCATCGTTCCCTGCATGTCTTACCTTCCAGCGGAAGTCTCCTCGCCCGTCAGTTCCACTCTCTGCCGCCATGAATCCCAACATCTCGCGCCGCGCAACGTCGCCCACCGCCCACTCCTATCAGCAGGTAGTGACGAGATTGCTGCGTCACAACGCGGTACCTCAGGTAAAGAAGATCATCGAGAAGACGCTTCCGGCCGACATCTCTCCGATGATCCCACTGCTGCTCGAGGACGATCTGAGGAAGGTTCTGCCGATCCTCGTGGAATCGGGCAAAGCGGGACGAGTCCTGCTGGAGCTGGATGATCAGGATCTACAGGATGTTACCCGGGCGCTGGACGACGCGATGCTGGCTTCGGTCTGCCGCTCTTCAGCATCGGATGATGCCGCTGACCTGCTCGACACCCTCTCCGACGAACGACGCGAGAGAGTGTTGGCTCTGCTCGATACCGAAGGGACGAGACTCGAGTCGCTGCTCGAGGGAGAGGAGGAGACTGCAGGTTCGCTGATGACGACGCAGTACCTTGCCCTCGAAGACTCGGTCACCGTCGGCAACGCAATCGAGGCGATCCGGAGCTATCCCCGGAAAGATTCATTTTTTTACGTCTACACCGTCAATGAGAACAATCAGCTGACGGGCGTTCTGTCGCTGCGGAATCTGATCCTGGCCTCGCCAGACGCACAGCTCCGTTCGATCATGGTGCACGACGTCGTGCGAACGACGGTGGAGTCACCCGAGGAGGAAGTCGCGCAGATCGTAGCCAAGTACGATCTGCTATCGGTCCCCGTGGTTGACCTGCAGAATCGACTCGTTGGAGTCGTTACTGTCGACGACGTGCTGGACGTGATTCAGGAGCAGGCCGAGGAAGACCTGCTGCATCTGGCCGGCGTAGACACGGCCGAGAGGATCTCGACGCCTGGATGGCTATCGTTCAAGAACCGATTTCCCTGGCTTGCCGTGAATCTCCTGACCGCCTTTCTTGCCTCGATGGTGGTTCGATCGTTTCAGGGCACCATCGAGCAGTGGACCGCCCTGGCCGCCTTCCTGCCGGTGGTAGCCGGAATGGGGGGGAATGCAGGGACCCAGACCCTCACGGTCTTCGTTCGCGGGCTGGCTCTCGGCGAAGTCGACTCGGAGAATGGGTTCAGGGCAATCTCGAAGGAGCTTTTCGTAGGGTTTGGGAATGGTGTGGCAAACGGCACGATGACGGCGCTGATTGTCGGCGCCTGGACCGGTGACTGGATCATGGCCTTCATCCTGATGACCGCGATGATCGTCAATATGGTGATCGCCGGGGTAGCTGGAGGCGTGGTGCCCCTGGTCCTCAAGCACCTCGGATTTGATCCTGCCGTGTCGTCCTCGATCTTCGTGACGACTTTCACGGACGTCGGTGGCTTTTTTTCCTTCCTCGCGCTCGCGACATTCGCTCTGCGACATTGGCGCTGAGTAGAAAAACCGGACAGCTTTGTAGTCCCAGTTGGGATCAATTCAGCCGACGTACTGACTCATGTTGGACTGGTTTGTCAACTGAATTCGAATCGTTTGCATGCAAAGTTTACATTCGGCAGTGAGGGACCGGCAGCTCAAGAGGAGAATAAGTCTAAACCCTTACCGGTGAGTATGTTAGTTGATTCGCCCAACCTGTTGTGCAATCTGCTCCCGCGACGTTAGCGGCCCCTCTTCTCGCGATTTTCACAGAGTTTTCCGCGGCCTTTTCCACAGCTTCTGTGCAAACGGGAAAGCGCCGGCCCGAACGAGCCGAGGCTCGTCCGGCGTAAAGTCAACGAGCGTGGAGGGTTTACCGTTCAGGGGGCCGGCTTCGACGATTCCATCGACCCCGTTCCGAAGGCCGGAAGGGAGCTCATCGAGACTGCAAATCGGTGGCTGTCCGCTTTCGTTCAAGCTCGAGGAGGCGAGGGGCCCGGTTCTTTTCATCAGTTCGACCAGCCATGGAATGTCGGGAACGCGGACGGCGATGGTGGCCTGATCGCGGTTCACTACGAGTGAGGAGGACGCAGGAACGATCGCCGTGAGCGGGGCGGGCCAGATGTTTTCGAGTGTCGCTCTGAGGCTGGACTCAATGATGGCGCCCGCGGCGATGCACTGGTCAACATCGGCTGCAAGAACCACCATGGGCCTGGCAGCATCACGTTTCTTGAGCTGTCTGACCCTGTCGACTCCTTCGTTATCGCCAGCCCTTGCGTGGAGGCCGTAGATGGTGTCTGTCGGCAGGATTACGACGCCACCTCTGTGGAAAGTCGCCGCAATCTGATCCAGGATCTCGTCGGAAGGTCGTTTGTCCCGGATGTCCCAGTGGTTCACGGGTGCAGGCTCGGGGATGTCTTCCGTCATCCGGCGCGCCGCCCCTGACGAGGTGAGCGTTTTACTTCAACGGCCCGCTCGAGCAGGTCGCGAGCGTGGCTGATCGCCGTCTCCGATACCATCTCGCCCCCCAGCATCCTTGCCAGCTCCGAAATCCGCTCTTCCTTCGACTCGAGAGGCTGGATGGTCGCGCGCGTCCTTCCTGCCGCCTCTTCCTTTGTAACCAGGAAATGGGTCGAGCCGAAGGAGGCGATTTGTGGAAGATGTGTAACGCAGATGACCTGACTGGTTGCGGAAAGCTCCCGCAGCTTTCTTCCCACGATGTCAGCGACGCGACCTCCGATTCCGGCGTCGATCTCATCGAACACCAGAGTCAGACTCTCGCTCGCTCTGACGTGCCGGAAAAGCGCTGCGGCGACTGCGAGCTGAATTCTCGACAACTCGCCTCCCGACGCGATCCGCTGGAGTGGTTTCATACTCTCCCCACGGTTGGGTGCGATGAGGATTTCGACACGGTCGTACCCGGCCGGGCCAAAGGCGCGGAGCGAGCGGTCGGCCGCTGCCGGGTTGAGGTCCGCAGGGGCTGACGTCTCGATCTCAACCCGCGTTTGCTCCATCGCTAGATCATCGAGCTCATTCTGGATAGCGACCTGCAGCTCAGCGGCCGCTCGCCTTCGGCCCTTCGCAAGATCCGCGGCGGCCGAGAGATAAATCCCCCATGCTGTCTCTTCAACCTTGCGCAGTCTCGCGGCACTCAGCTCGTAGTCCGAGAGCTCTTCGTATTCTCTGGTCGTGTGCTGCAGGTGCTCTAGCACGTCGGCTACGGTATGTCCGTATTTTTTCTCGAGCCGTTCGATCGTCGTCAGACGCTCTTCGACCTCTTCGAGTCTTGCGGGATCGTGTCTCGTCTCCTGCGCGATCGAAGCGATGGTTCTTGCCACCTCCTGGGTTCGAAGTCTCGCGTCCTCCATCTCCCGTACGGCTTCGGCAATCTCTGGTATCCGGCTCGTCAATGGCTGGAGCAGATGAGCCGCTCGCGATATCTGCGACAAAGCAGACACTTCGTCCTCGTCGAGGGCAGCAAACGCCCCAGAGGTGGCAGCCAGGATCTCTTCGGAATGCGAAAGAAGATTTCGTTCCGATCTCAGGCTCTCCTCCTCATGGAGAGAAAGGCGAGCTGAAGAGATTTCATCGATCTGGTAACGGAGCTGGTCGATTCGAAGCGTTCGTTCCTGCTCGACAGCGATTAACCGGCCGACGTCTTCAGCTGCACTTCTCCATGCCTTGTGATGATCCGCCACCGCTGACACCAGCGATTCGTGTTGTGCGAACTGGTCTACGAGCTCCAGTGCGTTCTTCCCGGCGATTCGGTCGTGCGCCGCGTTCTGACCGTGAATCTGGAGAAGGTTCTCGGTGAGTGGCGTGAGGTCACGCAGGTTCATCAGCGAGCCGTTCATGAACACCCGCCCGCGGCCCGCGGAATTGATCTCCCGTCTTACGATCAGCTCCACTGCGCCGTTCTCACTCGTCCCGGTTTCGATCCCCATCGCATCCAGCCGGGCGACTGCGTGCGTCGGGATCTGGAAAGACGCCTCGGCTGTCATCCTGTCGGCACCGTCCCGAATCACGTCAGTCGAGCCGCGTTCTCCAGCCAGGAACTGGAGCGAGTCGATGAGGAGCGATTTTCCGGCCCCCGTCTCACCGGTGAGGACGTTCAGTCCCGGGCCGGGCTCAAGGCAAAACTCCTCGACAATGGCGAGGTTCCTGACTTTCAGATAGGTGATCATTGACTCGTCAGCTGTTAGTGTATCGCGGAGTGTTTAGCGACGCCGGGAACGGCATCGAAGGTTACTCTTCATTGTGCCTGAGTAGGTGTGTCAAAGGCAGCATCCTTGCTTTACACTCGACGGACTGCAGCGTTCGTCACTGAGTCATATGAAAGGGATAGGAAAACAAAAGATGAGACGAGTATCCGCACCGATTCTCCTCGCCGTAGCTTTGTTGCTTACCGCCTGCAGTCGCGAACAGGTAACTCAGACCACAGAGCGTGTGACTGACGTAACTTCGAACGCGGTGAAAACGGTATCCAACCGTATAGAAAACTCTGTTCCGATCAGCGGTAATCGTATTACCCGAGAGCAGATGGAGCAGGAGCGATACAACTCGGAATGGCGGAAGTTGCAGTCGTTCCGGGCTGCCTCCGCGAGAAAAAGCGCCGCCCAGACCGTGCCGGCAGCCGCGCCTGCGGCTCCAGTCGCGCCGATTAACTTCGCAACCGATCCGAAGGTGACTGAGAGTTTCAAAGCAGGCGATCCGTCGACGTATGAGTCGATGCCCGTGCGTGTTCCGATCACGGGGAAAATGGAAGGTCCCTCAGTTCTGAAGGCGCAGGTCCTACTGGATCGCGCTGGATTCTCTGTTGGTGCGCTCGACGGTCGTTGGGGCAAGAACTCGGAGATCGCGGTTTACTGGTTCCAGCGAGAGCGCAATCTCGAGCCAACCGGAGGAATCGATCAACGTACGTACGAGATGCTCTCAGCGGCGGCTGGCGGCGGACCGACGATGACACGGTACGCGATCACTGCCGACGATGTGGATGGACCGTTCACCAAACTGCCTGAGGACGTTTATGAAAAAGAGAAGCTCGACTGCCTTTGCTATGAGTCGCTCTCCGAGGCGCTGGCCGAGAAGTTCCACTCAGCCGCTGAGCTCCTCCCGCTCCTGAATCCTGGTGTGAATCTCGATACTCTTACCGCAGGGCAGGAGATTACGGTGCCGAACGTCAGGCCCTGGAGCCCGGGTCCAACCGGTCCCGACGTGATGAGGATCGTGGTCTCCGTCAAGGGGAGCTATCTGCACGCGCTTGATGCGAACGGCAATCTTCTCTTTCATGCCCCCACGACCCTTGGGTCAAAGTACGACCCGTCGCCCAACGAGGCGGTGAAGCTGGGCAACATAGCCTACAAGCCAACATTTCATTACCAGCCGAAGCTGTTCGCAGATGTGCCGGACGACAAGCCGGAGGCGAATCTCAAACAGGGTCCGAACTCTCCTGTCGGCGTCGTCTGGATGGCCCTGAGTAAGCCCCATTTCGGTATCCACGGTACGAACGATCCCGATTCCATCGGCTATGCGTCGTCACATGGATGCGTTCGTCTTGCGAACTGGGATGCGAATGACCTGGCGCACAGATCCAAGCAGGGAATCCCGGTCGAGTTCGTCGACACGAAGAAGGATTCGTAGGGCGCGTAGAGCGCGCGTAGATCGATTGTCGCTGGGATTCCAGCCGCCTTAGGCGGCGAAAGATTCGTAGCACCCGGCTTCAGCCGGGTGGAAGACGCCACCGGAATTGAACCGAGCCCGCGTAAGCGGGCGAAAGACCGTCGAGATATGTCCTCAATCTTCCGCCCGCATACGCGGGCTGGAGGAGCTGCCACGCTTCCACCCGGCTGAAGCCGGGTGCTATGGACCTTCCGCCCGCATACGCGGGCTTCAGACTGCAGACAGGCAACGAATCGATCGAACCCGCCTTGCTCAAGCGGCGGATCACCTGGCTGAGCCGGGGTGCTACGATCTTTTTCCGCCTACAGCGGCTGGAAAGCGCCAGAGGCGCTAACCGATCGCGCTTCGCAGAGACGCTGTGGTGACTGAGGGGTTTTTTACGTTTCCGAGTAGCGTGAGAGATAGCGAGTCCGGATCGACGATCGCTGTCGCGACCCGCTGGACATCCTCAATGGTTACCGCCTCGATGTGCGCGATGACTTCATCGGGCGAATACTGGCGGCCAAAGTAGTATTCCTGCCGCGCGATGCCCGACATGCGGCTCACCGTCGACTCCAGCGAGAGCAGGATCGATCCTTTGAGATTTCGTTTCGCGCTCGATAGCTCATCGGCCGTCACGCCCTCGCGCTTGATCTTCTTCATCTCACCAAGGGTGAGCTCGAGTACACGCTCGACATTCTTCGGTTTGCATGCAGCGTAGACAGCCTCATAACCACCATTCAGGTAGCCGTTGTGATACGACATGACGGTGTACACCAGCCCTTCCTTTTCCCTCACTCGCTGGAAAAGTCTCGAAGACATCCCGCCTCCCAGGACTATGTTGAAGAGAGCTGCTGCATAGCGTTCCTCGACCTGCTGAGGGAACCCTTTGCTTCCGAGACAGAGATGGACCTGCTCGAGCTCTTTCTTCTGTCGGACCACGACGTGTTGACTGGGGGAGGGCTCTGACCAGAGGGCTACTGATGCTTGTTGATTCCCCTTTGAAAATGCACCCTCGAGAAAGGGGAGTACCTGTTCAGGGCGGATGTTTCCTGAAGCTGCGAAGATCATATTCGCGGGGTGGAACGTCTCGCGATAATGCTCGAGGATCTTTGACTTCTGCAGACGATTGACGGTCTCCTCAGTGCCGAGGATGGGGCGGCCGAGTGGATGATCGGGCCAGAACGATGTGACAAAAAGCTCATGAACCAGATCGTCCGGCGTGTCCTCGACCATCTTGATCTCTTCGAGAATGACACCGCGTTCGACTTCCAGATCATTGTCAGTGAATCGTGGAGACACGATCATGTCTGTGAGCAGGTCGAGCGCCGTATCGAATTCGTCGTCGAGAACGTGCGCGTAGAATGACGTGTATTCCTTACCCGTGAACGCGTCGACGTCGCCGCCGAGAATGTCGATCACGTGGGCGATCTCTGCGGTGGAGCGACGCTCGGTCCCTTTGAAGACCAGATGCTCCAGGAAATGGGAAGACCCGCCATGTTCCTCGAGCTCTACCGCGGAACCGCTTCGAAGGTAATACCCCAGCGCGACTGACCGGACGTAGGGGAGCGTTTCGATCAGGACCGTGAGTCCCGAGGGAAGGATGAGGCGGTGAATCGGGGAAGAAGATGTCGTCATGCGGCGAGGCTCCAAACGGGGGAACTCGGAGAGAAATTCTGAAAGCGAGGGGTGCGGACTAAGGAAATTTCTGAGGCCGGATTTCCATGGCGCAAGCTGGAAGCCCAGTGTCATGAGTTGTTTAACCCGCACTTCTCACAGACCTTTGTCGTGAGACGGCGGAGAGTGGCTTGGATGCGAGGCGCACGGCGATTTTGCGACGAAGGCATAGTTGACACTATGTCAAGGAGCAAAATTGCCGTGCAACGAAGCAGACAGGCCGCTATCCGTCGTCTCACGGCGAAGGTCTGTGAGAAATGCGGGTTAACCCAGGGTTAACCCGCCTCCACCGGAAGAGTGGGTCGGATCACGATGCAGACGCTAAGGTCTGTTGGTATACCCGGGCGCTCCAATTCCAGGCGGTAAATTCCGGCCTGTAGGCCCCAGATCATCCACCGTGAAGAACCACTCTTCGTAGCGCTCCCTACCGGCAAAACTCACGAAGCTGCGGCCTTGATTCGGCGGGCGGACGCCGATGAATGCGGTGGCACCGCCGGGCCCCGGCAATGCCACCGGCTGGGGAGGGGCGACCGTCTGGAGCGTTGATCCCGGGACAGGCTTCGTAGTCGGGGCGGGTCCCTTGGTGCCCACCGGTACGAGCAACCAGTCGTGTTTCCCCGACAGAGGATTCGGGTAGAGAGCGCGCAGAATTCGAGGATTGTTCTGCTCTTTGAGCTGCTCGAGGCTGACCGGGTAGACGTTTCGTTTTCTCTGGAACTCCTTGACTGCACGCGCGTACTGCTTCATCGCAAAGATCGTCTGAAGATCGCGATCGCGCTGTGCGGAGGCGGACCACAGAGGAATCACGGAGTAGGCAATCACAACGCCGAGCACGGTCAGGATGACAAGCAGTGCGGCGAGTGTGAAGCCTCGCTCTGACGACGCATCTTCTGCACGGCGCATCACCGGCGTGGAGCCAGCCGGGACGGATCCGAGCCCGTCAGGAATCCCCGGTGACTGTCGGCAAGGCTCCAGGCGGAGCTCGCCCAGAGGCGCCGAGACATCCTCTGGATGCCCCCTAAAAGTCGCTGTAGTCGCGCGGTGGGTCATCGAGCGTTTGTCCCTCGGCCCTCGTCTTCACGTCCACGATTCCCGGCCCGGCGGCCCCCGGCTCGTCTCCCGAAGCGTCAGTCGCAGTCGATGCTTCTTCGGCGATCTCCTCCCAGTCAGCCTGTTTGGTGAGCGGGTCAGGCGGGATTCTGCGAAGATACTTTTCGGTAACCAGTTCCTCGAGTGAGCTCGGGTATCGCTGCTTATCGGCGTAGAAGTCGTCGATGCCTTTTCTCAGCAGGGCGAGATCGGCCTGACAGACTTTTTCGGCAGTCTTACGCTGGGCGTTTCGGACGTTCACGACCGCAATTCCAGCGAGAAGTCCAACGATCGTAACAACGACGATCAACTCGATGAGTGTGAAGCCGTGGGCGTTCTGGCTGCGCTCTGTACGAGCGTGCGCCCTCATCCGGCTCTCACGAGCCATCCTCTCCCCCGCGAGAGACGCGAGTGGAAGATCCTTTTTCATGGTTACCATTCGTTGTATCGCGTCTTGCCGTCCAGCGAGAGCTGCTCGGAGGTGGAATGCACGTCGAAGACGTTGTTTTCGTTACTCGAGATCGCGTCGAACGCGTCGCTGTCAGAGCGTGTGAACCACTCCTTCTTGCCCGTCATCGGATCAATGAGATCTCGCTCCCTGAGGAACTTCACCTGCTTACCCTCGGCCAGCTCGACACCTTTGACTAGCTCCTCCAGATCCTTCGGATACTCTCCCTGCGTGACATCAACAGCTCCTTTGATTCGTCCCGGCAGAATACGAAGCTCATGATAGCGATCGATCGCGTCAGTAATCTTCCGAAGCCGGTGCTTGAGCTCGATCTCGCGCTGGCGTCGAATACCAAACTTTGCCACCGGCATCGCGATGGACGCCAGAAGACCAATGATCATCACGACAGTGATGAGCTCCGCTACCGTAAAGCCGCGCTCACGATTGGCCGTCGCCCGGCATGTGGTCAGGAGCTCGTATGTGGCCGACAGCGCAGCGCCTTGCGGCGCGCCGGACATGGAAATGTCCAGCCACATGGGCGCAGGGGCAGGTGCGCGCTCAATCAACCTTTGCACGACCTCCGGCGACCGCCGCATCGACCCTGACACCAGAGGCGCCAGTGAAGTTCGGGTTTTCGACGACCAGGTAGGTCTCCCCTGACGCTCCGCCACGTACACGGAGTGTCATCACTTCTCCACCGGTCTTGAACTTCAGACCCTTACCGTCACTCGAGGTTAGACGGATCGTGCCGGTAGTCTGATCCAGTCGAACAATCGGTGGGGTCTCGGGGTTGATGTCGAGCGCCTTGCCAAGTAGAACTTCTCCAACACTGATTGCCACCGGATTGTAGTGAAGGACCAGCTCCTTTGCGGTCAGACCGTCGAGGTCAATCGCAACGACATCCCACATCGCTTCCTGCCCCGGCTTGAGAGCGAGGTTGATCGGCTGAGGTGAGATTCTCGGAGAGAGTTGTGAGACGTTAGGGTTCGTGGGTGGCGGGTCGACTGGCGTCAAAGGAGGCGGCGTGCTGAAGGGATCCCGAGGAGCAGAACCAGGCGTGACACTGATTGGGGGAGCCCCGGGTGAAAGCGTTGTCGGAGGAGCTGGAGCAATTCCGGACTCTCTGTCACGGAACTGCTCTCCCTCGGAAGACTGGCGTGAATTGAAAGGGTCAATTCCCGACTGAGACTCGATTCGGGGGGATATGCCTCGGAAGGTGAGATTGTTGTTCGTTCCAACCCACATCGGAGCCAGGTCATCTTCGGTGATGTCAGCAATCCTGACGATGTGCGGGGTCATGGTCAGCACCAGGTCGGTGCTGGCGCCCGTTGAGTTGTCGCGGCTGAAAAGCCGTCCCAGGATAGGAAAATCACCGAGGAATGGAGTGGTGTTTCTGGAGACGGAGTCCTCGCGACGAATGAGGCCGGCGAGAAAGTTGGTTTCCCCATCCTTGAGTCGGATCGTGGACTCGATGGTGCGCGTTCCGATGATCGGCTGTGGAGGGCTCGAACCGGGCGAGAAGCCGTTGAAACTCGACACCTCTACCGTTAGTTTGAGTGTGACCTCGCGATTGTGGTGAACGCGCGGTTCCATGGCGATCTTGATTCCGATATCGGTGTAGTTGTAGGAGGTGACGGGCTGGAACGTCGAGCCACTTCCCGGTGCAGCGCTCGTGAATGTGGAGACAGGCAGAGGGATTTTCTGACCGATGTGAAGTGTGGCTTTTTCCCCTTCGGAGATCCGAAGCTCGGGACGCGCCAGCAACTGCGCATCAACGTTTGTCTTCAGAAAGCCGTAGGTGAAAGACGGGATGGTGAAAGAGAGATTGTCGGAAGTCAGAGCTCTGATCGCTGAGATAGGCAGGGAGGGTGCGGCAACAGGCAATCCCTTTTCGTCGAACTGAATGACAGCCCCGCCCGGGCTGTAGTTTCCGCTTCCACTGGCGGCAAGCAGCTGGAGACCAATCTCGCGAGCCTTGCTTGCGTCAAGCTGCAGAAGCTCGACCTCGACCACAACCTCGGCGCGTGCCTTATCGTTCGCTTCGATGATTTTCTGTGCGATTCTCACCTTGTCCGCTGTATCGCGAATCGTGATCGCATTGAGTGCCTTGAGCGGAAAGACGTTGCGAGCTTCGATCATCGTACGGACCACGTTGATGACCTGGTCCGCGTCGCCGTTGGAGAGATAGAACGTTTGAATCACGAGGTCTTCGTAGTCGCGCCGGGCCTGCGGATTATCCGGGACTACGATGATCGTCTTCTCATCGAGCACCTTGTAGAAATGATTCGCAGCCTGCATGACTCGTTCGAGGGCCGTCTGCGCCGTCACGTCATGCAGTTCAATGCTGATCCGATCGTCCTTGATGGCCTGGTCGAAAAGGATGTTGATTCCAAACGCGTTTCCCAGCGCGCGGTAAATGTCCTTCACGGGTGTTTCTCGTGGGAACGTGAGTGAGATCGGTTCTGAGGAGGCGGGGTTGAGCTGCGGCGGTTGCGCTTTCGTGACGCGAGAACGCTTCTTCATCGCGTCGACGGAGTTGGTGTCGGCAACTCGTGAAGCTTCCTGGATTGCGGCGACCGCCTTGGCGAACTCCACTGCTGCGTACTGATTCGTCGGATCAAGTCGAGCCGCCAGCTCGAGCTCCGTGGCCGCGAGCTCGTTGTGCCCGGCAGCTCGAAGCGATTTTCCCTTTTCGAAATGCGCGCGGGCTGCTTCGTTACGAGCCCGCTGCAACGCCACCTTGTACCGCACGTTGTTCGGATCGATCTCGAGAGCCTTCGTGTACTCGGCAACCGCCTGATCCCAGTTCTTGGCGGTCTCCAGATCATGCGCCTTGTTGAATGCGCGGTAGCTAGTGCAAGATAGCAAGGGCATCAGAAGAGCGATGAGCAGGTAGGATTTGAGTTGATTCATTGGTTGCGTTTTTCCTGGGTGGATCATGTGTCACTGATGTGACGCTCGATAGATCGAAATGTCACTTCGTTTGCGTAAGTTTCCGGCCACTACAAGTTGTTCCAGCGTGATTCTAAGGTGCCACGGGTATTCTTTTCTTGACGTCTGGTGGGAAGCCAACGAAGCCTATATCCACGGACTCGATCCCGATCGTTCGCAGGATGAACTTCCCGGCGATCGTCTCTCCCGCGCGGACGTTCACGATTTCTCCGTTCGATGAGAATGCCGCGATGGGGCTCCGACTGGTTCCGAAGTTCCCAAGGTACTTATAGTTGAACTCCGGCGGTACAGGGGGTGGAGGGGGAGGAGGCACGATCGTCCCTTCCTGGCACGCGTCGCCCTGGCCGTTGCGATCGATGTCGGCCTGATCGGGATTCGGTTTGTCGGGACAGTTGTCCTGAACATCAGGAAGTCCGTCTGCGTCGCGGTCCGGCGGAGGCGGAGGTGGCTTCGGAGGTGGGGGTGGGGGAGGAGGGGGCGGCTCGACGAAAGCGAAAAGATTCCGTTCAGAACGATAGCGGCCGCTGATCGGTTCGAGTCGGTCGATTCTCAGGGCCTGAACGCCAGGGGGCGCACTCGCCGATGCGGTCACGACCTGCCGGGTTGTCCGGCTGCTCCGGGTCGTCCGCGTGCTGCGAATCTCCTCGCGTTCCGGCTGCGGCTCGGTCTTCAGTGACGTTCCCGGAAATGCAAAGCTGTAGATCGCTGTGAGAGCGATGAGCGCGCCCGCAATCCAGCCCCACGACTTCACTGTGTCGAGTTTCATCACAGGCCGCGCTGCTCCCTGGCAGTTGGCAACGAGCGTTCGTCGCCGCGGAAAAGAGTCTGCAGCTGAAGACTCAGACTGATCGTGCTCGCGTCGGCTGACGTTAGAGCGATGGATCGGATGATGACAAACTCGTCGGAGAGCTCGAGAAGATTGATGAGTCGTCGTGCCTGCTGGTACGTGCCCTGGACCGAGAAGCTGATGTCCATGGTGGTGGCAGTGGAGCCGCGTTCGCGCTTCTGTTCCGACTGCGAGTAACTCGTGGACTTGGGAATCAACTGGCTCGCCATGGCGAGCTGACTCATTTCCTGGAGCAGACCGGTCAGGCGCAACTGCGGCGTTGACCATCGGTCACGGTAGACAGACTCGATCTCTGCTTCCACCTGACGATACCCGCCGAGTTCCCTGTCGGATTCCACTCGCTGCTTGCGAGCCTCGTTGAGCTTTCCTTCTGAAGTCGCAAGCTTTGCGTCGAGCTCCTTGATCCTCTCCTGATACCGTACGCGGTACGTTAGGAAGAAGATGACGTTCAGCAGGAGCAGCGTGCCGATTGCGATCAGGGTCCACTGCTTTTCGCGCCAGATCATTCGAGAAGACCTCGCGGCTCGGGGTTGTAGTCCATCTGTATGAGGAAACTTGTCAAGCCTCCGTCTCGCGTACTCTGAGAGAGTGGGAAGGGTCGACTGAAGTAGGGAGTTCCCTGCAGCTTCTGAATGGTCTTGATGAGCCCGGCAGGGGTCTTACTCTCGAGACTCAGCTGCACGTGCGTGGCCCCCTGCTTATCAACAGTCGGATTCAGCTGAACGAGGCGGACATCGTTCGGCAGCACGCGCTCGAGCTGGTCGAGCAGCTGGCTCCACGAGAACGCTCGCTCTGCGATCCGGGCATTGATGTAGGTCGTCTGGAACCCGAGTTGAACGACGTTGACCCGTTTCAGTTGACTCTCGAGCTCCTGGTTCCGTTTGACCTCGGTGGCCGTTTCCTGATCGATTGATGCGATCCGGGCACGAGTCTCTTTTGTATTCACGAAGTAGCGGTAAGCGGCATCGACATTATAGAGAGTCAGGGCCAACGTAACGACGGACAGGAGTGCAACCGCGATCCAGACAGGGCGGTAGTTTCGATAGGGCTTTGCGGCCAGATTGAGATGGATCGGCCTCATGACGTAAAGACTCCCGCACAAGCGGTAAGCTCAGCTTCGATCGCGGCGAGCTCGGAGCCGAGGTTTCCTTCGACAATGTCTCGCGCAGCGATGTTGCGGACTGGTGCGTTGAATTCTCTTGTAATGACGTCCCCGAGTCCGGCGGCGAGCCGATTGCCGGCCAGGTAGCATGTCTCCACCGTAGTTCCCTTGAGATTGCCTCGGATGTAAGAGGCCGACAGGCGGATTTCCTGCTCGAGCGTTCGTTCGCCGCTGAGGATTCGCGAACGGAAGAATACTGGCGTGGAGCCGCGGAAAATCGCGGTCGTAAATTCATGCTCGCGTGCGTAGAAGAAAATCCGATCGCCGGTCGAGTCTGCTTCCTCGCGGGAGATCACAGCGTTCCAGATATTGATCCCTGTAGGCTCGATCAGAACCACGCTGATTCCCTCGGCCGCGAACATTCGTTCGATGGTTGCCAGGGTCGCTTCGAGAGCGCTCACTACCAGCACGCGAACGCTGCCTGCATCACGACTGATCACCTCGAACACTGTGCGAAGCTCTTCCGGTTTCAGCGGGAGCGTCCGTTTGAGGGTCCAACGAACGACCTCTGTCGCCTCGGCGGGATCTTCGGGCAAGGCGGCGACTTCAATCAGATTCATCCTGAACCATGAGTCGGGCAGCAGCAGCGAGATCTGATCGAGCTTGCCCGTTTCCATACGGATCCGCTTGATTGAGTCCGCGAGGGAGGTCTGGCTCGCGATGACCGGGGTAATCGGTCCGGGGGCGAACGCTTCGGAGGCAATGCGGATCTTTTTCGCATTCAACAACTGCGGCCGTCGCCGTCCCTCGCCGAAGCGAGCCAGGATCAGCGAATCGGAGTCGAGGACGACCACATCTGTGGGAAATGCGCGGGCCATCATTAGTCGACGAACGTTACTTTGTTGATTTCGCGCAACGTCGTTTTCCCCTGGATTACCCGCTCGAGAGCTGCCTGGCGCAGGAACACCATGCCTTCATCCCTGGCCGCCTTCTTGATCTCTGAGGCCGGCCTTTTGTCGAGGATCATTCCCCGAATCTGATCGGAAAGGTCCAGGAGCTCGGCGATTGCGAGTCTCCCGTGAAAGCCTGTTCCATTGCAGTCGAGACAACCCTCACCTTCGTAAAAGGTCACATCGGTCAGGTCATTGAACAGTCCTGATTCGCGCAGTACTGCGTCGTTGTACTTGACCTCGACCTTGCATTTTTCGCAGATCTTGCGGACGAGACGCTGGGCAAGAATGCAATTGAGAGCGGACACGAAGTTGTAGAGCTCGACCTTCATATTTAAAAACCGTCCGAGAACGTCGACGACATTATTCGCGTGGACCGTCGTGAAGACGAGATGTCCTGTGAGCGCCGACTGAACGGCGATCTGCGCGGTCTCTTCGTCCCGGATCTCTCCGACCATGATCTTGTCGGGGTCGTGTCGCAGGATCGCGCGGAGGCCACGAGCGAATGTCAGACCTTTCTTTTCATTGACCGGGATCTGCGTGATCCCTCGAAGCTGATACTCGACCGGATCTTCGATCGTGATGATCTTGTCCTCTGAGGTCTGAATTTCGGAGAGGGCGGCATACAGCGTCGTAGTCTTGCCCGATCCGGTCGGGCCGGTGACCAGGACCATCCCGTACGGCTCTTTGATGAACTTCCTGAATGTTGCGAGCATCTCCCCGTCGAAACCGAGAACGTCGAGGCGAAGGTCCTTGAACTCCTTGTTCATCGACTCCTTGTCGAGGATTCGAATGACGGAATCTTCGCCGTGCGTCGTAGGCACGATGGATACGCGGAAGTCGATGGTTCGACCAGTGACGCGAAGCTTGAAACGGCCGTCCTGCGGCACTCTGCGCTCCGCGATGTCGAGCTCGGACATGACCTTGATCCGCGAGATGATCGTTGTGTGATGTTTCTTGTCGATTGGCTCGAGTGCCTCGTAGAGGACCCCGTCGATCCGATATTTCACGACGACTTCGTTGTCGCGGGTTTCGACATGGATGTCGGAGGCGCGGCGCTGGATCGCGTTGAAGACGATCGAATCGACGAGCTTGATGATGGGCGACGAATCTGCCTGGGTAATGCTGTCGATCGTGAGGGTCTCACCGCCATCGGCATCTTCCCCGATGAGCTGAAGGCGAAAGCCCTCTGTGGCTTCGTCGAGCACTCGCTGGGTCGATTCGGACTTCTGCAGCTTCTCTCGGATCCCTGAAGCTGACGCCACCTTGACCTTGATCGGCATTCCGATCATCAGTTCGACTTCGTCGAGCTTGAGGACATCCGTCGGATCGGCGACCACGATCGACATGTGACCGTTTTCGCGACGCTCCGGAAGAAACTGGTAGCGCATCATGAGCTCGAGCGGCACTTCCTGAAACAGGTCGTGATCGATGTGGAAGTGATCGAGATCGACATAGTCGAACCCGTATTCGTCGGCAAGGTTCTTCGCGCGAAGCCGATCATTGATCGGCACGACCTCTTTGGGCGGAATGCTGTTCGGTTCGGTCATAGGTTATTGCTGAGTCACGTTGGTCAGCTCGAACAGGGGCAGGTAGAAGGCGTACAGAAGGACTGCGATTACGAGGCCGAGGAAAACCAGGATTGCAGGCTCGATGAGCGCGACCATTCTGGTGAGGCGGGTTTCGAGGTCTTCGTCGTAGAACTCGCTCACGTTGTTGAGCATTTCCACGAGAGCTCCTGTGGACTCTCCAACCTTGATCATCTCGACCGCCAGGTCGCCGATGACTTTGGTCGAATCGAGCGATCTCCACAGCGGCTCACCTTCCCGCACGAGCTGAACGATTGCCCTGACACGAAACGCAATCTCCTTATTCGTAATCGATTCAGCCGCGATCTCGATCGAAGGAACCATCGGTGTGCCCCCCGCCAGGAGAGTTCCCAGCGACTGGGTGAACTGCATGATGGCGAATTCCTGAAGAATCGTCCCAATTACCGGGAGTCGAAGCTTGAACCGGTCGAACGTCCGCCCGCCGGCCCCTGTATTCGACCAGCGTCTGATCGCCACCACGAGCGCTGCGATGCTGGCCAGAACGAGAAGCGCATGCCGGCGAAGGAAGGACGCGAGCCCGATCATGAATTGCGTGATGGCAGGCAGTTCAGCATCAAAGCCTTCGTAGAATTCGCTGAATTTCGGAATGACTACCGTGAGCATGACGAACACCATCGCCAGAGACAGGACCGTGAGGACTGCTGGATAGACCAGGGCGCCAATGACGCGCTTCCGCAGGGCGACGATGAGTTTCTGGTAGCGGAGAAACCGCTTGAGGACGCCTTCGAGGTCGCCGCTCCGCTCGCCGGCCCGGATCGAGGTCGAGTAGATCGGGGGGAACGCGCTTCCAAAGGAGGCGAAGGCGTCGGAGAGCGCAACTCCGGAGCTGAGCTTCTCGCGGATCTCGATCAGCACCTGCCGGAACCTCGGCTGTTTCTGCCGTTCAAGCATGATATCGAAGGATTGAAGGATCGGCAGGCCGGCGCGAACCAGGGCCAGCAGCTCCTGATTGAAAAGGAGAAAGCGCTCGGTCGAGATGACCTTGTTCGACCAGCCGCGCAGCCGAGGCAATGCGAAGCCCGTCCGTCGGACGCCGAAGATATGGAGCCCCTGCCGGCGGATCTGCTCACTGGCGGTCTCTACATCGCTTGCTACGAGCTCTCGCTCAGAGATTTCCCCGTCGGCTGAACCGACGCGGAACAAAAAATTCGGCATGTTGTGCGGGTGACCTCAGGCATTACGACGCTCAACGGGAAGAAATGTTCCGCGAGGCGCAGATCGGATGGCCGGCGCTTCGATGCCGCCATGCCAATTTTAACCGCATTTTGCACGAGACCTTCGTCGTGAGGCGGCGGGAAAGCGTTCGGTCCTTGCCATCAATAGAAGTCTCCGCGTGACAGACAAGAGTGTCTGTCCTACATTCGCGTGTAGGACAGACACTCTTGTCTGTCACGCGACACCGTCGTTTGGACGTTTTGATAGACACGCGTCTTGGTTACGGCCTGGGCGTCTGGTTACGGCCTGGGCGGTGGCGGAGTGCCTTTTGCGGGTGTTCCGTTCCGCAGCTCGATGTTGAGTTGTTCCATTCTCCGCTCCGCTGCGCCCTCATCCTCGTCATCCTGAACGGGCTCGAGGAGTTGGGCGGCGTTGCGCTCCATATCCCTGCGCACCTCGGCAGCCGGTCTCTGCGTAGCAGAGGGGTAGGGACCGGACCCTCGTTTGTCGTACAGACCTGCGGTCGCGAGCGAGCCCCCCTGGGGCGACACGGCAGGCCCAAGCGTGCCGAGTGAGCGTGGCTTCCAGTCCGTCACAGATGTCGTGGTCCGACCGTCAGCGGCGTTCTGGGTGCGTACCAGGCGGGCGGCCTTCGCCGCCCTCACGAGTGGAGAGTCCGACGCTTTCATCGGCTCGGTTGCAAGACTGTCGAGGTTGGATTCGATGGCCGGGGGAGCAGGGACCGCAGCTGCGGGTGCGCTGGGCCGGGCCTTTTTTTTCGTCGCCGCGGAGACAGAGGTTGACAAGAGCACAATGCACGAGATGGCCAGTGTCACTGCAACGCGTCTGCTCATGGTCGTTCCTCGTTACTGTTGTTCGTCAGTCTGCTCGGAAAAGATGATCACGCGCGGAAAGCCCGGGGGGGCGTAGGTTCCCTTGAGCAGTTTCTCATCAAAGTAGATGAACGGTGTCCCGGTTCCGTCGACCGCACCTTTGAAGAGCAGTGAACCGTACATGCGCGCGTTTCCCTGTGGGTCGTAGGCGCCTTCGTTATAGACGACACCATCGGAATCTGCCGGGATTGGAACCATGCCGCCAATGTCGTCATGTGCGTTGCTCGTGCAGTTTCCAGGGACGCTTGCCGAGCACGTGACACCGCGGATTTTGCGTCTCTGCGTACCGAGTCCCGCCTCCCAACCTGAGACTACGTTGGTGTTCGTTGCAGTTGGATAGATGAAATTCATGTAAGGTTCATGCGGCTCTGAGCAGTCATTTGCAGCAGCATTCGTTCCGTCGTACGAAGCCGCGGGTATCGTGCAACCTGCAGCCCACGTTTTGGGTCGGAAGACCCCGGCTGCACTGACTGTGACGACGTCCTGTCGGCCATTTCCGTTCATGTCCTGAGAATCGAACCCTCCGTTATTTCCGCCTTCTGTGATGAAAGCGCCGGTTGCGTCGACCGCCCATGCCGAGGTGCTCGTATCCCACTTCCTGTAGCCGATATCCCTGTAGATCTCTCCCGGCATGTTGTAGAGCAGGTTCGGCGCACTGTTCCCGCTCCCCGTGGTGCCCCATCGGGCGGCGTTCAAGTAGACAAATCCCTGCATGAGAAAGTTGGGGCTTCCGAAATCATTCGAGTTCCACGATAGACTCGGAGTCAGGATCGCCGTGTTGGTCGTCCCGTTCGCGTTCTGGGGATTCTGTCCCGTTCGAGTGTCGAAGAAGTAGAGACCCGCTCCGAGCCTAGCGCCATTTCCGATGGCTCCATCGCCCACGGTATTGACCCAGTCGGCTGCGTGTCGAGCGGCTCCCGCCCCGTTCAACCGGAACTTGGTCGTCGCGGTGTCGTACGTGAAGTAGTAAAGGCCTACGGTCCCGCGGCCCTGCTGAGCGATGCGCTTCCAGAAGTCGTATTTGATATCGGGAAACACCGGCACCTGCCGGTCGGGGTAATTGTTGATGGCCTGCCGCTGAAACGCCACAAAAGTGGGACTGGTTTGAGTAACCGAGTCTGCCGTGTAGCTCCCACAGAGATAGCCAGGTGGTACAGGCGTGCTGCAGTTACTCGTGTTCAGACCGACACTTCGCTGACCGAACCATGGGTCGATCATCGATAGTCCGCGCACCGGATTGAAGTAGTTGCGTGCGTCGTAAGTACTGCCTGGCACCAGAGGCCAGACATTGTTCGCTCCCTGATCGGGGTACTCGTAGCCACGCTCGAAGTGGGGTCGCTCGTAGGCATTCTGCCACGGGAAGGTCGACACGCCGCTCCTGTCATCGTCCAGCGTGGCTTCCGATGTCTCGGAGCCCCACCAGACGTTGAAGTTTCCGCCGAGGTTGATACCGGTTTTACTCTGGATCGGACCGCCCGGAACAGGGAGAGGAAACTCTCCGACGGCGATGCGGACGGAGCGTGACGCAACGGCAGTACCATTGGGATTGTAGCGCTCGGCTGTTGCCTTGATCGTTGCAACTCCATAACGGGTGCCACCGATCCAGAAGCCGCCCGTGAGAGTGCCACCGGAGATCGGAGGCGCATAGATCCGGATCTCTGAGATGCGAACCTCGGCCGTGGTGCTCCCGAAAAGTTTGGTGTTGATGTTGTTGATCTGAGTCGGGGACGTAGTGGCGTTGAAGATCAGATCGGCTGATTCCTCGCTCCCGAAGAAACGATCCGTGTTGTTCGGCTTGTATGGTTTGTCAAAGAGCAGGATGGATACGTCGGTCTTGTAGACGCCGGTGTTTCCGCCGAGGACACGCGTAGTCTTATAAGGTGCGCTCGCGATATTGGCCGGCATGAGGTCGTGGGTGCGGGCCCATGTGGGATTCTGAAACCACTCCACAACAAGTCGAGCCCCTGCCGATGCTGCCGCCTGAGCCTGAAGACCGTTTCGCTGGTTGACCGAGATCGCGCTCTCAGTCTCGGAGATCGCAACAAAACCGAGTCCCAGCAGCGAGAGTCCGACGATCACCATCAAGCTGACCAGCAGAGCAGAGCCTCGTTCGTGACTCTTTGAGCTGCGGTTGGAAAGGTTCCGGGTCTTCATGATCGATCCTTATTAATCACAACGGCTGGGGTTGAGTGTGCCGGCGCCTGGATTTCCGACTACCGTGCAGCGACGGACCGCTCCAGAGTCGCTCAGTGCCGAATAACCAAGGCAGAGCGTGCTGATGGGGCTGGACTGCAAGGTGACGCGATCCTCGTTTGAGTAAGCAAACTCGACGTCGATCGTGTAGCTGTTTGACGATGGTGGAACAGGCAGTGTCGAGATGGGGACGCTGTAAGTGCCTGTCGAAGGGGGATCGGCTGAGAACCCGGTCGCAGGAACGTTCTTCGAGCCCGTCGAGAATGTGATGCCTGTCAGCCGCGCGGCCGGCGTGGTGGCCCGCCAGTCGATCTTGAGCTCTTTGAGAGTCAGGGCCTCAAGGCTGGTGTTCTCAATCGTGTGCCTCACGGTTGTCGTCCAGAGCCCACCGGTTCCGTTATTCGGGGTGTCGTGAATGAGCGTGGCAGGGGAGGCTGCGGTGGTGCACGGCTGAGTTGGTTCGTCCTGAATGTAGCGGACATCCTGCTGAACGCAGTTGCTTGCGTTCGTGCTGGTGATCACGAGTCGGTAGGTCTGGTTATCTGTCTGGTCGATGAAGCCGTAGTTGAACGGGGCGCTCGAGTCGGTGACCGCGCCGACCGAAGCACCAGTCGTGTCGTTGAAGAGCTCAAATCTCACCCGTCTCAAAACATTGGGTGCGACCCCCGTAACGGTGACGCCATCGCCGCCCCCCATTACCCATGCGCTACTCGCCGACATTCCGTCACCCGAGTTCGCCCCGGCCTGAATAATATTGGCTCCTCCACTGAATGTGCAGTTCGGGTAGGTGACCGGGTTCGAGTCGACAAGCGAGGAGAACGTGCACTGAGACGCCTTGACGGTGTACGTATAAATCCATTGCAGAGAGTCGGCCGGGTCATAGGCCTGGGCGCCGACATCGGTGTAGCTTGCAGTGGCTCCCGCAACCCATGCCTGGCCACTCACCGTCGGTAAGGTGAGGTCGAACACGGGAGGCTGCCCTCTCTTGTTCTTTTTTCTAGTGATGACGTAATCATTGACAGTGATGCGAGCCGCCGCCGCGTCGAGGATGACTTTGTTCCAGGTAAGCGCCACCGAGCATCGATTTGTGTTGAAGTCGCAGTTGCTCGAAGCTGTGTTGACAGTCAGTCCTGTTGCTACTCCAGGGGGCTGCGACGAATACGCCGAGGCCTCTAACGCGGGCTCCACCGGACTCGCAGCGGAGTCGGGATGGAACGCGCTGGTGCCAGTCAGGACATCGGCAGGGGCATTCCAGCTATTGGTTGTGTCGTAGGCGCAGGCGTCGAGCGCTTGAATGCGGTAGAAGACTGGTAGGCAGTTTGGCGGCGGTCCGAACGCAGCCGGCGCTGTCGTCGCATTATCGGCCCATGTGGTCACCGGACCGCTGTTGTTCGTCAGCAGGGCACCGGACGTTGCCGGGTCGAAGGTTCTTGTCGGGCCACGATAGATCCGATACTGGATCGGCTCGAAGCTCGGAATCGCAGAGCCGTTCGTATCACCCCCTCCGGTGGGAAGGCAGGTGAGCGTGTTAGCGCTCACGTCGTTGGTAGTCGGGGCGGTCCACAATAGTGAGACCTGACTGGGCTGAAGGCCGAGCGCTGCAAGACCGGTGGGCGGGGAGGGCTTGGTACGGTTGACCGGGCTCGCTGTGATGTAGTTGGTCGAGAAGGTCCGCCCCGTGTCGTTGATCGCAAGGACCTTGAAGAAGTAGGTCGTGCCGGCGTTGAGCGGACTGGTGATCGAAAGAGAGAGGTTCTGATTCGCGTTCAGAAAGCTGGTGTATGGTCCGTTGAGGGCCGTATCCCAGTGAACCTGGTAGAAATTGACGTTGCCTGTGCTGGGAGGATTCCAGTAGACCACCGGCACTTTGCAGTGACCCGTGCAGAGTCCGGTCATGGCAAAGGGACCCGGTTGCGTGGGGACCGGCTCTGCCGTTCCGCTGAGGCCAATATTTCGCGGCACGATCACGCTGCTCAGACTGTACTGCCTGAAATTTCTGGTGTTGCCTGCGGTCAGGGTCTCAGCCGTGTTGGTGTAGGTCGAATCCGGCGCAGAGTTCATACCGACCAGGTCGACTCGGACCGACTGGATCGTGGATCTGATCGCTCTGTCGGGGAAGTTTGAGGTCGCGGTGCTGCTATTGGGGTTGAACTGGCCTGCTCCGCCGACTGCTCCCTGAACCACGGTCCCAGCCGTGTTACCCGGAATGGGAGTCTGACCGGAGGCATCGGAATAGTAGGTGAAATTCAGGCTTCGGACGTTGTCGGCAATCGGTACCCCAGCGTCGGGAGTACCGTCATCTCGCAGCGTGAAACGATAGAGTGTGTAAGGAGGATTGTTGTTGGTCGTGTCGATGCGCGAATCACAGTTTCCGTTGGTACATCCGATGGTTACGAGCGACTCGGCTGCTCCGCCGGGGTAGGCGTTACGCGGTCGGGACGTGTCAGCAAAAAACGTGAACGTGCTGATGTTTTTTGTGTTGTCCGCCGACCGGAGCGCGTAGGTGGCGATCTCATTATTGGCAGTCGTGACTACCGGAAACTGTCCGGCGACCGGCTCGAAAGCGCGCTCCCGTCCATGATCTGTTAGTGCATCGGACTCATAATCGAAGTTCCCGCGAATGGTTGCAGCCGCAGCCCCGGCGTACTCGATCTGCTCGTCTGGCTGTTGGAATTGTGTCTGTGCCTGGGCGGCCCAGTTGACACCTCCGTCGATAACGTTGCTTCCGGTGGTCGTCGGCCAGTTGGGGGCGCTCGCTGCGCTCTCGCCGGACGTAGTCGCACGATAGGAAAAACCATTGGCCGTGGTGGGAACAACCAGGTTCCCGATTGTGTACGCTGTCGACGGTCGCCATACCACCCCGGTCGTCCCGGCAGGAATCCCGTCGCGATCGAAGTCGAATCCCGCCATGCGAATGTCGCTCACGAGTTTGTCGAAACCGATGCGCGTGCTCTGCTGCATCTCGGAGGACTCGACACCCTGCTTGAAGACCTTGTTGCTGCGGTCGTAAATAAGAAGGGCAGAGAGCAGAATCACCATGAAGATCGCCGTTGCAACGAGAATTTCGGCGAGCGTGAAACCTCGCTGCCGGGTATTGGAAGTTGGGACCATGATGTCGCTCCGGTTACGGCCGTTTGGATTTAGCGGTGTCGAAGATTGCGCGGCGCCTGCGGGTTGCTTCGTTCCACTCAACAATGCCTTTGATTCTGAGAAACTGGGCTGAGCTGAATGGGGTGGCGCTGGTGACCGGATCTGTAGGTGTCAGGACCAGAAAAAGCCTGCCATCTGTGAAACGGTTCGAGTTCAGCAGCGCCTGCCAGCGCGCAAAGTAGCCGCCCGGGTCATTGGTGGTAGTGTAAGCGGTTGTCGTATCGACCGTGATGATCGCACTGTTGGCGTAGACCTCCCCTCCTATCGCAGGAGGGCTGGCCAGCCGTGGCGTTGCGTTGGTGATGTTGAGGTTTGCGTAAACGACGTCCGTAGTCATGGTGGACAGATCTTCCAGCACTCTGGTCCCTACCGCGACGGCCTGGGTCATCTGCTTACCGCTGTAGACATTTCTCTGACTCAGAAAGAAAAGCGTGAGGATCGACATCATTACGCTGCCCATGACCGCCATCGCGATCATGACCTCGATCAGATTGAAGCCTCGCTGTTCGTGCAGCGTTTGCCGGGAGCCGTTCAATTTCATTTCTTCTCCGTTCGTTCTATCAGTTCGATGTCACGTTGCCGGCCACGCTGAGCGAAACCACGTACCGCTTGGTCGCCAGGTTGTTGTATACCGATTGAATGGTGATGGTATTGGGGGGCGTCCCGATGTTCGCCACTCCGCCGCTCTGTGTGTAAATCACATCCCTCATCGTGTCGGTATCGTCGGCGTCAGTGATATCCGCGAAGGTCGTTGCACTGAATGTCACTGTGTCGCCCAGGCAACCGTTCGGGAAGGGCCCGCTGGCGTCAACCTTGGGACAATCAGTCCGGCGGGGTGTGACCTGGGTCCACGCTCCGCCAGTCACGGGGCGCTGATAAATGTAGTAGCTGCGGCTGCCCGGTGAGAGGCTCAGCTTGACCTGCCTGGTCCGCGTCACAGCGCGCTGCCGCGCCAGGCGAACATCGTTCGTAAAAAGTCGAAGAGATGCCTTGAGCTTGTTACCGTTGTTGATCGCGACGAGGTTCGGTATCGCGACCAGGGAAATCATCCCGATGATCGCCACCACTACAAGCGATTCAACCATGCTGTATCCCGCTTCGGGAGCGGAGTTTTTTCGGAGGTGTGTCATTTCGATGGAGTCTCTTTTAGCGAGCTGGATGCCATGAACCATTAGAACCGCATAACCGCATGATAAGACAAGGTTTAGATAGCTATGTAAGGAAATAAAGTTTCCGGATCATGAGCGATCATGATACTAAATGTATCAATACCCTGGCTTTGGTTACCTCTCGAGAGGGGGAAACTCCATTCGGACACAGGCACCGGTGCCAGGAGCCCCCTCCAGCTTCAGCGAGCCACCGTGCATGAGAACGATCTTGTTCGTCAGCGACAAACCAAGCCCGAATCCTCCCGGCCGATCGGACTGAAACGGGAGGAGATATCTCCCCGCCTGTCGGGGATCGAGGCCGATTCCATCATCGTGGACCTCGAGCGCTGGAGGAGAGGTGGACGACACGATTCGAAGCGTTCCTCCGGAGTTACCCTTCTGCTCGATTGCCTGAATCGAATTTCTCAGAACATTCTCTACGGCCCTCGAGAGGAGAACGGCGTCCCCATCGATTTCCACCGCGGGGCCGACAGAGAGAATCTGAATCTCCGGACGTTCTTTCGTCAGTCGCAGAGCGATGGCCGTGGCTTCAGCCGCCAGATCGAACCGCTGTTCGGTCATGCTCAAAGGACTCGCGAAGTTGAGAAAGCGCTCGACAGCTGCTGATAGCAACGTGGCTTCTTCCTCGGCACTCCTGATTCTCGAGGCCGCCGTGGGCTCCATCGGTTGGCGGCCGGCCAGCTTGAGATAGCCCAGGATCGTCGACAGGGAGTTGCGGAACTCGTGGGCGATCCCTGCCGAGATCTCGCCCAGGTCCGCGAGAGTCTGCATCTGCTGGAGCCGTGCTTCCAGCTTCTTGGATGGGGATAGATCTGCGAAAAGGGCGATCATTCCGAGAAACGCACCGTCGGCACTTGTCAGCGGAACGGTGGTGAGCCCGATGACACTCTCGGATCCGGGGTGGTGCGAGACTTCGTACCTCGTCAGCGGAGTGCGGGTGGTTGCGGAGGCAGTCAGTGCTGTGGCGAAGCTGCTGTCGCCCAACGATTCGGGCACGGTTAGCCCGGTGAGATGCGAGCTGTCAGCAATGTTCAGGATCTCTCTGGCCGAACGATTGAGGTCAACGATCAGACCCGCGGCATCGACAGCGATGAATCCGGAAGTCAGACTTCGCGTGAGCGTTGCCGTAATCCGTTCGAGATCATCAGCTCTCGACTTTTCCCGCACATGCAGCTCTTGCAGTTCCAGCTCCTGGCGCTTGAGCGTCGCGATCGTCGTGCGAAAGGTATTGATGATGTATTCGGTCTCGTCGGTCTCTGCTCCTCTCTCTCCCACTTCCCTGGCTTCATCGAGTAGTTGCTCAATGGGCCGCACGATCTTGGGCAGGTACAGAAAAAGGAGGATTGATCCGAGGAGTGTGGAAACAAAGACGATCGCTGTGGTGGCGTAGAAGCGCTTCTGTGACGCAATCAGCGGCGAGGCATCGAACTCGAAGCGCAGCGCCCCCCGAGGGATCTGGCGCAGAAGGACATGGTGACCGTCGGTCGCGAGTGAGCCGGATACGATGGGGGGACCGCCGGCTCGAGGCTGCAGAGAGATGGCAGAGATCGGATAGCGCGAGCGTATATACGTGAGCTGGCTCGCGACGTCTGACGGATGCGGCAGCGGAGCTCTGAGCTCTCGCGTCGCAAGGTCGGCGACCAGCTCCCAGCGGCTCCATTGGTTGCTCTGGAGCTCGAGGAGCGTAGTCTGCTGAACCATGAGCAGCGAGAGGATCAGGACAACCAGAAACCCGACCAGGGCCGCCAGGAAAAGTTTGATATCCCGTCGGAAGCCAAGCTTCGTCAGGTGCGTGAGGCGATCTCGTACCATTCGTGTCAGCTGGTGCGCATGGACATTGTCAGACTTTCCGTGGTCGGATCTTAGGGTGAGCTGGTCCTATGACGGAAGGGAAGGACCATAGGTCAGGAGCGTGTACCATTCGGTCAACCGGTCGCCAAAGAACATCACTGCCAGCGTTCCCAGTCCCAGGAAGACGCCAAAGGGAAGCGCGAGCTGCATACCGTGCCGGCTTCGGATTGCTGATGGGATGGCGACTACGGTCCCGGCAATCGAACTGAGGAGCAGGACCGGCAGGACGAAACGCCAACCGGTGACGGCGCCGATCATGGCCATCATCTTGACGTCGCCCATCCCCATCCCTTCGATGCCTCGCAGGCGTTGATACACGAGGGCGATGAAGAGAAGGACCCCGCCCCCGAGTGCAGCTCCGAGCGCGGCATCGATCACGGACTCGGAAAGGGTGAGGGTGCCAGTCGGGAGACTCGAGGACAGCGCCCCGATTCCCAGACCGAGAACGATCCCCGGAAGATCGATGACATCAGGAAGGATCTGAATGTCGAGGTCAATGTAGATGAGAACGAGCAGGGATGACACCACGGCGGCCACGAGAGGAAAGAGCCAGCTCACGCCGGTATTGAGGTAGATGGCGAGATAAAAAAGCCCATTACCGAGCTCGATGAGAGGGTAACGGAGGGTGATGGGGGAACGGCAGGAGCGGCAGCGGCCCAACAGGAGGAGGTAACTGATGATGGGCACGTTGTCCCAGGGGCGGATCTTGTAGTTGCAGAGGGGGCAGTGACTCGGGGGGAAGACAATCGATTCACCCAGCGGATAGCGATGGATCACGACATTGAGGAAGCTACCAACGATTGCGCCAAGGAAAAACGCGTAGGCGCCCAGCGTGGCCATCATGTCGTTGCGATTGTACGCGGAACGAGCGGTTCGTCGCCGCGAAGGGCGAGAGGAGCCGCGTCAGCTAAGGCAACAGAAGGGAGCACTTGACGCCGCTCCGCAGCGCGTTCTACCCCAAGTGGCGGAGGCGTGTCGGAATCGAACCAACCCTTCGACGCTTCCGCGCCGAAACTACGGTTTTGAAGACCGCGGGGGCCGCCAGACCCCTTTCGCCTCCTCGATGAGGAGTGTTGTTTACTGTGTGGCCGGACATTCCAATGTCCGGCGCGCCGGAAGGCGCTTAATGCAAACCAGGAACGCCGGACATTGGAATCTCCGGCCACAGCGCGGAAACTTACTTCGGTGCGTCCGTGAGGAATCCGACTTTATGCGCCCCTCCCGCGTGGGCAGCATCCATGGCGATGACAGCGCGATCAAAAGGAATGTTGTCTTCGGAATTGATGAATACGACCCGGTCCTTTTCCGCACGCGAGAGCATAAGAGGAGCGAGACGATCACGAAGCGCCTTGCTGTCCGACATCTTGTCCTGGTTGAGGTAGATGCCATCGCTCTTCACTGTCACTACGAGCTGCGTCAGTTCAGTCGGCGGCGGTGGACCGGTAATTTCCACCTTCGGAGGAACTTCGACATCGAGTCCCATCTGCAGGATCGGAGTCGCAACCATAAAAATAATGAGCAACACCAGCACGACATCTACCAGAGGAGTCACATTGATCTCTGATTGAACTCCCCGCGAACCACCTACGCTCATCGACATCGGTCAGTCCCTTTTACATTTTGCCCTGGGCCATCTGCGAACCGGCCTGCACATTCTCGGTAAGAATGGACACGCCGGTGAACTTGGCCTCGTTGGCAGCTTTCATCACGTCACGGACTTTACCGAAGTTGATTCGCTTGTCCGCCTTCATCATCACGTTGCGGCCCGGATCCTTGTTGTACTCGGCCTGAAGGTATCGAACCAGGTCACGATCGGGGATCCAGTCCTGACCAACGAATACGGTTCCATCCGGTTTGATCGAGATCAGAAGATCGCCCTCTTTCCCCGGCTTTTTCTCAGAGTGTGGTCCGGTCGGCAACTGGACATCGATTCCCTGCTGGAGCATTGGCGTGACGACCATGAAGATAATGAGGAGCACGAGACAGACATCGACCAGAGGCGTTACGTTGATGTCGCCCTTGAACTCGTCTGGACTGCCGCCGCCTGGACCAAAAGCCATAGGTTGCTCCCCTTATCCGCGCGACCGGGCGCGGTCCGAGTTCTTGATGAAATAGTCGACGAGCTCCGACGACGCGTTCGACATTTCCACCTGGAAGCGTTCGATCTTGTTCTGAAAATAGTTGTAGAGCCAGACCGCCGGGATCGCGACGAACAGTCCGAACGCCGTGGTTGCGAGTGCCTCTGCAATTCCTGACGAGACCGCTCCAAGACCGCCGGAACCGGATACCGCCATTCCCTGGAACGCGTGGATGATTCCGATGACGGTGCCGAACAGGCCGACGAACGGGGCCGTGGTCGAAATGGTTGCCAGATTCCCCAACCCTTTTCTCATCTCAGCGGTCGTCATCAGTGTCTCGCGCTCGATTGCACGCTTGCCTGACTCGACGATGTCGAAATCGTCCGGCAAAGTCTGCGACTGCTCATACTGAAACTCGGTCAATCCAGCTGACAGGACACGCGCGAGGTGGCTGTGCCTGTACTTCTTGTCCTTTGCGAAGGTGATCGCTTCGTCGAGCTTATGCTGCTTGAGCAGCGGGGTCACTCCAAGCGCCACCTTCAGTGATTCCTTCTTGGCGCGCCGGAACCGGATGATCCGCTCGATGGCCAGGGAGAGCGACCAGATCGACATGAGCGCAAGCACGATGACCACTGACTTGCCAAGCCAGGTCATCGCGGCCCACATCCCCATCATAGTAAATGATTCTGCCATTCCTTCCATTGAACGCTTCTCCTATCGTAACGAACCGCTTACTACTGCAATCGGAAGTTAACCGTCAAATTAAAGATTACTGGAACGGGACGCCCGTTGAGCATTCCGGGCTTGAATTTCCATCGCCGTACGGCATCCATCGCAGCCGCATCGAGGCCCATAGGGAGCGCCTTGAGGGTGCGTACGTCGCGAACGGTGCCATCTTTCTCGATGATGGCCTCGAGAATGACGATTCCTTCGACACGCGCTTTCCTTGCAATTTCAGTGTACACAGGCTCGACTCTGTTGATCACGGTCGGTGCCGTGACGTTGCCGCCCACACGGACCGGAGCGTCTCCGGTGCCGCCGAGCTGACCTCCCAGCTCTCCGCCGAGGGTTCCACCCAGCACACCGCCGACCACACCGCCGATGACCCCACCGACGACGCCACCTTCCTGTCCGCCGACGACCCCGCCAGCGACGCCGCGGGCGCTCGGTTCCAGGTTATCGGCGACCGGCACCTCTTTCGGAGTTTCCATCGGTTGGACGAACGACTCCGTGGGGCGGACACGAGGGGTCTCAACTCTGACCTGTTGAGTTGCACTCACGCTCGCGGCAGGTGGAGGCGGCGGAGGGGGAGGTGGGGGAGGGGCCATCGAGACGACGAAGGCGTCGATCGGCTTGTTCAGCACCTCCGGATTTTCTTTTACGTAATAGCCGGCGGCGACGAGGGCAGCCATCAGTCCCGCATGGATGACGATCGAGAGGACTCCACTTTTCCATGCGCCCTTCGGCCGGTTTCGGTTTGACGATTCTATGAGCGCTTCATCGAACATCTTTGCACCTCAGGCGCGGCAGCGATGGAGTCGATTGCGAAAAGTCAGAATCCCTGCATCTGTAAGAAAAGTCCTCTGTCACCGGCTTGTAACGTTCCGGCTCGATCAAGATACGACGGTTGATTCGTTTCCTGCGACTCAATTTCAACCTCAGTGCCAGAGTTCCAACGAAAGGCTTCGTCCGCCGCGGTGGAATGGAAGGTTCGTCGGTGCAATCAAATTGAGTATTTCATCGAATGACCATACAATCGCGCCTCGCGGAACGCTGCGTTCGCGATGCCAGAGTCGTTGCGTTAGGGGCCGTAGCTCAGCTGGGAGAGCGCCTGAATGGCATTCAGGAGGTCGACGGTTCGATCCCGTTCGGCTCCACCAACGCAACACCCCTGAATAAGCGGCCGCCGGGAAGCAGGCATTCGCATCTGGGTCGGCACCCGACAACAATGTCAGGAATCTTCGGACGCGCGTAGCTTCAGCGCCGCCTCAACTCCAGCGTCACTCTCCGATCTGAGATGGACTTTGATCGCTTCGGTCAATGCATTCGGCTGGAGAATCGCGTTACGCAGAATCCCTGCGCGTTTCGCTCTCTTGACCGCACTCCGCGAGAAGAGTTTCGAGAAGGCGCTCTGATCGAGCCGTAGAAGATCGCCCACAGGAGTCGCGCCATAGGAGTCCCGTGGTGTGAACGAAGGGTGCGAGGGCGGCGGCGCGACATCGTTCCAAGGGCAGACCTCCTGGCAGATGTCACAACCGAAGATCGTGCCCTCAATTTTCGAGGCCATGAAAGAGTCGAGTGGACCTCGCTGCTCGATGGTCGCGTAGCTGATGCAACGGTCCGACTCGAGCGTTCTATCCGGAAGGATTGCATCCGTCGGGCAGGCGTCAATGCAACGGGTGCAGCTGCCGCACCGATCCGTCACCTCATCGAAGGAAACGTCGTTCTCGAGCGAGGTCAGCAGGGTTCCGATGAAAAAGTATGAACCTCTATCAGGATCGATCAGCATCCCGTTCTTTCCGATCCAGCCGATTCCTGCTGCCGCGCCGTAAGCTCGATCCGAGAGCGGACCCGTGTCGACATATCGGCGCGTGCGAGCATCGGGAGCCGCGCGCAGAATCGCCGTTTCCATCTGCACGAGAATCTCATCGATGATGGCATGGTAGTCGTCACCCAACGCGTAACGCGCGATGAGGTTCGACACAGCGTGAGGCGAGGCGACCGGGCGCTCGGACGAGTAAGGGACCGCAATGACGACGACGCTCCGCGCCCATGGAAACCGCTCCGAGGGGTCCGAGCGGACGAGCGCATTTGTTTCGAGGTAAGACATCTCTGCGTGCCGATGCTCTCGAATCCAGTTGAGGAACTTGCCGGAGCTCGGGTCTGACAATTCGCTCGAGCCAAGCGCCGACACTCCGTTGGAGAGCGCAGCCGACTCGATCGCCGCCCAGCAGTCGCTCAGTTTCATTGCTTTTCGCCCCGTCGCAGTACGAAGACGGGGATCTCCGGACGGCACAGGATCCGGATCGGCGGGACGGCTCCTAACCCTCGGCTGACGTACATCAACACGTCCCTGACCCGGATGAAGCCAGCGGCATAGCGCGCCTCATGTCTCGATGGAACGACCAGCGCGCCGAAGAATGGCACGCGGATCTGACCTCCGTGCGTGTGCCCGCAGAGGAGCAGATCGATTCGGCGGCCATGGAGGAGTCCGATGATGTCGGGATGATGGCTGAGTCCCAGACAGGGACGGTCATTCGTCACGGAGGAGAATGCAGCCGGAACATCAGGTCGTCCGCGATAGACCTCGTCGATCCCGACGAGATCGATCGCTGCGCCGTTGCGTTCCAGGGTAACGGCTCTGTTCACGATGAAGCGAACACCGCGCGATGTCAGCGCAGCGATTACACCGTCAGCGTCGGCCCAATAGTCATGATTGCCTAGGACCGCGAAGCAACCGTCCTTTGCTCGGAGAGGTGCGATCAGCAGTTCGCTCATGAGCGGGATGTGGCGTTTCCATGTGACGAAGTCTCCGCCGAGGAGGATGAGGTCGACGGAACGTTTGTTCACCTGATCGACGCATTCGCGGAAGTACGCGCGCCGCATGAAGGACGCGACGTGCGTATCCGTGAGGAAGGCGATGCGATACCCCTCGAATGCCTCGGGCAGGTCGGGGATGAACACAGCGTGAGTAGTGATCTCGAGGTCGTAGAGATCGTTGTGCGCGCCAAGCTCTCGCAGCGCGCGGATCGGGATATGCGCTTTGCGGAGGAGTGTGATCTCTGAGGGAAAAGTCTTCGTGCCCGGCACGTGGCTGTCGCGAAGGTTCTGGTAAACGCGGTCCACGATCCAGTACGCACCAGTTGCGCAGGAAAGAAGCAGCCAGATGGCGCCCCCTGTTGCCCACGGCGTCCAGAATCCATCCTGGATGGCGACGCAAAGTGGGTAGAAGAGGAGCGTGAGGAGGATCAGCAGAGGAGGAATCGCGACCATCAGCCACTTCATCCGGTCGAACTTGTCGCTCTTCTGCCCGAACACTCCGCGGTTGAGAGTGAAAAGGCCGATCCGGGTGGTGCCCGCGAAAGCCAGAAGGGCGAGGCAGGCGAAGATGGGTAGTTTGATCAGCACTGTTCTGGTCTCCCCGCGGAGAGATCTAATAGTAAGCGCGAAGCTTTGGAGTGCGGCTGCCGCAGCTGCCGCTTTTGGGTCTTGCGAGGGACGCCGCAGATTCCTGAGTAACAGCTTCTTCTCAAGAGTGACTCAGAAAGCGGCAGCTGCGGCAGCCGCACTCCAGAGCGCCCACGCGCAGGTACTCGATGCGTAACAACGCGGCTGAGCCTAGCCGGCAGCTCTGTCGGAAAAACGAGCCAGAATCGGTTCGATCAGATTCTCCGGAACGCGGATCGAGCCGATGGTTTCCGTCTTCTTGACCGTCCCGTGATCGTCGGACCCGCCAGTGACAAATTTTCCCATGTCGCGCGCCATCCGCTGATAGGTAGTCCGCGATCCGCTATCGACATCGGGATGGTAGATCTCGATCGCATCAACGCCCAGTTGGAGCACCTCGCGGACGATCGTCTGCTGACGAGGATAAAGCGTGGGATGCGCAACAGACGTCAGGCCTCCGCTGGCGCGAACGAGCTCGAGAAGTTCGGAGACCTCGAAGCTTTCCTTTCCGACGTACGCTGGTTTGCCAGGTTTCAGGAATCGATCGAAAGCCTCTGAAACCGATGAGACGACTTTCTGTTCAACGAGCGCTCGCGCGACGTGGGGGCGCCCCAGGGCACCGTCACCGCATAACTCCTGGACTCGCTCGAGCGTGATCGGATAGCCGAGTGACCTGAGCCTGTCGACCATCGTTTCGCCGCGTCTGGCGCGCGCGGATCGAAGCTCTATGAGCCTCGTTGCGAGACGCTCGTCGTCAGGATCGAAAGCGTAAGCAAGTATGTGAACATCCACCCCCGAGTGGTTGGCAGACAGCTCGGCGGCGGGGATGAGAAGAATCTCCTGCTCCGCGGCATAGTCTCGAATCTCGTGAAACGCGGCGACGTTGTCGTGATCGCTGATGGCGATGATTCTCAGATCGAGCTTCACAGCAAGATCGATCACCTCGGTGGGCGACCGAGTGCCGTCGGAATGGTAGGTATGAAGGTGTAGGTCTGCGTAACGCATGGCTTTTCCTGCCTATCTCCCCAAGTTCCAATGACGGCTGAGTCATCACCGACTTACCGACGCGGATCAACATTTTCCCGCTTCCAGAAAACTCCCAGTGTCTATGCGGCTTCGCGAAGATGTCGGAACGACACATCGTTTCTTTCTCTCGGGCGCGGCACATAGCCGCACATCGCTTCTGATGACACCGGTTCACTGTCTGACGTCGTTGAGCCGCGAAGCGGCGTAATCCCTCTCCCCGGCGGGGAGAGGGAAGCGAGCGGAGCGAAGCAGGGAGAGGGGCGTGAAAGTCTCGCCAGTCCTTCGAAAAGGGC
>DATLXH010000090.1:0-1714 GCA_035576005.1 Thermoanaerobaculia bacterium | reverse complement strand
AGCGACCGGGAGGTGCGCCCGAAAGCGCACGCGAGCAGAAGGGTGAAAGTCCTTTCTGGTCAAACGTTCATTGACTAAAGCTGACCGTAACTGCGTCGTGGTAACACGGGGTGGGGAGCAACGGGAGGCAAAACGACCGGTCCGTACGAGAGGAACCTGATTCGGCCGGGTGATCTGGCGAGCCTGCCTCCTAAAGGCGAAGCCCAGAGGTGAAGAGGGCGCAGACGGGAAACGGCCCTACCACCAAGCACGAGACGCTGAGGGAACGGAAAGACAAGCGATCGCGTGAGATCACCAGGTGTTTGGGGACAGAACGGTCGGAAGCTCGTGTGAGTGAATCGGGGAGAACCTGCCGCCGACATGGAATGGGCGGCAGGAAGTCAGAGCCTTCGTAGTAGCGGAAGCACCGTAACGGGTGTGGAGCGAAGGGAGGCAGGGAGATGATGCGTGAGAGAAACGGGAACCGGACAACATCAACTGTTCGCAGTGTCTGCAAAGACTAAGCAGAACAGAGAAGTCAGCGCCCGATGGGCGTGGACGGAACCGGTGGTGTGGACCGAGCGCATGGTGGATGCTTTGGAACAAGGAGTGAAAGGAGGCAAGTGGCACAGCCTGATTGATAAGGTGTATGCGGAGCGAACGCTCAGAGCAGCATGGCAACGAGTGGAACGAAACGGTGGAAGCGGTGGAGTAGACGGACAAAAGATCCGAGACTTCAAGCGCGAGGCCGACAAGCGGCTCGGGGCACTGGGCAATCAACTCTTGCAGGAACAGTACGAGCCGATGGCGATCCGACGGGTGTTTATCCGGAAACTCGGGAGTCACGAACTACGGCCGCTGGGCATACCGACCATCAGAGACCGAGTGGTGCAGACAGCTCTGCGAAGCGTGACCCGGGCCAATCTTCGAGCGCGACTTCTCAGACAACAGCTACGGGTTCCGGCCGGGACGGGGCACCAAAGATGCGCTGCGACGCGTGGATGGACTGCTCCGAGAAGGCCGAAGCTGGGTGGTTGACGTGGACATCACGCGATACTTCGACACGATCCCGCACGAGAGGTTGATGGGCGAGATCGAAAAGAAGGTCGCGGATGGAAGGGTGCTGAGTCTGATCAGGCGGTTTCTGAAACAGGATGTGCTCCAAGCGACGCCAGGAGTCGTGGGGACCGAAGGAACGGGAACTCCCCAAGGGGCGGTCATCAGTCCGCTACTGGCCAACATCTATCTGCATCCGACGGATCAGACGATGGAGAGTGAGGGGTACGACATGGTGCGATATGCCGACGATAGCGTGGTGCTGTGCAACACGCGACAAGAGGCAGAACGCGCTTTGAGCCGACTTCGAGAACTGATGGAAGGTCTTGGACTGACGCTGCATCCCGAGAAAACGAAGATCGTCGACGCCACGGCGCCCGGCGGGTTCGACTTTCTCGGGTATCACTTCGAACAAGGGAAACGAACCCCACGTCAGAAGAGTCTGCGAAAGCTCAAAGACAACATCAGGAACCGGACAAGGCGAGCCAACGGTCATGGGCTGAGTAAGATCATCGAGTCGATCAACTCAGTCCTGCGTGGCTGGTTCGAGTACTTCAAGCACTGTCGTCACCGCGTCTTTCCGAAGCTCGACAGCTGGATCCGGAGGCGACTCCGCAGCATCCTTCGCTCGCGCCAAGGTAGACGAGGGCTCTCTCGTGGTGCCGATCATCAACGCTGG
>DATLXH010000089.1:0-17781 GCA_035576005.1 Thermoanaerobaculia bacterium | reverse complement strand
GGGAGAGGGGGAGAGAAAACCCGTCTACGGTTTCAATTCCACGGACCAGTAGGCGTCGTCGAGGAAGTTTCGCCAGATTGGCGGGTACTTGCGTCCCTGCAACCGATGAAGTGGATGCCACCTTGGTCGGACCGGGTGACGGATGAGTCCGACCGCGCATTCAGAGAGGAGCTTGTTCCCCTTCTTCACGTTGCACGGAAGACACGCGCAGACGACGTTCTCCCAGCTCGACTTGCCTCCGCGCGAGAGCGGAATTACGTGGTCGAGAGAGAGCTCCGAGGAGGGGAACTTCCGTCCGCAGTACTGGCAGCGATTCTGATCTCGCAGATAAATGTTCCCGCGGGAGAACTTCACTTCCTGCCGCGGGACCTTGTCGAACTGGAGCAGCTGGACCACGTGAGGAATCAGGATGTTGCGGCTGGGAGTGGAGACGTATGCGTCGGCCGGCTGGATCGGGATGTCCTGCCAGTTCTCAAAGTCGTAGGTCCGGTAGTCGGCGTCGACCGCCTTCACGTGCCCTTTATAGAGGAGGGTGAAGGCGCGCCGCACCGAGGTGATCTGAATCGCCTGAAAGACCCTGTTGAGTACTAGAACATGGCCGTCGAGCATGGACTCTCCATATCGTCCCCCAGCTCATCCCAACACCAGACAGAGAGTGGGTGTCAGGCATCAGATTACCATTTTTCATGCGTTGGAATTGCGACGCGCGACACCATCGAAAATTTCGTCCAGCAACTTTGCGGCGGCGTCACGCGGACTTGACGCTGTTGCAGCGGTGATCGGTCTTCCGACCACGATGTAATCAGCGCCTGCCTCGATCGCCTGCGTCGCAGTCATGGTCCGGCTCTGATCTCCCATCTCGTCATCGCGACCGCGTATTCCGGGGGTCACGATCCTGATCTCCTCTCCGCATCTTCGTCGGATGGTCTCGATTTCATGCGGCGAAGCAACAACACCTTTGATGCCTGACGCCCACGCGCCGGCCGCAAGCAGGGCGACCACGTCGGTGACACTCGTTTCCCATCCCATTTTCTTCAGTGCCTGGTCATCGAGGCTCGTGAGCACGGTGACCCCGAGAAGCAGAGCGTTGGAGTGATTCACGCTGCCCGCACACGCTTCCATCATCTTCCGGCCACCCGACGCGTGAATCGTGATCATCGAGGCTCCGAGTGACACCGCTTCAGCGACGGCGCTGGACGCAGTGTTCGGAATGTCGTGATACTTGAGGTCGAGAAAAACCTTAGCGCCGCGGCCTATGACATCCCGCACGATGGAAGGCCCGTTCGAGGTGAAGGCCTGAAGCCCGATCTTGAAGATGCCGGCCACATCGTGCAGCTCATCAACGAGCCGGAGGATGCCATCCCGCTCCGAGCGATCGATCGCAACGATGAGGCGATCTGCTGGTTCCATCGCGCAATCATATGCCTTACCTCTGGCCCGCATTTTCACAGACCTTCGCCGCCGGGCAGCAGATAGCGGCCTGTCTGCGAGGCGCACAACGGTTTCGCTCCTCGACATAGTGTCGACTATGCCTTCGTGACAAAACCGTCGGGCTAGCACCCAGGCCACTCTCCGCTGCCCGGCGGCGAAGGTCTGTGAAAAATGCGGGCTGGTTCGCAGGAGTCTTGCAATCCTGAGGGAGCGGATGACCGACAAACGCACAGTTGCCAAGGCTCTCGACGAGATCTTCCGTTACATGGAGATTGGGGATCAGAACCGCTTCAAGGCGGTGGCGTACCGCAATGCGGCGCGGCAGGTCGAAAACATCGAGGGCGATCTCGGCGAGTTCATCAGTTCCGGCGCGCTCACACGAACGCCCGGCATCGGTAAATCGATCGGTCCCCTCATCGTGGAGATCGCGGAGACGGGCCGCTCGCGCTATCTCGACGAACTGCGCCTGCAATACCCCCCGGGGATTTTCGATCTCGTCAGGGTTCCGGCCCTCGGCCTCAAGAAAATTGGAGTTCTGCACGAGACCCTCGGCATATCCAGCCTCGATGAGCTCGAGACGGCTTGTCGCGAGGATCGACTGACGTCACTGCCAGGGTTTGGCGCCAAGACGCAGCAGAAAATTCTCGATGGCATCGACATGCTGAGGAAGGACATCCGCAAGTTCCTCCTCCCGATTGGCTTCGAGCTGGCAGCGGAGCTGGTCGAGCAGCTTCGCAGAATTGCGGACGTCGGACGTGTGGAAATGGCAGGGAGCGTCCGGAGGCGGCTCGAAGTGATCAGGAACGTCAATATCGTTCTGGAGACCACGAAGAAGGCTGCAGTAACCAGGGAGATCGAACAGATTCCGGCACTCGCGAACGTGAGTGAAGGCGCTCCCGACATCATTCGCGGGGAGTTGCGGAATCACATGCCGGTCGAGATCATCCTGTCGACTCCCGCATCCTTCGCCTCGAATCTGCTCTACGCGACAGGAAGTGAAGTTTTCCTGACCTCCCTTGCCGCACACGCAACCAGTGTCGGCTTCGAGTTATCGGCCGAGGGTCTTCGGCAGAAGCGCAAGATCGCGGCACGTACGGAGGAGGAGATCTTCCGGAAGCTCGATCTGGCAGTCATTGAGCCCGAGCTCCGAGAGGGTGACCTTGCTCTTGCCAGACATTTTGCGGGGACGCTCCTCGAAGAAGGAAGTTTGAGGGGTACCTTTCACGTCCACAGCACCTGGTCAGATGGCAAGGCAACACTGTATGAAATGCTCGACGCAGCGAGAGACCGCGAGTTCAGCTACGTCGGCATGTCCGATCATTCGAAGACCGCGAGTTACGCGGGAGGGCTGACCGAAGAGCGGGTCCGGGAGCAGCAGGCGGAGATCGACAAGCTCCAGAAGACATTCGCGCCCATGCGGATTTTCAAAGGCACCGAGGCGGACATTCTCACGGACGGCAGCATGGATTACGACAATGAGACGCTCGCCACCTTCGACTTCGTGATCGCGTCGATCCATTCGAAATTCAAAATGCCTCAGGACGAGATGACTGGGCGGATCGTCCGAGCCATTCGCAATCCATACGTGACATTTCTCGGGCATCTGACAGGTCGCCTGCTTCTCTCGCGTCCCGGTTACACGGTGGACTACGAAGCGATCTTCGCGGCGGCGGCTGATGAGGGCGTGATGATCGAGATCAACGGAAATCCTCACCGTCTCGAGCTCGACTGGAGGCTCATGCAGCGGGCTCGCGAGCACGGGGTGCGATTCAGCATTCATCCCGATGCGCACTCGACGGACAGTCTGGACAACGTGATCAGCGGAACCTGGGCAGCCAGGAAGGGTGGATTGAGACCGGAAGATGTGTTCAATACCTTGCCGCTCGAAGACGTGGAGAGATACTTTGCAGCGAGAAAGAGTCGCGCAAAACGACTCACGTCCGGGGCTTTGACTCCCCCTCTCCCCGCGGGAGAGGGTGTCGCGTCGAGCGACGGGTGAGGGTCTCTTTTGACCCTCGCGACAAAGGTCACAGAATGCGAGCGCAGGGACGCACGGCGTGCGTCCAGTACCCTGTCCCTGACCGAGAAGATGTCGTCGGCTATCGCTTAGGACGAAAGTTCATGCCGGGATGCAGAATTCCTGATGCGAATGTCTGGGTGTAGGGACGCAGGCCCTGCGTCCCTACACCCGCCCCGGTTGCTCTCGACACAGTGTCAACTATCTCTCGTCGCGAAACCGTCGTGCGCCTCGCATCCAGGCCGCTCTCGGCACCTCGCGGCGAAGGTCTGTGAGAAATGCGGGCTAGACGCGCCACCTCTCCCGCCCGGAGAGGGGAAAAGCAAACCAGACGCAAAAAGAACGGAGGCCTTTCGGCCTCCGTTCTCTAATGCAGTGTAGGAGAGATTCGCCTCGACGCGGGGCGAATGGGGTCTAACTGTTTTTTCTTGCAACGAACACGACCATGAGTGCTTTCTGGCTCTGAGGATCGCGCGAGACACTCATGATCACCATCTGTCCGACCTTCAGATTGAGCGAGGTTTTGAGAAGCTTTACCAGCTCCCCACTCTGTTCGCCGGTGGGTTGCAGGCGTGAGAGCTGAAGATCGCTGACGCGAATCGAGTCACTTTCGACGTCGTACTCTCCGAAGAGGAAATCGGCGTGAAACCCACCCTGGAGATCGCAGACGACCGCATCACCTTCTGCCCCTTCCGCCGAAATTTCTCCGACACTCTCGAAGGAGTTGAACCGGAGGAGACCGCTGAGTTTCTGCGAAATCGGCTTGAGCTCATCAGGGATCTTCGCAGCCCCCTGGTCAACGCGTGATGCTGCGACGAGTCTGATGCTGAGCTTGAAGCTTCTTGATGGTGCATCAAACTTCAGGAGCAGCGCCGCGACGTTTTTGAGGTTCTCGATATGGTCGGATACGACCAGCGTATTGCTCGATGGCTGGATGGATATAGACCCCTCCGCACTGATCAGAGACTTGATCGCGGTGGCAGCTCTGGAGGCTTCTTTATGCTTGAACTGGAAGGTCTTCACCGACAGGTTGCTGCCTGCAGGCGCGTCGTCAGCGAGAATTGGTGAGCCGCCAAGCAGCAGAAGAAGAGTCAGAAGAGGAAGGAGTGTTTTGTTCATAGGTCCACCGGAAGAGTTTCGTCAAAAACCATGACTACCTGAATGTCGCTGGAAGGATCTGAAGGAAGCTCGACGATTGTGGCCTCTCCCGATTGATAGCTTTCGATCACTGGTCGCGTCGCCAGAGGACTCTGGCTGGCCATTGGTGTCGAAGACCTCGCCCCAGTCGGCTCGACGGGTGCGACCCCGAACTGCAGGAAACCGGACAGAACCGCAGCGGAGACTGCGGCCGCAAGGCTCCAGCGATAGACCAGCGGTACGTGTCTCCTGGAGGGCTCCATCGACACTTCGGTTCGGCGGATGTGGACCTGCTGGACGACATCAGCCACGAACGCATCGACGCCGCCGTCCGGGGAAAGCTCCTCTCCACCCAGCGAACGAAACAGATTGTCCGGGTTTGCCGCGACCGAGGCGGATAGACACGATGCGCACGTTCGGATGTGGGCGAGTCCGTCCGCAGTCAACTCCGCGGCATCCATGGAGCTCAGAAAGGTCTCGCAGCTCATCGCGTCCTCCAGAGGTTTGCGTACTCGGGGAACCGTCTCCGCAGTTGCTCCTGCATGAGCTTTCGAGCGTTGAAGAGGTGGTTGCGGACCGTAGACTCCCTGCAGCCGAGAATCTTCGAGATCTCGACGGATGGGAGGTCTTCCATTTCCCGCATGACAAAAATGGTTTTCTGTTTGGGAGAGAGTACCGAAGAAACATCGGCGAAGACGCTCTCGATCTCTTTGCGCTGAAGCGAAAGCGTTTGCTCCCCTTCTGCCGCCGTCTTCACGAGGCGGAGGTTCGATGAGACCGCAGCATCGCGTGACTGCTTGCTGCGCAGGAAATCGATCGCGACGTTCGTCACCATCCGGTAGAGCCAGGTGTCGAACGCATAGGCCGGGTCGTACTTTCCGACATTCTCCCAGAGCTTGATGAAAGAGAGCTGCGCGATGTCCTTCGCGTCCTCGGCGTTGCCGATCACGCGGTAGCAGAGGCTGTAGACCTTTGACGTCTTTCGTCTGACGAGCGTCTCGAACGCAGACGAGTCGCCGGCGATGATTGACTCGACCAGCTGTCGATCATCGGGCTCCATCTGCTCGTGCGAGGTTCTCATCATGTGAATCGTAGCGCCCATCAGACTTCAATTACGGAGGGTATGACGGCAACGTCCAAAACAGGGGCCCAAACCAGGTCGCGCATTCGGTCTGACGGGCCATGCTGCCACAGGTTTCTCGGGCTCGCAGGGACGAGGGCGTCTCCCGGCGGCAGAGCTACCCTGGTCTTTGCGGTAAACTACCCGGAATCGCTCAACACCGATCGAGAGGGGAAAATGCGCGTTCTTGTAGTGGGGCAAGGGGGCAGGGAGCACGCGATCTGCTGGAAACTCAAGCAATCGCCTCTGGTGCGGGAGATCTACGCGGCACCAGGAAACGCCGGCATCGCGGAGATTGCTGACTGCGTCCAGATCGGGGTGGCCGACATCGTCGAGCTTGCTGACTTTGCGGAAAAACTCAAGATCGACCTGACAGTCGTGGGTCCTGAGCTCCCGCTCACGCTCGGGATCGTGGATGAGTTTCAGAAACGGGGACTTGCCATCTTCGGACCGACGAGGCTTGCCGCGGAGCTCGAAGGCTCCAAGGTGTTCTCGAAGGACTTCATGAGGAAGTACAACATCCCCACGGCTGAATCGACGACGTGTCAGTCCATTGACGACGTGAAAGCAGCACTGAAAGCCCGCAGCTACCCGTGCGTGATCAAAGTCGATGGTCTTGCCTCGGGCAAAGGGGTCGTGATCGTCGAGAACAAGGCCGAGGCCGACGAATATCTCAAACTGGTATTTGAAGGGCGGAAGTTCGGAAATGCTGCGGACAGAATCCTCGTCGAAGAGTTTCTTACCGGCGAAGAAGTTTCCTTCATGGTGATCACTGATGGTAGCAAGGTCGTTCCCTTTGCGCCCGCGAAGGACTACAAGAAGGCCTTCGATGGTGAGGAAGGACCAAACACCGGCGGGATGGGGGCGCACTCGCCCGCAGTCATTCTGTCGGGAGAGACGGCGGCCGAGATCATGCGTACCATCGCGATTCCAACGGTCCAGGGGATGGCAAAGGAAGGTCGCCCTTACACCGGATGTCTGTTCATCGGTTTGATGCTCACTGCGAGCGGCCCGAAGGTGCTCGAGTACAACTGCCGCTTTGGCGATCCCGAAACGCAGCCGCAGATGATCAGGCTCGAGGACGATCTCGCGGATTTGTTCATGAGAGTCGCGCGCGGCAGTCTCACTGACATGAAACTCAACTGGAAAAAAGAGGCCGCAGCCTGCATCGTCGTGGCGGCTGAGGGCTACCCTGACGAGTTCAAGAAGGGTATGACGGTCACTGTGGATCCCATCGAGGAAGATGGCGTGATCATCTTCTGCTCCGGAGCCGTCAAGCGAGACGGCAGAATGGTCAGTGTCGCCGGACGTGTAATGAATGTCTGTGCGCATGCGCCGACACTGTCGGAGGCCCTCCGAAAAGCCTATGCAGCAGCTTCGAAGGTTCACTTCGAGGGGGCCAGGTATCGGACCGACATCGGCTATCGCGCGCTGGAGCAGCGAAAGCAGGTAGTCGGCGAGTAACGTCCCGGTTAGGGCACTCAGGGCCCGGGTCGCGAAATCCCTGCTTTGCTTCCTGAGTTACGAGGTGCATGGGTCACTCCCACTCTCACTCCCATTCGCACGAGACCTCGCACAATGAGGGTGTCAGCAGAAAGCTGCTGATCTCCACGCTTGCGACGGCGCTGTTCGTCGTGATCGAGCTGGCCGCAGGTCTCTACTCGAACTCGCTCGCGCTGATTGGCGACGCTCTTCACAACTTCCTCGATGCCCTCGCCCTCATTCTCGCGTTGGTTGCGGTACGACTCGAGCGGAAGCCGGCGACGGAGTCGAAGTCGTACGGATATCAGCGTGCGGGGATTCTTGCTGCGTTCATCAACGCAGGGACCCTGGTCGGATTCACGATCTACATTCTCTTCGAGGCGTATGAGCGCTTTCGGAATCCGCAGCCTGTGAGCACGCAGTGGATGATCATCATTTCACTCTGTGCGCTCGTTCTGAATGGATGCATCACGTACTGGCTTCACGAAGAAGGAAAATCCGACGTCAACATCCGAAGCGCCGTCATTCACATGCTCGGCGATGCTGCATCCTCGGTGGGGATTCTCATCGCCGCCGTGGTGATCCGGATGACGGGACTGACCATCTTCGATCCGCTGATCTCTGTGGTCATCGCCCTCCTGATTCTCTGGAGCAGCTGGGGCATTCTGCGCGAGACCGTGAACCTGCTCCTCGAAGGGACTCCGAGCGGAATCGATCCTGCCGCCGTGAGTCGTGACCTTGCCGCTGAAGCCGGGGTTTCCGGCGTCCACCATCTTCACATCTGGGCCATTGCACCGTCACGCCCTGCGCTCTCCTGCCATCTGATGGTCGGTGACGTTTCGCTTCGAGACACGGGCGATATCCTGAGTCGTGTCTCGGCGATGCTTTCGCAGACGTATAAGATTGCTCACACCACGATTCAGTTCGAGTTCACCGGCTGCGATGAGGACGACCCTCTTTGTCAGCCGGCAACGGAACGGCGGACCCGAAGCGGAGACCGAAGGAAAGCGTAACGCCCGGTCTGATTGCCGGCCTCGTTGCTCATTCGGCGCAGCTGATCTATAAGGCGCGAGGTGAATCCAACCTTTGCCTATCTGGCGCTCGTCTACGCCCTGGCCGTTTTCGCAGGTCGCCGCCTCGGCGCTCCGCTCCCATGGAAGATCGCGTTCTTCTTTTACCTGCTCGCTCTTCTATTTCTTTTTCAGCCGCTGGTTCTCCCCTATGTCAGCGGTCCTCTCGATTACATATTCACGCTCCCTCCCTGGAGAGATTCGCGTGCTCCTTTAAACGGCGAGCTCAATGACATACCCCTTCAGGTGGTGCCGTGGACCCATCTGGTGCGCGAGTCCTGGAAGGATCTGACTCCACCTCTCTGGAACGCCAGCGCGGGGGCCGGCTATCCACTACTGGCAAACGGACAGAGCTCCGGACTGTCGATTCTCCATCTCATTACTCTTCCCCTTCCGCTGGCCGAGAGCATCAGCTGCGAGGCCGCACTCAAGATTCTGATCGCACTCACCTTCGCATTTCTCTTCATGCGGAGACGCGGCTTCTCAGAGGAAGCGGCCACGTTGACTGCGGTGGCATTTGGCTTCAGCTCATTCCTTATGGTCTGGCTTCACTTTCCCATGGTCTCGGTCGCGGCTCTTCTGCCAGCCACCTTCTATGCGATCGATCTTCTGCTCGAATCGGTCACTGCGGCGCGAGTGGCTCTTTGCACAGCGGTCATGTCGGCACTCCTTCTCAACGGCCATCCCGAAACGGCTGCTCACATCATCTTCGCCAGCGGGAGCTATGTCCTGTTCTGTCTAATTGCTGAGCGGACAAGAAAGGTCGCGGTCGGAATTGCGGGAGTGATTGCAGCAGGCCTGATGGCTGTACTGATCGCTCTGCCATTCATCCTTCCGCTGCTCGAATCTCTGCCTCGCTCGAAACGGATAGAGGTGCTCAAAAACGCTCCGACGCAGATCACGCGTATGGATGCAAACGCTCTCATAACGTTCTATCAGAACCAGTACTTCGGAACGTTCCGTGAGCACAACCTTTGGGGTCCCGGTATCGCCGAGTTCGCCTCAGGCTCTGCAGGGATCCTGGGCTTTGCCGCGTGGCTGACGCTGCTCATCGATCTCGTCCGCCGCCGCGCGTGGCGAGAAAGGGGAACGTTCTTCGTGTTGTTCGCCCCGCTGGTGGTTGCCATCGCGATGGGTTGGCCGGTTGTTTCCGATCTCTTCCATCGTCTCCCGCTCTTCTCGCTCGCCGCGAATGGAAGGCTTCGCCTCGTCTTCTGCTGGCTCGCGGCCGTCATGGCGGGATTGATTGTCGAGCGAGGGATCATCGAACAAAGGCGGTCACTCCTTCTGCTCACGTCGCTCACCGGCTTCCTGCTCATCGCGGCTGCGTTTCTCATGAGTCGACCGCCCGAGGGAAACTCCTTCGAGCATGCAAGGAACACCAGCATTCTCCCGATGACGCTGCTGGTCGTATGTGGCTTTTTCGGACTGCGCTCGCACGTCCGGCCGTCGGTGGCTGCGGCGCTACTGGTTGCCTTGACAGGCGCCGAGCTCTGGAGCTTCGGCTATCACTGGAACACCGTCATTCCGCGGTCCGACTTTTATCCGCGGACGCCGATGATCCGGTTTCTCGAGCAGAAGCGCGATGCCGGTCGAGTTACAGGGTCCATTTTCCGTATCGCCGGAAGCGGCGCGATGTTCTTTCCGAATGTTTCGGCGATCTTCGGGCTGGAGGATATCCGCGCTCACGACCCGATGGCGCACGGTCGCTATCTGGGTGCGCTTCGTGTGCTAACCGGATACAGCAGCGCGGAGTACTTCGCGATGCTCTCGAAGTTCGACCATCCGTTTCTGGATTACATGAATGTTCGCTACATCCTGACTGGTCCGGGGCAGGACCTGAGCAGCTCTCGTCTCAAGCAGGTCTATAGCGGCAAGGACGGGAGAGTATTCGAGAACCTGAAGGCGGTGTCCCGGTTCTTTGCCGCAGATCATGCAATCAACGAATTCAATGATGCCAAGCGTATGGACGGCATCATGACGAACCAGGACTGGAGCAGGACGGTGCTCGTCAAGCGGTTTCCGGATTCGCTCTTCGATACGATTCGTCCCGACGTGCTCGAAGACCGGACTGAGGGGCGGACACTCGCTTCCGTTCGTGTGACGCAGGCTCGTCCGAGCGAGTACAAGCTCGCCATCAACGCTCCTCGCTGGACACTGATTGCCTCGAGTGTCCCGGCATATCCGGGCTGGCGAATACGGCGGAACGGCTCTGAAGCGGTCAAGATGATCGAGATCAATGATCTGTTCATCGGGTTTCTCGTTCCCCCGGGCAAGTCGGACATCCTGCTCATCTACCACCCAAGGTCGTTCTACGCGGGAGCGTGGATCTCACTCACCACGATCCTGCTTCTGTGCGCTGCCGTTGCCCGCGCGAGAGTGCAACGCCTGCGCACCCGTCCGCACGTTCCAGCCGGCGACCAGCGCGAACTTCGCGCGTAACCGCATTCCTTCCAGACTTCGCCGGTTCAAGAGCGCGTATCGCATGGCGGAGGTGTGACGCGCGGCGACGTATACTTCCAGAGGATGCCGCCAGAGCAGAAAGAAAAAAAGAGCTACAAGATCGGTGAAGTCTGCCGGATGGCTGAGGTGCAGCCGTACGTGCTCCGTTATTGGGAAACGGAGTTTCCTCCTCTTGCTCCGAACAAGAGCGGAGGGGGCCAGCGTCTCTATTCGCAGCGCGAGGTTGAGATTGTTCTTCGCATCAAGCAGCTACTCTACTCGGAAGGTTTCACGATAGCTGGAGCGAAAAAGAAGCTTGATGTCGAGCTCAAAAGCGGAACTGCGGAGACTGCGACGGTTGCAGTGGACAAGACTCCCGGACCGCCAGAGTCGGTTCCGCCAGAGCCCATTGGAGCGGAGCCGGATGTTCGCCTCCGCAAGACTCTGGAGAACGTTCGCGGAGAGTTAAAAGAACTGCTGACTTTTCTCCGACGCTAGCCCGCATTTCTCACAGACCTTCGCCGCGAGACGACGGATAGCGGCCTGTCTGCTTCGTTGCACGGCAATTTCGCTTCTTGACATAGTGTCGACTATGCCTTCGTCGCAAAATCGCCGTGCGCCTCGCATCCAAGCCACTCTCCGCCGTCTCACGACAAAGGTCTGTGAGAAATGCGGGCTAGATAATTTTCTCCCCTCTCCTTTCGCCCCGCCGGAGAGGAAGACACAGTCTCGCGAGAGTCTCGCTACATGGACTCTCGCCCAAAGATCGCGCAGATTCTCTCCAGCCCCGCTGCGTCGTCATCATTGAACGCAGCGAGTTGCTCGGAGTCGACGTCGAGAACAGCGATCAGTTCGCCGCGGGGACCAAACACCGGAACGACGATCTCAGACTTCGATCTGGCATCGCAGGCAATGTGTCCCGGGAACTTTGTGACGTCAGGAACAATCAGTGTCTTTTTCTCGGCGGCAACCGTCCCACAAACGCCCTTCCCGAACGCGATCTCCAGGCAGCCAACAGTCCCGATGTACGGTCCGACGATCAGCACGTTTCCGCAGACTCGGTAGAAGCCGGTCCAGAAAAATGAAGGAAATCTGCCGACAAGGACGGCATTGATCGTAGCCATCATTGCAATGTCGTCGAGATGAGAGCCGCCTTCGTCGGTGAAGACCGCTTCAATCTCACGGAGAGCTTCTTCGTAAATCTCGTGCTTTTTCATATCAGCGAGCTTAGCCCGCATTTCTCACAGTCGTTCATCGCCAGGCAGCGGATAGCGGCCTGTCTGCTTCGTTGCACAACGGTTTCGGTCGTCGACATAGTGTCAACTATGCCCTCGTCACGAAACGTCCTGCGCCTCGCATCCAAGCCACTCTCCGCCGCCTGGCGACGAACGACTGTGAGAAATGCGGGCCAGGCGATTCGCGGCACGTAAACGTCAATCGGGTCAACCACGCGCAGCAGCGAGACGATAGACCTTCTCGTACTCGAGCGCTGAAGCCTCCCACGAAAAATCGGTGCCCATCCCGCGCTGCTGGAGACGTTTCCAGAGCCTGGAGTCCCGGTAATTCAGCATTGCGATCCATGTGGAAAGGTATAGATCCTGCGCATTCGTGGAGTAAAAGCCGAAGCCATTCGCATGGTCGTGATTTGTTCCATCGAACGGAGTTACGGTATCGGCAAGGCCGCCTGTCAGGCGCACCACAGGGAGGGTTCCATAATGGAGTGCGTACATCTGATTCAGTCCGCATGGCTCATAGCGTGACGGCATCAGCAGGATGTCCGCACCAGCGTAGATGCGGTGAGCGAGGCCTTCATCGAATCCAAGCCATACGGCACACTCCGAGGGGTAGCGTGAGGCCAGCGCTCGGAAACCCTCCTCGATATCGCGATCACCGGTTCCAAGAACCAGCAGTTGCGCCCCTGCCGTAATCAATTGCGCCCCTGCCGATAAGACCAGGTCGAGCCCTTTCTGCTCGGCGAACCGCGAGACCACTGCGAGCAGTGGAGTCTTCGGTCGCGACTTGATTCCGGCCTCCTTGCTCAGCATTCTCTTGGAGATCGTTTTCCCGTTCATCCGACCGGGAGAGAAGTTGGCCGCGAGATGTTCGTCCGTCGCGGGATTCCACTCTTCAACGTCGATCCCATTGAGGATGCCGCTGAACTTCCACGATTGATCGCGAAGCAGCCCATCGAGCCCAGCGCCGAATTGAGGGTATTGGACCTCTCGCGCATAGCCTGGCGATACGGTCGTCACCCGGTCGGCGAACACGATCCCACCCTTCATCAGGTTCAGCTCGCCGAAGTACTCGAGAGAGTCACTTGCCCAGTAACCTGACCAGAGTCCCAGCTGACTGAAGTCGTTCGAAGGCGCGCGACCCTGGTAGTTCAGATTGTGGATCGTGAACACTGAGGAAGCTTTGGCGAAATGGAGATCGCCTCGCAGCCCTGAGTGGAGGTAAACGGGAAGCAGTGCTGTGTGCCAGTCGTGCGCGTGGACGATGTCAGGGGTGATGTCGAGTAACTCGCATCCTCGGATCACGGCGCGGCAAAAAACGGTGAACCGGAAAACGTTGTCATCACGTCCATCAATTGAGGGCGAATAGATTGCCTCCCGATCGAACAGATCACCGCTCGCGACGAAAATGACCGGCACGTCGGAGCCGGGGAGCTGGGCTCGGAACAGGCGCGTGGTGATCGCCCAGCCGGCCCATCGAAGGAGAAACGAATCGGTGACCGGGACAAGCTCGATTCCGTTGACCTCGCAGTAGCGTTGAGCGGTCCGGTGAAGAGGGGTAAAGATGGTCACCTGGTGCCCAAGCCGCTCGAGCGCACGGGGGAGGGCACCGCAGACGTCTCCTAACCCTCCCGTCTTGGCGAAAGGAGAAACCTCGGAGGAAACGAAGACGATGTTCATGATCTGGAACTCACTATCGCGATGCGGCTTCCGGTGAATCGGTGTTGATCCTAGGCATGAGCCGAACTATCGTAACGCTGCTCGGGAAATGAGGATCGAAGCGTAGCCGACTACGGCATTGTAGTCGCCGTTCACATCTCCCGAGGTCGAGTGCTCGATCAACTCCGCATGTGCAGCGCCGAGTCGTTTTGCGGCAACGAGCATCGTCGTGGTTGGAATGACGCCGCACATCGAGATCTGTTCCTCGAGGACGGCGTTCCATAGTCCCTCGGGATCCAGGTCGAGAATGCGATCGATGACGAGCCCGTCTTTGCGCATCGTCGTCGCCTGATTTTCGTAATGGTTCAGGTCGGAGCTTGCCAGGATGCCGATCTCGCCCTCAGGACTCGCGGCGATTACGGTCGCGATCGCCTCTCCGAGGTCGCGACACATCTGGTAGCGGGGAAGGGTCAGACAGATTGGTACGAAAGTGCTGGAGGGCGCGAGCTTTTGAAGGAACGGCAGCTGTACTTCCAGCGAGTGCTCGCGAGCATGCGCGCGACTGTCACTGACCAGCAGTGGTGCGGCGGCCGTTAGAGCACGAGCGAGATCGACGTCGATCATCATCTCACCGAGCGGAGTGGCCCAGCTCCCCTCGAGGTTGATTGCGGCCCGCTCGCCGAGACCGGTGTGGTTGGGGCAGAGAATGATGAGGCGCTTCGGAATCTGTGCGACGCCATAGAACGCGCCTGCAACGCCGCCGCTGTACATGAGTCCTGCGTGAGGAACAACCGCCGCGATGAAGGGCCGCCGGGAAGCTGGAGACGGTAGCTGGAGACAGGCTTCGAGCTGCAGTAAAAGTCGTTTCGGGTCGTCTTCGTAGAATGTCCCGGCGACAGCAGGAGGTCTGCGAAACATGAGAATGCGAGGTTACAACGATCGAGCCAGCCGCGACACGCGCTGAATGTAGGACAGACACTTTTGTCTGTCGGTCCTACACCAAGCGCGTCGACCGAGCCGAGGGCGACAGACAAGAGTGTCTGTCCTTACATTTCTTACCTGAACGACGGTGAATACAGCACCGCGTTGAGAAAGATCGGGAGCGTTCCGCGCCAGAAGAGGCGAAAGTGCGGCTCGTCCGCGAATGTGACGATGCTTCCGCGCCCAATCTTCTCGTCTCCAAGGTAGAGCGATCCCTTAATCCGCTCGATCGACTCGGGAAATGCGAACCCGGACACCACCGGATTCGTTTCTTCGACTGTGATGACGTTGTCAACGCGGTGGGGGAGTGCGAGCAGCGCCTTGGATCCTTCAATCATGACAGCAGGTGGCCGTGTGAGACCGAAGGTGAGATAGCTTCGCTGATTCATGCGTGTCCTGAGAGCTGCTCCCGAGATTCGGAAGTCGTTGTAGCGGGAATCCGTGACCGGCTCGTCATCCTTTTTCTTCGGCTCACTCCACTCCTTGACCTTGGATAACTCGACATCCTTGGAACGAAGAAATGCCGCAGCACCACTTACGGCAACGATCGTTCCGCCGTTCCTGACCCATGCCGTGAGTTTGTCCACGGTCGACTTCTTCCACGCGTCGCCATAGCCCCCGCCATCAGGCATGACGATCACGTTGAACCGGTTGAGGTCGATCGACTCCATTCTGTCGCTCCGGATCACCGTGTGCGGGATCGGGGTATCGATGTCGAGGGTGTACCAGAGTGCTCCGAAAGCAGTGGCTCCCGTGGCTGATCCGCTCACCAGAGCGATCTTTGGCTCCTTCACGAACTGAAACCTGGAAGACCCAAACGATGTGTCGCCGCTCCAGGCGTTATCGATCGGCAGTGCCTGCGCTCCCGATGTCACGAGGATCGAATTCAATACCGTATCGATCTGCGCGTTGTTGTTCTGCCTCATCACCAGGAGGGTGCCCCTGGGGAATTCTCCTCCCTCAATGCGGAAGGTCTCTGTCGTGACGCTGAACTTAACCTTCGACTGCAGCATCAGTCCTGCCGCGTGGTAAACGCGCGGATCGGTCCCGCGAATCAGATACCCGAACCGGGCGGATCTCACCGAGGTGGCGGGAGTCGGAGCGACCCAGCGGTCGACTGGGAGCTTTCCTGCATTTTTCAGGACGTACGTCTCGACGTTGCTGGCAATCGGTAAAGACCACGACGTGACGTCATAGAACTGATCGGGCTCGTCCTCATTTACGCGTTCCCGCTGGTAATCGATAAACGCCTTGGTCAGCAGAGGCGATCGTTCGAGCAACGCCTGTACGAGAGCGCCGAGCGGTTGTCCCGTTGAGATCACGGCCGTGCCTGGAAGGAACTGTCGTGTTTCGCTGCGATCAGAATCGAGAGCCGAAACTTTCAGCGACGTCGCGTCTTTGAGTGTTCCGACTTCGATCCCCTGTCTCGTCAGCGTCTGGATGAGATGGTTGAAGCTGGGCGAGTCGGGAAGGAGCAGGTATGTGGTCTTCCCTTCGAGCATGGCCGAACGGAGCCCGTTGTAGGTGTAGAGGATGAGATCCTCGCGGCCTTCCGTCGCAGTGCGCACTGTCGCCAGTGCCGTAGTGAAATGTCGGAGTGCCCGGTCAGCGAGTGTGACCTGAGTCCCATCTTCCCGCTCATAGACCGACCCCGCTCTTCCTCCTCCCGCCATCTCGTACGTCATTCCGATACTTCCGCGCAGTGCTGGCCACGAATCGCCGTAACCAGGATAGAAGAGGTCATAAGTTTCTTTCACGAAGAACGGCCAGCCGTTCTTGCCGAACGCTTCCGCGTTGGCTTTGCCGAACCGCTCGAGCCACGGCTGAATCGCCGTTGGCAGATTCGCGTTCACGGGGTCTGCGTCGGGAGGGAAAAAGTAGGTCGACTCCGGACTCATCTCGTGAAAGTCGACCAGGACCTGAGGGTTCCAGTGCATGTAGGCGTCGACACGCGCACGCGTTTCCCGCTGCGATTGCCACGCCCAGTCTCGATTCATATCGACCATGTAGTGGTTGAAGCGACCACCCGGCCACGGCTCCTGGTGCTCGGACGCCTCGCGGCTCGGGTTCGGGTTGCTCCCGCGCGCGCCTCGGAACCAGTTGATGTACCGCTCCCGACCATCAGGATTCTCGAGAGGGTCGATGATGATCACGGATCGTTCGAGGATCGAGGCCATCTCAGGATCGTTCTCGAGCAGCCGGCGTGCGACCAGGAGCGAAGCCTCACTCGAAGATGACTCGTTTCCATGGACTCCAAACGCGAGCCAGACGATGACGGGGCCTGTGCGCGCGATCTCCCTGGCGCGCTCGGGTGATGTCAGATCGGGACGCGTAATCTCAACCGATCGCTTGCGAATCTCCTCGAGCTTCGAGCGATTCGCGGGCGACGTGATCACCGCGTATGTCAGATCCCTTCCCTCATAGGTCTCGCCGTAGCGCTCAATCGATAGGAGAGGGGACGTTCGTGCGAGCTCTTCGAAGTAGCCGAGTATCCGATGATGCGGCGTGAACCGCTCGCCGATCTTGTAACCGAGGTAGGACTCGGGGGTCGGCGGCGTCGCGGAAGGTTGCGCCAGTGCGACGGTGGTAACGGCGAGAACGATGACGGAAGTGAACCACGGTTTCATCAGGCTGTTTTCCTTCGGGCGGGGATCGCGAGTGCCGGTGAGCTGAAGTCTTGCAGAGTCTTGCATTCTAAGCGGGACCGGCTCTACTGCTCACCGGGAACCGTAACGTAGTCTGCAACGCTCCACTTGCATTCAGAAAACGAGGGAGACCACGTGTTTTATCAAATCCTTTCGATCACGGGCGCGCTCCTGGTGCTGACAGCCTTCGTAGCGAATCAGATGAAGAAGCTGGACCGGGAAACCGTTGCATATCAGCTCCTAAATTTCCTTGGCGGAACTGCATTGCTGATTACTGCGATCGAGTCTGTTCAGTACGGGTTCATCCTGATGGAAGGAGCATGGGCGATCGTCAGCTTCTGGGGCCTCGTGACCCTGCGAAAACGCCCGTAGCTCATTTACCGGATTCTCACGGCTCCGTCCATTCAATAGCGACATCCCGCCCTGTGGCCGGACATTCCAACGGTAAATCCTCAGTTGGGAATGAGTAGGAGCATGGGATTGACGCGAAGTTTCCAAGGGGATGCCACTTGAGCACCTTGATTTGTGAGCGCCCGAACCAACTGCGCCGCAGTTGAAGTGGCCC
>DATLXH010000088.1:0-13507 GCA_035576005.1 Thermoanaerobaculia bacterium | reverse complement strand
TCGCCCTTTCCGACGGACTGGCGAGACTTTCACGCCCCTCTCCCTGCTTCGCTTCGCTCGCTTCCCTCTCCCCGCCGGGGAGAGGGATACGCCGCTTCGCGGCTCAACCACGTCAGTCAGTGAACCGGTGTCATCAGAAGCGTGAAAACAGCATGTTATTGAAGCTGGAGAAACGCGGAGCAGATGAAAGATCTGTCGGCGTCGTGGCGCAACGGCGCGTCGCCTGAATACAGAAAGGCTGGCTCTCAAACCTCTAGTTCGGAATCCTGCTTTTTTTCCTTCCATCGGTGATAGACGTAAAAGGCGATCCCTGCGGTCACGAGAAAGAGCAGACCCCACTTCTCGACATGCTCGGCCCGACCCAGGAGCGATTCGATCGCGCGGCCGAAGTAAAATCCGAGCATCGCGATGACGACGGACCAGAGCAGGCAACTCAGCGCCTCGTAGATGAGGAACTTCGTAATGGAGATGCGTGAGATCCCGATAATGATCGCGCAGCTGATCCTGATTCCGTAAACCCATTGCGAGATGAAGATCGCGGGCGCGCCGTAGCGTTCAAACATGAGGATGCCCTTGCCGAGGTGTTTTTCGAGCTTGGGGTAACGTTTGAACCACGCGACTCCTTTTGTTCGACCGAGCCAGAACCAGAAAATATGGCCGATGAATGAGCCGAAAAACGCTGTCACGATGACGAGAGTGAGATTGAGATGCCCCCGCTCAGCGAAGAAGCCTGCGGCAACGAGTATCGTTTCTCCCTCGAGAAACGTCCCTACGAATACCGCCAGGTAACCGAAGTTCGTCAGAAGGCTTTCGGGATCGGTCATAGGCAGAGGCTCACGGGGAGGGAGCGCGAAGACTTCTTCCGACGGAGGAGGGAGTCTTCGGGGCCCGGGGCGGGTGGATCAGTTTCGCTCCAGGTTTCGGAGGATTCTTTCGAGAACGCTTCCCATGCGGCCGAGCGCTTCCTCGATTCTTTCAAGCCGTGTCTCGAAGTCGCCGCTCTCGATCTCTTCGATTAAATCGAGGAACATTGGATTCGTTGCTCGAGGAGCCTCGAGCTCAGACCCGGTGGTCTGGTCCTCGGGGTCTTCGTCGGGGTAAAACCGGACCACCATTTTCGAGATCGAGCTTTGTGGTGCGATCAAGGGTGTGACGGTCATGCCACAGCTCACCTCGAGAATCTCAATCAGGTCGATGTCGCTCGGGTCGACCATGGCAATCTCGAGGCGACCGTCTTCGATGCGAATCGGAATCGCTTCACATTGACGCGCGACGCGCGCCGGAAGCTTTCGGAGCACCTTCTTGGGAATGTCGATGTGTAGCAGGCTGATGCAGGGAACGTCGATCTGCCGCGACAGGAACGCGGCGAGAACGTTTTCGTCGATGAATTTGAGATCGACCAGCGTGGAGCCGAACTTGCGACCCGTTGTCGATTGTTCAGCGAGCGCAACCTGCATCTGAACGTCATCGATCAGGTTTGCAGCTACGAGCATGTCTCCCAGGTTCTGGCGGTGCAAGGGTCAGTGACTCCTCGGTGGCGTTATAAGACCGCCCCTTCTCACAACTCCCTGCCGTATCCGAGCCTGATCGCCTGTCGCTATGGCAATGCGTGTGTGGACTGCCCACGCGAGCCGGTTTGCCTCGAACCAATCAAGCCTGGGCCAATGCCACGCTGGCAGACTTCTTTTCTGTCGGCGTTGAGTCAGGGATGGGACTGCAAGCGATTTGCCACTGAGCGCTACAGACGGGATGAAAGCACGGTTCGAATGGTCCAGCACTCAGCGGCCTCTCTGCGCTTCCGGTTTGAGGGAGCGGTTCATCAGGCGGTCGATCGCGTTTCGTGGTGATTCATTCTCGTAGAGGATGCGGTACATCTCTCGAATGATCGGCATGTCGACCCCTTCACGTTCTGCCAGATCATGAGCCGACCTGCACGTCTTCACACCCTCTGCGATGAGGCGGGTTTCTGCGAGGATCTGCTCGAGCTGTTGTCCTTTTCCGAGACTGACTCCGACACTTCTGTTTCGCGACAGACTTCCTGTACAGGTCAGAACGAGATCACCCATGCCAGCAAGCCCCGAGAACGTCGCCGCCTCGCCTCCAAACGCAAACCCGAGCCGTTCCATCTCGTGCAGTCCCCTGGTGACGAGAGCCGCATTCGTGTTCGATCCAAAGCCGAGGCCTTCGATCACTCCGGCGGCGATCGCGATGACGTTCTTGAGTGCTCCGGCAATCTCGACGCCTGTTACGTCTTCGCTCCGGTAGATCCGGAAGCTCCGACAGGAGAGCTCGGCCTGGACTTCGGTTGCGAACTCCGCGTCCGTGGAAGCGATGACGGCTGCGCTCGGGTCATCGCGCGAGACCTCGACGGCGAAGGTTGGTCCCGACAGAGTGGCGAAACTCTCGAGCAGGTCGCCGAGGACTTCCTGGCTGATCTCAGAGATGCGCTTGAGTGAAACGTTCTCGATTCCCTTCGTTGCAGAGATCAGTCTGACTGGATTCTCGAGCGACTCTGCGAGCTCAGAAAGGATCTTCCGGTAATAGTGACTGGGAGTTACCATCATGATCGTGTTACTGAAGGCCGCTGCTTCTGAGAGGGAGTTAGTGACCTGGACGTGAGAGGTGAAGCGCGCTCGCGGAAGATAGAAGGGATTGCTCCGCGTCTCCCTGATCGCTTCAGCAACTTTCGGGTCGTGCGCCCAGAGCAGAACGTCATGCTCCCGTCTTGTCGCGAGCTCGGTCAGCGCTGAGCCCCAGGAACCAGCTCCGATTACGGAAAGCTTCAACGATCCTCCTCTTTGGTCGCTGACCCGAGCTTTCGTTCTCTTCCGTTCGCGAGCCGGCTGATGTTCTGATGGTGCCTGGCGATGACGGCAATCGAGACGGCGATCGACAAGAGATTCAACCAGAGCGGCGCCTGTACCAGGAATCGGAAAAAAAGCGGTACTGCGGCGGCTGCGACGATTGAAGCGAGCGAGACGTAGCGCGTCAGAAGAATTACGATCAGAAAGATGATCGCGGCTCCTGCCACGACGCGGGCATCGAGAGCCAGGAATGCACCGGTAGCAGTGGCAACACCTTTCCCCCCTTTGAAGCGCAACCAGACGGGGAACATATGACCCAGAACAACGAGAAGGCACGCCAGTCCGAGCCAGAAGGTCGTCAGCCGCATGAGCTCGCTGCCGGAAGTTTTCCAGGCAGGGTCCTCTGTCATCGCTCCCGCAATCGCCACCGCAGCCCAGCCTTTTGCTATGTCGAGCAGGAGAGCAATGATGCCAGGCAGTTTCCCGAAATTGCGCAGAACATTGGTCGCACCCACGTTGCCGCTTCCGAGTTGTCGAATGTCCTGGCCAGCGAACAATCTGACGACCAGATAGCTGAAGGGTATTGAGCCCAAAAGATACGACGAGCCAATCAGCATGAGGGGCAGACTATTCGGCATCAAAGTAGTTTATTGGATTGGAGCCGTGGATTCCTGAGTGAGGAGGAAGTCGGTAGCGAGACCTCTACCAGCGCGCATGCGTCACGACAAAGGTCTGTGAGAAATGCGGGCTAGATTGCAGCAAAAGCGCGATCGAGATCCTCGATCAGGTCCTCCAGATCCTCGATGCCAACCGAGATACGGACCAGGCCTGGAGTGATGCCGAGTCGAGTCCGCTCTTCAACCGGCACAGAAGCGTGGGTCATCGACTCGGGGTGAGAGATCAAAGTTTCCACGCCTCCAAGGGATTCAGCGAGCGAGCAAAGCTTGACCACATTGAGGAATCTTGCTGCGTTAGCTTTTGATCCGAGGTCGAAGGAAATCATCGATCCGAAGCCGCGCATCTGCCTTTTCGCCAGAGCGTGCTGTGGGTGATCAGAGAGTCCGGGATAGAACACTTTCTCGACCCTCTTCTGCTTGACGAGGTAGTTGGCAAGCGCGGCGCCGTTCTCGTTGTGTTTCTCCATTCTGATGGCGAGCGTCTTGGTGCCGCGAAGGACGAGCCATGAATCAAACGGGGAGAGGATCGCACCGGCGGCGTTCTGGAGGAATCCGATGTTGGTGGCGAGCTCGCGATTGTTCACGATCACCGCCCCTCCGATGGAGTCAGAGTGCCCGTTGAGGAATTTGGTCGTCGAATGCACGACGATGTCAGCGCCGAGCTCGATTGGCCTCTGCATGTATGGAGAGCAGAACGTGTTGTCGACGACCGTCAGGATGTTCTGTCCTTCCACTGCTTTCACGCAGGCCTGGATGTCGGTGATGGTCATCATCGGATTCGTTGGAGTCTCGAGGTAGAGCATGCGGGTGTTCGGTTTGATGGCGCGCCCGATGCTCGAGACATCCGAGGTGTCGACGTAACTGAAATCGAGTCCGAATCGGCGAAGTACACGCTCGAACAGACGGTAGGTGCCGCCGTACATGTTGGCGCTTGTGACGACGTGATCACCTGAAGCGAGGAGCCGGAGAACTACGTCGATGGCGGCCATTCCCGAGGCGAAGCAGAACGCTGCCTCGCCACGTTCGAGGACCGCGAGGTTTGCTTCGAGCGCCGAGCGGGTCGGGTTCTGGGTCCGTGCGTACTCGAACCCTTTGTGGCGTCCGAGCTCAGGCTGGACGAAGGTTGAAGTCTGGAAAATGGGAACGGTGACCGAGCCGGTTGTGGGTTCAGGCTCCTGTCCCCCGTGAATGCAGTCAGTGGCGAATGCCATGGGATGGTCTCCTCTCCTTCAAGCGGGCCATTGTGCGTCGGAGTGCGGGCCAGGCGCAATCCAGACGCAGAGTTCTTGATCGCTGCGTGTAGGGCGGAGCTTGCTGATGGGTTACACCGAGTCCGGTTTCTCTTCTTGCTCTCTCCACTTCGAGAAGATCCCTTTCGACATGTACCGTTCGGCGCCATCCGGGATGATGGTGACGACACGCTTGCCGGGGCCGAGCTTCTTTGCAACCTGAAGGGCCGCGGCCACATTCGCCCCTGATGATGATCCGCAGAGAAGTCCTTCGACACGGGCCGAACGCGCGACCATGGCGAAGGCGGGCGCGTCGGGTATCGTGATCATCTCATCCGCCAAGGAGAGGTCAAGGACGTCAGGGATGAACGACGAGCCGATGCCTTCCACTTCGTGCGGACCCGCCTGGCCACCCTGTAACACCGAGCCCTGAGGCTCTACCAGGACAGTGTAGATGGCCGGGTCCTTCTCCTTGAGAAAACGGCTCACGCCTGTGAACGTTCCACCACTTCCGGAGCCCGCCACAAATGCGTCGATCCGTCCTGCCATCTGCTCGAAGATTTCGGGACCGGTGGTCTCGTAGTGCGTCTGGCTGTTGTACGGATTACGAAACTGCTGGGCAACCCATGAGTCTGGAATGCTGCGACCGAGTGACTCAGCTTCTCTGATCGCTCCGGCGATTCCGTCGTCACCAGGAGTCAGGATGACTTCGCCGCCGAGTGCTCGCATCACTTCCTGCTTTTCGACCGAAAAGGTCTCAGGTACGCAGAGAATGACCCGGTAGCCGAGACGGACACCGGCAAGTGCGAGGGCGATTCCCGTGTTGCCAGCCGTCGGCTCGATGATCGTGCCTCCCGGTTGAACCAGGCCATCCCGCTCGGCAAGACGGATCATTCCTATGCCGATGCGATCCTTGACCGATCCTCCCGGATTCAGCAATTCCAGTTTCCCGAAAATGTCCGCCACTCCGGGCGTGAGGATTCTGCGCAGATGAAGGAGGGGAGTGTGACCGATCAGGTCGAGGATGTCATCGACCGGCTCCGGGGTATGCGGGGGGAACAAGCCGGTTCATCTTAGGAGGGGGGAGGGGGGGAGTCAAGGTGGATGAATGGAGGATGGTGAATGCAGACCTGAGGGACGAAAGACTTGAGCTCAGAACGGAGAACGCAGAACGAAGAACGCAGAATTAAGAAAGACGACTGCTGGCGTTGCTTTCTTCATTCTTCATTCTGCGTTCTCCGTTCTTCTTCCCAGCTCAGAAGTCTGGATGCCGGGAGAGGGCCGAAACAAAAAAGACGGGCCGTAGCCCGTCTGTTCGAGGTGTTCCTGTGATTGAGTTTTATGCCCAGCTGTTGCTTCGCGGCTGCGAGCGTCTCTGGTTGTAGCACTCGCGGCAGTAGACCGGCTTTCCACTGACGGGGGTGAATGGCACTTCAGTGTTCACGCTGCAGCCGTCGCAGGTCACGCTGACCATGGCGCGGTCGCGGCTTCCTCCATTGCCATCTCGCGACGTCTTTCTCTTGTCGCGGCAATTCTTGCATCGCTTCGGCTCATTCGTGAAGCCGCGCTCGGAGTAGAACGACTGCTCGTTCTTGGTGAATACGAACTCTTCTGAGCAATCGACACAATTCAGATTCTTGTCATTGAAGTTGTCCATGGAACTTTGATCTCCTGAAGTCTGTTACCGGAAAATGAATGCCGCAGCGTCGGCTGGTGCGGGGTGCCGCGACGTCTCCCCGCAAGGAATAACGAGTTAGGTGAGGTCGCGATCAACCCCCTTCCTCAGGATACAAATCGAGCAGTAAAACATGCCGGAGTGGTCCATCAAATTGTCTGGTTTCTGTAAGCCGCTTTTAGCATATGTGCCCGGGGAAGGCAACGAAAGAGCTAATGATGAGAATAACTTGTGAGCTCTTTCGGGATCTCCGGACATCGCCTTCGACCATGGTCTCGCGTCCGAGGAGCTGAGCTGCCGTGCCGACACCGGATCAGGACTCCAGCGTAATCCGCGTCGGCCCCGCAGGATGGAGCTACGAAGATTGGAAAGGGACCGTTTACCCGAAGCATACTCGGAAGTTCGACCCGCTCGGCTTTCTCTCGCACTACTTCGATACGATCGAGATCAACTCTCCCTTCTATCGGGTCCCGCCGGTTGCTCACGCAAAGAGCTGGTCGCGCCGGGTCGAGTCGAATCGCAATTTCAGGTTCACGACCAAATTGTTCCGCGGCTTTACCCACGACAAGCAGCCCGGCGCCGATGATGTCTCGATGTTCCGTGCCTATCTCGACGTTCTTCAGGATGCAGGGCTTTTAGGGGCGTTGCTCATTCAGTTTCCCTGGAGCTTCAAGTGGGACGAGACCTCGCAACTTCGGCTTCGCAGGCTCTTCACCGACTTTGCCGGCTACCCGAAAGCGATCGAGGTCAGGCATGCAAGTTTCGATCGAGTGGATTTTCGCGAATTCCTAACAGCGAGCGACGCAGGCCTCGTGAACATCGACCAACCACTCTTCGATGCGTCGATCGCCCCGTCTGACATTCTGACGAACGCTCTTGGTTACGTCCGCTTTCACGGTCGGAACTACGAAAAGTGGTTTGCTCACAGCGAGAGCTGGGAACGTTACGACTACCTGTACTCGCGGAAAGAGCTCGAGCCATGGGTCGACAGAATCAGGACAATGGACGTGGCGGCGGAGACATACGTGATTACGAACAACCACTTCCGAGGTCAGGCAGTGCTTAACGGGCTCGAGCTCAAGCGGATGCTCGGCCAGCGGGTCGAGATCCCGGAACAGCTGGCGGCGACCTATGAGGAGCGGGCACGTGCAATCAGTATTTGAATGTAGTGTGTCGCAGTCACTGGACATCCGTCCTGTTTGTCATGGTTTTCATGAGACTCATTTATTGGTAGTAATAACACCATCATAATCGCTATGTATTAAGATACTGATATTTTTAAAATCCGTATTGTCAACGATCTCGGACGTCATAACCTCATGCCAGCCCCGCTCACACGTCGCGTCATTGGAACTGCCGGCCATATCGACCATGGCAAGACCGCACTCGTCCGTGCGCTGACCGGAGTGCACGGCGATCGTCTCCCCGAAGAAAAGCGCCGCGGGATCACGATCGATCTCGGGTTCTCATTTCTCCGGCTCGACGACCTCCAGATTGGTCTGATCGACGTCCCGGGTCATGAGCGCTTCATCAGGAACATGCTGGCTGGCGTCGGAGGCATCGACGCGGTGCTGCTCGTGGTCGCCGCTGACGAATCCATCAAACCGCAGACGCGCGAGCATTTTGCGATCTGCAGGATGCTCGGCGTTACCGAAGGTCTGGTTGCGATCACCAAGAGCGATCTCGCGGATCGGGAAACGCTCGATCTGGTTCGTCTCGAAGTGGATGACCTCACGCGGGGAAGCTTCCTCGACGGGAAAGCAGTCGTGGAAGTCAGCGCGATGAGCGGTGACGGGATGGAACAGCTCCGGACTGCCATCTCTAAGTCAGTCCGCAATCTTCCTGACCGCGAGGTCGAGAAGAAGTTGTTTCGGCTTCCCATCGATCGCGCGTTCACCATGAAAGGTTTCGGATCGGTCGTCACCGGAACGTGTTTGAGCGGATCGCTGCCGACGGACGGCGAAGTCGAGATACTGCCAACGGGTGCCAGAAGCCGTGCGCGCAACATCCAGGTCCACGGCTCCTCGCGCGATCGCGCCCTGGCAGGGGAGCGGACGTCCATCAACCTGCCCGATGTCCCTCTCGACGACCTGGCTCGCGGGCAACAGGTTGTACTACCGGGAACGCTCCGTACGACGCAGATCGTGACGGCCGAGCTTCACCTGCTTCCCGAATCCTCTCCTCTGAAAGAGGGTGCGCGAATCCGCCTCCATCATTTTGCGTCCGAGCTGCTCGCTTCATTTCGTATCGTCGACGGCAGCAGCTCGCCGCTCCAGCCGGGCTCGCGGTCGTTTGTTCAGCTCCGGCTCGAGAGTCCGGTGGCCGCTCTCGCTGGTGATCGATTCGTAGTCAGACGATACTCGCCATCCACCACAATCGGCGGGGGTGTCATCCTCGATCCTCACCTTGGGAAGTTGAGTCGCGGAACCAGGACTGAAATCTTCGAGACCCTGCGAGACGGGACTCTGAGCGAACGGCTGGAGATACTCGCAAAGCTTGGTGGAATTCACGGCATCTCACTGGCGGATCTTCAGCAACGGACCGGACTGCGCGCACGCGAGATCTCCAAAACGCTGCAGCAGCAGCCTCCTGTTAACCTCATCGAGGCCGAGCGAGGCGCCCGCTGGATTCACACGGGCGCCATCGACGAGCTCAGAAGAAAAGCAATGGAGCTGCTCGGGCACTATTTCGAACGTAACCGGCTGGTTCTCGGGATCCCGAAGAGCGAGCTGATCCAGAAGCTCTTCCCGCGAGAGATCGATCCCGGACTGCTCAACTTCCTCATGCAGGACCTGATGGGGCAGAAGATCATCGCCATCTCGGGGGATCTCGTCGACATACCGGGCCGATCGCGATTGCTCGGTGGTGTCGAAGGCGACCTCGCGCAGATGATCGCCGCGCGATTTGCTGAGGGCGGCCTCAAGCCTCCTCCCGTCTCAGAATTGATCCGCGCGATTGCGCAGAAGCCCAAGACAATCGAGGGCGTCGTTTCTTACCTCGTCAAGACCGACGTCCTTGTGAGACTCGCAGACGGCATCTACCTTCACCGCAACGCACTGGCGGCAACCAGAGAGGCGCTGGCGCGGCATCAGGGGGAGACAATCGACGTGGGGCAATTCAAGGAGCTGTTCGGGTTGTCTCGGAAGATTGCGATCCCGCTCCTCGAGCATCTCGACCGGATTGGCGCGACGAAGCGGATTGGCGATCAGCGGAAGGTCTTGTAGCCGGATTGCTTTCGGCGTCCCGGTAGCCGGAAGGGATCGCGAGCCATGCGCGGGAAACTCTTCCCTGCTCGACCTTCGTAACAGTGCGTTCGATGGAAAGCGAGTCGCGCCCCACCTGCATGTCGGATCGGTCGAACATGATGAAGCCCTCGAGGGCGATCATCGCGGGCATCGCTTTCCGCATGAGTCCCCGGTAGGGACCCTTGTTCATATCGGAAGCGAAGGCGAGAGAGAGAAACTTCCCAGGCACACGGGGCAGGGATCCAACCCAGAGCTGGCGATTGTAAGCACCGATTTTGATCACGTATTGCTGCGCATTGACGCCCGCGATGTTTCGCTGTGCGCCGGTGCGGAACCACTCGGCTTCCCTGAGGCCGTGCGGCAGCGACGACTCTGCTGTCGCGGTTGCTTCCCTGCGGAGCGCGTCGCCTCGATGAGTACGATACGTTTTCGCTACGTCGTCTACCCAGGTGACCGTGTCCTGTTCAAGGTCGAACAGGCGCCAGCGATCGACCTCGTCACTCATTCGCACTTTCCCCTCGGCGACCACAGTCTGGTGGCTGAATTCACGAACTCCGGGAAGTGTCACCGTTCGGACGGTGATGAGGGTGGCCTCAACCTGGGGACCATCTGCTGTTCTCTCTGTTGTTCTCTCTGTGCCGGCGGCGGCCTCCGCCGGCGGCTTTATCGCCTCCGGAGCCGCACGATCCTGGGAGCAGGCGACCAGCGCAAACATCGCGATCACGAGAGCGGCAGCGGTCCGATGAATTTGCATTTCTATTGTTTGGCCTCGTACCAGCTTCTGCCCCATCCTGTGTCGACCGCCAGGGGGACCGACATAGGGTAGATCCCTTCCATGGTGCCCTTCACGATCGACTCGATATTCTCGATCTCGCTCTCAGGACCTTCGATCACGATCTCGTCGTGAACCGTAAGGATCATGGCCGAGCGAGGCGCTTCACTTTTTAACCTGGCGTCGAGCGCGATCATGGCGAGCTTGAGCAAGTCTGCTGCCGTCCCCTGGATCGGTGCATTGGTTGCCATGCGTTCTGCGTTGCCTCGCACGGTCCAGGAACGGTTGTGAATCTCCGGGATGTACCTCACCCGGCCCAGCAACGTCGTAACCTTTCCTGTGCTTCGCGCCTCGTCGAGAGTTTTGTCGAGATACTCGCGAATCCGTGGGTAGCGACCGAAGTACGCCTCGATGAAATTCTTCGCCTCGGTTCCCGAGATGCCGAGCTCGTTCGACAGGCGGAATGCCGACATTCCGTACAGGACTCCGAAGTTGATCGTCTTCGCTGCGCGACGCTGCTCGGTGGTGACGAGCGGCTCCATCACATTGAAAATCTTCGCGGCGGTGGACCGGTGAATGTCCGCCCCGCGATTGAATGCCTCGATCAGGCCTGCGTCCTGGGTGATGTGCGCAAGGATCCGCAGCTCAATCTGAGAGTAATCGGCGGCCAGTAGGACGTTGCCTTCGTCGGCCCGGAACGCGCGTCTGATCTCGCGGCCCTGCTGGGTCCGGATCGGGATGTTCTGGAGGTTAGGGTCGGATGACGAGAGCCTGCCGGTCGAAGCGACCGCCTGATTGAACGAGGTATGCAGCCGTCCATCGCTCCCAACCAGCTGCGGCAGTGCATCGAGGTACGTGGACTTGAGCTTGTGAAGCTCCCGGTGCTCGACGATCAGTTTCGGGACCGCGTATCCATAGCTGGCCAGCTCGTTGAGTACCTCGACGCCGGTGGATGAGCTCTTCGTCTTCTGCGTCTTCTTGAGGACTGGATATTGCAGTTTTTCAAAGAGAATCGTTGCCAGTTGCGAGGGGGAGTTGATGTTGAATTCCTGGCCCGCTTCGGCGTAGATCTTCCGCTCCAGCTCGTCCAGCTGTGCGCCGATGGTTGTGGACATCGTCTCGAGCAGGCCCGTGTCGATGCCGATCCCTCGCTCTTCGATCGAGGCCAGGATCGCGATCAGAGGCCGCTCGATCGTTTCGTAAATGGACTCGAGCGCCGTATCCTTGTCCAGCTCTGTTGAGAGGCGTTCGAGGAGCGTGATGGTGGCGTCGGACTTTTCGCCCAGATAGGAGATCCATGCGGGATCGAAGGTGAGGGTAGGCGAGGATTTCGCGAGATCTTTTCGGGACTGGATGCTCATGCCAAGGCGCTCCGCCGCGATGTTTGCGAGGAGATGAGACGCCAGTCCGGGATTGAGTACGTAAGACATGATCATCGTGTCGGCGAAGCTTTGCGGCCGTGGCAGCCCTTCGGCGACCAGACGCCTGACCTGTGTCTTCATGTCGTGAGCCGCGATCATTCGGCCTGATCTGAGCAGCTCCGCGATCCCGTCTTTGAGTTGCTCGGATCCGCCGAGTGCCGGGAGAACTGGGATGATCGCTGACGCACCGCGCTCGAGTGAGACGGCAACAGCAGCGATCGGGGAAATGGAATCCGCGGTGAGGGGCTCGGCATGGATTGCCACTGCGCCTTCGGACCGGCTGAGAAACGCGTCGAGCTCGATGCGTGAGGTGATGAGTCGGTAGTCACGCTTCGCTGCCGGTTGCTCGGGAACGAACTCCTGTGAGAGGGCGGCGAACTCGAGGCGGGTAAAAATCTCGTGGAGCTTCGCGCGATCGGGCTCTCCCAACTCGTACTGCGTGAAGTCGACGTCGATGGGAAGGTCGCACTTGATGCGCGCAAGATCGCGCGACATCCTGGCCTGATCGCTAAAAGTTTCGAGCGCTTTCCGATGGGAAGTTTTTTTCACCTGCTCCAGGTTGGCGAGAAGGTTGTCCAAACTTCCGAACTCGGTAATCAGGGATTTCGCTCCCTTCTCGCCGATCCCCGGAACACCGGGGATATTGTCGATGGCGTCGCCCCAGATCGCCATCACGTCGAGAACCTTGTCGGGAGGCAGCCCGAACACCTCCCTGACTCCCTCCGCGTCGTAGAGGATCTCCCGGCCTGTGTGATAGACGAAGATTCCGTCTCCCACGAGTTGGAAGAAGTCCTTGTCTGACGTTGCGATTACGACGCGGTACCCGCGCCGCTGAGCCTCGCAGGCGAGTGAGCCGAGCAGATCGTCGGCCTCGTAGTCCGTCACGCCGATGACCGGGATGCCGAAACCGGCAAGAACCTCGCGGGCCAGAGGAATCTGAATGGAGAGATCGTCAGGCATTGGCTTGCGGTCTTTCTTGTAATCAGCGAACTGCTCCTGCCGGTGGGTCGAGCCGCTCACGTCGAAGGCCACAGCAACAGAGTGGGGCTTGTGATCCCGCAGCATCTTGCGCAGCATCATGGTGAAGCCGTAGACGGCGTTTGTGGCAAGGCCGGAGGAATTCGTCAGTCCACGAATCGCAAAGTAGCTCCGATAAATATTGTTCGAGCCATCGACGAGGAACAGGGTCTTCTCACTCATGTGGCGGCGGATTATACGGCCAGGTCCCGAGAGGCCTTGTTTCGACCGACAGCCCCTCTACCAACACGCAGCGCGTCATCCCGAGCCTGGGCGTGAGGACGTGAGGGGCGAGGGACGAGGGACCTCGCAAGCTTCTACTCCGGTCCATTCTGATCACTGACATTGTTGAGCCCCGAAGGGGCGTATCCCTCTCCCCCGCGGGGAGAGGGAAGCGAGCGAAGCGAAGCAGGGAGAGGGGCGTGAAAGTCTCGCCAGTCCGTCGGAAAGGGCGAGGTCATCGTATCTCTCGCGGCCCCTCTCCGGTCGCTTACGCGACCACCCTCTCCCCGCCGGGGAGAGGGATTCGCCCCTCCCATGGTGCCATATGGCAACCTTTCAGAATCAGGAGGGGGCATGCTATGGGTTCGACGCGACCGAAAAGGACGGAACTCGACCGTCTCAGCGTAAAGACACTTGACGATCGTTTCCTGACCGAGCTCCAGGA
>DATLXH010000087.1:0-46310 GCA_035576005.1 Thermoanaerobaculia bacterium | reverse complement strand
CGAGCGATCGACCTGATCGAAGCAATCATTCGCGAACCGTTCACCGGTATTGGTAAACCTGAGCCGCTCAAGTATCTGGCTGACGGCGCATGGTCCCGCAGGCTCACTCAGGAGCACCGCGTTGTCTACCTCGTCAAGAGTGACCGCGTCGAGTTTCTTCAGGCGCGCTATCATTACTAGTACCAAGGACGTTTTCAGTAGCGCCGTGTAAGAGCGCGGCCGCTTAACCTTCTCTTAACTCGCTAGCTGTCATACCTTGCAAACGAAGCCGGGTCGATCTCGTTTCCCGTCCTGCGAATGACCACTTCCGCGAATTGACGGTCCTGGTTGAGCGAGATTGCCCCCAGCCTGACCAGCTCGAGCATCCCGAGGAAGATGGCGATCAGCTCTTCCCTTCCCCGTCCTTCCAGCAGCCACATCAGTCGTAGCGGCGAGCGCGTGCTCAGCTCTTTCACGATCTCGGTCATCTTGTCGGAGATCTTGTGGACCATCCTCACGAGCTCGATTGCGTGCGGGTGATCGTGACGATAGCGGTTGATCGCGGAGCGGAAGGCGTCGATGAGGTCGAAGAGCGAAACTTCGCTCATGTCGATCTCCGCGGCCTCTGTCTCGAGCCGCGGCGGCTTCGGTCTCGACCAGACGCCCATCCGCACCACGTCGAGCTCGGAGAGTGATTCGGCGACGGACTTGAACCGCTGGTACTCGAGGAGCCGCGTCACCAGCTCGGCGCGCGGGTCTTCGTGGTCCTCGAGCTCCGGGTCGCGCGGGAGCAACATCTTCGACTTGATGTGAATGAGAAGCGCCGCCATGTAGATGAAGTCGGCTGCGACTTCGAGGTCCAGCTCCTGCATAGCGTCGAGGTAGGAGTTGTACTGCTTCGTGATCTGCAGGATCGGGATGTCGTAGATGTCGATCTTCTGCTGCTTGATGAGGTGGAGTAGCAGGTCTAACGGGCCGTGAAACGCCGGGAGATCGAGCTTGTACGCATCGCTCTCCCCCGCCGCAAGCGGCTCGGAGTCGGGTGTCGTGCCTGCGGCTGGCTCCGTGATCATCGGAACTCCTTGTAGCTGATCTTCATCGCATCTCGAACGAGAGCGAGTGTCTCGGCCGCCCGGGCCCGAGCCTTCTGGTTTCCGTCGGACAACGCATCCCACACAATCGCTGGATCGGCGTCAATCTTCCGGCGACGCTCACGAATGTCAGCGAGGGCGTCGATGATGATTCCCGCGAGCAGCTTTTTGTCGTCGACGCAGCCGATCTCGGCCGCCCTGCATTCGCGATCGACCCGATCTTTTGTCGCAGGCTCGGTGAAGATTCGGTGGAACTGAAAGAGGTTGCAGATCTCGGGGTTGCCGGGATCGCGGCGCCGAATTCTGTTGGGGTCTGTGAACATGGTCATCACCAGCTGGCGGATCTCTTCTTCGCTGGCGGTGAGGCCGATGGTGTTTCCGTACGACTTGGACATCTTGCGGCCATCGAGGCCGGGAACTTTCGGGGTCTCAGTGAAGAGTGCCTGCGGCTCGGGGAAAACGTCGCCGTAAAGATTGTTGAAGCGACGGACGATCTCCCGCGAAATCTCTAAGTGAGCTGCCTGGTCCTCGCCCACCGGAACGAAGTTCGCGCGGTAGACGATGATGTCCGCGGTCTGGAGAAGCGGATACCCGAGGAAGCCATAGGTATTGAGATCTTTCTCGGCCAGTTGCTCCTGCTGTTCCTTGAAGGTCGGGACTCGCTCCAGCCATGGGAGCGGCGTGATCATCGAGAGGAGGAGGTGAAGCTCAGCATGCTCCTTGACTTCGGACTGTACGAAGATCGTGCTGCGCGCCGGGTCGACGCCTGCGGCGATCCAGTCGGCTACCGCATCGAAGGTCGAGTCACGGATTCGCGACGGGTCGGCGTAGTCCGAGGTGAGGGCGTGCCAGTCGGCGACGAAGTAGAAACAGCGGTACTTGTCCTGGAGGCCGACCCAGTTGCGGATGGCGCCGAAGTAGTTGCCGAGGTGAACGCGGCCGGTCGGACGGAGTCCGCTGAGAACGAATGATTCGGAGGGCATGGGCAAAAGACGCGGCAGTGTAACAGGGAGGGCAGAATTCGGGGACCACGAGAGACGACTTCAGTTCGGAGCGCCGGCTTCCAGCCGGCCGTACCGCCGGCATCTTGCCGGCTTTTTCCAGGGACATTTAGCCGGCTGGAAGCCGGCGATACGGCCGCCTAGCCCGCATTTCTCACAGACCTTTGTCGTGAGACCGGCGGAGAGTGGCCTGGATGCGAGGCGCATGGCGATTTTGCGACGAAGGCATAGTCGACACTATGTCAAGGAGCGAAATTGCCGTGCAACGAAGCAGACAGGCCGCTATCCGTCGTCTCGCGGCGAAGGTCTGTGAGAAATGCCGCCTAGAAGGCGGCGCTCCGAGTCGAGAGCTTGCGACTGCGCGATGATCGCTTGAAGTCGACAGGGACCCTCACCGGCTCTGGCGCGCTACCCTCTCCCGCGAGGACAGGGGCAAGCCGCCGCTTCGCGGCTGTGCTTCAGTCTTTGGAGGCGGTTCTTGCGCGGAGGTCAGGGGAAAGGGCTTGCATCAGCTGTTGGGTTTTGGCGAGTCCGAGGCGGTCGAGTGTTTCAATCGCAACCTGGCGCGCGAGGTCCATCAGGGCGTGGTCGCGGAGCAGATCGCCAAAGCGAAACTTTGGGAGGCCTGCCTGGCGGGTACCGAGGAAGTCGCCGGCTCCTCGGAGGGTAAGGTCTTTCTCTGCGACGTCGAACCCGCTGCTTGTCGCTTCGAAGATCTTCAATCTCTCTTTCGAGATCTCGGAGGCCCGCTCGTCGCGGATGAGGATGCAGAACGACTTTCGCTCACCTCGGCCCACTCTGCCGCGCAGCTGGTGAAGCTGTGAGAGGCCGAAGCGGTCGGCGTCGACGATCAGCATTACCGACGCGTTAGGCACGTCGATGCCTACTTCGATGACTGTCGTACTGACAAGCAGCGAGATCGCGCCATTTTTGAATTGCGCCATCGTCGCTTCTTTCTCGTCGGCGCTCATACGCCCGTGGATCATCGCCATAGCGACGCCGGGAAGTTTTTGCTGGAGCATGGCGAATCCGACAGTAAGCGGCTTCAGATCGCTCTTTTCCGACTCTTCGATGATCGGGAAGACGACGTACGCCTGACTCCCCTGCTTGATCTCTCCCTCAATGAAGTCCAGAACTTTCGGAAGTTGCGAAGACCCGCGGACTGCAGTCTTGATCGGCTGTCGTCCGGGCGGGAGCTCGTCGATCACGGAGAGCTCCAAATCGCCGAACATGGCCAGGGCGAGCGAGCGAGGGATCGGCGTGGCAGTCATGACGAGAATGTCGGGAAGTTTCCCTTTGCTGAAGAGGCGCTGACGCTGCTCGACTCCGAAACGATGCTGCTCGTCGATGATGGCGAAGCCAAGCGACTTGAAGCGGATCGACTTCTCGAGCAGGGCATGCGTGCCGATGACGAGGTCGATCGAGCCGTCAGCGAGTCCGGCTGAGAGTTTCCGGCGCTCTGCAGCGTTCGCACTTCCGACGGATTTTGCCAGCGTGATCTTCTGTCCCTCGAGTAACTGCGAAACCCGCTGGAAGTGCTGCTCGACCAGAAGCTCCGTCGGTGCGAGCAGTGCTACCTGGTGACCGTTGAGAATCTCGATCATCGCGCCGATGAGCGCCACGATGGTCTTTCCACTCCCAACGTCGCCCTGCAGCAGCCGGTACATCGGCTTTTCTGATTGCAGATCGTCTGCGATCTCTTTGACCACGCGCCGTTGCGATCCTGTCAGTTTGAAAGGAAGGACCGATCGGACTGCTTCGCGGATCGCATCGTTGACGCCGATCAATCGATCTTTTTTCTCGACTTCCTCGCCTGCGCGACGGAGGCGGAGGGCCAGCTGGAAGGAAAAGAACTCCTCAAGGATGATCCGGCGGTGCGCGGCGGACGCGTGGTCCGCGAAATCGTGGTCGAGCGCTTCCGGATGATGGAGACGGAGGACGGCTCCGCGCAGTTCCATGACGCCGAGGCGCTTCTGGATGTCGTCGGGGAGTGGATCGTCGAGGTATGCGATCGCCGGCATGGCCTGCTCGACGATCCTTCGCATCGCTTTCGGTTTGATGGTTGCGATGCTCGAGTAGACCGGGATGATGGATCCTTCGTCCTCGGTCTCGCCATCAACGTCGATCTTTTCGAACTCGGGGTTCTCGAACTGCAACCTCCCCTGGTTGCTGATTCGCGGCTGACCGTAGATCGCGACGCGATCGCCTCGCTTGATCTGCTCAGAGAGGTAGGGCTGATTGAACCAGACGAGCATCACACTGCCGCTACCGTCGTCGAACATCGCCTCGAAGATCCGCAAGCGTCTGACCGGAGAGGTTTTCGTTCCGGCGGAGACGATGCGGCCGCGTAGAGTGACGGGTGCGTCGATCCTGCGAAGCTGGTCAACCTGGACAGGATGACGGCGATCTTCGTACCGGAAGGGAAAGAAGTAGAGGAGGTCCTCTACGGTCTCGAGGCCCGCAGCGTGGAGGATGGCTGCGCGACCTTCGCCAACGGTCTTGAGGTACTGGACCGCCGTGCCAGGGGTTATCGACGACGGTTTAGCCGAGGCTTTCACACGTGGAGTTTCCCTCGGAGGACGATTCATGGGAAGGATTCTACATAGAGGAGACGGTGGGCCGGCTCCCAGCCGCTGTATCGCCGGGATCTTGCCGGCTCTTGATATCTAGTCGTGGCCGGCTGGAAGGCGGCGCTCCTGGGCCCGCGACAGACAAGAGTGTCTGTCCTACATCATCAGTCGTACACAACCTTCATTTGAATCAAGCCGATCTTGACACGGTCGCCGCTTGCGATCGGAACTGGATTACCAGTCGGGATTCGCTCGTCGTTCACAAATGTACCGTTCACGGTTCCTACCTCTTCAAAAACGCTGTAGCTCTCCCCGGTTCGGAGAATTTTCGCGTGGCGACGGGAAACGGACCGATCTGAATCGACCGGGGTGAGGTCGATGTCTGGAAGGATTCCTGTCACCGGATCCGAGCGTCCAATTGTGGTCTCGTCGCCGTTACTGAAGGGAAAAGTCGTCCCTGACAAAACGTCGACCAGCCGTCTGCGCGAGATTGAGATGCCGTTGACGGGTGTGACGTCGTCGAAAGGCTCCGGTACGGGCTCCTCCACAGCGGCCACGGCAGCAGGCGGAGGGGGGGGCATTGGCTGGTCGTTCTCTACCCCTTTTCCAACGAGCTTCTCGAGAAGATCGTTGGCCTCTCGAAGTCGCTGAGAGTATTTGCGGATGATCCTCACGGCGATCTCCGGATTCTTTCGGAGCATCTCGTCGAACCGCGAGCCATTGATGAGAACGAGCTTCACGTCGGTTCTGGCGATTGCGTCCGCTGTCCGAGGCACGTTCTCGAGGATCGCCATTTCGCCGAAGAAATCGCCTTTCTCCAGATGGGAGAGGATGTGAGCCTCACCGCCCAGATTCTTGACGATGTCGACTTCCCCTTCCTGGATGATGAACATCTCGGTCCCGAGCTCAGCATGTCGGAAGATGGTTTCTCCCGCCACGTACGAGGCAGTGTGGTCGCGCACGGCGACCTTGGTACCAGTCGTCTTGAAGACGGCCTTCATTGGCTCTGGATCAGTGGGCTGCAACGGCCGGCTCTGGAAACTGAAGTGTGGCGGATGAAGTGTCGAGGATCGCCAACGCGCCGATCGGAAGGAGGAGGTTATCGCCGTGGTGACCGAATGGAAAGTCTCGGACAACCGGAATCCCTGCATCCCCAAAAAACTGAGAGAGAAGCGAGTCGATTTCCTCTGCTGCCGCGCAATCTTTCAACCTGCCGATCATGACTCCCTGGAGGCTTCGGAATCTACCAGACAGCCTCAGGTGGGTCAACATCCGGTCGAGCTTGTAGAGCGGCTCGCCTACGTCTTCCCAGAACCAGATTCCGTCATCAACCCAGTAATCGAACGGGGTTCCCATCAGCGACGTCGTGAGCGAGAGACAGCCGCCGAAGAGGATTCCCTCCGCTCTTCCTTCTGAGAGCACCTGGCTCTCCTCGAAGTCCCAGGTCAGAGGAGCCTGGCCGGAGAGCATGTCCCAGAACCAACGGTCAACGAGTGGCGAGAGACCGCTGAAAAAGTCGGAGTTGAGCATCGGACCGTGAAATGTGCTGATACCAGTCCGCACCGCCACTGCCTGATGGAGCGCTGTGATGTCGCTGTAGCCTATGATCGGTCTCGGGTTCCGCGCGATCGCGTGGTAGTCGATCGCATCGAGGATGCGCATCGCCCCATACCCTCCTCGGGAGAACATAAACGCATCCCATTCAGGCGCCCTGAGGAACCGGTTGACCTCCTCGAGCCGGTTGTCATCAGCGCCGGCGAGGTAGTGGCGATCGGTCGGGTTGCCATTCACACGCGCGAAAAGATTCTCCGCGAGGGTGATTTGCATGCCGCGTTTCTCGAGATTGGCTTGCGCCGCGACGATCCTTTCCTTCTCCGAAGGTGAGGAGATTGCGAGGACGGCAGCTGTGCCGGTCGGGAAGAGCGGTGCGGGACGTCGAAGCCGGTCGGACGAAGTCATCGTTTTAAAAGTGGAGTGGGTCTATAAGCCGAATTCTGTCCCCGTCACCTCAGAGAGATGCCGGAGGAAGATCATTCATCTGTCACTCGCGTTACCGCGGTGATCGAGCAACCTACCCGGAGACACGAACATCGGAAACGGGCGGTTCCATGATGTCTCCCTATTTGGTCTTGCTCCGCAGGGGGTTTGCCATGCCGTCAACGCTTGCGCGAGACGCGGTGCGCTCTTACCGCACCATTTCACCCTTACCAGCCACCGAAGTGATTGGCGGTATCTTTCTGTTGCACTTTCCGTCGCATCACTACGCCTGGACGTTATCCAGCCTGCTGCCCGTAGGAGTTCGGACTTTCCTCCATGCCTTGCGGCACAGCGATCCTCCGACCCACTCCACGATGAGATGATAACAGGCCGGAGCGTTCTAACGAATGCGAGAGATCTCGTGAGGCGCGTGTTGTCGACCTGCCGTGCGGCTAGCCCGCATTTCTCACAGAATGCGAGCGTAGGGACGCACGGCGTGCGTCCGGTACCCTGTCCCTGGCCGAGAAGGTTGTCGTCGGCGATCGCTTTGGATCAGGGTTCAAGCCGGGATGCAGAATTCCTGGATGCGAATGTCTGGGTGCCGGACGCAGGCCCTGCGTCCCTACACCCGCCCCGGTTGCTCTCGACACAGTGTCAACTATGCTCTCGTCGCGAAACCGTCGTACGCCTCGCATCCAGGCCACTTTCCGCCGTCTCACGACTGTCGGTCGACGCTGAAACCCGAGAAATCATCCACGTTAAATCATACGAAAAACAACACTTAGATACGGTGTCGGCATGCCGACATCAAAATTGCGTTCGATTTTTCTCATCGGAAAAGTATGCTTCCCAGCTGTCTGACATCGGGGAAGACGGGTTGTCTGCAGGAGGCAGCGACTCGAGCATCGAGATCAGCTCTCGCACCGGTCGCACATCAACGCGACGCCCGCGGATGCGTGACGCGAGTGCGCCGTCGGACGTGAACACAACGAATGAATCGCTTCCCTCTCGGCAGCGCGTTGCGATCTTGTCGTCGGCTGAGCGATCGCCCCCGAAAACAACCGTGACCGCGCCGAGTCCCGCGCCGAAGCCGTCCGGCTTGTTCCCATCAAAGTAAAGAGTCACCTTCTTCTTCGTCGATCGCGCGAGACCGGTCAAAGCCTGTGCAAGTCTCCGCTTCGCCTCGACGGCTTCGCGCTCCTTTCCCGCGTGACCTAGCAGGTTGCTCCCGTCAACCAGGAAGCTCATGACGCAGGACGGAATCGTCTATACAGAAAGAGCGAGAGAAGCACCAGAAGAAGCAGCGAAAGGATGACGAGGTACGGGATGAAGATGGCGATGATCGAATTGAAGAAGACGAAGAGGTCTTCGGCGATCGAGATGAACGGGTTCGCAGTGCCTGCCGTCGTCAGAGTGCTCCCGGCGCGGAGAGTCGCTTTCGCTGCATGGGCGCCGAGCGCGGCAGACCCTCCAAGCACCGAAGCGATGATGACCGCGGGTTGAGGGATCGCGTCGCTCACGGCGGCGAAGGCGACGACTGCTCCGGCTACCGGCCGGATGAAAGTGTGCAGCAGATCCCACACATGATCGATTGCAGGAATCTTGTCGGCGAAGAACTCGATGGTGTAGAACACGCCCATCGCAATCAGGACAGGAGTCGTCGCGAAGAACTTCGCTACGTCACCCTCGAAAAATGACGGATATAGTCTCGCCAGCCCTCCGAAAACCAGGAACGTCGCGTATGCGTTGACACCGGCTCCCATCCCCAGGCCGGCTGAGGTAAGCATGGAACTGAGGATAGAGGTCATAGTTTATCTCCGAACTTTGACTACTGCCGGTGTGCTTTCCTCTCGAAGTGACGAAGGAAGGCGTCCCAATCCTGCAAGCGCCGCTTCGCGTGTGGCAAAGCGACCCCAGAGTAAACGGAAACAGTCGTTGCCTCGAAACTTTGTGGGGACGAACCAGACGTCCTCCTCCCCTTTGTCGAGGGCTCGCTGAATGGACGAGGTCTGGCAGACGAGCTCGAACTGGATCGCGTAGCCGTCAGCTGACGACTTCGCGAGAAAGTCCCGAGCCATCGAGTCGTAGCGACCGCGGGTGGGTTGGTTGGGGGGAAGCGCGGCTGCTGCGGGCGTCGGGGTTCCGGCGTTCGGGACTGCCCCTGAAGGTTCCTGCGCCTTCACCCGGCTCTCACGAGTCTCCCCCTCCCTCGGGGGACTGAGAGGCTGCGCGGGGGCTGGCAGCGTAGACGTCGCGACGCCAGGATCGCGGCGAACTTCCCCGTTCGGGCCGAGTTGCATCGTGGGACGTACCTGTGTGTCCGGAGGGGTCGTGGCCGCCGGCGGCTGTCCGTCAGGGGGTACCTCCCTCTTCTCCCCGATGGGTGAGACCTGGAACTCCGTCGTTGGTGCCAGGACAGGGGTGGCAATCACCCCGGGCAGAGTCGGTTGTGACGTCTGCGGAGACCCCCAACGAACCCAGTACCACCCTGCGGCGGCAATCACTGCGACCAGGATCAGGAGCGGAATGAGCACCCGTGAGGGTCGATCACGATCATCACTTGCCGATGGCGGCTCGTCGTAACCCGGCCCGGCCACGAGCTCCCGATCGAGCTCAGCGGGCTCGATAACAGGCTCGAATGAGTCAAGCGCTACCGGTTGCTCCTCCGACGGCCCGTGATCGAGAACCGCGTCGTCGTAGGTCAGTGGAATGGGTCGATCCACCAGTTCCGGTTCGTCGTCGTTATCAATTCGAAGCGCTGGAACCCTGGCGGTCTCGAACATTTCATGTCCAGCCTCAGCATCCTCCACCGCCAGAGGCAAGGCTGGCGCTTCGACCAGAGCCTCACCAGACTTGACGAGCCCGAGGACTCGCAGCGCATGGATCAGCTTGAAGACGTTGAACGAGTCCTTGGCGGACATCGCCGAGATCTCGGCCACGCTCCGTGAGCCATCGATCCGGCTGACAATGGTGTCGGCTTCCTCATTGAGACCGAGCGACGCGTAACGCTCTTCGAAGTCTTCGCTCTTCGTCATCACGGCGTCGCCGCTCTGGAGCTCCTGCTCGACTTTGACGCGATCCGGGTCGGTGACAAGCATCTCGAGCAGAAGCTGGGGGAGGAAGAAACTGGTTCCCTCATCCCGCTTCGGAAGGTAGTCATTGACGATGGTGTAGGAGCCACTAGTCCACTTCTCAAGTGACCGGATGATTCCAATGAGCTGCGCGCGTCTACCCCAGGTCAGCTCTTTTTTCGTGATGAAGCCGAGCGCCAGCATGGCGTCGCCGAGAGTCTCGTTGTCCTTACGCTTGCCCAGAGCCTGCTTGATGTGCTCCCGGGTGATCTTTCCTGCACGCAGAAGGATCTCGTCGACGCTGTCGGTGCGGTCGTTGGTGCTGGCGGACAAAACCTCACCCGCTTTGAAGTAGATGATCTTGATGATTGCGTCGTGCTCGAAACGCAGTGCGCCGGTGAACTTCGTTTCGCCGAGCTCGACGAGTTGCCCAATGAGCTCGATCTCCCCAATCTCCCCTTCCAGCTTCATCGAGTCCGTTCCTTTCGTCTCATCGACTTCGTTCGTCTATCGAATGCGAGTTCGTTGCCGGGCGGGTGCAGGGCGTGCAGACGACCCGGTTCTTGTCCAAACCGATTCGTCATCGTGGCAACGTTCCATATCTGTGCGAGTAAAGCTCCCGAAGCAAGGGGGTGGCGACCGAGCGCGCTGCGGTCCGCACTCGCGACGCGAGAGGAACGAAGGTCTCTCATTACCTAACCCCGCCATGCAGCTGGTCGAATACGTCGCCACCAACCTTCTTGCCGAGGAGCTTGGACAGATCGAGCTGCGACGCCTGCTTGACAGCAGAAAGACTTCCGAAATGTTCCAGCAGCAGCTTCCGTCTCTTGTTGCCGACTCCGGCAAGATCGTCTAACTCGCTGTGCAATGTACGCTTGGACCGTCGCCTTCGGTGTGACGACACGGAGAAACGATGGGTCTCGTCCCGGATCATCTGCAGGAGCTGCAGCGCCGGCTCACGCTTTTCCAGCCGGATCGGCTCCTCGAGACTGGGCAGGTAGATCTCCTCCTCGCGCTTCGCGAGACCCGCGATGCTGTATCCCGTCGCCCGGAGCCGCTCCAGCGAAGAGATCGCCGCATTCAACTGTCCTCGGCCGCCATCAATCAGAATCAGGTCCGGGAGCGGTTTGCCTTCTTCCATGACCCGCTTGTACCTGCGATGGACCGCTTCGGCCATCGATCGGAAGTCGTCTGATCCAACCACCGTCTTGATGTTGAAGATCCTGTACTGGTTCTTGTCGAACTTGCCGCGATCGAAACAGATCATTCCCGCCACCGAATCGCTGCCCTGAATGTTGGAGATGTCGAATGATTCAATTCGCCCGACCTCGGCGTCGAGCCCGAGAATTTGCCCGAGGCGCGCGGCCGCGACTTGGAGCCGGTCCTGCTGCGACTTCCGGAAGCGCGATTCATGAGCGAGCTGCGCGTTCCGATTCGCCAGGGCGAGCCGGTCCACTCCCCTGCCCCGCTGCGGGATGCGAATCGCGATCTTCGTTCCTCGCTGCGTAGTGAGCCACTCGGCGGCCAGGGCCTGCTCCTCGATCTCGAATGGAACAAGTATGTCGCTGGGAACAAAGAGGTTATCCTGATAATACCGCTGAATTACCTCGCCCAGGAAGTGGGCTCGGTCGTACCCGTCCACCTTCTCCCAGAAAAGCTCCCGACGATCGACGAGGTTTCCCTCTCTGAGGATGAAAACCTGAATGGCGACATCCCCTCCCTCCTCGTACAAGCCCCAGACGTCGAGATCCTCGTCGTCGGCTGAGGCCACCCGCTGCTCGGATTGAATTCGCTCGACGGTACGGATCAGATCGCGGTAGTAGCTCGCGAGCTCGTAGTTCTCACTCTCGGCTGCAGCGTACATCCTCTGTTTCACACGGCTCTGCAGTTCCTTACTCCGTCCACTGAGAAAGAGAACGACATCATCGACCGTCTCGAGATACTGCTCGCTGGAGGTCAGTCCGTCCACGCAGGGCCCGAGACATTGGTGCATGTCGAAGTAGAGACAGGGACGCTTGAGCGCACTCTTGCCGCGGGTGATCTCGAGGTCACAGCTGCGCAACTTGAACTGGTCGGTGACGAGTTTGAGGATGCGGCGTGCCGTGCCGGCGAAGAAAGGGCCGTAGTAGAGGTCCCCTTTTGAGCGATCTGTCCTTCGCGTGAATACGACTCGCGGGAAATCTTCCGACTTCGTGACCTTGATGTATGGGTACGACTTGTCATCGCGCAGGAGTACGTTGTAGCGCGGCTGATGGGTCTTGATGAGATTGTTCTCGAGGAGGATGGCCTCGAGCTCGTTGTTCGTCCTGACGTAATCGATCGAGTCGATCTCCGAGACGAGAGTCATGCTCTTGCTGTCGCGCGCACCTTTTCCGACGAGATAGGAGCCGACTCGGTTCTTGAGATTTCGCGCCTTGCCAACGTAGATGACTTTGCCATCTGCGTTCTTGTGAAGGTAGACGCCCGGCCTGGCAGGAAGCTCCGCGAGGCGGGCTTTCAGGCGGGTGAGTCGATCTTCATCGGAGCGGCGGATCGGACGAGCCATTGATGAATGGCGGAACGTTCAAGGGATGGGAAAGGTTCCCACCACAATCTGTCGCAAACCGACACATCGTTTCTTTGCTCCGTCGCGGCGGCTTGTCAGATATACGCTTGAAGACGTTTCATAGTAAACGGGCTGTCAGCCAGTCGCCCGCGCGATTGAGAAATTGTTTTGACCACTCGTGACCGCCGTCGAATTGAAAGAGATCCACAGCGACGCCGGCGTCCGTGAGGCGACGAGCGTCCTCGGTCGATTTTGCTTCGCCGTAGAACTGATCGAGAGTACCGGAGCCAATGAGTACAGCGCCGAGCTCCAACGGACGACCTGCCGCCACATCCGGCGGGAGGTCACCCCCCAGCACCACCACGCCGCTGCGCCGATCAGGGAGATGCGCTGCGGCGCGGTAGGCCATCGCAGCGCCCTGGGAAAACCCGAGGTAGACAATCCTGCGAATCGCTGGATGTTTGCTGCGAACCTGGTCCATCACCCGGCGCACGTAGTCGATGTTGTGTCGAATCGCCTCTTCACGTCCCTGGCTCGTCATCCACGAGGCGGCGATCCGCTGGTTCTTCAGGTTGTAGAACCAGTGGAGCCCCTGAACTGAGCAGAGGATCCAGCGGTCCGATCCGGGGATCCTGCGCATCACTTCGAGCTGAATGTCAGCGTTTTCGCCGTAGCCGTGAAAGCCGACGAGGAGGTTCTCGGAATCGGTGGCGGTGTCGTCGACGAGGTAACGTCCCTGCGATGTCGCAGCGATGAATTGTTCTTCTGATGTTCTGGTCACCGCTTCGATGGTACAACCAGTGAGCTGACGATGCTTTCCAACCGGACGAACTGGGCAGGTGCGATCAACTCCCTGACGAGGGAGCGAAGACGTCTCGCTGAGTCGGGAGTGGATTTGATCGACCTCACAGAGTCGAACCCGACGAAAGTGGGGATCGATTATCCGCACGACGCTCTCGCTCGCATCATGGGCAACGCTCTGCTTCGCCCGTACAACCCCGAGGGTCGTGGAGTGCGGAAAGCGCGTGAGGCCGTGGCCCGGTTTCTCGGTGCGGGCGATCCTGACGACATCATTCTTACGGCTTCGACGAGCGAGGCGTATTCGTTTCTCTTCAAGCTTTTGGCGAATCCTGGTGACGACGTCCTCGCGCCGGTGCCAGGCTACCCCCTTCTCGAACACCTGGCATCGCTGGAGAACATCGAGCTTCGACATACGCCGCTGCGATTCGAAGATCGGTGGCGGGTCGATGTCGACGAGATGCGTTCGCGAGTCTCGGCAAAGACGCGTGCGGTAGTTGTCGTCCATCCTAACAATCCGACGGGGTCGTATCTTCGTCGTGATGAGCAGAACGCGGTTGCTGAAATCTGCTCAGAACATCAAATGGCAATCGTTTCGGATGAAGTGTTTTACGAATATTCGCACGGCGTGGTGGAGGCGCCGTACATTGGAATGTCCGGCCACAGGCCGGCCGCCTGCCATGCCGGGAGGGTAGCTGAGAGGGATGACGCGCTTTCATTTTCCCTGGGCGGACTTTCGAAAAGTGCGGGGCTTCCGCACTGGAAGCTTGGATGGATCCATGTTGGTGGGCCGACCCGGGTGAGGAAGGAAGCCCTGGAGGGACTGGAGTTGATTGCCGATACCTTTCTTTCAGTATCGACATTGGCGCAGGAGGCGTTGCCGGCGGTGCTTGAGCTTGCGCCGTCCATCCGCTCGATGATTCTCCAACGGGTGCTTCGAAACTGGAGGTCCATGGAGGAGCTGATTGCGAGCTTACCTGCGCTTCAGCTACTCCCCTGCCAGGGAGGATGGTCCGCGGTCCTGCGAGCTCCGAGTCTCGACTCGGAGGATGAGATGTGCAGCCAGCTGTTGGGAACGGCGCACGTTGTCGTGCAACCCGGCTACTTTTATGACTTCGAGGGAGCGGGGTATCTGGTAGTTTCGCTGCTCCCCCCGACTGATCGATTCGACGAAGGAGTGCGAAGGATTGTCAGGTACTTCCGCCAGCGGCTCCAATGACGAACGCGGCGAGCGCCGCGTACGCTCCCCTTCTCCCCGCGGGAGAAGGTGGCGCGCCGAGCGCCGGATGAGGGTCTCTGGTGAAAGTTACGACGAAGCGCAATGCCGGATCATTCGTGGTTCCGAATCAAGCGGCCTCGGCGATCCAATTTAGCTCGTAAGACCCTCACCCGGCGCTAAGCGCGCCACCCTCTTCCCGCCGGGAGAGGGGGAAAGCAACCGGGTCTCCCGCGGGGAGGGGGGATGGCGAAAGGAAAGATTGGCGCTGCGTGGTACGTTTAATCATCTGATGAACTCCCCCACGCCGCTCGATCGTCTCGGACGTCCGCTCCGCGATCTTCGAATCTCGGTCACCGATCGCTGCAATTTCCGCTGTATCTATTGCATGCCGAAAGAAGTCTTCGGACGGGACCACCAGTTTCTCGAGCGCGACGAGCTTCTCTCATTCGAGGAGATTGCGCGACTCGCGAAAATCGCTGTCGGACGCGGGGTGGAGAAAATTCGCATCACCGGCGGTGAGCCGCTCGTGAGGCGCGAGCTTCCGAAACTCATCTCGATGCTCAGCCCCATCCCCGGGCTCCTCGATCTGACGCTCACCACGAACGGATCTCTCCTCGCTGCGCAGGCCCGCTCTCTCAAGGACGCCGGACTGCAGCGAATCACCGTCAGCCTCGACGCCCTCGACGACGCAACCTTCCAGACCATGAACGATGTCGAGTTTCCCGTCGCCCGTGTTCTGGAAGGGATCGACGCTGCGATCGAGGTCGGCCTGGCGCCGATAAAAATCAACATGGTAGTCAAGCGAGGCCTCAACGAGCACGCAATCCTCGAGATGGCGCGTCGCTTCCGTGGCCAGGCCACGATCGTGCGGTTCATCGAGTACATGGATGTCGGATCGACGAATCACTGGCGTCTCCATGAAGTCGTCCCCGCTTCGGAAATTGTCAGTACGATCCATGCTCAGCTGGAGCTCGCGCCCATCGGACCGCTCTACCCGGGCGAGGTCGCCCAGCGCTACCGCTACACCGACGGCGGCGGTGAGATCGGCGTCATCTCATCGGTGACTCAGCCGTTCTGCCAGGACTGCACGAGGGCCCGCATCTCGTCGGACGGATCACTCTACACCTGCCTCTTCGCGTCGACGGGACACGACCTGCGCGCGCTTCTCCGTAGTCCCGCAAGCGACATCGAGATCGGCAACGCACTCGATGCGATCTGGAGACTCCGCGACGATCGATATTCCGAGGTGCGGGCAACCGCTGCGGAAAGCGAGGTCAGGGTCGAGATGTCGCACATCGGCGGTTGAGTCGTCAGTGGGCGGGTTATCATGCGAATGTTTGCTGACGAGGTAAATCGCTCATGTCGTGGTTCTTGAATTTCTATCGGTCCGCCATCGGCAAAAAGACCGTGATGGCGCTGACCGGCATCATCCTGTTCGGCTGGATTACCGCGCACATGCTCGGGAATCTGAAGCTCTATCTCGGCGCCAGTCACTTCAATGAGTACGCGCACTGGCTGCGCGAGATGGGAGCTCCGGCGGTGCCGAACGAAGCTCTGCTCTGGGTCTCGCGAGTAGTTCTACTCATCAGCGTTGCCCTTCATATTCATGCCACGGTCACGCTGACCCTGATGAATCGCAAAGCACGTCCCGAAGGATACAAAGGGAAGAAGTACGTAGCCGCGAGCTACGCCTCACGCACGATGCGCTGGGGCGGCCTCCTCATTCTTCTATTCATCATCTATCACCTCCTCCACCTGACATGGGGTTCGGTGCATCCCAGTTTTTCGCCAACGGACCCGTATCACAACGTCGTTGCTGGTCTCCAGGTCGGATGGGTCGCCATCTTCTACATCGTGGCTCAGATCGCCCTGGGTCTTCATCTCTACCACGGGCTCTGGAGTCTCTTTCAATCCCTCGGGTGGAATCATCCCCGCTTCAATAAATGGCGCCGGTCGTTTGCTACGACGTTCGCCCTGCTCATCGTCGCCGGCAACCTCTCCTTTCCCATCGCAATCCTTCTCGGAGCAGTGAAATGAGAGAAAAAATGCGAATGGAGAACGCAGAACGCAGAAGGAAGAACGAAGAAAAGGTGACCGGGGTCTGTCTTTTTTCTTCGTTCTTCCTTCTGCGTTCTGCGTTCTACGTTCAGGTTTTCCATTCTCAGGGAGATCCATACAGCTCATGAAACTGGACGCAAAGATCCCCGAGGGCCCGATCGCTCAAAAGTGGGACAAGGCCCGATTCGACTACAAGCTCGTAAACCCTAACAACAAGCGCAAGCTCGATGTGATCGTCGTAGGCGCCGGACTTGCGGGCGCAGCTGCTGCAGCGACGTTGGGTGAGCTCGGATACAACGTGAAGTGCTTCGTGTTTCATGACTCCCCGCGTCGCGCGCACAGCATCGCGGCTCAGGGCGGGATCAACGCAGCCAAGAACTATCAGAACGATGGAGACAGCGTCTTCCGTCTTTTCTATGACACTGTGAAAGGGGGCGACTACCGCGCTCGCGAAGCGAACGTCTATCGACTCGCCCAGCTCAGTGTGGACATCATCGATCAGGCTGTCGCTCAGGGCGTCCCTTTTGCCCGGGAGTACGGCGGTCTGCTCGAGAACCGATCTTTCGGAGGCGTCCAGGTCTCGCGCACGTTCTACGCGCGAGGACAGACCGGACAGCAACTGCTGCTCGGCGCATTCCAGGCACTGGAGCGACAGATCGCACTTGGACGCGTCAAGATGTATAACCGCACCGAGATGCTCGACCTCGTGGTCTCGGACGGTCAGGCTCGGGGAATCGTGACTCGCGACCTTGTGACGGGACAGATCGAGTCTCACTCCGCAGACGCGACGGTTCTCGGGACAGGCGGCTACTCGAACGTCTTCTATCTCTCAACGAACGCCAAGGCGTGCAACACGTCGGCTATCTGGCGTGCGCACCGTCGAGGCGCCCTCTTCGCGAATCCGTGTTTCACGCAGATCCATCCCACGTGCATCCCTCAAAGCGGCGACTATCAGTCGAAGCTCACCCTGATGTCCGAGTCGTTACGCAACGACGGCCGCATCTGGGTACCAAAGACTCAGGGCGACACTCGCGCGGCGGCACAGATCCCGGAGGGGGAGCGCGACTACTTCCTCGAGCGCAAATATCCCAGCTTCGGCAATCTCGCGCCGCGCGACATCGCCTCGCGTGCAGCGAAAGAAGCGTGTGATGCAGGGCGCGGTGTAGGACCGGGGGCGCGAGGAGTCTTTCTCGATTTCGCCGATTCGATCAAACGCCTCGGGAAGAAAACCATCGAAGAGCGCTACGGCAACCTCTTCGAGATGTATCAGGACATCACTGCGGAAAACCCGTACGCATCTCCGATGCGGATCTACCCCGCTCCCCACTACACGATGGGCGGTCTCTGGGTCGACTACAACCTGATGGGAACGATCGAGGGACTGTTCGTGATCGGCGAAGCGAACTTTTCCGATCATGGAGCGAACCGGCTCGGCGCGAGTGCTCTCATGCAGGGACTCGCAGACGGCTACTTTGTTCTTCCTGCGACGGTGGGCGACTACCTGGCGCGACAGTCGGGAAAGAAAAAGGGTTCGGATGCGGTGGAGTTCCGCGATACGGAGAAAGATGTGGCCAGTCGCACCGCCAGGCTTCTTTCCGCGAGGGGGACTCGCAGCGTCGATTCGTTTCATCGCGAGCTCGGAGCGATCACGTGGGATTACTGCGGGATGGCGCGCAATAAGGAAGGTCTTCAGACAGCGATCACCAGGATTCGCGATCTGCGCGCCGAGTACTGGCGAAACGTGCGCGTGCTCGGCACTAACGAGGAAGCGAATCAATCACTCGAGAAAGCGGGGCGTGTGGCCGATTTCTTCGAGCTCGCTGAGCTCATGTGCTTCGATGCGCTCGAGCGTGAGGAGTCGGCGGGCGGTCATTTCCGCACCGAGTATCAGACCGCAGATGGAGAAGCACAGCGGAACGACGACAAGTTCGCGTACGTCGCAGCATGGGAGTTCAAGGGCGACAAGGAGAAGTCCGAGCTTCACAAAGAACGATTGGACTTTGAGAACGTTCATCTCGCCCAGAGGAGCTACAAGTGACGCTGCGATTCAGCAACCCTCGCACCTTGTCTCCACTACCGGCCCCGTCGGACATTGGAATGTCCGGCCACAGGAGTTTTGATCAATGAACCTGACACTCAGCGTATGGCGGCAGGCGAACCGCGATGCGAAAGGATCTTTCGTCAACTACGAAGCGAAGGACATCAGTCCTGACGCGTCGTTTCTCGAGATGCTCGACATTGTTAACGAATCGCTCATCGAGAAAAGCGAAGCGCCGATTGTCTTCGAGCATGACTGCCGCGAGGGCATTTGCGGATCGTGCGGAATGATGATCAATGGCATTGCCCACGGTCCGAAAGCGGGAACCGCGACCTGTCAGTTGCACATGCGTCACTTTAAGGATGGGGAAAAAGTCGTCATCGAGCCGTGGCGCGCGCGCGCGTTTCCGGTCATCCGCGACCTCATGGTTGATCGGAGCGGCCTTGATCGCATCATCCAGGCTGGCGGCTACATCTCGGTCTCGACGGGTAGCGCCCCCGAAGCGAATCTGATTCCGATTCCGAAGCCGATGTCCGACAGCGCGATGGACGCAGCTGAGTGCATTCAGTGTGGCGCGTGTGTAGCGCAATGCCCGAATGGCGCGGCTCAGCTGTTTACCTCAGCGAAGGTCTCGCACCTGGGCACCCTGCCTCAGGGGCAGCCTGAGCGGTATTCGCGCGTCGAGCGAATGGTCGACGTGATGGAAGAGATGTTCGGCAGCTGCACGAACTACGGGGAGTGCGAGGCCGTCTGTCCGAAGGCCATCAGCATCGACTGGATCGCCCGAATGAATCGCGATTACATCAAGAGCAAGTTCAAGGCGAAAGCGCAGGAGTCGTAACCCGCCCGGAAAAAGTGCCGTGCCTGAGAGGAAGAAACGAGGTGTTATCCCGAGCTTGGGCGTGTGGGAAGGATCTCGCGAGCTTGTACCTGGCTCCCTGATTGCCCGGTTCCGCGAGATGCCGTCGGTCTTTCACTCCCAATGACATCATCCCCTCACGGCGCGACCCTCCCCCGGAACAACCGATCTCTTCTGGCTCTCCTTTTCTCCACCCTCGCGTTCCGGATCTTCTGCATCTTCTGGTATCGGACCGACTCTGACGAGCCGCAGCATCTTCACGTTGTCTGGGGATGGGCCCGCGGCCTGGTGCAGTACCGTGACGTATTCGACAACCACCCTCCCCTGTTTCACCTGTTGTCGATTCCGCTTCTCAGCCTGAGTCCCGAGTCTGCGGACATTCTCATTCGCGCTCGCTTTTTCATCCTTCCCTTCGCACTCGTTACGCTGCTGCTCACCTGGCTCATCGCAAGGCGTGTCTTCAGTCCCGTCATCGCCCTCGCGAGCGTCATGCTCCTCGGCGTCACCCCGCCATTCCTGCTGAAGACTGTCGAGTTCAGGAACGATGTCCCCTGGTGCGCTCTTCTCATGGCCGCGCTTTTCATTCTCATCAGTGGCCGGTTCACTGTCATGCGCTCGGTGACTGCGGGATTGATCCTTGGAGTCGCTCTCGCGATGTCACTCAAGACAGCGATCCTCATCATCGCTCTCGTCCTCACTGCAATTACGCTTCGCTCGATCGATCGCGATGAACAGAGCGGGACGCTCGGCACACAGTTGCTGGCAGTGGCCTTTGGAGGTCTTGCGTTCGCCGTCGCTCCGCTGCTGGTAGCACTATTCTTCGGATGGCTTGGTGCAATCAACGACCTGGCCTACGGAGCGTGGGGATTCAACAGCCTCTTCCGCGTCTCTAACGTGCGACGGATCGGCGGTCTGATCGCTCTCCCGCTACTGGCAGGAGCACTTCTTCTGAGCGCCCGATCACGCTTTCGCAGATCCGATACAGCGCCGGACAAATCGACCTTCCTTGCGCTTACCTGCGTGTATTACCTCATTGCACTTCTCTGCCTGTGGCCCATCATCACGACGCGTGACTTTCTTGCGATCCTGCCCATAGTGGTCATTCTATTCTCAGCGCGAGCCGTGACGGCACTCGACAAGCGTTCGTTTCGAAGGGCGCCATGGTTAGCAGCCCTGGTTCTGGCTGGAATGATCTGGACGTTCTCTTATGGCGATCTCTGGAAACGTCCCCCCGACTATCCGCAGCGACTCATCGCTGACGTCCTCAAGCTGACCGATTCTGCAGACTACGTGATGGACATCAAAGGCGAAAGCGTCTATCGCCTCAGGCCCACCCGTTACATATTCGAGCACGTAGGACGTGAGCTCGTGAAGCGAGGGATCCTGCCGGACACCGTAGCTGCCGACATCGTCGCGAAGCGATGTTGTGTCGTCGTTCAGGACCAGAAGGCCTTTTCAACGAAAGCGCGAGCATTCATGAACGACAACTACATCCCGGCGGGGAGCGTTCGCGTCTGCGGAAAGACCCTGCAATCGCTCGACGACGGACAGGAAGTCGAGTTCACCATTGCGGTACCGGAACGTTACGCAATGATTGCCAGAGGCCCGGTTACGGGAGTGCTGGATGGGACCAGTTACATCGGTCCCAGGTTGCTGGCCCCTGGAACCCATCGGTTCGTGGCTCACTCGCCTGCGAAAGGTCTCTCGGTGGTATGGGCCCGGGCAGTCGAGCGAAAAATGATTCCGTGAGCCCTTGATTCTGACTGTCTCTTGATCGGTGACCTGGCTGAGGTAGGAGCGCCGCCTTCCAGGCGGCCGTACCGCTGGCTTCCAGCCGGCCGGGCTATCTCCCCCGAGGAAAAGCCGGCAAGATGCCGGCGGTACGGCCGGCTGGAAGCCGGCGCTCCGAGTCGTCAAATGCCGAGCGTCAGGGCTGCGCTATCTATTGCGCGATCTATTGCGCCATCTATGAGGATAGCTTCTTTACAAGTCTGTAGAGGAACTGCGTTCCTTCGTAGAACGGCTGAACGCCCATTCTTTCATCGCGTCCGTGCGCTCTGATGTCGTCGATGTCGCTGAACAGCCCCGATACTCCGTAGGTTGGAATCCCCGCGTTCCTCAGGTAGAGCCCATCACTCGCACCGGTTGCCATGAGGGGAAGCACCGGTACGCCCGGCCAGAACTCGCTTGTGAGCGTCTCGATGGGCTTCATGATCGACGGTGAGAGAGGAGATGGGACGCTTGGCTTCGCTTCTTCGATCCAGGAGATCGCAATTGTGGAGTCATCGATGATCCGTTCCACGGTCCGACGCACGTCGTCGGTGGATTCGCCCGGAAGCACACGGCAGTTGACGGTCGCCCGGGCCATCTGCGGCAGCGCGTTGTCAGCGTGACCTCCCTCGAGCCGGGTGGCAACGCATGTGGTGCGCATGAGCGCGCTGTACACGGGAGATTCGGACAGGCGTGCCGCTGCGGGCTCGTCATTACGGTCTGCGAGCGCCTTCATGTCCGCGCCGCTCGCCCCACCCTCCATCTGTCCGATGCGTTTGAAATACGCGCGCGTCACCTCATTGAGTTTCAGGGGAAACGTATGCTTCTCGAGCTTGGAAAGAGCATTTGCCAACTGGTAGATCGCGTTCGTTTTCTGCGGCACGGAGCTATGTCCACCCTTGTTCGTCGCTTCCAGCCGGAACGTGATGTAGACCTTCTCGCTCGCACCAACTCCGTTGTAGAGCTTCTTTCCCTTCTTCGAACGTCCTCCTCCCCCTTCGTTGAGGCAGAGCTCGGCGTCAATGAGGTTCCGGTGATTCCTGATGAGCCAGTCGACACCGTTGAAATCGCCTCCCTCTTCATCCGCGGTGAGTGCCACGATCAGATCGCGATTCGGAACAAAACCCTCTTCCTTGTATCGGATGAGGTTGGCGATCCAGATGGCCGCCATCGCTTTGTCATCGGAGGTCCCACGCCCGTAAAAGAAACCATCTTTTTCGAGAAAGGCGAACGGGTCGACTGACCAGTCTTCCTTCTTCGCTTCCACGACATCCAGATGAGCGAGCAGCAGTAGCGGCTTCTGTCTGCCGGAGCCGCGGAGGCGAGCGACGAGATTGCCTTTCCGCGGATGCGGCCCGAGGACTTTGACGTCATCAGCCGGGAATCCGGCTGCCAGCAGTCGTGCGGCCATCGCCTCCGATGCTGTCGTCGTGTTCCCTACCGAGTCCGTGGTGTTGATCTCGATGAGTTGTTTGTAAATATCGCGAGTGAGCTGCTTCTGCCGGGCAGTGAGCTCAGGCGGGGCGGCCCAGAGAGTCGCGGCCGACATGACGACGAGACAGGTAACAATTCCGGGAAGGCGTTTCATCGGCCGCATTATAGGTTCAGGAGATACTGCCTTTCAGGGTTTCACGATTCGAGTGACAGGACTTTCCCCGCCGAGACGATTCACGGCTGACACAGCGACGTCGACAGGACGCGAATCGCTCCGAGTGGAACCGCTGATCTTCCAGCTGCGAAGACTCCCCGGAACGAGCTCGAGACTCCATTTCGATTTCACCTTTTTTCTCACCGCCCAGAGCCAGACGCTCGTGTCCCCCTGCGGAGCGAAGTCGAGGACGACGCCGTCATCGGTGATGCGGGCACTCACCAGCGGCGCGGACGGAGCGACTGCGCCAAGCCACGGCGAGGCGGGCACGAGGGCCGGCCTGGCATACACCGTCTGAAGGAGCTTGTCCGCGATCTCGTCGCGATTCTGCATCAGGCTTTTCATGCTGAAGTGAATCACGCCGCCACCTTCGAGCTCCCGCGTCATTCGGATCTGATCGATGATCTCATTCGCCGACACGCTTTTTTTCGTGCTGCTACCGCCGCGGCCAGCGATCCTGCTCGGAATGATTCCTGCCCACACATGCCGGCCACTCGAGTTCTGCTCGAGCCACCATCGGAGAAGGACGGGGTAGCTCTGCGCCTTCTGAGCAATCGGCCAGTAGAGTTGAGGCGCGAGGTAATCGACCCATCCCTTCTGCAGCCAGAGACGGGAGTCGGCGTAAAGGTTGTCGAAAGCGTCGAGTCCTCTGATCTGCTCCGGATATCCAGGACGCCAGATCCCGAATGGACTCACGCCGAACTTGACCCAGCGCTTTTCGAGCTTGATCGCTTCGTACAACTCTCGAACCAGACTGTTCACGTTCTCGCGGCGCCACGCACTCCTGTCGAGTGCTCCACCGCCCGAACGATAGCTGGACCAGCTTGGTTCGTCAGGAAACTCGATCTCTACTCCATCAGCGCCCTGCTCCGGATAGGGGTAGAAATAGTCGTCGAGATGAACGCCGTCGATGTCATAACGCCTGACCACATCGGTGACCACGCTGACTGCGTGACGTCGCACCTCCTCGGCCCCGGGATCGAACCAGAGATACTTGCCGTATTGCCGAACCAGCTCCGGTCTGGTGCGACTCAGATGCGTCTCCGCGATGGGCGAGGTGCCCGTCGGATGATGGGCCCGGTAAGGATTGAGCCACGCGTGGAGCTCGAGCCCTCTCGCGTGCGCCTCAGTCACAGCGAACGACAGAGGATCGTAGAAAGGCTCGGGAGGCTTGCCCATCTCGCCCGTCAGATATTCGGACCACGGCTCAAGGTCCGATGCGTAGAGGGCATCTGCGGCGGGTCGGATCTGCAGAATCACGGCATTGAAGTTGAGCGCCGCAGCGCGGTCGAGAATCGCCACTAACTCGCGCTGCTGCTCTTCCGACGAGAGGTCGCGTCTCGACGGCCAGTCGATGTTGTTCACCGCGGCCACCCAGACTCCTCGAAACTCACGCTCGACATCGGGAATGGCATTCGGCCGCATTGGGACGCTCGCACATGCAGTCACGAGGAGCGCCGTCATAACCGACACGGCGGTGGGGATCAGATATCGCGACAGAGTCGCCGGTGTCCTGAAAGTCATGGAGCGAATTGTAAGTGAAGGTTTCGAGAGAGCGGTGAATGCGTGCGACAATTCGAGCAGGACCACGGACGAAACTGATCTTCAGGGAGACCTCGATGAAGCGAGCCACCGATGAGACCTTCACAGCTGCAAGCTGGTACGCGATCCGTGAGTTCAAGTCGCTCACCGCTTCGGAAGATGGAGTCGAAAGGGACGAGCGCTTTCGTGAGGGCGTTGTCTCAACTCCAGCCGGGCTCGTGTGGGTCTACTCGGAGGAAGGGCTGTCGAATTACCACGTGGTCCTCGAGGGACAGAGCCATACGCGATCGGAAGAGAGAACGCGCTCCGACTCCGAGCTCGCCCGCGGCGCCCGGAAGTTTGTGAAGGAGCTGACGGGAAAGAAGGGGTGACAGCAGGAGGCTCCCTGTGACCGGACATTCCAATGTCCGGCGCAAGTCCCTACCGTTGGCCCTTGACGGCGCCGCACATTGAAATGTCCGGCCATAAGGAAGCCGCGGCACCTTTTCGATTAGAATCCGCGCCCATGTTGCCGCGCTCGAGCGGCTTTTGAGGAGTCATCAGATGAACGTACGCACCGTCGCAATCGTAGCGCTAACACTCGTTTCATCTGCCTGCGCGAAGCAGGCAGTAGATTCGGCCGATCAAACCGTAACGACCGCAGTGTCGCAGGAGCAGACAGTCGCAAACGCGCCTGTAGCCGATGGAGGAGCACAGATGGATACCTTCGCAATGCCGCAGAACCCCCAGAGCGCCTCGGGACTCAAATACGTCATCGACAAGGAAGGCACCGGCGCCAAACCCACCAACGGGCAAACGGTTCGCGTTCACTACACCGGTTGGTTGACGAACGGCACCAAGTTCGACAGCTCTCGTGATCGTGGCGAGCCGTTCGAGTTCAACGTGGGACAAGGTCAGGTCATCAAGGGTTGGGACGTAGGCGTCGCGGACATGAAAATCGGCGAAACCCGTACCATCGTAATCCCTCCCGATATGGGCTATGGCGAGCGAGGGGCGGGTGGCGTGATTCCTCCCGACGCAACCCTCGTCTTCAAGGTGGAACTGCTCGGAGTCAAGTAAGGTCGAAGCTTTGGAGTGCGGCTGCCGCAGCTGCCGCTTTTGTTTCGAACCCGCGTTGAACCAGCCATACCGCAACCGAATCGCGATGTGACTCAGAAAGCGGCAGCTGCGGCTGCCGCACTCCAAAGGCTTCGCCCGTGCGGACAACAGTTACGTGGAGACAACGGTCACAAGGTTTTCACGTAGTCTATGACGTCGGGAAAGAACTGTCGAAAGTCCTCCTCAAACGCCGCGTCGAGTGCCTCGAGCTCGGCCGTGGCGTCCTCAAGCTGGAATCTCCGTCGCAAGCGGCCCGAGACGAAGCGGAGGGTCTTGCTCACACCCGCGACCGATTCGTTTCGCATCAGCCAGTCATCTGCGATCATTCGCGGAATCGGGTCGCGAAAGGTCGAAGGAAAAAGGCCCATGTTCTCTCCCAGGACTCGGTAAATGCGCGTGGTGAACTCGCGCAGCGATTCGTTCGAGTAGGCCCCCCAGCTGCGAGAGAGGTAGTGATCGTAGAAGACATCAATGATGATCCGGGAGTAGTGGCCGAAGCGCGCCTCGAGTCGCTTCCGACTGATACCGACGCGCGGATGCGAGTCGGTGAATCCATCGACGAGCCGATGGATCCTGATGCCGCTGGCGACCTCGGGCGGCACATCGGATCCGACCTGACCCTTCGACGAATCGGCGGCGAGATTCCCGATCAGCGAGCCGGGATCATCCTTCGAAAGAAACAGATGAGCGAGATGATTCAAGACGGTCGGTTCCTGGTCGATCGTCTACTAGTGCATATCGAGACAGGCAACAGCGATGCGTGACAGCCAGCACTGTCTGTCGTACAGACGTGTGTAGGACAGACACTCTTGTCTGTCACGCGAAGCTCTTTTCCGTCTCGACGCCGGGAATGACTCCATCCCGGACCCTGAGGTTTGCGTTCGACGTGCTTTGTCTGGCGGGTTACCATGCGCCTATCATCCCCAACTCTTTCGAACGGTATTCGGCGTTCTGTTACGCACATGGCTAAACCTATCCAGATCGAGCTGCTGCGGGAGCTCAGCTACGAGGGCGCCCGCTCGTCGAGTATATCGACCTCGGGACTCGTGCGCTCCGATCGCATCGAAGGAAATGACGACCGGCTGATTCGCCTGGCGGTCGAGAATTCCAGTGAGGGAATCGCGATCCTCATCCCTGGCGAGAGCGGAGACGAGGCTCGGATCCTTTTCGCGAATGGGGCTTTCGTACGGATGACGGGGGTCCCGTTGCTCGAGCTTCTCAACCAGTCTGTGAAGATATGCTGGACGATAGGCCATGAGCGCGAAGGCGAGCCCGCAGCGCTTCACCCACTGCGGCTGAAAAAAGGGTTCGAAGCCGAGGCTCGCGGAACCCGGAAAAGCGGACTCCAGTACTCGCTCGAGATGCAGCTGCTTCCCGTTGTCGATGATGCGGGGGCCGTTCGGCACAAGATTGCGTACTTTCGCGATGTGAGCGAGCGCAAAGCGCAACTCGAAGCTCTCGAGTATCAGGCTCTTCATGATGCCCTGACGGGATTGCCGAACCGCGTCCTGCTCATAGATCGGCTCGAGCAGGCAATCCTGGTGTCACGACGGACCGAGTCGCCTGTCGCCCTCATGATGATGGACCTCGACCGCTTCAAAGAAGTCAACGATACGTTCGGACATCACTATGGTGACCAGCTGCTCCAGCAGGTCGCCTTCCGTCTCCGCGAGCAGATCCGGGAATCCGACACGGTCGCCAGACTCGGTGGCGATGAGTTCGCTCTCGTCCTCCCAACAGTCGGCGACGCCAGAGGCGCGTTTCTCGTCGCGCGGAAAATCGTGAAGGCGCTCGAAGAGCCATTCACCGTCGAAGGGGAGCGGCTCGAGATCGGAGCAAGCATTGGAATCGCAATTCATCCCGAGCACGGCACCAGGGTCAGCGACCTCATGCGCCACGGCGACAACGCGATGTACAAGGCGAAGCATGGTGGCCTGGGCATTTCCGTCTACTCGTTTGAGGAGGATCATCGCAGTCACCGGACTCTCGCAATGGGTGCCGAGCTGCGTCAGGCAATCGAGCAGGACCAGCTCGTCCTTTATTACCAGCCCAAGGTCCATCTGCGGAGTGGGCTGGTCACGCGCGTCGAGGCCCTCGTTCGCTGGCAGCATCCCAAGCTGGGCCTTCTGCAGCCTGACTCATTCATCCCGATCGCGGAGAAGACGAATCTGATCAATCCACTCACTGAATGGGTGATCGATCACGCACTCCAGCAGGTCAGCGACTGGCAGACTGCGGGGCTCCCAATTCATGTGGCAGTCAACGTGTCGAGTAAAAATCTCCAGGAACATTCGCTTCCCCAGACCATCGCAACGCTGTTGGACAAATGGAAAGTAGAGCCTCGCTCTTTGAAGCTCGAGATCACCGAGAGCAGCGTGATGGCAAATCCACCGCATGTTCTTGCCATCCTCTCTCTGCTCCAGTCCCTCGGCGTGCGACTCTCCCTTGACGATTTCGGGACCGGGTACTCATCGCTCATGCACTTGCGGCAACTCCCCGTTGATGAGATCAAGATCGACAAGTCGTTCGTGATGGGGATGGAGTCGAATGAGAGCGACGCGGCAATTGTCCGCGCAACCATCGATCTGGCCCACAACCTCGGACGTCAGGTGGTAGCCGAGGGCGTGGACAGCAAGAGGACCTGCGAGACGCTCACAGCGATGGGGTGTGATCTGGCACAGGGATACTTTCTGAGCCCTCCCCTTCCCGCCGCTACTTTCGAGCGCTGGCTCGACGAGACCGCCTGGGGACTGAAGGCGTGGCAGGGCGTGGTCGTCGCGTAGAACTCCACCAGATGTAGATTGAGGGTGCAGAACGCGCAATGCAGAATGCTGAAAGGGTGAGTTGGATCGCTATTTTCGGATTCTGTGCAACGTTTCGAACAGGCGCTGCAGATTGGAACCGCGGCTCCCGCCGCCTGTGTCATCCTAGCGGCTGTAAAATATCCATCGCGCGCCGCGGGAAAGTCGTCATCCTGAGGAGCGCTTTTTGCGACGAAGGATCTCAAGATGCGGTGCTGCAGAATTAAACAGTCACGCATTTTGAGATCCTTCGCATTCGCTCAGGATGACGAAGCACGTGAGGGTTCGCGAAGGCAATTGTTGCAACAGCCGCTCAGTGCCCTTTCTCACGAGGATGTCGTCACCCGAGCGGCGCTAGAGCAGGATTCACCCGATCACACACCAGCTCCACCATTTCTGCATCAGCATTCAGGTTTCTGCGTTTAAACCAAGGGAGCCATGACGTCGACGTACGATTCCTCTGCCATCGAGGTCCTTACCGGACTCGAACCTGTCCGCAAACGTCCCGGGATGTACACGCTCACCGAGCGTCCGAATCATCTCGCTCAGGAAGTGATCGACAACGCGGCCGACGAAGCGATTGCCGGACATTGCGATGAGATTGTCGTGACTCATCATGACGACGGCTCGCTGTCGGTCTCTGACAACGGACGTGGTATGCCGGTTGATCAGCATCAGAAGGAGAAAGTGTCCGGGGTCGAAGTGATCCTTACGCGGTTGCATGCCGGCGCAAAATTTTCGGACAAGAACTACCGCTTCTCCGGTGGTCTCCACGGCGTTGGAGTTTCCGTGGTCAACGCGCTGTCCACCAAGCTCCAGGTCTGGGTCAAGCGCGATGGCAACGAGTACTCGATGACCTTCGCGGACGGGAAGAAAACCTCGGAGCTCAAGCCCGTCGGAACTGTAGGGAAACGGAATACCGGCACGCTCGTCAGGTTCTGGCCCGATCCGGTCTTCTTCGACTCTCCCAAATTTCAGGTCTCGCGCCTCAAGCACGTCATGCGTGCAAAGGCGGTGCTCTCGTCAGGACTCCGGATTCGGTTCATCGATGAAACCGACTCCACGCAGAGCGAAGAGTGGTTCTACAAGGATGGGCTGACCGATTACCTCACAACCGAGCTCAACGGCAATTCGCTGATTCCTGAAGTCCCCTTCGTCGGACATTTCAAAGGTCACGACGAGGAGGCGGACTGGGCCGTGGCCTGGCTGGCGGACGACGGCGATCTCGTCACCGAGAGCTATGTCAATCTGATTCCCACAGCCCAGGGGGGCACGCACGTCAACGGTTTCCGTACGGGTCTCACTGATGCGATCCGCGAGTTCTGCGAATTCCGCAACCTCGTGCCCCGAGGAGTAAAGATTACGCCGGAGGATGTCTGGGGCCGATGCTGCTACATCCTGTCGGTTCGGCTTTCGAATCCGCAGTTCACTGGCCAGACGAAGGACCGGCTCTCGTCGCGAGAAACGGCAGCCTTCGTTTCGGGAGTGACTCAGGACGCTTTCAGTCTCTGGCTGAATCAGCACACGGCGGACGCTGAGCGGATCGCACAGCTCGCGATCACCGCGGCGATGGGGCGCCTCCGCGCAGGAAAGAAGATCGAGCGGAAGAAGCTGGCTTCAGGGCCTGCGTTACCGGGCAAGCTCGCCGATTGTTCGAGTCAGGACCTGTCGAGGACCGAGCTCTTTCTGGTCGAAGGAGATTCCGCGGGAGGCTCGGCCAAGCAGGCACGTGACCGGGAGTTCCAGGCGATCATGCCGTTGCGCGGGAAGATCCTCAACACCTGGGAGGTCGATCCTAACGAAGTACTCGGGTCGCAGGAAGTACACGACATTGCCGTCGCTCTCGGCGTCGACCCCGGCTCGGAGATTCTCGACTCGCTGCGCTACGGAAAGGTCTGCATCCTGGCTGATGCCGATTCTGACGGGGCACACATCGCGACGCTTCTCTGCGCCCTTTTCGTCAGGCACTTCCGTCGACTCGTCGTCGAAGGACATGTGCATATTGCGATGCCCCCTCTCTACCGGATCGATGTCGGCAAGAATGTTTACTACGCCCTGGACGACTCGGAAAAGCAGGGTATCCTCGCGAGGATCGACGCCGAGAAGATCAAAGGGAAAGTAAACATTCAACGCTTCAAGGGCTTAGGCGAGATGAACCCGATGCAGCTGCGGGAGACGACGATGGCGCCCGACACGAGGCGTCTCGTGCAACTCGTCCTCGAGCCTGGCGACTCGACTGATATGACGATCGATATGCTGCTCGCCAAGGCGCGCGCGGGCGATCGGAAGGAGTGGCTTACACGCGAGGGAAACAAAGCGGCGGTTGAGGTGTAGCGTGCATCAGCCAGCTGGGCTAGGGCGGGAGGAGATCTGCGCAGGCGACACAAAATTGGTGGCGAGAGGCGGCCCCGAAGGGCCGACCACCCTCTCCCCGGCGGGGAGAGGGTGGTCGCGTCAGCGACCGGGAGAGGGGCCGTGAGAGATACTAAGACCGCGGCTTTGACCCGACACCTGTTAGACCCATCCGAAAACCCCAGCAGAACCGCGGATTTTCACGACCCTCTCTCTGCTTCGCTTCGCTCGCTTCCCTCTCCCCGCCGGGGAGAGGGAACGCCGCTTCGCGGCTCAGTCCCTCCCCATGAACTTACGTGACCTTCAGAAAAACTGGAATCAACTCGGGAAGACCGATCCGTTCTGGGCGGTGCTGACCGATCCCTCCAAGCGCTACGGGCGCTGGAATCGTGACGAGTTTTTCGGGTCTGGCCGGGAAGAGGTTGAGAAGACGCTCGCTCGAATCAAAGTTCTCGGAGTCGAGCTGCCTCGCGACCACGCACTCGATTTCGGTTGCGGTGTCGGGCGATTGAGTCAGGCACTGGCAACACATTTCGAACGCGTTACAGCGCTCGACATTGCACCCTCGATGATCCGCGTTGCGAAAAAGTACAACAAGTTTCCGGACCGCTGTCATTACCTTGTGAACGACAGTGATCGCCTTCCGCTCCTTGCGGATAACTCGGTCGATCTCGTCAACGCCAGCATCGTGCTCCAGCACATGGAGCCGGGTCTCGGGCGAGGATACATCGCGGAGTTTCTTCGAATCCTGAGGCCTGGGGGAATTGCGGCGTTCCAGGTGCCGAGCCATTTCATCGAGACGGAGAGTGAAGGTGGTTCGCGTGGAGCGGAGGTGAGCGAGACCCTCACCCGCCCTCACGGGCACCCTCTCCCGCCGGGAGAGGGGGGACGGGATCATGAGAGGTCGCAACTGGGTGTGGAAGGGTTCAAGGCGAGCCTGCACGTGATCGACATGCCTCGACGAGTGGAGACTGGTTCCAGTAGCACCTTGACCGTGCGCGTGAAAAATCTCGGCCGGGAGATCTGGCCGGGCTACAGCGACGGTCCGTTCGCGATCAGGCTCGGGAATCACTGGATGAGACAGAGCCCGAAACTCTGGTTCAGCTCTGTCAATGGACGTCGTCGATTCCGCGACGAGCTCATGATCGTGGAAGACGATGGTCGCTCTCCGCTCCCTCACGATCTTCGGCCTGGCGAAGAGACCGAGATCACTCTTTGCATCAACGCACCCAGAACTGAAGGTCGGTTCGTGGTGGAGCTCGACATGGTCCAGGAAAACGTCTGCTGGTTCGGCGAGCGAGGCTCGAAGGTCCTCCGCGTTCCTGTAAAGGTCGAAGGCGCCATCATGGAAATGTACGGAATCCCGAAGGAAGAAATTGCGGATCTCGTAGCCTCTTCGGGAGGCGAGCTCATCTCCGTCGAGCGCGACGTCTCTCCAGGCGATCGCTGGATCAGCTACAGCTACCTTGCCCGCAAGACGTCATAACCAGACAAACAACCTATGAAGAAATCTCGGACAGGACAGATGTCGATTCCCCCCCCACCGCCCATCATCGACGTCGAGCGAATGGCGGTCGCAACGTTCGCTGAAAAGGCGTACCTCGATTACTCGATGTACGTCATTCTCGATCGCGCCCTCCCCTACATCGGGGACGGACTCAAGCCGGTGCAGCGTCGCATCATTTTCGCCATGTCGGAGCTCGGCCTTAGCGCCGCCGCGAAGTTCAAGAAATCCGCACGCACCGTAGGAGACGTCCTCGGCAAGTACCATCCTCATGGCGACTCCGCTTGCTACGAAGCGATGGTGCTCATGGCGCAGCCCTTCAGCTTCCGATATCCGCTGGTGGAAGGACAAGGGAACTGGGGGTCACCCGATGACCCGAAATCATTCGCCGCGATGCGCTACACCGAAGCACGGTTGACGCGCTTCTCCCAGACGCTTCTCTCAGAGCTTGGTAATGGAACTGTAGAGTGGGGACCGAACTTCGACGCCACCCTCTCGGAGCCACGCCTGCTTCCCTCGCGTCTTCCCCACGTCCTTCTCAATGGGACATCAGGGATCGCGGTCGGTATGGCCACCGACATCCCGCCGCACAACGTGCACGAGGTAGTCGCGGCGTGCGTTGAGCTGCTGGACGACGCACGAGTCAGCGACGACCGACTCTTTGATCTAATGCAGGGGCCCGACTTTCCCACCGAGGCCGAGATCATCACGCCAGCAGCCGACATCCGCGAGATGTATCGGACTGGAAACGGGACGATCCGGATGCGAGCCAAGTGGGAGCGTGAGGAGGGCGACGTGGTCGTCACCGCGCTCCCGCACCAGGTTTCGGGAAGCAAGGTCCTCCAGCAGATTGCCGCGCAGATGCAGGCGAAGAAGCTTCCGATGGTCGAAGATCTTCGCGATGAATCCGATCACGAAAATCCCACTCGTCTGGTCATCGTCCCTCGATCGAATCGGATCGATCTCGACGAGGTCATGAATCACCTCTTCGCCACGACCGATCTCGAGCGAACGTACCGGGTGAACATGAACGTCATCGCACTCGACGGCCGGCCGCGGCTCTTCAGTGCAAGGGAGATGCTGCTCGAGTGGCTCGAGTTCAGGATCGAGACCGTACGTCGCCGGCTGCAGTTTCGCTATGACCAGGTTAACAGCCGGCTGCACATTCTCGATGGTTACCTCGCCGCCTTTCTCAATCTCGACGAGGTGATTCGCATCATTCGCACAGAGGATGAGCCGAAGCCGTCGCTCATGCGGCGCTTCGCGCTCAGCGAGCTTCAGGCCGAAGCGATTCTCGAGCTGAGATTGCGTCACCTCAACCGCCTCGAAGAGATGCAGATCCGCGGGGAGCAGAAAGAGCTTCGCGAAGAGCGCGATCAACTCGAGAAAGTGCTCAGCTCGAAGGGACGACTGAAAAAGCAGGTGCGACAGGAGCTGGAAGAGGACGCGAAGATGTTCGGCGACCCGCGGCGCTCTCCTATTGTCAGTCGCGACGCGGCGAAGGCGCTTGACGCCAACGCGCTCGTCCCCACCGAACAGGTCACAGTGGTCATCTCGGCAAAGGGATGGGTGCGCGCCGCGAAGGGTCACGAGCTCGATCCGCGCGCGCTCCAGTACAAAAGCGGAGACGAGTTTCTCGACGCGGCGCGGGGACGGAGCAACCAGCTCGCGGTTTTTCTCGACTCCACTGGCAAGACGTATTCGTTGCCCACTCATGGCCTTCCTTCGGCAAAGGGTCATGGTGAGCCGCTGAGCAGCAGCCTTGCCCTCACCCCGGGAGCGAGTGTCGTCTCCGTGACGATGGGCGCTCCTGACGATTTGTTCCTTCTCGCGACCACCGACGGCTACGGTTTCGTCGCTCGCTTCGAAGATCTCATTACGAAAATCAAGAACGGTAAGGCCGTGCTTAACGTCAGCGGCGGGGCACTCTCACTTCCTCCGTCGCGTGTCTGGAACATCGAATCCGATCTGGTCTCAGCCGTGACTACCGAAGGAAAACTTCTCATGTTTCCCGTTTCGGAGCTCCCGCAGATGTCGCGAGGGAAAGGAGTACGAATCATCAATGTACACAAAGCGAAAGGTCTCCTCCCGTCTGAGGCCGTCCTGAGTGTCACCTCCATTCCTGAGGGAGGCGGCCTTGTGGTTTACTCCGGCAAACGTCATCTGACGATGAAGAAGCACGATCTCGATACGTATCTCGGGAAGCGAGCGCAAAGAGGGCTGAAGCTGCCGCGCGGATTCCAGAACGTGAGCTCAATCCGCGCATGGGTGGAGCGGGACAGAACGCTGCCCGATCAGGTGATGTAAAGCTCGCCGCCGGCGAGGTCTCGCTCCCCTTCTCCCCGCGGTAGAAGGTGGCGCGTCGAGCGCCGGATGAGGGTCTTGCGCACGTTCGGATACAGGGCATAATTCAAGAGTTTCATCTTCGCGACGTCAAGAGAAGCCCACACTGCGCGCTGTTTTTTGCTGGACAGCCAACTTTTTGAGAACGGAGTTGTAGTTCTGACTGAGCCCGGCACTCGCCGCGCTCTTAACAGACGGAGGTAGACATGGAATCCCAGCAGAACAAAAAACGGAATTTCCTGATCGGGTTTGGTGCGGCAGCAGTAGCAGTGGTCGCGGTTCTGGCTTCCTGGCCACCCGCATTTCTGAATGAGGACGCGACCGGTGCGATCGGAGCGGTGCAGAAGCATCGCGCCCCTCAGGTCACGGCGAAAGATGTCGTCCTGGTCGATGAGGCTACACGCAAAGAAGAAGCAGTCCTCTACGGCGATTACTTCAATGACGCAGCCAAGCTCGAGAGCATCAGCAACGAGCTGAACATGGCCCTTCGAAACCAGGCCGATAACCTCGAGGCTCGAAAGGTAGCAGCACGAGACAGCCTGCAGAGCGCCCAGCGCGAACTACAGAGCCACAACGCGGATCTGCAGTCACGCTATCAGTCGAGGATGAGCGACGCCCTCGGAATCGCCAGCCAGCTTCTGGCACGCGACTCCGCCTCACTCAACGCCCGCGAGCTCGCCAGCGTCAGGCAGGACATCGATTCTCTCTCCGCAAGAATCGCCAGCCGTGCCGAGCTTGCCAGTGATGAGATGGCCACTCTCAATTCCCGCTTCGCCAGCATCAGCGACAAGCTCGAGGCACGATCGCAGGGCGCAAGCATGCAGAACATCGAGCGCGACCTTGCAAGCGTGTCGTCTCTGGCATCGAAGGCAGAGCTGGCCAGTGCCGATCAGCTCAATGCCGTGGCCTCGCTTCAGAACGTTTCCTCTCTGGGCCTGCGTTCGGATGCCTGCTGCACTGCCAGCCTGAAAAACCACAGCGAAGCCTTGGAGGCAATCTCGCTCGAACAGAAGTCGCTTGCCGCGGTTCAGACGGCCATCGAATCGTTCTCACGCAACCAGCTCGGCTCGGAGGCTGATGCCGCAACCCTGGAAAGCGCTGCCCGTGACCTCGCCTCCCTGGGCGCCCGTCTCGAGTCCCGCGCTGTCGACAACATGCAGTCGCGTCTGCAGGCTCAGGACCAGATGGCCTCACGACTTCAGGCCATGGAAGCCTCCCTCGGATCGGCGAAACAGAATCTCGAGAGCCGCAGCGCTTCGCTCGACAGCCGGTTCACCAGCGCCCTGAGCGCCTCCATCCGCGACCTGCAGTCCCGCAGCGCCGAGCTTCAGGCGAAGATGGCCGCAAGCGCGCAGTCGCAGCTCGGCATCATCGCTTCCCGTCTCGACAGCCGTAGCCAGCTGAACGCCAGACTGGGGAGCGAAGCGGAGCTCGGATCCCGCAATGCCGATGCACTGCAGTCGAAAACTGCCGATACGGGGCTCGGATCGAAGATGGCCTCACGCGATAACCTCGGAGCGCAACTCGAGAGCCGCGATCAGCTCGGTGCAAAGCTGCAGGGTCATCTGAGCTCGCTGACTCGCTCGATCGACAGCCGCACCACCGGCAGCAGCCTGCAGGCTCGCCAGCAACAGTCCCTCCAGTCCCGCACCCTCGCCAACAAAGTCGGGGATCTTCAGGGAACTTATTTAAACCACAACGAGACGCTCGTTGTCGACGAGGGTCGCTGACGCGTAGCTATCAGCCCTCACCCCGAGTCTCTCTCCCCACGGGAGAGGGCTCGGGGTTGAGGGTTTCTGTTCAGCGGGTCGACAATCCCCACAAAGACAGACGGCGATCGAAAGTGGACATGGTCAACGGACCTTCATCGCCGGTTCACCTGGCACTGCTCCCCGCCATGGCTCTCTGGCTCACTGCCTCGGGCGGCGCGATGAGCAATGCTTCCGCGAGACCCCATGAAGTCACGCGGGATGCACGCCCGGCTCAGGCTCACGCGCAGGCACAGGCGAAGGCCATGATCGCGCGGGGAAGTGAGCTGCGCACCGCGGGCCGCTACCCGGAAGCGTTCCGAGTCCTGCACGAGGCTGTCGCGGCCGTTGAGCGCTCCTACGGTCCGCGGTCCATCGAGCTGGCGATGACATTGAACCAGTTCGGCATGGCGGGCAAATACGCGGGCGAGCTCGATTCGGCGGAAGCTTCCTATCAACGTGCTCTGGCGATTCTGGGACGGCGCCCAGGCTACGAGCTCCAACTCGCAGACCTTTACCACAACCTCGGTGGGCTCGAGCATGCGCGCCGACGATTCGCCGCAGGGGAACCGTATGCTCGCCGCGCCGTCGCAATCCGTACGCGAGTGCTCGGGCCGGACCATGTGACGACGGCTGGCGACCTTGCCGCCCTCGCCGCATTGCTCGAAGGTCAACGGAAGTTCGACGAGGCCGAGCATCTCTACACCAGCGTACTCGCCACATTCGAGCGCGCGTATGGGCCGGTACATTACGAGGTGGCCATCAATTGCAACAATCTCGCTGCGTTGTATCAGGCGAAAGGGCGATTCGAGCTTGCGGAGCCGCTCTATTTGCGCGCACTCGCCATCAAGGAGCGACTGCTCGGCGCCAGACATCCCGATGTGGCAATGACGCTGAACAACCTGGCTGTCTTCTATAAGTCGCAGAAGCGTTACACCGAGGCTGCCTCGCTCTATGAGCGCGCGCTGAAGATCTTCGAGGGCGCTCTTGGACCGACTCATCCCAATGTCGCAACCTGTCGTGCGAACTACGCACAACTCCGCAAATCGATGGCGAGAGAGAAGCAGAAACCGTCTGGTCGATGATGACCAACACCTTTGGTATGCTGAAGCTGCCGCGCGGGTTCCAGAACGTGAGCTCGATCCGCGCATGGATCGAACGCGATAGAACGCTGCCCGATCAGGTGATGTAAAGCTCGCCGCAGGCGAGGTCTCGCTCCCCTTCTCCCCGCGGGAGAAGGTGGCGCGTCGAGCGCCGGATGAGGGTCTTGCGAACGTTCGGATACAGGGCATGTTTTGAAAAGTTCCATCCTGGCGACCTCGAGAGGGACCCTCACGGCGCTCGAAAGCGCGCCACCCTCTCCCGCGGGGAGAGGGAAAGCAGCGCTCCGCTTACCGCGAGCGTCTTCTCAGGAGCAATCGAGCGGGTTAGCATGGCGGTCAATGTCTACCACTGTTGAATCCGGCGGTACTCGGACCGTGAAAGTCTCGGTTCTCGCCGATCGCTTCAGCTCCTTCGTCATGGATCGCCATCCCTTCGCCATGCGTGCCGCAAGCGAGGCGATGAACTGGATCGTGGCGTCGCTCTCCGAAGATGCCAGCCTCAACGACGCCTCCATCGACGCGTTGCGCGGTCCCTTCGCAGAGACGCTGTCCCATCTGCTCGACGAAGTGTTCGCCGACGCCATGAGCGGAAACATTCAGGACAGCGTCCCGGGCGCGAAACAAACAGCGCGCGCTCAGCTCGCTCGCGCGGAAATCCTCGAAGCCTGCGACGGCTTTCTCCGGCGCGAGGCCATTGCTGCCTCCCTCACCTCTGAGGAACGGCAGGAGATGCTGCGCGGGATGATCCTCACCCGCGCCACCGACAATCGCCTCAAAATGTTTTTCACTGGAGGCGAGGTCCGTTACGGAAGTGGCGCTTTCCAGGGAAAGGGATTTCGTTCGCTCGGACAGGAGGCTATATATGCGGCGGCCATCCGGCTGCGACGCGGCCCCAGATATCGCGCGGATGACAACGGGCGAGCGGTTTGGAGAGGCGACGTCGTTGCGCCGCTCATTCGCGATCTGGGTGTCGCCATCGCCATGCACAACGACCCTGAGACTGTCCGTATGGTGTTGAGCGCGCAGATGGCCAAGGCCGGTCCGCCCATGAATGGCCGCGACCTTCACGTCGGCGATCTTTCATGGGGCATCTTCCCCGCTTCAGCTCCTCTCACGATCTCGACGATGACGATGGCGGGAATGGCCATGGCTTTCTGGCGTGAGGCCGGCCCTGGTGCAGGAGCATTTGATGCCGAGGATATGCGGGTCGCTGTGTCATTCATCGGGGAAGGCGGATCGTCGCTCGGCGAGTGGCATGAGGCCATCAATGCCTGCGCCGCACGAAAGTTTCCGGCGATCTTTTGCATCGAGAATAATCAGACGGCCCTATCGACGCCTGTCGCGGAGCAATCTGCGGTCCGTGCATTCGCGGACAAGGCCGCCGGGTATGGTGTTCCGGGCATCACCATCGACGGCACGGACCCGGACGCGATCGCTGCGGCGTTCACATGGGCGGCCGAGCGGGCGCGGTCCGGCCGGGGTCCGGCGCTCATAGAGCTCGTCTCCATGAGAATGTGCGGCCACGCTCATCACGACGACATGCTCTACACGGGCAAAGATTCTCAGCCCTCGTGGAGCTATCCACAGCTGACCCAATCGGGATACGCGGACCGCGAACGTTACGAGCTCTGGTCGCAGCACGACCCGATCATTACGTACGCCAGACGGCTGGTGGAAGAAGGCGTCGTGGCCGCTGATCAGGTTGAGGCGTGGAAACTCGAGACAGAGCGTCTGGTCGAACGAGAAGCAAGGAGCGTGATCGACGCGCCGTGGCCTGCCGCTCTAACTGTTGGTGAGGGAGTTCTCGCCAACGAGAGACCACGCACGCGAGTGGAGATTCTCGATCCGACAGAGCCTCGGACCTCGATTAGAAAACTAATTGTCGAGGAGGCTCCTCCCTTCGACGCAAAAGGAAAGACATTCCTCGAAGCAGTCATGCTAGGGGTTGGTGATGCTCTACGAAGCGATCCTCGGGTTTTTGTTTATGGCGAGGACGTGGGTGGCAGGTACGGGAACGCGTTCCTCCTGTTGCGACCGCTGCTCAAGGAGTTCGGCGATCGGATTCTGAACTCGACTCTGTCCGAAGCCGGCGTGCTGGGAATGTGCGTAGGTGCTGCGCTGGCTGGGCAGAGACCGATCGGCGAAATGCAGTTCAATGACTTCGTCGCCACAGGGTTCAATCAGCTCGTCAACAATGCTGCCAAGGTCCGCTATCGCTGGGGTGGCTCGGTGCCGATGGTGGTGCGGATGCCGTGGGGAGGGCTTCGTCACGCGGGGCCGTATCACAGTCAGAACACCGAGGCCTGGTTCTATCGGACACCGGGATTGAAGATCGTGGTTCCCTCGACGCCGCACGACGCGCGCGCTTTGATGGCGGCCGCAGTACTCGACCCCGATCCGGTGCTCTACTACGAGCACATTGCGCTCTATCGCGACCCGAAGATCAAGCAGAGTCTCGGCGACGACGCACCCGAACCGATTACGATCGGCAAGGCGGCGTTGCGGAGAGACGGGGCGGACCTTGCCGTCATCACGTATGGTGCCTTCGTACATCTGGCGATGCGCGTCGCGGATACGCTCCAGAAGGAAGGCGCCAGCGTTTCGGTGCTCGATCTGCGGAGCCTGTCACCCCTCGATCGTGAAGCAGTGCTGGACCTGGCACGTCACTGCAACCGAGTCCTCATCCTTCATGAGGACACTCGAACCGGCGGTATTGGCGAGAGCATTGCCGCAATCATTCAGGAAGAAGCGTTCGACTACCTCGACGCTCCGATACGCATCATCGGATCTCTCGACACCCCTGTCCCATACTCGCCGCCACTCGAGGACGCGTTCCTCCCCAGTGAAAGTGAGATTGTTGCGGCCGCACGCGCGTTACTCGCGTATTAATTCCTGGATACACGCCGAGAGTCATTCCGAGCGGGAGAACAGCGGGGATCGGCTGGTGAATGGTGTGACTCGTTCGTCCTCGCAGCCGCGAAGCGGCCAATCCCTCTCCCCGGCGGGGAGAGGGTGGTCGCGTAAGCGACCGGGAGAGGGGCCGCGAGAGATACGAAGACCTCGCCCTTTTCGACGGAGTGGCGAGACTTTCACGCCCCTCTCCCTGCTTCGCTTCGCTCGCTTCCCTCTCCCCGGCGGGGAGAGGGATACGCCGCTTCGCGGCTCAAAGACTTCAGTGAGCGAACCGGTATCTTAAGAGGCGTCGGAGGAGAGATCTGGGTGGGGGCCTTACGCTGTAAATCATGGTTCGGAATCATTGTTCGTGCACGAGGCCCGCCGCCCAGATCCCCGCTCGACGTTCGGGATGACAACTCCCCGGCAGCCGAGGCTCAGGACCACTGGTTCAAATTTTTCACCAGCTGGTCGATCGAGATCTCCTGCTCCGTGCCGTCGGACTCGCGTCTGAAGACGGCGTGATACCAACCTTTCATCGAGATCGGCACCAGCGTCTCACTTCCAATCCTCAACTGCCCCCCGGAAGCGAGCTTGAGAAATACCTTCTCGTAATTCGAGCGACTCAGCCGTTTCTTCAACGGCTTAGAGGATTCAGTCAGCCTTCGCTTCGCTACGCGTCGGTCGCTCGCAGCAGCCCGTGGCGGTCTTTCCCGTCGCTCCATTCCCTCTCCGCTCCAGGGAGGCGAGAGCGTCTCCTGGAAGTCGGCCGTACGACGAAGCGTTTTTCGTTTGATCTCGCTGCTCGCGGCCCGCTCGCGGGAAAAGAGATCTCGAGCAGTCGAGTCGGGCTCGGTTTCATCACCCCGCCCTGCGAACGCGTCTCGCTCCAGCTTTCTACTGGCAAGGTGCTCGTCAATCTCAGCCGCTCCACTGATCTCATCAGCCTGCGGAGAACGATTGATGCCGCGGTAATTTGCAAGCTCGGGAATGACCGTCCCCCATCGGACTGCATGTCCCACATCTTCATAAGCCTGAGGGCGATCGGCGAGCTCGAGCATCGAAGGGGTCTGACCCCACAGGATGGAGAACAGCAGACGGAAGCTGAAGGGATCGGAGTAGCGGCGAATCGAGTCACGGAAGAACCAGGCAGTCCTGCTGGCAATCTCACGGAGTGACATCACCTCGCCGCTTCGCGTTTTCCAAATCGCTTCGTTGACGTCACACGTGAATGGGCTTTGCGGAAAGTGATAGTCCTTGGTGAGCCATCCCTTCCGTGTGGTGTGCCTGCCGGGTTTCACATCTCCAGGTACCGGAACCGCGACCTCATCGAGCACCTCGATCCGATAGGACGGCCACGACATGATGTCGCGCACGATCCCAAGGATGAGCGAAGCGGTCGCGACCATGAGTCCGGGATCAGGAGTGAAATCGAGGGTCACTTCGATTCGATTCCTGCGCGGACGGACCCCGATCCCCGTCGATCGGCGGTTGCCACCGATGAGGATTACGGGCATGGGAAGGACATGAGCGAGCAGCAGTGCCAGCTTCTGGATCGTGCGGTCCTTGCTTCGCTCCTCTCGAGGCAACTCGAAGGAGATGTTGTAGTGCGTGCCGAAGGCCGTGAGGCGAACGTCCTTCCCGTTTTCCTTTCCCCACCGCGTGAGCTGGTCGCGCACGAAGGCGATCTGATCCCACAGATTCCTGACGACCTGGGCGCTGGCGTTCGGGCCGATCTCGATCCCGGGAGTTACAACCTCGATCACACCTCCGTCGAAGTAAACCGCGCCGCCGGTCGGAAGCTGAAAGGCTTTGAGCGACCGCTTCAGCAGCGGCTGGTCGATGAATGCTGAGGGCTGTTTCCAGTAGGTCTCCGGGACGATTTCTTCTCCGTCGATGTAGACGAAGAACTCCGATTCGAGTCCGATGACTGCTGTGGATAACGCGCTCTGGTAGGGAAAGCTCTGCTCGTCGGGAGTGGTCATGTCGTAACGCGGAATTTAGCAAAGGTCAGGCCGGGTCTTTCGGGCGCGCGGACATCGGCCAGCCCCCTGGACCCAGGAAATCAACTGCCCGGCAGACGCAGATCTTTCTCGACCTGATCAGCTTGAGATCCGACTTACAATCCGCGGTCATGAGAACAATCCGTCTTGGCCGCACTAACGTGAACGTACCCGCCGTGAGCCTCGGCACCTGGGGGCATGGCGGGCCGAACAAGTCCGGCGATGTCCCTGTCGGCTGGACCGGACACGACGACGGGCTGGCGAGTGAGGCTCTTCGTCTTGCATGGCGGCGCGGAATCACGCATTGGGATACGGCGGACGTCTATGGTGACGGAAACGCCGAAGAGCTCATTGGCGGCGTATGGGATGAAGTCCCGCGAGATCAGATCTTTCTAGCAACCAAAGTCGGCTGGAACGCAGGCTCCTACGAGCACTTTTACCATCCCGACCTCATTCGCAAACGAGCGGATCGCTCCCTTCAGAAGCTTCGCACCGACGTCATCGATCTCCATTACTTTCACCATTGCGACTTCGGTCCGGACGACGTTTATCTCGATGACGCCATCGGCACGTTTCATCAGCTTCGCTCCGAGGGAAAGATCCGCTTCATAGGCCTCTCAGACTGGGACAACTCGAAAGTTGCGCGGCTGGCGCCCCGGATCGATCCCGACGTCGTGCAGCCATTCAGGAACGTCATCGACGACACATACGAGAGCAGCGGACTGAAGGCATGGGTTGAATCAAGCGATTCAGGCGTCGCGTTTTTTTCTCCGTTGAAGCATGGTCTGCTCCTTGGCAAGTACGACAAGCCGGCGGTTTTCGGTGATGGCGATTTTCGCAGCAGAATCCCGGAGTTCGGCGATCAGGTTGCGCTCGACAGGCTGCGTCGGCGAAAAGAAAAGATCGAGGAACGCTTTCGGGATCGCCCGGAACCACTACTTCACGCCCTTCTCGGCGTCCTGCTGGAAGATTCACCGACCGGCTGCGTCCTGCTGGGTCAGCGCAACCCCGAGCAGGTCGAAGCTGCCGCAGTCGCGGGCGAACTTCTCAGCAGTGATGACGCAGAATTCGTGCGAGGCGTTTACAGGTCCTGAGCGGCGTACGAACTACCAGCGATTAAAGGCTGGATGACCTTCCTTTACCGCGATGAAAGTGCCTCGACAAGTGGCTGTGATTCTGTCGCCAGCGGAGAGAGTCGCTTCTACAATGGCTCGGTCGTCTGCCGACTCCACGACGTGTGCACGGAGAGTTAGAACAGAGCTCATTGGAGTGGGCTTCCGCAGCTGCACGTGAAAGTCCGAAGTGACCGTCGTGGGCGGTGTCGCCGCTCCTCGCGACTTCATCAGGTGCCAGGCAGCCGTCCAGTTGCTGTGGCAATCGAGAAGAGCACCGCAGATCCCACCGTTGAGGATGCCTTCGAATGCCAGGTGGTGAGGCTCGGGCTGCCAGGTGGCGACGAGCTCGTCACCCTCGACCACGCTCTTGATCCGGAGGCCTTTGTCATTCGCGGGACCGCAACCGAAGCAACGACCGTTGGGTGCGTAGGTGTCCTGGAGATTGTCTTTCATCCACCTAGTTGAACACAGAGCGGGACTCCGCGCGAGACGACACTTTATCCCCCTCTCACCGCCGACAGAGGTTAGGGGTGAGGTTGACTGTTTCCGCACGACTGGTATCTCCACGTGACCGTTGTCTCCACGGGCGAAGCCTTTGGAGTGCGGCTGCCGCAGCTGCCGCTTTCTGAGTCACATCGCGATCCAGTTGCGATGTGGGCACATTCCCATTCACGCGCGTTCGAAACAAAAGCGGCAGCTGCGGCTGCCGCACTCCAACGCTTCGCCCCTACTTGACTCCGAGCAGTTCGACTTTGAAGACGAGGGTCGCGCTCGCATGCATGAGAAACAATCGCGATGTTATGGTTTGATGATTGCTGATCATCAGTCGCCGTAGCGCTGAAAATGGACCCTCACCCGTCGCTCGACGCGACACCCTCTCCCGCGGGGAGAGGGGAGAAAACCAAAACTCATGAAAATCGCAACGTGGAATGTCAACGGCATCCGTGCGCGGCACGAACAGTTCAAAGAGTGGGTCGACCGCGAGTCTCCAGACGTTGTCTGCCTCCAGGAAATCAAGGCAAAACCGGACCAGGTGCCGTCGACCGTCTGCGACCTCGATGGCTATGCCTGTTACTGGCACGGAGCCGGAGGTTACTCAGGGGTCGCCCTGCACATTCGCAAGGCCCTGTCTCCCCTTCCGGTCGAGTTCGAACATCCCGACTTCGACCACGAGACCCGAATCGTCCAGGCTCGCATTGGAGACCTTATTGTCGCGTCCGTTTACGTACCGAACGGAGGCAAGGACTTTGAGGCCAAAGTGGTCTTCATGAAGGCGATGAAACGCTACGTTGACGTCAGCCACGCCTCGGGGTTGAAGCTGATCCTCTCAGGCGACCTGAATGTCGCCTTGACCGACATGGATGTTCATCCACGCGAGCGGAAGCCGAACATCATCGGGCAGAGACCAGACGAGCGCGCATTGCTCCAGGCGATCATCGCCAGTGGACTGGTCGATGTGGGGCGCGCTCTTGATCCCGACAATGAAAATCTCTTCACCTGGTGGGCACACTGGCGCCAGATGCGTGAGCGAAACATCGGCTGGCGGTTGGACTACATCCTCGCCAGCGAGTCGATCGCCGCAAAGGCGGTCAGCTGCCAGGTGTTTCGCGAGATTGGAACCAGCGACCACGGCCCCGTAGTAGCCACCTTCAATATTTAACGGCAGCGCACCCCTCTCCGAGGGAGAGGGTGGTGCGCCACCCGCCGGGTTCTATGAAAGCGGTTGTCAAGAGTGAGGCTCTCCTTCGCTGCCTTTTTCTGTTTCTTGGCAGCCAGCGAACCTCCCGTTAGAGCGGGGCGTGCGGGGGCAGTCGTCTTCCGCGTGCTCATAGTGTCGTGCGCTCGATCAAAACGATGAAGGACGATTGGCCGAACAACGTGTCAGCACGGTACAGCTGCTAACCATGGTTCTATTTGAGACTTCCCTCTGTTGAGGGGCCTAACGTTCATTCTGGTTATCCGGAGGGGCCTATGGTGAGGGAAGTGACTCAGCCCAACTGCGGCCGGCCGAACCCGGCGTTGAGACTTCCTCCGAACCTTCGTCCCGGTTGCTCGAGCTCACGAGCGAAGCACTTGCCCGTGGAACTGATGCTCCGAGACGTTTATGTTGTCGACATCGTCAGTTTCTTAGGATCGAACGTTCCTCCTTTTTTCCAGAGTCGAAGTGTGTAGGCTGCAACCTTTCGAGCCAGGGTCAGTCTGGCCATCTCAGGCGAGATGCCTCGCTTGACCATTGCCTCGAAGAAGTCCTTGAGAGGACCCTTGCGCACGGAGGCATCGGTGGCCGCGCTCTTGAACACGTTTTTGAGCGTGTGGTTGTGATTCCGGTTAAGGCCTCGTGTCATGGGAGGCCTTTTACTGCGCACGAGCTTGCCCTCGACGATTCGTCGGTCCGAGGTGCTATGGGTGATCACCGACAGACCCGACATCGTCCAGAGCTGCCGCTTGGTGCGAAAGCGGAACGGAGTGACCATCACGGCCATCAGCTGTGCCGCACGGACCGGACCGATGAAGGGAAGCGCGGTGAGAAGTTTGTACGCGGAGTGGTGCTTGGCCTCCCGGGTCATCTCGATGAGTGCCTCTTGTCGTAGCGCATCGATGGCGGCGATCTGCACGAGTAGCTTGCTGGCACGGAACGCTGTGCCTTTGTCGGGGATCCGATCCATCAGTTCGGCCGCCTTTTTTCGCGTCGTAGATCGACCCTCCTGGAGTCAGGATCGCCCGGCCCCGAAAGATCGCTTTAACCCGCAACTTCGAGCGCGTGCTGTCGCTCACCAGAGACTCATAGAGCCGGACCAGCTCTTTGAGCGTGCGAACGTTCGCGGTGTTATGAAAGACCGCCTTGAGAGCGTTGAGCCGTAGCTTGTCGGCCAGCTTCCGCGCGTCGATCCGGTCCGACTTATTCTCCCCTTGCCGTGTCTCGCGGGGGTTGCAGACCACCACGTGCTCGACCAGTGGAACAATCACGTCATAGAGCCACTGCGCTTGCGTTCCTTCCTCGAACGCAACCCAGACCCGGCCAGTGAGTCCTCGTAGCACTTGCTCGATTGCCTCTCGCTTTGTCGCCACGGTCGACTCGAACACCAGCTTCCCGTCAGCCGACAACACAGCAACAACGAGTGTTGCTTGATGCACATCAATCCCTACATACTGAATCGCCTTTGGCTTTGTCTTAGTCATGGTAG
>DATLXH010000086.1:0-4132 GCA_035576005.1 Thermoanaerobaculia bacterium | reverse complement strand
ATACCTCTCTGCGGGCGTGATCTGGCGATAGCTCATGACGATCCCTTCTTTGGTGGAAGATTCGTCAGTGTCGCTCAGATCACGCCCATCTCACAGCAGGGTGTGTTGCACTTACCTATTGAATCTGCGATTCCTAACTCGGCGCTCCAGCGGACTTCGACCCGCAAGTTGCTGGGCCGCAAGCGCTATACTTCCTCGCGTGCGGGCCGAAGCCGCTGAGCTGGTGTCCGTTAGGCGGCGGAAGTCACACCCTTCATGAAGTACTTCATACGCGTGTACTGCGAGCAGTCATATCAATTCGGCACGTGCTCGTGCACCCCGTCGCATCCATTTCTTCTTCCTCAACAGTTTGAGTCGATTCGGGCGGCGAATGATCGTGGCGACGAGCTCGTTGGAATCGACCGCGATGATGATGTCCAGTGGGAGGTTGTCAACGAGACGGGGAAGGTCGCTTGCTAGCGCCGGAGTTCAGCTGCCTAATCTGCGGCGCCTAACTCGGCGCTTCAGCGGACTCCGGCCCGCCCGTTACTTGGTCCCGAGCGCTGTACAATGTCGCGGCGGGCCGGAGCCGCTGAGCTTGGGTCCGTTAGGCGCCTCACCATCCTCGTTGTGCCGCCCCGCCCCGATCCATATCTCGCCGTGGAACTTGCCTAGAGTGATCCGCACGGGCGCCCCTGGATGTTCTGGTTGCATCGATGATCGCTTCCGCTCTTCGGGTATCATCCGACAGAAATGGGGGAAATCGTGAGTGACGTAGCCACCGAGCACGCGTACATGTTTCACAGTGAAGCTAAGCTACGGCAGGATCAGAAGCCTTGGGACACCTACCGGTCGGAGCGCCACATTTCCCGCGAACGGGGCTTCTCCGAAGAAGCTATCGCGGCGCTTCGCTCGGAGTACGAACGTGTCCTAGCCTCTCCAGACATCTCAGAGTTTGACTAACGTCCTTACCGACCTATGGGACAAACTCGAGAAACGATTCTAGATGAAATAAGACGGACCGCCGCCGCCAACGAGGGAACTGCTTTGGGGAAACAGCGGTTCCTCGCAGAAACCGGAATCAAAGAGAGTGATTGGGCCGGTAAGTATTGGGCTCGGTGGAGCGATGCTGTGCGTGACGCCGGGGTCTCGATAAACCGAATGAACCCTTCGCTCTCCGATGACGTTGTTTTACTCAAACTTGCCGACTTTATCGCTAGCATCGGTCATTTCCCCGTAAGAGAAGAGTTGAAGTTACGCGCTACGACTGACGCACACTTTCCTGCCGCGACTACTTTCACGAGAAAGTATGGTCCGAAGTCCGCCTTGGCTAGTCGGCTTCGCGATTTCTGCCTCACCCGACCCGGATACGAGGCGGTCGTTAGTATTTGCGCGCCGATCGCGGAGCAAACTAACTCGGAACTGTCAGTGAAGCCGGCCGATGAAATTGGATACGTCTACCTCATCAAGTCTGGGCGGTACTACAAATTAGGGCGAACGAACTCGGTCGGCCGCCGTCAGTACGAGCTCTCCATCCAACTTCCCGAGAAGGTTGTTTTGGTTCATTCGATCACTACAGATGATCCTGCGGGGATCGAGGCGTATTGGCACCGTCGGTTCGACGCCTTCCGGAAGAACGGGGAATGGTTTCAGCTATCGGTCCCGGAAGTGAACGCTTTCAAACGTCGTAAGTTCATGTGAACCGTGCCCGGCACCTAACTCGGCGTTGCACCGGACTCCGGCCCGCGTGTTGCTTGGTCCCGGTGTGCTATACAATGTCGCGTGCGGGCCGGAGCCGGTGAACTGGGGTCCGTTAGGCGCTAGGCTAGACTGACGGCGTCGCCTGGCAACATTTCGTGGTTCTGGAGACGGATGTGACCTGGAAAGCGATCATAGGAAATAAGGAGTATCCGGCCGCAGATCCGCAGATGCTGCGCACTTGGTTTGCGGAGAAGCGTCTTCAGCCCGATACTCACGTGTTCCATTCCACCGAGGCAAAGTGGATGTGCCTTCGTGACGTTCCGGAATTGACGGACCTGTTCTCGCCAAATCAAACACTCATTGACAAGTACCGAGAAGATTTCGGGCGAGCACTGCTGGCGATGGACCATGAGGTTGCCACCCTTATAGGTCAAGGTAAGGAGATGCGCGCACTAATGCTACTGTCTGAGAACTTTCAGACGATTCTGGGGATTCATGAGTCACTACATCTCTATTACGGCATGATTCTTCGGCACGTTGATGTGCTGAAGCGGTTTGGCTCGGAACGACTTAAACAGCTTGGCCACGATCCAATTTTCACGCGCGAGTCTCTCCAAGATGCGGATATTTCGGCCGATGAGCTTGAACAGTTCGTCGGTCACAACCTGGAGAAGGCTGGGTATCGCCGGACCCATTGGCTTATCAAGGACGTCGTTCTCCGGGAGGTCGACTACATGCTGGACGCCCTTCAGATCCTCGTCGAGCCGGAATTTGTGCCGCTTGAAACAAGCGTTGAAACGGATGACAACGTCCCTGATCGTTACGTTCCACCGGCTGTGAAGATTGCAGTTTGGCGGCGAGATGAGGGAAAGTGTGTGCAATGTAAGTCGCGCGAGAAGCTTGAATATGACCACATCATTCCGGTGGCGAAGGGCGGTTCCAACACCGAGAGGAATATCCAGTTGCTCTGCGAGCCGTGTAATCGCACCAAGGCCACGAGGATTCAGTGAGCGTCACCGCGTGTCGGAGCGCCTAACTTGTCGTTGCAGCGGCCCGCGCCCGCGCGTCTCCTGGTCCCGCGTCTGTTACAATTCGGCGTGCGGGCCGGCCGCTGAACTCGGTAGTTAGGCGCCTCGATCAACGAGACGTCTATTTCGCGTGGACTAAGAAACACGGGGTCGTTCCGGCTATGCACTGCCAAGATGGCTGGCGCCACGAACCACTATTATGAACCGGAAGGGTGATGCATGAGACGAACTGTGAGCGCATGGAAACGAGTGTTGTGGGTGGCCATTTGTTTCGCTTCAGTTAACACCTATGCGCAGAACCGAGCCGCGATCCGGCCACTTGCCGAGGGATGCGTGGAAACTCGGACTCTGTGCAATTCCGATGTGCGAGGAAGACTCGCGCCCGGAGATTGCCTCGACCGCACAGGAAGCTACTTAGACGTTTTGACATTCAATGCCACCGCTGGTCAGACAGCGACGGTCACACTTCGGGCGTTGTCTCCCAGCCTCACGAACCCTGTTCTGTACTTGGAGCCGCCACGGGGCGATGGGTCCGAGACTCCGCTCGTTGTTGGCGCAACCGGCGGAACCGTTCGCTACAACATTGCCAGCAGCGGTCAATGGACCATTTACGCGGGCACGGATGACCTGTTCGGTTCTGGTGATTACCTGGTCTCGGTCTCGTGCGACAACACGGCTTCTGTTCCGGTGTCAGTGTCCTGCGCGCCGCAGGATCTCCTCTGTGGTCAGACATCCGAGTGGAGTCTTACTGCGCGTAGTTGTCGTTTCTCGGATGGAAGACCCTACGAACGCTACGGAATCTATATGGTCCAGGGAGATGTCGTCGTGATTGAGATGACGTCATTCGCATTCAAGCCATTGTTCGGTTTGTACAAAAGCCCCACGGATACCCTCGTTACGTCGATGCCGCTGAGGAACGGAACGGTCAACGCGGTGTTTTCGGTTCCAACAACGGGCTACTACACGATCCTGGCGACACCGAACGAGACGACGAATATATCGGGAGATTTCAGGCTGAAAGTCAGCTGCAGCCTTTCCGGCTGCCTCGCTCCGAAGATCATTCAACAACCACAGGGAAGCGCCGTGGGCTACGGTCAGCGCGCCACGCTGTCGGTCAACACACACCAGGTCGGGCGAAGCACTACAACGGAGTGGTACCGCCGCTCCGAGGACCTGAACGCCGACTTCAGAGTAGGAACGGGCAACACGTTTCTGACTCCTGCGTTAACCGGCACCGCGTCGTATTACGCCGCGGTGAAGAACGACTGTGGCCAAGACGTCTCTAACCCGCATTTCTCACGCTGATAAAGAAAAGCCGCCGCACCATGCTATTAAGTTGAGTGTGACCAACAACTTGAGAACATGGGAGGCGGCGGCGTGCAACAGACACAGTGTAACGGGGAGCAACTCAACTTCCAAGCGAT
>DATLXH010000085.1:0-88275 GCA_035576005.1 Thermoanaerobaculia bacterium | reverse complement strand
GTGAACCAAGTGCCCTTCGGGCAACCAATCACGCAACGAGGGCGGCAGTAGCAACGACTGCTCGGGCATGTACTCGCGGTAACTTGTCGGCATGCCCGATTTTACCAGCCATTCGTCCTTTCTACCGCGCAGGCTCCTAGGTTTCTACTCTGAGGAACATGTAAATGGCGGCGAGGCCGAACAGGATGTTCGCGCTCCAGGCTGCGAGCATGGCGGGAAGGTTTCCGACCTCGCCGAACTTCGTGAAAATCCCGAAGAGCGTCCAGTAGATGAAGGCGAGGAAAAGCGAAAGACCTACGCCGTAAAGCGCGCCCCGCTTGCCAATCTTGAAGGCGAACGGCAGGGCGATGAGTGCCATCACGACACAGATGAAGGGCCACGATGTTTTCTGGTAGAGCTTGACCGTCAACTCGTCTGACGCGTAGCCGGACTTTTGAAGAGTCCCTATGTGCCTTCGAAGCTCGGAGAAGGTCATCTGATCAGCGGATTTCGCGTCGACAGCGAAATCTGCCGGAGTTTCCTTGTACTGGAGTCGAATCGGGCGGGTGATCGGCGAGAAGGAAACTGAGCCGTCGCGGCTGAACGATCGCATCCAGCCTTTATCGAAAACCCATCCTGTCCCATCGTGCGTTGCCTTGTCCGCCCAGATCCTGCGCGTGAGCCGGAACTCATCCGTGGCGAATTCGAAAACCTGGACCCCGGAGAGCTGACGCGCCGTCTTGTCGTACGACAGGAAGTTGAAAAGATGCCGGCCATCGCCAAACAGCCATTGCCTCTGCTGCTCGCTGAACGCGCCGCGACGCTCTTTTCCCTTGATCTGATTGCGGAGCTCATTGAATTTCTGGTTCGAGTAGGGAAGAACGAAATCGAGCAGGACATAAGAGAAAAAGCTCGCGAGAAGGGCGATCGCGACGATCGGAACGGCAGTTCTGTACAGAGAAACGCCATTAGCCTTGAGGGCCGTCACCTCATTGTTCTTCGCAAGAACTCCGAAGGTCACGAGGGTTCCGACGAGAATTGAGATCGGAAGTCCCCAGCTCAGAAGCTGGAAGATGTAATAGCGATAGTAGGCAGCGACGACATGGAAAGGGATGCGGTTCTTGCCTACGTCGCCGGCGATCTCGGTGTAATCGACGATTACAAAGAGAACCGTGGTGGAGAAGATCACCAGGGCGAGCATCTTCAAAAACTCTCTCATGACATAGCGATCGAGAATGTTCGGGAAGGGGATATCGAGCCGGGAGGCCAGCGAAGGCTGCTGCTCGACTGCCATCGGCGCGACGGCTCGTCGTTTACGCTTTGGCAGCAAGGAGCCGAGGCGTCGCCAGGCGCTTTTTCGCCCATCGCCCCCGGACCCGCGTTCGCTGTTGGCCCGGGATATCAGGTAAATGCCGAAAGCGGTGATGAGGAGATTCGGCGCCCACATGCCGACTGCCGGGTGGAGTTTGCCGCTCAAAGCGAGATCCTCGCCGTTGTTGAGCAGGACGTAGTAAATGAGGATGATGGCAATACTTAAAGAAAAACCTGAGCTTTTGCCGCCCCGACGATTGGTGATTCCGAGTGGGAGCCCGACGATACCAAACGCGAGGCAGGCGAACGGGATCGCGAATTTCTTGTGCAGCTCCACCAGAACCGCCCGCTGTTGGACTGGATCCTCGAACGTTTTTCGGTTGACCGCTTGATAAAGCTCGCGGACGTTGTACTCCCGCCACGACCGCTCGGTCGACAGTTTGCTTCGCAGATCTCCATTGACATCCGCGATCAGCAGACGCTGGGAGGCGTTGTTGTTGAGATCGTAGCGCTCCGGTTTGCGAGGCTCGAAAATGTGCGTTTCAGTGCCCTTGAGATCGACCCATATCTGTTTGGTAGGACCCAGGGTCGAGAGCCGTCCACTGTTCGCCACGATGATCTTCTGGTTGCCCTGATCGGCCGCGTCCGAGAGGAAAACTCCGCTCCATTCGCCAGTAGCCGTGTCCACATCATTCACGTAGAGGACGAGGTTCTCGTACTCATCAAAAAAGACGCGGGGACGGACTTTCTGTTCGAACCCCGATGTGGCGAGTTCGGAGCGGAACGCCTGGAGCGCGGAGTTCCCGCCAGGCAGGACCGAATCCATCAGGTAAAGCGTGAGGAGAAACATCGTAAACGACAGGTAGAACACAGGTTTGTAGATTGACGATGTGGCAATCCCTGAGGAGCGCATCGCGATGATCTCGCTGTCGGACGAGAGTCGGCCCACGGCGATCAGGATCCCGAAGAGAAGCGACATCGGAATCGTCAGGACGATGATGTGCGGGAGCGACCAGCCGAGAAGCCTCAGGACGGTGGAGATGGGCAGGGAACGCTTGATGATGAGCTCAGCAAAGTCAAAGAGGTTCTTCATCAGAATGAGGAAGGTGTAGAAACCGAACCCCAGCGCCGTGGGGCCGATCATCTCTTTGAGAACGTAGCGGGTGAGAATCTTCATCTTCAGTGATTATCGTCAGTGGGAGGGATTTTGAACAGGAAGCGAGTTTCGAGAGGGATCGAAGTGACGCAAACAGGGGGCTCCATGGGCATTTCCACAGAGTCCTATAAGATATATTATGTCCAATTATGCCATCCACCGAAAGAAGAACTCCGCCCGCAACGCAGAACTAGCCGGTTTCCTGCCCGCCCCGCGGCAGCAACGCACAGGCGTCGGGCTATTCGTCTTTTTCGAGGCGCTCGATCACGTCACGCAGTGCCTGAATGATCTCGGGACGGTCCACGCTCGATTTCTTGAAGGTCATGTTGAATCGAAACGGCAGATTGCGATCCTTCAATTCATACTTGAAGTTTTTCGGTCGACCGGCCCTCGCGGCTTCAAGCCTGACCGAAGTCTGTTTCCGCAGCTCGCTCCTCGTCATGTCGCCCGAGGCCAGCCTCCTGACCGCCTCTTCCATGGCCGCCTCGTTCGGGGCTCGGGAGATCTGGACCAGGGAAGACTTGCTGGAGAGCCCGGCTTCACGACAGAGAACCTTGATGCGATCGGGAATCTCATTGAGCTGGAGCGTTTCCGTGATCGTGGTTCGCGACTTCCCCAGCATCTGTGAAATCTTCTCGTGCGTGTAGCCAAACCTTTGCTGGAGCGCCTGGAACCCTTCGGCCTCCTCAAAAGGAGTGAGGTCTTTCCTCTGAATGTTCTCGATGAGCGCGATCTCGAGTGTCTCGTTGTCATCCACATCGAGCTCGATGGCCGGAACTTCCAGCAAGCCGGCGGCCGTTGCGGCCCTGAATCGTCGCTCACCGGAAATGATCTGATAGCGACCGTTCCCTCTGGGCCGGATCAGAATGGGCTCGAGAATTCCTTTCTCGCGAACCGATGCTGTCAGTTCCTCGAGATTCCCGAGACTGGTTCGCGGCTGCTCCGGGTTTGGCTCGATCAACTGAATCGGGACCATCGACCCAATGGCCGCGGAAGATCGTGTGGCAAGCTCGTCGACGAAGTGGGCGTCGTGCCTCATCCTGGCCCTTTCCGGTAGTCCTTTTCTCATATCTCCTCTCAAACTCTCGCCAGAATCTCTTCCGAGAGCGAGTAATACTCCATGGCGCCGCTGGACTTTGGCGCGAAGCTGAAAATCGACTCCTTGTAAGCCGGGCTCTCCTCGAGCCGAATCGATTTCGTGATGGTGGTCTGAAACAGCCTCTCTCCGAAGACCTGCCTGATCTGATCGAGGATATCTTTGGCAAGAGTCGTCCTCTTGTCGTGCATCGTGATGACGACTCCAAGTAACTGAAGATTCGGATTCGGGCGGGCCTTGATCTTGTCGATCGTTTCGAGCAGATCGTCGGTTCCCTCGAGTGCAAAGTACGACGACTGGATCGGCACCAGGACGTGCGTGGAGGCTACCAGTGCGTTTACGGTGATCATCCCCAGCGTCGGCGGGGTGTCAATGAAGATGTAATCGTACTCACGGGACGCCTTCTCGATTTTGTCTTTCAAGCGGAATGGGCCGTCGATCTCCCCGATCAATTTGGACTCGAGCTTTGCCAGAGCGATGCGGGAAGGGGCCAGAAAAAGATGCTCGACCGGCGTCGCAATCACAACCTGCTCGAAAGGCATCGCCTCGGACACCATGACATCGAACATGGAGCTCGTGACTGACCGTGGATCGACATAACTCATCGTAGAGTTCCCCTGCGGGTCCAAGTCGATGAGCAGGGTCTTAAGCCCTTTGTTTGCAACAGCTGCAGCCAGGTTGATGGCGGTTGTCGTTTTGCCGACACCACCCTTCTGATTCGCTACCGTGATGATCATTTGATGGCTCGATTGTAGGGAGTGCTTCCTGCGCGGTCAATGCGATTCGCTTCGTGCAGCGCAGGCGTCCCGCCTGCCTTTCGTCTCGTCGCTTGTGGGTCCACGTGCGCCGGCCCCGCACAACGGCAGGCGGGACGCCTGCGCTACACGAAGAGGTTTCCCCGGCAAATTACATCTTGTACTTGCCGAGGTCGTCGAGGTCGGTCTCTTCCAGCCACTTCTTCAGGCGATCTTCCTTTGTTTCCTCCGGAGAGATGGTCTGCGCCTGATCGAGCACCGCCTGCTCGACGAAAATTGGAGCATCGGTGCGGAGTGCGATCGCCAGAGCGTCACTGGGACGGGCGTCGATCTCGATGATGCGACCCTGCTGGAAGACCTGGATCAGAGCATAGAAAGTGCTCTCCTTCAGTTCGCTGATGACGACACGTTTGACCGTAGCGTCAACATGCTGGAAGACGTTCCTCAGAAGGTCGTGCGTCATCGGGCGCGGCGTCTCGACGTGCTCGAGTTGCAATGCGATGGCGTTGGCCTCGAAGATTCCGACCCAGATGGGCAGGAAGATTTTCTCGTCTCCGTCTTTTAGCACGACGATCGGTGCATTCGATATCGGGTCGAGCATCAACCCTTTGATCGTCATAGGGACCAGTACGCTCAATTCAGGCCTCCCCTCTCAATGTGTAGTGTCGGGCCTCGGCGATTCGTACAGGCAACATCGTGCCGGGAGGAGTTGAAGGATCACCTGAGTAATTGACCGTCCAGTTGTCGTCCGTGCGCCCTGTGAGAATCGAAGGGTCATGTTTGCTGAAACCTTCATGCATCACTTCCACTGTTTTCCCTGTGTAACCCTGGAGGATTTCCTGCTGCACGCTCTCCTGAAGAGCGAAAACCTGCGCGAGCCTGTCACTAGCGACGGCGTCACTGACCGGTGCGCCCAATCGCAGCGCGGCTGTTCCGGGACGGGGTGAGTATTTGAAGGCAAACAGAGACCCGAATCGAACGGTCGCCATCAACGACAGGGTCTGCTGGAAATCGGCGTCTGTCTCTCCTGGAAATCCGACGATCACGTCGGTGGAGAACTGCATGCCTGGAATGCTGCTCCGAATCGATGCGATGATCTCAAGATATCTCTCCCGCGTATAAAGTCGCTTCATCCGCCTCAACACTGCGCTGGATCCCGACTGGACGGGAAGATGAAGGTAGCGCGAGACTGTCGGTTGCTCGCGCATCACGTCAATCAGGCGGGCGCTCATTTCGGCGGGATGCGATGTCATGAACCGGACCCTTCTGACTCCGGGGATCACGGCCACGGCACCAAGAAGGTCTGCGAAGTCTTGCCCTCCCGCCGGGCAGCGGTAAGCGTTCACGGTCTGACCGAGCAGTTCGAGCTCAACCCGGCCCGAAGAGACAGCATGCGCCGCTTCCTCGAGCACGGAGGCAAACGTGCGTGACACCTCTCGGCCTCGGGTTGTAGGGACGATGCAGAAGGTGCAGTTCTTGTTGCAGCCTTCCACCACCGTGATCTGTGCGCGAGTCGCAGAGGGCCGGTCAAGTGAGAGAAAGTCGTAACGCCGGTCTTCCGGAAAGCCGATCACGACTCGTTGTCGTCCCTCGAGAGCCTCATCGAGATAGCCGATCGAGCCCGGACCAATGACGAAGTCGACGTAGGGCGCACGCTTGATGATTGCCTCGCCTTCCTGTTGCGCGACGCAGCCACTGACGCCGATACGGGCTCCGCGCGCTTTCTCCGTTCTCAACTGGCCGAGCCGCGTGAACACCTTGTGCTCGGATTTCTCCCTGATGCTGCAGGTATTGAGCATCAGAAGCGAGGCATCGGAGGGATTCTCTACCCGCCGGTAACCACGAAGCTTGAGCTGTCCCGAGATGCGCTGCGTATCGAGATCGTTCATCTGACAGCCCCACGTCTCGATGTAGAAGGTGTTATCCATTCGGCTCAACTGGGGCGTCGGCTAACGGAGCTGGGGGCGGCTCGAATTTCATCTGATTCTCTCGCGCATCGTGGAGACTTTGACGCGAGCGGTCGAGATGTCGTTTGGTCTGTTCGAACCGCTTCCTGAGTACGTCGTCGCGATAGGCGGCGTCATTCTCGGCGTAGTAGTCGTCCTCGAGCCGCGCCAGCTCGCGTTCCAGGGCTGCTACATCGAGGCTGGCCTTCGCGACCAATGCCCGGGCCTGTTCAGCGCCTTTTCTCTTTTCGTCGAGACGCTCGGTTTCCGAGAGCGCTACCGGCCTGGGCCCTTGTGTTGATTTCGCAGGCACGACGCCGGCGGGCAGTGTCAAAGCTCCGGACGATTTTCTGACATCGGCATCCGTAATCTTCACTGCAGGTTTGCTCCCCTTCTTTCTCGCCTTTCCCTTTTTTGCGGCCTCGACAAGGGAGGCTGAGTCTCTAACCAGGGGCGCGGAACTCGAAGAGGCCTGCTCGGGCGCAGCCGAGACATCTCCCACTCCGGTGAGAAGTGCGAAGAGAAGAAGAGCTGAGATGAACCTGGCTGTGAACATTGTCTGGTCCTTCAACAGCAACGAAGGTGGGGTCATTCTCCCGCCCTTCATGAAACCGTTGTGATCAAACCTCCAGGAAGCCGCATCGCGACACTCTCAATCACGAACTCCTCAATCTCCTGCGCAGTCGGCTTCGTCAGGGCGATAGTCGCAATCCTCTTGCATTCCTTGTATCGCAGGGACCGAATCACGTTCTTGATGACTGGGATCGATGAAGGATTCATCGAAAAAATTTCGAGTCCGAGGCCCAGCAGAACGATGGCCGATAAAGGATCAGACGCCATCTCACCGCACATCGAGACCGGGATCCCCGCCTTCTTCCCGGAATCAATCACGAACTTGATCAGTCTGAGGAGTGCAGGGTGGAGTGGCTCATAGAGGTAGCTGACGTTCTCGTTCGAGCGGTCGATCGCGAGAGAGTACTGAATGAGGTCATTGGTGCCGATCGCAAAGAAGTCGGCCTCGACGGCCAGCAGGTCGGCAATGATCGCGGCGGACGGGACTTCGATCATGATCCCGAACTCGAGATCCTGGTTGTATGCGATTCCCTCCTGGGTCAACTCCCCCTGGATCTCGCGAACCAGAGACTTCACCTGCCTGAGCTCCTGGATTCCCGACACGAGAGGAAACATGATCTTGAGCTTTCCAAACGCTGAAGCCCGGAGCAGCGCCCGAAGCTGAATCCTGAACATGTCGCGGTGCTTCATGCACAGCCTCAAAGCGCGAAGTCCAAGGACAGGGTTATCTTCCTTGCTCCCCATGATCTCCCGCGCGAGGTCTTTGCCTCCGAGATCGAACGTCCGGATTACGCACCAGTTGGGAGCCGCGGCCTCGGCAAGAGCTCGATAAACGGCCAGATGGTCTTCTTCAGTCGGCAGCTGAGGGCTTTTCGATATGTATAGAAACTCGGAGCGATAGAGTCCGATCCCTTCCGCCCCGTACTTTTTCGCATCGCCGATCTCTTCGATCAGCTCGATGTTCGCTTGAAGCGAGACCCTTCTCTTATCCTTCGTGGTGGCTCGCAGAGTCCTGTTCTTGAGGAGCTGTTCTTCGTATTCCTCGTGTCTCGAGACGCGGCTGAGATACTCCTGAACCAGCGCGGGCGTCGGGTTGACGACGATGGTTCCTTCGTAGCCATCAACGATGATGAGCTCTTCGTTGTCGACGATCTCGGTCAGGCGAGGCACGCCGATCACTGCCGGCATGAAGACGGATTTCGCGATGATTGAGGTATGTGAGGTTCGGCCTCCCGTTTCGGTGACGAAGGCCACGACAGGTCGACGGTTGAATCGGACTGCATCCGAGGGCGTCAGGTCATCGGTGATGACAACGACGTCGTTCTCAATTTCTGACAGGTCGTGATGTGCAATGCCCAGAAGATTTTTGAGGACGCTGTCGCCGACATCTTTGATGTCCGCTCCGCGGTCGCGAAGATACTCATTGTCGAAGCTACCGAATCGTGCCTCGAGCTCTTCACGGACTTCGGAGACGGCCCACTCTGCATTGACCTCTTCGGACTCGATCTTCTGGATGACCTTGTCGGCAAAGGAAGGGTCGCTCGCGATCATTGCGTGAGCGTCAAAGATGGAGGCGTACTCCTCGCCCATGGAACGACTCACCGTCTGGCGAAGGACTTTGAGGTCATCCGTGGTTTTGCCGAGTGCCTCTCGGAACCGGAGAACTTCCCGCTCCACCTCCCCGCTCTTGATCGGGACGCGATAGGCCGACGCCACTTCAGTCTCGACCAGCAGGGCGCGGCCGATCGCAATACCTGGGGAGACGCCGATTCCCTTATAGGTCCTGATCTCGGAATGGACGTCGCTCGATCGGGCTTTTCCGCGCGAGAAAATCACAGTTCATTCTACTTCATCGAATTTGCGTCCGATCAGATCCTGCAGAGCCGCCAGAGCTTCCGCCTCATCGGCTCCCTGAGCAGTGACCGTGATGCAGGTGCCGCGCGCTGCGGCTAGCAGCAGGATGCCAAGGATGCTCTTGCCATCCACTTCCTCATGGCCTTTCCGCACCTTGATCGTTGAAGAAAAACGCGCCGATGTGTGGACGAGCTTGGCCGCCGCGCGAGCGTGAAGTCCGAGCTTGTTGATAATTTCGATCTCTTTGGATACCACGTGTCAGGCTCCCGGTTCGACGGATTCAGTTGCCAGTAAATCGGACGCGACGCGAATCGATTTTGATCCCTTCTCCCGGATCATGTGGGCGACCGAAATGAGGTCTCCCGAATGTCCCTGCAGAGAGGCGAATTTCAGGATCATCGGCAGATTCACGCCAGTCACGATCTCCACTCTGTCTTTCTCGAAGAACGACAGGCTGATGTTGCTGGGAGTGCCGCCAAACATGTCGGTGAAAATGATGACGCCCTGGTAGTCCGCGAACCGTCCGAGTGCCTGCTGGATCTTCTCCCGCGACTGCTCGACGGTATCGCTCCACTCGAGAGACACGGCCTCGATGCCGTCGAGAGTCCTCTGATTGTCTTCGATTGTCTCGGCCGCCTTGAGAAGTTCATGGGCAAGATGGCCATGAGAGACGATCAACCCGGCGATCAATTCGAGCTCCGGCATGAGGGTAGCGCGTCCCCCGAGTGACGCGGTGAAGTCGCATGCTCTACCGTCCGCACCGCAGTTCGAGAGAGGAAAGCGGGGTCACTGTTCACCATGATTGTTTCCAGACGGTTTCTCATCGCTGTCAACGGCTGCAGTCGCGATGAACAATCTCGACAGAGTATCCACTCTCCCCCAGCTCGCGAGCCAGTCGCTCGCCAATGGCGACCGAGCGATGGCGACCTCCGGTACAACCGACGCCAATCGTCAGATAGCTCTTCATCTCTTTCTCGTACTGCGGCACAAGGTAACCGACGAAGTCGCTCAGCCTGGTGACGAAGTTCCGGTATTCCGGCTGCGCCTCGAGGTAGGCCACGATCTCCGGATCTTTTCCTGTCTTCGGACGCAGAGCATCGATGAAATGCGGATTGGGTAGGAACCTCACGTCGAAAAGAAGATCGAGGTTGTAGGGAGCCGCGTACTTGAAGCCGAACGTGATGATGGTGACCAGCAGAGACGAAGGAGCGTTCTGCAGCTCGAACCGCCTGATGATCTGGCCCTTGAGCTCATGCACGGAGAACTGCGACGTGTCCAGCACCATGTTCGCCAGCGCTTTCACGTCCTCGAGTGCCGAACGTTCCGCTCGGATTGCATCCGGCAGCGGACGGTCGTGGCCAAAAGGATGTGGCCGCCTCGTCTCGGAAAAGCGACGCGCCAGCACCTCATCCGTCGCCTCGAGGAAGATCAGCGCAGCGTTCGGGACGAGCTCACGGATTCTGCCCGCGAAGAGCGACGGGAAAATGGTCGCGAAGTCATGCGTCCGCACGTCTGCAACGATCCCGACGTGCGTCTGTCCTCCCCGGGTCGTCACATCTTCCAGAAAGGGCTCAATGAGCGCTATCGGAAGGTTATCAACGCAGTAAAAGCCCAGGTCCTCCATCGTGCTCTGGACGTAGCTCTTTCCGGAGCCGCTCAGTCCCGTGATGATTACCAGATGCTCTGGGGGTTTCTTCATGATGGTTTACGCGGTGCAATTGATGGCTCGGTAATCAATCTCTGTTGCGTATTGCGCATCTCGGGAATGATCGTCGACGCGGCATTGACGGAAACGGTCCGCGGTGAAGGGTCCGCTCCGCTGCCTGTCTGACCTGAGATCCGGTCGTCCAGTTGTTTCGCAAAATCCTCGGCGGAATGATAGCCCTGAAGCTTCATGAGGTAGTTACGTGCTGCGATCTCTACCAGCAAAGCGAGATTCCTTCCTGAAGCGACGGGGAGCCTGACGTATGGTTTGCTCACACCGAGGCATTCGTACTTTTCTTCGATGAGTCCCAGTCGGTCGTATTCAGCCCCTTCGACCCACTTTTCCAGTTTCACTACCAGGTCTATGGGCTTTACATCGCGTGTCGAAGAAACCCCGAAAAGATCCTTGATGCTGATGATCCCGATTCCCCGCAACTCCATGTGGTGTGCGAGCACTTCCGATGTGTAGCCGATCAGGACGTCATTCGGATGACGACGTACGATCACCATGTCGTCTGCGATCAACCGGTGACCACGGTAAACGAGATCGAGAGCACACTCGCTTTTACCGATGCCGCTGTCACCGATGAGCAGAACTCCGATTCCCGACACATCCAGAAGGCCGGCGTGCAGGGTTGCACGTGGAGCCATCGATTCTTCGAGGAAGTAAGTAATCCGGATGATTGTGTGGGATGAAGCGGCACTCGTGCTGAAGAGCGGAACTGACCGGTTCTCACACTCCTTTCTCAACTCCTCGAGAGGAGTGATGCCCTTTGTGACGACAAAGCACGAAACGTCGAGAGCTGCGACGTCCCGGATCCGCTTCTCACGCAGCCTTGGCGGCAATCCGCCGAGGTACTTGGTTTCTGACTCGCCGATGATTTGTACCCGTCCCGGCTTGATGTACTCGTAGTAACCAGCAAAGGCGAGCCCCGGCTTCTGCACCCGCGGCCGCAGGATCGTCCGATCGAGCCCGTCACTGCCCGTGACCAGCACCATATCGAGGTCTGCGAGCTCAGAGGACAGGAGGCTCTGGACTGGGGTCTGAAGGAAGTCTTCGCGGTTCATCGATCGTTTTACCGGTTCGCCGGACCAGCCCTGATGCGCATCACTGTACAACTTCAAGAACACGAAGCGACTCAGAATTCTGGAGCGATCATCCCGAAATTGTTGTCGCGCCGCCTGTACAGCACCGTGACTTTGTCGGTGTCGAGGTCGCGAAAAACGATGAATTCGTTCCGTGAGTCATCGAGAATCAAGGCTGCCTGCTCGATCGACATCGGGCGAATTGGCAGATGGCTGGTCTGGATGATCCGAGGCGTTGCCGGCGGTGGCTCCTCGTTGCGAAGGTTATCGCGCTCGAGTACCTGCACGGTCCATTCGTCCGTCTGGGCCTTCTGCTGACGCCGGTGCTGGCTGCGAGCTTTCCTGTGCAGCTTCTGGCCCTGCAGCTTGAGGTGATCGACGGCAAGCTGAACCGCCTCTTCCATCGTCTCGGCTTCCTGTCCGGCCTTCAGATCGTATTCTTTGCCGTGGACAACGATCTCACAGAGATGACGGTATTTCTCAACGCTCAAAACGCAGCGGATCTCAGCGGTATCAGCGAAGTACTTCGTGATCCTGGCGAGCTTCGTGTTGATCAATTTCCGGATTTGATCGGGTACCTCGTAACTGCGTCCGGTAATTTCAATCGCCATCAGCCGTCCTGCCAGGCATTCTCGTCCCTGCTAACGAAGCGTGTGATTTCATGGCAATCGAATCACGCGCCTGTCAAGACTGAGGCATCTCTTCGTCATCGAGAGGGATCGGGGTCTCACCGCGATGATGATCGCGGATTTTCTCATGACTCTTCTGGGCCTGACGCTTCAGGTGGTCGACGGTGAGGTTGATTGCCTCCTCCATCGTTTCCCCTTCCTGCACAGCTTTCAGGTCGTTCTGTCTGCCGATCACGATGATCTCGCAGATATGCCGGTATTTTTCGACGTTCAACACACAGCGGATCTCGATGATGTCATCGAAGTACTTGGTGATTTTAACGAGCTTGTTCTCAATGAAGTTGCGGATCCGGTCGGTGACCTCATAGTTGCGGCCGCTGATCTCAGTGGTCATTCACGCTCCTCAAAAAATCTGCTTTCGATCGGTGGAAGAAGGGATGTTCAGCTCATCGCGATACTTCGCGACTGTGCGACGGGCGATATTGATGCCTTCGTCGTTGAGAATCTTCATGATCTTTGAGTCCGAGAGCGGCTTGCGCGGATCCTCGGCATCAATGAATCCCTGAATTTTTTTCTTGACCGTCAGACTCGAGATGTCCTCTCCGAACTCTGAATCGATTCCGCTGTGAAAAAAGTACTTCATCAGGAAGAGCCCGCGGGGGGTGTGCATGTACTTGTTCGACACCACGCGGGAGACCGTGGACTCATGCATCTGAATGTCGTCCGCCACGTCGCGTAATACGAGAGGACGGAGGAAATCGATCCCCTTCTCGAGGAACTCTTTCTGGTGCTTGATAATTGACTCCGCGACCTTATAGATCGTGCGCTGTCTTTGATCGAGTGACTTGATCAGCCACACGGCCGAGCGGATTTTGTCCTTGATGTAGTTGACCGTCTCGCCATCCTGCTTGGAGTCGATGTGGTTGAGCATCTGGCGGTAGCTGCCATTGATCCGCAGCTTCGGCATGCCGTCCTCGTTGAGGACGATCACATACTCGTCGCTGACCTTGTAAACATAGACATCGGGCTCGACGTAGATGGCTCGCTCGTTGTTGTACTTCCGGCCCGGCTTGGGATCGAGATGCTTGATGACGTCGACAATCACCTCGAGCGCCTTCATCTCGATGCCGAGACTCTTGGCGATCTGAACGAAGTGCCGGTTCATGAAGTCGTCCCAGCGATCGCGGATGATGAGCTCGACGAGCTCGTTCTCGATCTCGAGATGCCGGAGCTGGAGGAGCAGGCATTCTCGGAGGTCGCGCGCTCCAACGCCGATCGGATCGAACGACTGAACGCGTTTGAGAGCGGCTTCTGCGTCTTCGACGGGATAGGGCCCCGAAGCAGCAATCTCCTCGATGTTGGCGCGGAGATACCCGTCTCCATCGATGTTGCCGATGATGAAGTTCCCGACGGCTTTGATTTGCGCAGAGGCATCGGACATCGAGAGCTGCCATGTCAGATGGTCTGCGAGATTGGGCGGCCTGGTGAGGGTGTTCTCGATGGGAAACTCATCGTGCTCCTCATTCATCCGCGGGTTGTAGCCGTACTCGATGTAGTCCTGGAAGTACGCGTCGTAGTCGATCTCGTCGAAGGAGTCTTTCTCTTTGTCCGCCTCTGCGACTTCTTCGGCTTTGGCTTCTTCCTCCGCGGTCTTCTGCTCGGGAGGATCCCCTTCTTCCGCCTTATTTTCCTCGGCGAGCTCCTCGAGCAGAGGATTCTCGAGCAACTCCTGATTGAGGACTTCCTGGAGCTCGAGCTTGCTCAATTGCAGCAGCTTGATCGCCTGCTGCAACGACGGCGTCATGATCAGCTTCTGCGACAGCTTTAAGTGAAGTTTCTGCTCTAGTGCCATGTCTGTGTGTGGTCTGGACGTCGCGTCGCACGTTGGATGTGCGGCCCGATGGTCAGTTCAGATTGAAAGCGTCTCCGAGATAAATCCGCCTGACTTCAGCATCGGCCGACAGACTCTCGGGTCTGCCCTGACGAAAGATCTCACCTTCCTTGATGATATAGGCCCGGTCGGTGATCTTCAAAGTTTCGCGCACGTTGTGATCGGTGATGAGAATGCCGATCCCTCGATCACGGAGCTCTGAAACGATTTTTTGTATGTCGAATACGGCGATTGGATCGATCCCCGCGAACGGCTCGTCCAGCAAGATGAATGCCGGATTAATTGCCAGACTGCGGGCGATCTCCACCCGTCGCCTTTCTCCTCCGGACAAAGTGTACGCCTTACTCCTCGCGATGTGTGAAACGTGAAACTCCTCGAGCAGTGCGCGCGTCCTGCGATCCCGTTCAGCCAACGGCAGATTCATCGTCTCGAAAACTGCCAGCAGATTTTCTTCAACCGTCAGTTTGCGGAAGATAGACGCTTCCTGCGGCAGATAACTGATTCCCTTCTGCGCCCGCAGGTACATGGGGAGATCGGTGATGTCTTCGTCGCCAAGCATCACACGGCCTGAATCGGGGCGAGTCAACCCCACGACCATGTAAAACGTCGTGGTTTTCCCTGCTCCGTTCGGCCCGAGCAGGCCAACGATCTCGCCTTGAGCGATCTCGACCGACACGTCTTTCACGACCTTGCGCCCTCGATAGACTTTGAGTAGATGATCGGCACTCAGACGGAGAGCGCGGTCCGAACGCGCGGTCGTCTTCTGGTCGTCCTGATGCTCTCTCTCGAGAATTCCCTGCTCAGTCAACACGACTCCCCATTCTCATGGACGGTAGCTCGCTTCATTGGGAGAACCGCCGCTGATGACGTCGACCTTGTTCTTGGCCAGATCGAACAAAATCTGCTGCCCGCGAACATTGCCCTGGGGATCTGACATCTCTGCTGGCGAACCCGTCAAAGTCAGAAACTTCTTCGCGATCTGGTAAACCGCTTTCTCTCCAGACCCTTTGCGCTTGGTAACTGCCTCGGTCATGACTACTTTGGACTCCGCTTCGACACGCTCAATTTTCCGCGTCGCGTCAAAAAAGAATGTAGCTCGGTCGGACGAGAGAACTCGCGAACCATCCTCCACGCGAACCGCGCCACTCAGTTCGAGCTTGCGGCTCAGTTTCCGGCCTGATAGCTGGTCACCGCGAGCTGTCAAAGGAGCCTTCCGCGCTTCGCCGGGCGCATTGTACAGCAGCGCTCGGACGCCCCCGCGAGCTTCTATCTGATCCCCCGCGCCCGTGACCTGCAACTCGGAGGCGAACAGAGTATTGTTGTCCTGCCAAGCGCGCACATTCCCCGAGAATGACGCCGTCCGCACGGCCTGCCTCACGAGAAGAGAATCGGCGTTGACGAACACCGTCCGGTCGCCGGGGAACAAGCTGGTGCCGCTCGCGGAGGGGGAGGATGTGGGGGCGCCACCTTTCGATTCAAGCTGGGAAATGACGTTCCCCATCGCCTTGAGCATGCCTGCCTTGGGGGAGAGCTCGATGCGGTCGGCTTTGAGAGAGTGTCCGCCCGAGCGAAGTGTGGGAGACGAACCTGGAACCTCGGTCATGACCACACGGTCGCCGAGAATGTCGTAATCGGCACGCTCGCTCGTGGCCTGATTGCGCCCATCGTCGTAACGAAATGATCCTTCCATCAGTCCGCTCACTGCGGCTCGCGTTGCCTTGTCGAAGTACAACTTCATCCGGTCGCTGTCGATCCTTCGACGTTCCTGCCCGGTCTCCACAAGATGCACCGCCCCGACTGCCTGGAGCTGGGTCACCACGTGATCGGTGAGCGTCACCAGGAAGCTTGTCGCATCGATGTGGCGCGCGGGAGGACCCGTAAGGTCCGCACGTGCCGGTCCTTTCTCCCCGAGAATATGGACGGCGGCGACCCCTCCTGTAGCGGTCATCTCACATCGAAAACGATCTGCCTGGAGCGTTCCCGCGTCGCCGGCTCCCGATATGAGACCCGAGTTCCTGGCGAGCATCATTCTGGTGTTGCCACTGCCTTCGAGTCCTACGAGAACCTTCCGGCTCTGGTCGAATCGGGCCTCGACAAGATCGCTCTCGAGCCGGTCGAGCTCACGCACCACGGTCGCCTTTCCACGGAACTCGGCCACTCCATCTTTCCGCCTGAAGAGGGTCTGTTGCGACGAGATCTTCACATTGTTCCCTGGAAGACTCCCGGAGCTGGAGGCAGCCGTGACGCCTTTGTCGAGGAGAAGAGTCTGATCCTCGACACTGAGAGAAATTGCTCCAGCCCTCCCCTGCCAGGTGTCGAATTTGAAGTCCACAGGGATCTCATTGAGAAGGTGAGTCCCATCGAACTTCATCTCCTCCGTGAGGAGCTCGATTCCGTCGCTGGATCGGACTTTCACGCCTCCTTTGACCTCCGCTTCCTTCGTCTTCGAGTTGAACTGTGCCTGGGCCGCCGTTAACTCGTACTCACCGCCATCGTTTCTGTAGAGCGTCAGCGTGACCCCCTCGAGGGTGGTCCAGCCCGACGCAAAGCCCATGGTTCTTCGAGCCCGGATCCTCGAGAGCGTTCGTCCACCCAGGGTCTGCGTATCCTCGAAAACGTCGGCCACCAGCCGCGGTTGATCGCCTTTGCGGATTGTCGAAGTGATCGCTTCGCCCGGCGCACGGTCCCGTCGTGAATTTGCCGTGTAACTGACAAAAATAAAGGCCACGAAGCTGACGAAGGCGAGGGGGATGACAAGACGAAGTGTTCTGACAGTACGCTGCATCAGTAGTCAGAAACTAACAGCCTGCCTTCCCGTTTCGTTCCGCACGATCATCTCTCCCGATCGAGCTGCGTCAACCAGCTCGAGTCGGACGCCAGCCTGCGAATAGCGTGTCGGTTGAAGTTGCGCAACGAGATCGAGCTCGCAACCGGAGTCAAACAGCGGTAGCAATTCTGTCTGCGAAGGCCAGATCACCGCCGGTACCGATCGGTCGTCGCGGGCGAGCATCACTTCGTGACAACCTTCTGAAAACTCCCTCCGTCCCGAGACCCTGAGCCCTCTCATAAGGAAGAGTGGCTGAGGGTTGCCGGCACCAAAGGGCTCCAGACTCTGATGCTCTTTCATGAAACTTCGGGTCAGAGCACGCGGTGTGAGCTCACCCTCGATCCATGCTGTCCGCCGAAACGCGGCAATGTCGTGCGAGGAAAAGTGAGCGCGGAGAAGAGTTTTCAACGGAGCCAGATTTGAGACGGGTAAAGAGAAACCGCAGGCGAACTCGTGGCCACCGAAGTGGGTGAAAAGATGCGCGACCTTTTCGAGCGCTCCATGGAGGTTGATGCTGGAGATGCTTCGGGCTGAGCCGGAGCAGGTCTCTCCTTCGACGGCGATCATCAGCACCGGACGGTTGTACTTCTGCGCGAGCCTTCCCGCGGATAGCCCCAGAACCCCTCGGTGCCACGTCTCCGAAGAGAGAACGAGGATGTTCCCGACTCCACTGGTTGCGATCTGTTCCTCTGCGTCCCTGCGGACATCTTTTTCGATGGACTGACGCTCCCGGTTCAGACGATTCAACTCGTCAACCAACTGGTTCGCGACCGCTTCATCTTTCGCCCCGAAGAGCTGGATCGCCGTATCGGCTGACGCGAGCCGGCCCGCAGCATTGATGCGGGGACCCAGTTTGAATCCGACATCGCTTGCCCTGACTCCATGGCCTTCGAGTCCGACGGTTCGCAGGAGCGCGCTCAGCCCGAAGTTGGTCGAATGCGATAGCCCCTTCAAGCCGAGGCTGACAATCGTTCGATTCTCCCCGATGAGGGGAGCCACGTCGGCGACCGTTCCCAGTGCTGCAATCTTCATGAGTGACAGCAGTGACATCGAGCTTCCCGATCTTCGAAGCAGTTCCGCGCAGAGTTTGAGCGCGACCCCTGCGCCCGCAAGATCCTTGAAAGGATATGAGCAGCCAGGTTGCCGCGGGTTGAGTACGGCAGCGGCGGCGGGCAGGTTGCCCGGCGGCAGATGGTGGTCTGTAATGATGACGTCGATACCGCGCTCGATCGCACTGAGGACGGGCTCAACGGACGTAATGCCGCAATCCACGGTGATGACAAGCTTGATCTGCCGCTCTTTCTCCACACGCGCGAGAACTTCGGATTTGAGGCCGTACCCGTCGGCAAGGCGGTGCGGGATTACGTAACCGACATCCGCTCCGAGCCGGGAGAGAACCGTAGTGAGCAGAACGATCGACGTGACGCCATCAACGTCGTAGTCGCCGTAAATGAGAATGTTCTCTCGATCGCGAATCGCGCGGAAGATCCGCTCGCAAGCCACCTCCATCCCATGGATTGAGGCGCCGTCGTGAAGGTCGTCGATCGAGGGCGAAACAAAGCGGCGAAAACTCTCGTGGCAGACCACGCCGCGACGCCTCAGTATCGAACGGATGAGAGGGGATTCCAGGGGAAACTCAGGAGACCTTTCCTCGTCGACTCTCAGAATCCATTCATCGTAGGTCGGCATTGATCTACCCGGTCGCGAAGGCGTGGAGCTGTCACTCAGCGATCGAGCGATCAGGCCTTCTCGTAGATGCCCATCTTACGAAACTTCTTGTATCGCTCTTCAGGCAGTAGAGACTCTCTCGTTCTCCGGACTTCCTTGAGGTTCCGCTCCAGCGCGGCGCGCAGGAGCGCCGCAGCGCCGCGGTGATCGTTATGCGCTCCTCCCTCCGGCTCGGGCACGATCTCATCGATCACTCCCAGGCCTTTGAGGTCTTTGGCGGTGATCTTCATCGCCTTGGCCGCCTGCTTTGCCGCCCCGGGATCTTTCCATAAGATCGCCGCGCAACCCTCCGGGGAGATCACCGAGTAGACGGCATGCTCGAGCATCAGGATCCTGTCACCGACACCTAGCGCTAAGGCGCCACCACTCCCCCCCTCTCCCGTGACCGTCACGATGATTGGAACAGTAAGAGCGGCCATCTCACGCAGGTTCACGGCGATGGCCTCCGCTTGTCCACGCTCCTCTGCGCCCACGCCGGGATACGCGCCGGTCGTGTCGATGAAAGTGAAGATCGGGCGTCTGAACTTTTCAGCCAGTTGCATGATCCTCAGAGCCTTCCGATATCCCTCAGGGCGCGGCATCCCGAAGTTCCGGATAATCTTTTCTTTCGTGTCCCGTCCCTTCTGATGGCCGATGATCGCGCACGATTGCTCGCCGAGGCTGCCGAAACCTGCAACAATCGCCGGATCGTCAGCGAATCTGCGGTCTCCGTGAAGCTCGACGAAGTTCTCGAACATATACGAGATGTAGTCGAGCGTGTAGGGCCGCATGGGGTGTCGTGCAGCGAGAGTGTTCTGCCACGGAGTCAGGTTCTGATAGATATCGCGTGTGACTTTGCTAAGCTCCCCGCGGAGCTCTTCGATTTCTTCGCGATCGGCCCCTTCTCCGTTGTCGCCAGTCAGCTCGTCGATACGGCGGCGTAATCTGAGGATCGGTTCCTCGAACTGGGTGTCATCTGCGATCATGGGCGCGAACCTAACAAATGAACGGGCTTCAGGCAAATGACACAACCGCATCTTTTCGCGCTAAATAACTCATATAACGGAAGATCGAAGATGGAACAGCAGCGACAGAACGAAGTGATGCGCCACGTCCCGACTCTCTCGAGTCTCAAAGAGAGGGTCAGCAGAAATTACCGTCCAACAGCCGAGACGCTCTACTCGTCGGCGTACGAACGAGGAGAAAAGATCCCGACCGACGTCGAGACCGGTTTCCGCGCCCTCGTTCACTGCATCGAGAAGCTCAGCGAGTCGATCCGTCACACGCGGTCGGGTGGTCACAACCAGCAACAGCAGATGGGCAAGCGGCTCTCGGGCGCTTTCGATCAGGCACTCGTCGCTTTGAACTCGATCCACGAGGACGAATTCGGCCGCAGGGCAGCGTTCCATTCTTTCGAGCGTTCGCAGGCTGAAGCTCTGTTCTCCTCGATTCTGATGATCGGCGTCCATCTCGAGCGATTGACCGTTCTCGTTGGCACGCTCGACCCCGATCTTCATGAGCGACTTCTCGCTCACGCGATAAGGCTGGAGCATCCGGTGAACGAACAGGTCCTGCGGCCCATCGCCTGAAGAGTCATGCCGTCAACCACCGCCGTCTAACTACGGACTCACGTAGCGTCCGCGTGCGTTCTGCACGTAGACGTCGCCGGTGATGGCATCCACCCGCCACTTCCCGATCACGCTACCTGCCGCTCTCTCTGCGTTGCAGTCACCTGCGATCGCTTCGGCGGTATACCCAGCGTTCTTCAATCCGAGGCTGCGGACCTGGAAGCATGCTGAGTCGGCCGGGTAGACATTTCGCGTCGTGATCCAGCTCCTGAGAATCTGCATCGCTGATGTCTCGGAAACTGCAGGAGGTTTCGGCACCGGCTGTGACGCGGGTGGGGTGATTTTGTCCGCGAGAGGAGACGGAGGAAGGTTCCTCGGCGGGAGCGCTGCAGAGGGAACAAGTGGAGCACCGCTTCGACTGGGGGCCGCGGCAGGCGGAGCTGGAGCGATGATTGGCTGAGTGGTAGCGGTGGGAATGATCCCTCCTTCCACATTCGCAGGAAGCCCAGCGTCGCTGGCTTCAGTTACCGGCTCCGCCGGCGGCAATACGGTTTCCACGACCTGCGAGGTCTCTGCTGGTCGAGAGTTACCTCGGCTGGCCTTGCCGGACTGGCCGCTCCCGGTGGCAACAGGAACAGGCTTCGACGATCTCTTCCACAACGTCAGGGCGACTGCTGTGGGAATCAGAACCCCCACCAGTAGAATAATCGGTAAGCGTTTCGCGCGAGGCCTCAACTCGCCCGGAAGCATATTCTCGATCGCACGCTCTGCTGATCTTTCGCCCTCGGGCTTCGGGGTCAGGGATGCGGCGAGTGTCCCGGCCTCTTCCACTTTCATGGAAACACCGGTTCGCTCGGTCGTCATGTCCTGGGGCCGGTTCGGGTGTGGTATCGAGAGCGTCGGAAGCTTGAAGCGTGACGTTTTCTTCGTCTCGGAGCTACTCACGACGTCGGCTCTTGCAGCCGCGAGAGCCTCGCGGAACGCAGTCGCACTCGCGAATCGATGATCGCGCTCCTTCTCCATCGCGCGGCTCACGACCTCTTCGAGACTCCGGGGAATTGTGGGCACCGCCTTTCGAAGAGGCGGGGGCACTTCCCTGAGATGCTTGAGAAGGTATCCTTCCAAAGTTGATGATTCAAAAGGGACCGTGCCCGATAACATCTCGTAAAGGGTGACGCCGAGCGAGTAAATGTCGCTCCGGGCATCGATTGCTTCGCCTTTGCGGAGAAGTCCTGCCTGTTCGGGCGAAGCATATTTCGCCTTACCAATGAACGTTCCTGTTTCGGTTCGTCGGGCCGCCGAGGATTCGAGATCCAGTCTTTTGGCGATCCCGAGATCAATGATTTTGGCGGTCAGCCTCTCGCTCTGTCCATCGCGACTTTTTTCAGGCACCACCATGATGTTGTCGGGGGAGATATCGCGATGAACAATGCCTGCGTCGTGAATCGCCTGCAAACCGTCCAGGACCTGGAGCGCCACGTCGATCGCTTCGAGGGGAGTCATCTGACGGTTTAGCGCCGTCCAGTTCTGAACGGTCTGCCCGTCCAGGTGCTCCCAAACCATGTAGAAGCTGCCATCGTCGAGTCGACTGAAGTCATGGAGCGTGGCCACGTTCGGGTGGCGGACCATCCGGGCCAGCTTTGCCTCATGCTGAAAGCGTAGCTGGTGGGTATCCTCCGGGACGGAGCCGGGTCGCATGATTTTCACCATACGAATCTCGTCCAGATGAAGGTGGCGAACCTTGTAGACCTCGCTCATGCCACCTTCGGCCACCAGCACCATGACTTCGTAGCGGTCGTCAATGACATGCCCCGGGCGGAATACCGGAACAGTCGCTCCGCAGCTCCCACAGAAGCGAGCGGGTGCAACAATGGGCGCTGCGCACCTGGCGCAAACAGCAGCGGAGGATTCAGTCATGCCCGGGCAACTCTCTCAATCGGTCTCGCTCAATTCAGGTCACGATAGCTCTGACCGAGGCAAGAAATGTGCGCGATGCACTCGCGCGCGACTTCGGGTACTGCTGTTGCCCCGATAGCGCTCGCGTAGCCGCCGCGAATCCTGCGCCTTTATGGCCCCATGTGCAGCCTCACAGTATATTGATCGGATCGACGTCCACGATCACTTCGACACCCGGATGTTTCGACCCGAAAACTGCTCGTGCCACCGCGTCCCGAAGCTTAACCCTCTCGCGGCCTCGGATAAGAATCTGGTACCGAAAAACGCCCTTGATCCTTGCGAGCGGACTTGGCGCCGGACCTTGTATTCGGACTCCACGAAGCGCACGTGTCGACAACTCGAGCGTCTGTCCCACCGCTGACGACGCTTTCTCCACGGCACGGATCTCCTCGCCTCGAAACAGGATCGCAATCATTCCGGTCACGGGCGGATAGTGAAACGTCCTGCGAAACTCGATCTCATCTTCGAAAAACGCCTCGTAATCGTGACGAAGTGCGTGCTGGATCGCGTGGTGCGAAGGGAAAGCCGACTGGATGAGCACCCTGCCAGGCAACTCGCCTCGGCCAGCCCTGCCGGCTACCTGCGTCAATAAATAGAAGGTTTTCTCCGAGGAGCGGAAATCGGGGTACCCGAGGATCGCGTCGGCGTTGATGACTCCGGTCAGGGTGACCTTCGGAAAGTGATGACCTTTGCTGAGCATCTGAGTTCCGATGAGGGCCTGAGTTTCTCCCGTGCGGAACCGGCGGAGAATCCGGACGAGCTCGCCCTTCTTCCTCGTCGAGTCGCGGTCCAGAACGTCGACGGCAACCTCCGGGAAGATGCGGCGGAACCGCTCTTCGACTTTCTCGGTCCCGAAACCGATTGGCTGGAGCACCTCGCCGTCGCAAAGCGGGCATCGTACCGGTATGGGTTTGCGTTGGCCGCAGTAATGACAAATCAGCAGGCCTGAGCGCCGATGCACCGTCATCGTGACGCTGCAATCGCGACATCGGAAATCGTTCTCGCACTCACGACATAGAAGGAAGGGTGCGTAGCCTCGCCGATTCATCAGGACGATCGCCTGCTCGCCGCGTGAGAACACCTGAGCCATCTCCTGTTGCAGTTTGGAGCTGAAAATGATGAGCCCGCGATCTTCCTTCTCTCCTCTTTCTCCCCTGATGTCGATGACTTCGGCCGTTGGCAATGGACGAGCCTCGACGCGTTTAGTCAGTCGAAGCATCTGATACTTGCCGAGGCTCACATTCTCTCGCGATTCGAGAGATGGGGTCGCCGAGCCGAGGACTATGGGGATTCCGCGAATCCGTGCTCGAACCACGGCTACGTCGCGGGCGTTGTACCTTGGCGTCTCCTCCTGTTTGTAGGCCGAATCGCCTTCTTCGTCTACTACCAGTAGACCCAGTCGCTCGAACGGAATGAAAAGCGCCGAGCGAGGGCCAATGGCCACGTCAACGAGTCCGCGGCGTGCGCGCCACCACTGATCGTAACGCTCCCCTGCCGAGAGGTTGCTGTGAAGGATTGCGATCCGATCTCCGAACCTTTCTTTGAGCCGTGCTGCAAACACAGGGGTCAGTGAGATCTCCGGTACGAGCAGGATCGCCTGCTCGCCCCTGCTCACGACATCTCGCATGAGCTCGATGTAGATCTCAGTTTTTCCGCTGCCGGTGACGCCTTCGAGGAGAAATGGGGTGAAGGTCCCCATGTGTTTCCTGACGGCTTCGATGGCTGCGAGCTGCTCGGCCGAATAAACGACAGTGCCGATGTCAACCGCGTCGAGAGATGCGAAGAAGGCATCGAGGGTATGTCGTCGGGGACGCCGCTCGATCGCCAGAACATCTTTCTTCAGAAGCGTCCGGATCGTTGAGTCGCTGACCTTCTGCGCTTCAAGCGCCCGGATTGAGAGCTCCCCACCTCGTGCAATCAGTAGATCAACAACCTCCTGTTGCCTCGGCGGAAGCCCTGCCTCTTCCTTCCGCAGCACGGCGAAGCGGTCCTGACGGACGCCGTCGTTATCCCGAAACGATTCGACCACCGAGATCAGGCCAGCATCGCGGAGGCGCGAGATCGAGCGATGAGCCAGCGGGATCGACTCTGTGACGGTTCGAACAAGCAGATCGCGACCCTTGAGACCATCGAGCAGCGCAACATCTTCGTCATTGATTCGACCTTCAGCCAGTGCGATGTCGACGAGCTCCTGGTTTCCGGTGAAGCGGAGGATCCGTTTTCCCCGCGACGCCATGTTGGCAGGGAGCGCGGTTCGAATCATCTCTCCCAGCGGGGCGAGGTAATAGCCAGCTGCCCACTTACATAGCTCGAGGATTTCCGGAAGCAGTGCCGGTTCATCCTCGTCGAGAAGAGATTTGATCGGCCTGAGTTTCTTCGAGGGGACAGAAGTTTCACCGATGAATCCCGTCACAAAGCCCGTCGTGAGTTTTGTTCCGAGCGGGACTTCGACGCGACAGCCGACCCTCACCCCCCTGCGAAGCTCGTCAGGGATAGAGTAGGTGAACGTGTCAAAAACGCCGAGAGGGACGGCAACTTCTGCGTAGAGGGTGGGGGCCTTCGGCATCGGCAAGAGGATATCGTGATTGCCGCACGCGAAGCTTTGGAGTGCGGCAGCCGCAGCTGCCGCTTTCTGTGTCAGATCACGACAGCGTCACGGCTTGAAAGGTCCAGGCTCGCGGGTTCGAAACAAAAGCGGCAACTGCGGCTACCGCACTCCAAACCTTCGCCGTTCTTACTTCAGCGTTCCGCGGGCGGCTCGATGCCCAGCTCAGTCATCACCTTTTTCATGTCGGCCCAGACATCTTTCTTCGCTGAGGGAGTTCGAAGCAGATACGCAGGGTGATAGGTCGGCATGAGCTTGATCGCACCGTGAGCGAGCCAGCTGCCTCGGACATTCGATATGAGGATGGCCTTCTGAAGAGTGCTCTGCAAAGCGAAGCGTCCCAGCGTCACGATGACTTTCGGTTTGATCAACTCGATCTGTCTCTGAAGGTAGGGGCGGCAGGCATCCATCTCGTCATTCTCCGGGTTTCGATTCTCGGGAGGCCTGCACTTCACGACATTGGTAATGTACACAGACTCTCGCGTCAGCTGCATCGCCTTGATAATGTCAGTGAGCAGCTGGCCAGCCCTTCCCACGAATGGTTCGCCCTTGAGGTCCTCGTCGCGGCCCGGCCCCTCGCCGATGAACATGAGGTCTGCATTGGGATTGCCCGTGCCAAAGACCACCTGAGTGCGGGTCGCCGCAAGCCGGCATCGAAGGCATCCAGCTGCGAGCCGGGCAAGGGACTCGAGCGTGTGAGAAACGTCGATGATCTCCCTCGCCGAGGGACCACCCGGCTCAACTACGGCTGGATGATCCTTCTCACGCACCTGTGCAACCAGACGAGGATCGGGCGCTATATCGAGGTGGCTGAACCCTACGTCATTCAGGAAGGTCAGCTCGGAGCGAAGGTCGTCGCGATTCATGATGCCGACTATCAGCTCCGACGCGTCGAGGCAACGACCTGATCCAGGATGCGATCGGCAATCACACGCTTCGAAGCACGATCTACAGCGATCGCAGAACCATCTTTCGAAAAAAGCGTCACCCGGTTCTGGTCCACGTCGAACCCGATCGACGAATCGGACACATCGTTCGCGACGATCAGATCGGCGTTCTTGCGCTCGAGTTTCAGTCGCGCGTTTTTCTCGAGGTGCTCAGTTTCCGCAGCGAAAGCGACGATGAAGGGCCGGACTTTGCGCTCGGCGACGCTTTGCAGAATGTCGGGAGTCTTTTTCAACTCGAGCGTCAACGGCTCTTCACCCTCACGTTTTTTGATTTTGCCTGCGGACACTGCAACAGGCGTGAAGTCGGCTACGGCTGCAGCCTTAATCAGCACATCGTGTCGATCGAGATGGTCCAGGACTGCGCGCTGCATCTCCGCGGCCGTCGTCACGCGTTGAAATTGCACGCTTTCCGGAACAGGGAGAGACGTTGGCCCGCTGATGAGCGTCACATACGCTCCCCGACGGCTCGCCGCCTCAGCGATCGCGTACCCCATCTTCCCGGAGGAACGGTTCGACAGATAGCGGACCGGGTCGATCGCTTCACGGGTTGGACCCGCGGTGACGAGAATGCGCGTTCCGTCGAGGTCGCGGCGGGCAAAGACTGCCTTGACCCGCTCGACAATCACCGGCGCGTCGGGCAATCTTCCAGCTCCTTCATCACCGCACGCAAGCAGTCCGCTGTCAGGCTCGATGATCACTGCACCTCGAAGGCGAAGGGTCTCGAGGTTCTGCACGACGGTCTCGTGCGCGAGCATCGTGCTGTTCATCGCCGGAGCAACCGCAAGCGCCCCTCGATGAGCCAGGGCGTAGGTTGTCACGACATCATCCGCAATCCCGACGGCAAGCTTCGCAAGGATGTTGGCCGTTGCAGGCGCGACCAGGAGGAGATCTGACCAGCGGGCCAGGTCGACATGATCTACACCGCCCTTTTCAGGATCGCCCCACTGATCCGACACAACCCCGTGCCCCGACACGGCAGCCAGGGCGAGAGCAGAGACGAAGCGGGCGCCGTTCGGGGTGAGAAGCACCCGGACGTCGGCCCCCGCTTCTCTGAGTCTCCGGACGAGCTCAGGCGTCTTATAGGCAGCGATGCCACCGGAGACGCCCAGTACGATCTTCACTAGCGTCTCAGGATTCTTCTGAGCCAGAGTCGGCCGGTTCCGCAACCGGCTCTGTGAGCTGCCAGTTGATCTGATTGCGATTGACTTCGTCCATCGCGATCCGCGTCGGCTTGCTGTAACGGCTCTTGATCTTTGCGCTCGATCCCTGGATCAGCTGCTCGGCCCGCTTGGCTACCAGCAGGACGTAGCGAAACTTGCTGTCGATTCCATCAGGCAGTGCTTCCATTTGTTTCCCCTTTGAAGCGCCGGGCCATCTGTTGCAGAGCCTGCAGCGCACTCTTCGACGTGAGCTTGCGGGCGACGATTGCCGCCTTCAAGCATTCGGTTGCTATGTCGACGTCATCATTGATGACGACGTAGTCGTAAAAATTCGAGCCGTGTTCGATCTCGCTGAGAGCTTTCTGCAGCCGCATCTCGATGTCTTTGCTGCTGTTGAGTGCCCGCCCTTTCAGCCTTCGTGCGAGCTCCTCGAAGGACGGCGGAAACAGAAACAGACTCAAAGAGTGAGGACGGAGCGCATCGTTAGCCGCGATCTGCCTGGCGCCCTGAACGTCGATGTCGAGGATCACGTCCTCTCCCCTGTCGAGACGTGTCCGCACTTCGTGAATGGAAGTACCGTATAAATTGCCGTGAACGCGAGCCCACTCCAGAAATTCCCCCGCAACTGCCATCGCCTCGAAAGCCGCTTCGGTCACGTAGTGGTAATCCACACCCTCCTGCTCCCCGGCACGGATCGAGCGGGTGGTGTGAGATACGGAGAAGTGGAGTCGAACCCCCAGCGGATCAAGCGCCTTCTTGACGCGCTGGATCAATGTGCTCTTTCCCGCCCCGGAAGGACCGGAGACGATGAAAAGCGTCCCGTCGGGATGGAAGTTGAGGGTGGTCCTATTCGACATTCTGTACCTGTTCCCGAATCCTTTCGACTTCCGTCTTCAATTTTACAACGACGCTTCGAATCGTAGAGGAGCGTGACTTGGAGCCCGCAGTATTGATCTCGCGAAGCAGCTCCTGCGAGAGGAAGTCGAGCTTTTTCCCGGCCGGCTCTTTGCCATCGATCACGGCACGAATCTCCGTGAGGTGGATTCCCATCCGAGTCAGCTCTTCAGCCACGTCGCCCTTCTCGACCATCAGAACGACCTCCTGCGCGAGCCGCTCTTCCCGCACTTCGACTCCGGCGACTTTTGAAATTTCGGAAACACGGACCCTGAAGGCGTCCAGGGCTTCGGCGATGATCGCTTCGCGTAGAGCCTCGAGCTCTGCACGGCTCTCCTCAATACGACCCACGCGCATGACGATGTCGCTGCGAAGAGCATCGCCCTCGCGAGCCCGCATGGTGCCGGCGTTCGCACATGCCTCTCTGATCAACAACTTCAGAGCATCCCTGTCCTGATCTTCGAGCTCGACCTCGATCGGCTGCACCGACACGAGGTCGGGAATTCTCATGAGATCACTGCCGGAGAAACTGCTGCCAAGCCCCTGTTCCTCTGCAATCGCTCTCAGTTGAGGGACCACGACGTTGGCAAGCCTGCTGTTGACCACGACCTGATATTCAGGCTCGGTTGTGCGGTGGAGTCGAACGGAGAGGTCCACCTTGCCTCGCGAGAACTGTTCGGCAGCCAGGGCTCGAATCGCGCTCTCCATGTCCCACAAGATCTCAGGGAGTCGCACGGAGAGCTCGAGGTTCCGATGGTTGACGCTCTTGACCGTGATCTCGACGGAGTGCTTCGATAAGCTGCCCGACGCGCGGCCGAAGCCGGTCATGCTCTGAATCATTGGGGTTCCCTCATGCTCGAAACGTGTTTGTTGCGATTGCGAGTGTCGTGCACGACGCTTCGGCACGACATAGGAAACTATTTCTTGCCTGACTGAATGCCGGCAGAGCTGGGAGCGAGGTTGCTCGCGAGCGGAAGTAACGGCAAATCACCGGGGACCCTCATCCGCCCTCACGGGCACCTTCTCCCGCCGGGAGAAGGGGGGATGGTTGTTTGCGGCTCTCAGTCATCAGCGTTTACCGGCTTCAGGATTGGCCATCGGCCCAGAGCACTTCGAACTCTCCCTCCGCGCCGTCAGTGAGCGCGTTGAGAGCGTTCTCGACTTTCAACCGCCACTGCTCCATCTCATCTCTCGACAAGCGTCGCGGTATATCGATCGGCTCTCCATATATGAAGAGGACGCGCGAGAACGGGAACGGAATCTCAAACCGGTCCCACGATCGCAGGATCTTTTTTTTTTAGCGATCAACGCGACCGGTACAACGGGGGCCCCAGTCGCTTGCGCTGCCAGAACGACTCCCATCTGCGCGATTCGCCGGGGTCCCCTGGGGCCATCAGGAGTGAACGCGAGGTTGTGTCCGCTCTGAGCGGCGCGAACCATCTGGCGCAACGCATTCGCGCCGCCTTTGCTCGAAGAACCGCGAATCACTTCGGCGCCAAAACGCTCCTGCGTCCTGGCGCTGATCTCACCGTCGCGATGAAGCGAGCTCATGACATTGATCGGCTTTCGGTGACGACTGAAGAACATGAGCATCAGCTGTCCATGCCAGAAAGCGAGAACGTAGCGCCGGTTCTCCCGATTCAAAGACTCGATCCGCTCGAGGGACGAATGGCGAACCCTGAGTGTGGCGTACAGAGATCGGACAAACGCGTGAATCACGCGCGGCAGAAGTAGGAGCCCGAGATCGACGCTCACGCGAGAGCCTCCGATGGTTTTTCGTCATCGACAAACTGAAGGTCGTACAACCTTCGGTAGATCCCCTTCTTTGCGAACAGCGCCTCGTGATTCCCAACCTCGACAATCCGGCCCGCGTCGAGTACGACGATCTTGTCGGTCCGCCTGATGGTGGAGAGTCGATGGGCGATGACGATTGTCGTTCGGCCGCGCATCAGGTTCGTGAGTGCGTCCTGGACGAGTCGCTCGGATTCGGTATCAAGTGCCGAGGTCGCTTCGTCCAGGATGAGAATTGGAGGGTTCTTGAGGAGCGCGCGCGCGATGGCGAGTCGCTGCCTCTGTCCGCCCGACAGAAGGACACCTGACTCACCAACCTGCGCGTCGTAGCCGGCAGGGAGAGCCTCGATGAACTCGGCAGCGTTTGCTGCGCGTGCGGCCGCCTCGATCATCTCCTGCGGAACGTCGGAACGGCCGTACGCGATGTTGCTGCGGACCGTGTCATTGAAGAGAACGACCTCCTGGGTCACGAAGCCCATCATGCCTCGAAGAGAGTCCAGAGTGAGGTCGCGGACGTCGTGTCCGTCGACCAGGATCCGCCCGCCCGAAGCGTCATAGAAGCGAGGCAACAGATTCACAAGAGTGGATTTTCCTGCGCCGCTCCCACCCACCACAGCCACGACTTCCCCAGGCGAGACTGTCAAATCGATTCCTGTGAGGATCACTTTGTCGTCGTAACGGAACTCGACATTTTCGTACGAGATGCCGCTTCCGATCTCACGAAGTCGAATCGCATCCGAACGTTCGACCACGTCATTCTCGACGTCCAGCATCTGAAATACGCGATCCGAAGCCGAAAGCGCAGTGTTCATGGAGAGATTCACTTTGTTCAACCGTTTGATCGGCGCATACATGAGGGCCAGGGCGAGAAGAAAGCTGATGAACTGACCCTGAGTGATGGCTCCGGAGTGAATGCGCGCTCCGGCGTAAAGGAAGAGCATCGTCATCGCGACACCGGCAAGCAGTTCCATCACAGGAGACGTCATCGCCTGAATCTTCTGGGCTTTCAGATTACTTCCCAGGTGCCGCGCGGTCGCTTCTCTGAAGCGGCGGATCTCGAAAGGTTCCATCGCAAATGCTTTCACGATCCGGACGCCTTTGATCGTTTCCTCGAGTAGCGTTGCGATGTCAGCCATTCGTTCCTGAGAACGGTACGTCGTCTTCCGCAGGCGCCGGCCAAAGGTAACGATCGGCAGAACGATAATCGGAGCAACCACGAAGCTGATGATGGCCAGTTCCGTATTGACGATCAGGACATATGCAGTGAGAACGATGAGGTTGAGCGACTCCTGAAAAAGGTCGCCCATCCTGATCGAGACGGCGGCCTGGATCGCGTCGGCGTCCGAGACGATACGGCTGACGAGCTCGCCCGTTGATCGCCGTGCGAAGAACCGATTGCTTTGACGAATGATCGACTCGTACAGCTCGTTCCGGAGGTCGCGGACGGTTGAGAGTCCGACTTTCTGGAACGCATATTCGGCAAAGAATGACGTGAAGCCTCTCACGAGAAATACAGCCAGCAGAAGAATCGGAATGATTCGCCAGCGGTCGTTCTCATTTGCCTTCCACCACTCCCTTGCTGGTCTCGTCATGTTGTCGACAGCGTTCAGCAGTGGACCTCTGTTTCCTTCAGTCCGGTCGCGCTCAAGCACCTTGTCGATGAGGGCAAAACGGTCTGCCGCGCCCGGCTGCACCTGTTGCGCCTTTGCGCTTTTGGGTGACAGGACCTCGTCGAACAACGGGCGGGAAAGCGTCACAAGCGCACCGTTGGTGGCTGAAACCATCAACATGCTCACGAACGCAAGGATCGTCCAGCCGCGGTACGGGATCAGGTATCGGTAGAGCCGTCTGAGGATCTTCATCGTCCCGAGAGTGCCCTGTTGGGGCCGGACATTCCAATCTCCGGCGCGCCGCAGGCGCTGTTCGCGACTACCGCCAGACACTGGAATGTCCGGCCCCAGGACGCGCTGCACGTCACGCCATCGCAATCGAGAAACATCTTTGGTCTCTGGCTCAAGCTCTTGTCCGTTCTGAGGGATTCTGCCCTCTCCGGTGATCGCGAACCAGTGTAGCGATTTTCGCGGCCGCCCGGCGGCTCGCTCCCCTGCCTCCCAGAGCGGCGCGAACCAGAGCCAGCTCCGTGAGGACCTTGCGGTATCGATCCGGTTCTACGAGCTCGTTCACCGCGCTCGCGATCGCGGTGCCGTTCACCGCACCCTGGAGAAGTTCGGGGACGACATGCTTGCCTGCAACGATATTCACCAGGCTGAAATACGGCAACTTCACCAGCAGCTTCGCCAGCAGATACGTCGCGGGACTCAACTTGTAAACCACGACGACGGGCACGCCGAGAACGGCCGCCTCGAGTGTAGCCGTGCCGGAAGATGAGACCGACACGTCGGCGTCCGCCAGCGCCTCTCTTCCGTCTGATTCGATGATGCGAACGGGCAGTCCGCTCGCCTCGATCAGTGTGCGAAGTCGCTCCGCAGGAATGGTGGAGGCCCTGATCACAAATGCCTCGACCTCGCGCTCTCGCTGCAGACTGCGCATGGCATCAATCATCGGCGGCAGGAGCGCTTCCACTTCCATCGACCGGCTGCCTGGCATCAGAGCAATTCGCAGAACTCCGTCTGCCGACGGAACGCGCGGTTCGCGGATCGCCTCCTCGAGCTGCTCGACGAGTGGATGGCCAACGTAGGTGACCGGAACTCCGTGCTCGCGATAGAACGGTTCCTCGAAAGGAAAGATCACGAGCATGTGGTCGACGAGCTTCGCTATCGTCCGGACGCGACGTTTTCTCCACGCCCACACCTGCGGCGAGATGTAGTAGATGACCGGGATTCCGAGTTTCCGCACCGCGCGCGCTACGCGAAGATTGAAGTCGGGATAATCAACCAGAAGAATCGCGTCGGGCTTTTCGAGTTTGATCCGCTCGATGAGCTCGTGGAAAATCCTCCGGAACATCGGAACGTGGCGGAGAACGTTGAAGAGACCAACGATCCCCATGTCGCGCGCGTGGTGCAGGATTGCCATTCCGGCTGCAGCCAGCCGGTCGCCGCCGATGCCGAACGTACGAAGGTCTGAGTCGAGCTGGCCGAGCTCGTGAATGACCTCCGCGGCGTGAATGTCCCCCGAGGCTTCACCGGCCACCACGCAGAGTTTCATGACGGCTCCATTCTGATTCGCATCAGGAAGGCGATCACAGCGAGGGCTACGGTCAACCCGAGTGAGTCGAAGGCGACGTCGCCGAACGAAGCGTCGCGATGGGGAACGAAACTCTGGTGAAGCTCGTCCGACACCGCGTACGCAACTCCGACCATCCATGCGGAAGCGTAATGCACCTTCCCCACGCCGGTCGGGGTAAAGCCCGCCAACGCCAGGATGAGCAGCCAGCCGAGCACAAAGTACTCGCCGAAATGCTCGAGACGGTCGTCAGCGACCGCGGCCAGGTCACCGCCAGGGACGGACGATACTATGAAAATAAACGAGAGGTAGCAGACGAGTGGGAGAACTCTCAGCCATCGCTCCGCAAGCCCGTCGCCGTAGCGGGAGTGCCAGGGACGGATCGCATCGTTAGCCCGCATTTCTCACACTCCTTCTGCTGCGGCGGCGGATAGCGGCCTGCCTGCTTGGTTGCACGACGGTTTCACTCCTCGACATAGTGTCAACTATGCCTTCGTCGCGAAACCGTCGTACGCCTCGCATCCAGGCCACTCTCCGCCGCCTCGCCACAAAGGAGTGTGAGAAAGCGGGCTAACGGATGGGAAACGGATACATCACCCAGGATAAGAGAATCCCGCCCAGAAAAAGAGAGCAGAAGACCGTAAGAAAGAAGCGGATCCGCTCCTGCTTCGTTTCTTTCCACAGAAGCGTGAAGAAGAGCGCGGTAGCTGTCGCGTAGATGAGCATGAGAACGACATGGTCGACGAGCAGGTTCATGGCTTGCGCCGTTCCGCGATGTCGAACGCATCGAGCACCAGGAGGAGATTCATCAGTCCTGCTGTCAGCGTGAAGGCTGTTCCATGCTCGAAGGTGATCGAAAGGACCTCGCCGAGGGGACGGATGGAACGAGCGATGAAATAGGGAACTCCGACACCCATCGACGCGACCGAGGCGAGCATCGTGAGTGGTTTGTTCTTCTCGGGCGTGTAGACCTTGCCTTCGATCAGAAGCCCGATGGTGAACATGACGATCACGATTCCGAAGAACGCCGCAGCGCGCCTGCGTCTGCCCAGGTAGAAGTGTCCCGCTCCAGGAAGCGCGAGTGCGATTGCCATCGCGGTGATGGCTTTGCCGCTCACGAGGTCACGCCTTCCAGCCGGCTGAATTGCGGCCTGAGCTTCGTGAATGTCTGCTCGAGTGTCTCAGGAACGAGTCGTGTCTGCGCCGTCACGGTCATGAAATTGGAATCACCGGTCCAACGCGGCACTACATGCATGTGATAGTGATCCGCGATGCCGGCGCCTGCAGCCTCTCCAAGGTTCATCCCGATATTGAAGCCGTTTGGATGGTAGGTGTCTGAAAGAATCCGTTGCGCCTCGGCTGTCAGGCGGATGAGCGGGAGCAGAGTGGAATCGCTGCTCTCATCGAGTCGCGCGAGGTGCGCTCGAGGCGCCACCATCAGGTGGCCATTCGCGTAAGGGTACCGATTGAGCATCACGAGCGCCTCATCACTTCGATAGACCACGAGCAGCTCGTCATCATCAGTGGCTGCCGCTGCGACGCAGAAAATACACGGCTGCTGAGTTTTGGGCCCGGTCAAGTAAGAGTACCTCCAGGGAGTGAAAAGAATCTCCACAGTTCCGAGATCTTTCTACTCGTCACCGGAGGTCGATGGAGCTGGAGAATCCGACTCCGCGAGCTTCTGGTTGATCAGTTCCTTGAGCTCTTTGCCAGGCTTGAAATAGGGAATCCGTTTCGATGGCACTTCCACTCTCTCTCCCGTTTTCGGATTCCGACCTGTTCTCGATTTCCTGCTGCGAAGGCGAAAGCTGCCGAACCCTCTGAGCTCGATTTTTTCGCCTGCACGCAACGACTCGACAATCGAATCGAAGACGATGTTGACGATCGCTTCTGCCTGTTTCTTGGTCAGCTGTACGACCCTGGCAACTTCGTCGACGAGCTCTGCCTTCGTCATCACTGCCTGCCGGGCCTCGTCCTCGGTCGCCGGTGGCTCCTGAGGAGTCGTGAGCACCTCCTCGCTCATCGAGCCCCTCTGTATTGAGAGGAATCGCAAGAGAGGTGTCCGTAGTTGCGACCGCCCATGTGACAGTCTCGGCCGCGTGCGTCAGCTCTTTTCATCGTCGTCCGGTTCACTCTGTTCTTTGACAGGGACCTCACCGTCTTCTGTGGCTGAGTCCGAAGCGGTCGTCTCACTCTCAGAGTTCTGTCTGCCAGCCTCTGCTTCCTCGGCCTGATGCTTTTCGCGCTCTTCATCAGTCAGAGGCTCTGTGTCACGAAGTGACAGCCCGATCTTTTTCTCGCTCCAGTCGATCTTGATGATTCGAGCGCGAACGGAGTCTCCCCCAACGAACATTTTATCGAGTCGTGACTTGCCGTCACGATCGATCTCAGAGACATGGGCGAGCCCCTCGACGCCCTCGGCGATTCGAATGAACATTCCGAAGTCCGTAATTTTCGATACCGATCCGATCAGCTCGTCGCCCACCGCATGCGCCTTCGCGAAATTGTCCCATTCATTCGGCACGAACTCTTTGATCGAGAGAGACAGCCGCTGATTGTCGCCGTCGACACTCGTCACGCGCGCGGTGACCGCGTCGCCTTTCTTGAGTACTTCACTCGGATGCTTGAGCCGCCGGTTCCACGACATGTCGGAGATGTGGATCAGGCCGTCGATCCCATCTTCCACCTCTACGAAAGCGCCAAAGTCCGTGAGATTTCGAACCTTGCCGGAGACGGTCGCGCCTACGGGATAGCGCTCCGAGATGGTATCCCAGGGGTTCTGCTCGAGCGCCTTGAGTGAAAGCGAAATGCGCCGGTTCGAAACGTTGACATCGGAGACCACGGCTTCGACAGTCTCGCCGATCGTGAGCAACTTCGAGGGCCTGACCTTCTTGGTCCACGACATCTCGGAGATGTGAATCAGTCCTTCGACTCCATCCTCGAGCTCGACAAAAGCGCCGTAGTCGGCGAGCGAGACGACCTTGCCACGAAGTCGCGTTCCGAGCGGGTAACGATCCACCACGTCGCTCCATGGATCGGGGCTCTTCTGCTTGTAGCCAAGGGAGACCCGCTCCTGGTGAGGATCGAACTTGAGCACGACGACTTCGATTTCGTCACCGATGTTGAAGAACTCCGAAGGGTGTCCAACCCGGCCCCACGAGATGTCGGTGATATGAAGCAGGCCGTCCACGCCACCAAGATCGACGAATGCTCCGTAGTCGGTCAGGTTCTTGACCACTCCATGCGTCAACTTACCTTCCTGAAGGTTTTGAAACGTGATCTTCTTACGCCCCTCGTTTTCTACTTCCACGATCGCGCGTCGCGAAAGAACGACGTTGTTCCGTTTCTTGTCGAATGAAACAACCTTGAACGTCAGCTCCTGACCTTTCAGAGCATCCACATTCTTAACCGGCTTGACATCGATGAGGGAGCCGGGCAGGAAAGCCTTCACGCCCACGTCGACAGCGAGACCGCCCTTGACGCGGTCGATCACATGACCGGTGATCGGAGTGCTGTCCCGGAAGGCTTCTTCGATCTTGTCCCACACGAGCATCCGCTCAGCTTTCTCGCTCGAAAGAATTACGTGGCCCGAAGGGTCTTCAAGCCTTTCGATGAAGACCTGAATCTGATCGCCCGGCTTGAGCTCGGCAAGCGGTCCGCGCAACTCGCTCGCGTAGAGGATTCCCTCCGACTTGTAGCCAATGTCGACGATGACCTCGTTGGCCCGCACTTTGAGCACGCGACCAGCGACGATGTCTCCTTCGGAGAACTCCGCCATTTTCTGGTCATACATCTTGAGCAGTTCATCCATCCCGAACCCTTCGAGATCGTTGCCCGGGGCGGGGCGAGTGGATGGCTTCTGCTTACTGGGATCATCGCTTGACGGCATGAAACGACAGACCTCCTGACAGTTTAGGGGCCGCAACTACAGGCTGAGAGCCTGGATCTCGCGGTTCGATCGCGAGGCTCAACAGGCGCTAACTTGTTGACAGGCGACAAAATCGGAGTTTATCGACCGGCTCCGAGTGAGTCAAGCAGTCTGCCAGGTGGAGTCACCGTTTTTTTCACCATATGAGGGCGGGCACTACTGCTTTGGGCGGTGTCTGCGCTGCCGTGAATCCTGGCCAGCCCGGTTTTCCAAAGAACAGACATTATCGCGTGACAGACAAGAGTGGCTGCCCTAACCCGCTTTTCTCACAGGCCCTCGCCGCGAGGTGCCGAGAGCGGCCTGGATGCGAGGCGCACGACGGTTTCGCGACGAGAGCATAGTTGACACTGTGTCGAGCGCAACCGGGGCGGGTGTAGGGACGCAGGGCCTGCGTCCGCCACCCAGACATTCGCATCAGGAATTCTGCATCCCCGGCATGAACCCTCGTCCAAAGCGATGGCCGACGACAATCTTCTCGATCAGGGACAGGGTACCGGACGCACGCCGTGCGTCCCTACGCTCGCATTCTGTGAGAAATGCGGGCTAACGTTGCTCGACTCCCTTGTGCGGTGCCGGTCTCCCCTGAAGGAAGTTGCCAGCGGGCTTATGCCGCGCTGAACTTCGTAACCAGGCTCACGATCTTGTCGCGAGTGAGTGGTTTCCTGATCCACGCGTCGGCCCCGGAGCTCGCGAACATCTGCTGGAGCGAGTCCTCGGGGAGGTCGGACATCAGAACGATGGGAACACCGCTCAGACTCGGCTTCGACTTTAAAAGCTCGCTCAGTCGATTGCCCTTCATCACCGGCATGTTGATGTCCATCAGGATCAGGTCTGGCCGTTGTGATGCGAGCTCACGATTCAGATCGATCCAGGTCGACGCGGTGAATGCGCTCAGACCCTCCCGCTCCACGATCGCGCGACCAAGCTTGAGGACCAGAGGGTTGTCGTCCACCAGAAGGACCTTGAAACCGGGAGGTAGAGACATGGTGAGATTTCCTTCATTCAACCGTTTAAAAACATCTCCGAACATAGTCGCCTCACGCATCTGGTCAGCAGCTTCGTTTGAGTACCTTGCTGCATTCTAGGTGGGGCTGGTGAGCCCGCCGTCAGAGGTCGCGTCAAAACGACGTCAGGACGGGCGAGGCGAATGTAGAATGCAGCGCAACTGGGCGTCGTCATCGAAAGTGCTCTCCCGACATCTTCCCTCTTTATCGTGAGGGAAAGCAAAAGCGAGAATTTGGCCGCCCGTGGCGCGCGTTATGCGTAAACGTCCCGACACAATCAGCCGCGCACACCAGGCGCAGACCGTCATCAAGGAGCATTGAGTGGGTAAGAAACTGTTCGTTGGCAATCTCTCTTTTAATTCGACCAGCGAAGATCTCAAGAATTGTTTCGCCGCCGTCGGCAACTGCCTGTCGGCCACAGTCATGACAGATCGGGAAACCGGTCGCTCGCGAGGGTTTGCCTTCGTTGAGATGGGGACTGACGAGGAAGCCGCTCGTGCCGTGACCGATCTCAACGGCCAGGACTTTCAGGGTCGCAAACTGAACGTCAGTGAAGCCCGCGAGAGAGGAGAGCGTCCTCCTGGTGGATTCGCCCCAAGACCGTCCCCGCGTCCGGGCGGCGGCGGGGGAGGCTACCAGGGTGGTGGCGGAGGTGGTGGCTATCAGGGTGGCGGTGGTGGCGGAGGATATGAGGGTGGTGGTGGCGGCGGATACGGCGGGGGTGGAGACTATCCCGTAAACGCGCCCGTCCGAAAAGAGAAGGGAAGCCGCCGCGGCCTGCGCGGCAAGAAGCGCAGCCTCTGAGAGCTCACACGTACCAATTTCTGAAGGGCGGCCCCCAGTGGCCGCCTTTCTTGTTTCGTGTGCGGGGATAGGGCCGCGGCCGCGTGGCATGGGGCCGAGACCGTTTCGGACGCGACCGCCTACGAATTTCCATCGGGATTGGTTGCCCACACGGACACCTCGGTGATGAAACCGCGATTTTCCATCTCGAGCATGGAGATGACGGCGTGCGCGATGTCGACCGCCTGGAGTTTCCTCTCGCTGAATGCCGGCTCGCGAAAAAAGTCGGTCTGCACTTCGCTGGGGTTGATCTGCATCACGCGGATGTTGCTCTTGCGCAGTTCTGAGCGCCAGCATTCGGTCATGCCGGACAACGCAAACTTACTCGAAGCGTAGCTCGTGCCTCCCGCAAAGCCACGGAGCCCTGCGCTCGATGCGACGTTAATGATGTTGCCGTAATTCTTCGTCACGAAGTGACGCGCCGATTCACGGGCCATCAGCATGGCTCCGAAGACGTTCGTGGCGAAAACGCTCTGCATCTCCTCGAGGGTCGTATCGACGAGAGGCGCGAACGCGCCGGACCCGGCATTGTTGATCAAGGTGTTGTAGCCGCCGAGACTTTCGATCGTCTGACGCACGAGGTTCACGGCGTCGGTCTCAACACTCACGTCACCACGCACCGCAATCGCACCGATCTCCGTGGCGGAATCTCTGAGCGTTTTCTCCCTCCGGCCCGCAATCACAACCCTGCCCCCTCGAGAGGCGAGTTGCCGCGCGATCTCTTTGCCGATTCCTGAACCACCGCCTGTTACCAGCGCACGAACATCTTCGATTCTCATGCGAAGGATTGTATTCGAAGGGGTTAGCCCGCATTTCTCACGGACCTTTGTCGTGAGACGGCGGAGAGTGGCCTGGATGCGAGGCGCGCGGCGATTTTGCGACGAAGGCATAGTCGACACTATGTCGAGGAGCGAAATTGGCGTGCAACGAAGCAGACAGGCTGCTATCCGTCGTCTCGCGGCGAAGGTCTGTGATAAATGCGGGCTTAGGTCCTCGATTCGTGCGGGTTCACTTCGTTGCAGCCGTTGTCCACTACGCCACCGAGTCGATGTGCCCACATCGCGGTCCTTAGAATGAATCTCCGGCGTCAGAACGGCGGGGCAGGGCGACGGTTGCCATCAACTGACGGTCGCGCTGAGCATGGCGTCACGGGTTGTGGTCTACTGGTTCAACGTTCGATAGACTTTTGCGTTCAAATCGTCGGGGGAATCCATGAATCGTCACGCTGTGTCGCTGGCTGTTGTATTGAGCGTTCTGGTCGCATTGCCGGCAGTCGCCCAGAATTACTCGACGAATTTCGATTCTTTCGCGACCGGTACACCAGCTGAACAACTGAATGTCACAGGAATCACGTTCGTTCCGAATCCCGCCGGCTCGTTCATCATCGTCCCCTCGTTCTTTCAGCGATTGACCGGGCAAGTTCTGGTTCAACCTGACACCTCAGGGTCTCTCGAGATCCGTTTTGCAACCGCTGTCACGAGCGTTAGTTTCGACTTTGCTCAGAATTCGGTAACGGCGGGTGCAACGTCGATGCTGGTCCAGGCGTTTCGAGGCTCGACGGCCGTCGGCAGCGTGACACAGCCCACCACGACAGTTCCTGGGGAGGTAGCCGAGGGGAGAGTCGTATTCAGCTTGACCACCCCGTTCGACAGAATCGTCCTGTCATCCCAACCGACCGACACATTTTTCGCGATAGACAACCTCGTCACCGGCGAGGGCGAACCTCCGGTAGTCAAACCAGCGATCATCTCGTTCACCGCTTCCCCGAATCCCGCGCGCACGGGTTTGCCATCGACTCTCCTCTTTTCGACCGCGAACGCAACGGCGGTGACCATCGATCAGGGCGTCGGGGCAGTGGCTCTCAGCGGCACGGTGAACGTTCAGCCCACGTTCAGCACCACCTACACGCTCACCGCCACCGGTCCTGGTGGCACCACCACAGCCAGCGTTCGGGTGGAGGTGATCACCGACCCGGCAGTGATCGTCGCTGCCTTCCCGCTGGGCATGCTCCAAACGCCAAACGCAGGAGGGGCCGCCGACCGGTTCGTTCTGACGAATGTAGGTGGCGCTGCTACAACGGTGAGTTTCTCTACCACCGGTGCCTCGTTCTTTACGGTCACTCCGAGCTCCCTTTCGATCGCGCCGGGAGCGAGTCAGACAATCATTCTTACCGGAACAGCGCAGGGTCCGGGGAGTTACCAGGGCGCCGTCAACGTGACCGGGCCGGGAGTTCCCGCAGGACTGAGCATTCCGGTGCGTCTCCTCGTGGCTGCCCCTCCCGTTGGAGTCGTCAATCCTGTACCGTCCACGAACCGCGTGGACACCACTACGCGGGACGGTTCCCTGACTTTCACGAACAACGGTTCGGCTACGCTCCAGGGAATCCTGGTCTCGGATGTTCTTTGGATGGTTCCACAGGCAGGCGTCATCACGATTCCTCCAGGTCAGACCGTGACGGTGACGTTCACCATTGACCGGAGCAAGAGACCGGACGGCAATGCGCCGAACGGATCGGTCACAGGCAGTCTCACCCTGAACTATTTCGACGGCTCCGGCAGCGCTCTCACTGCCTCCCGGATCAAGCCGATGAACGGCCCTCCTCCCACGAGCAATCGTCCGGTCACGGTCATCCACACTGCGGCGCCGATCATCACTTCGACTGTTTTGCAGGCTCTCGCACCCGGTGAGATTGCGCTCTTCCTTCCTGCGCTCGTACAGAAAGCCGGACGAGTGACCGACCTGTCGCTCGTCAATGCCTTTTCTCCAACCCCGCTGCAGAATCAGGTTAGCCTCTTCTACATTCCGAGCGGAAGTCCTTCAACGGCTGCCAAATCAGCGCCGATCGCGGCTCTTCCTCCTAACGTGTCGGTGCAGTTCGCGTCCGTCGTTCAGACGGTCTTCCAGCGCAGTGCGGATGCCGGAAGCCTGCAGCTGCGCACTCAGGGTGCCGAGCGGTTGTCTCTGAATGCCAGTCTCTTTGCAACGATGAATCCTCGAGGCTTCTTCGGAGGCTCACTCCCGGTGTTTCGGTCCGACCGCGGCGCGGCGAACGGCGAAAAACTTTACGTGCCCGGAGCGCGGAAGGACAGTGGGACCAGAACTGACCTTTATCTTCAGGAGGTTTCAGGCTTCAGTACGACGCTCAGCGCCGATTTCGTCGATACGCTGGGAACGACAATCGGTACGCGGAGTCTCACCCTTCCACCGTTTGGACCACTCGAGGTAACGGACGCAGCGCCGGCGGGGGCAGTAGGAGCGATTCTGACGAACACCGGAAATGGAAAGCTTGTCGGCCAGCTCGTGCTGGTCGATACCACGACCAACGACTCAGCGAGTCTGACCGATACAATTCGCAAGGACGGCAGCGGTCTTGGCGAGCCGCAACTTATCTCCCTGGCCGAAAGCCGCCAGGGCCAGACCACGGCGCGAACGGAGCTTGTGTTCATGAACCGCGGTGCATCGACGGCGAGCGGGACGTTGAGTTTCTTTCCCGGTGGCACCTCGAGGCGCCGGGTCTCGGGCCGGGCCGCAGGAGGTAGCGGCGTGGGGGCCTCCGTTCAACAGGTCGTGGTCAGCTCCTGGGGCCAGCGCGCTTTTGTTGCGGTGCCGGCTCCGGAGAACGTCGCGCTTGCGCCGGCGGCCATCGATCGGACAATCTCCATCGAGCCGAACCGTTCGCGAGTGATCAATGACGTTCTCTCAGAGATATTCGGACTCTCGACGGGCAGCGGCTACCTGATCTTCACGCCATCGAGCGGCAACGTGGCCATCTCAGCGCGAACGATCAGCGCACGGAGTGGTCAGCCGGGATTTTTTGGAACGGCCGTCCCGGCGGTTGCGCTTTCGACTGGGATGAAAGTCGGCCGGTCGAAGCAGATCACCGGACTCGAAGACGCCTCTCCCGCCAATGTCACATCCGCCAAGCCAGGAACATTCAGAACGGGCTTCACGCTCATTGAAACCGCCGGAGCCAGCGTCACAGTACGCGCCACCCTTCGTTACGCGGCACCGGTGCCTGGAGGACTGGCGAATGTGCGCGCGGTTGCCTTCAAGGATTATCAGCTCACACCTCGCGGAATGGTGATGGTCGCCGAAATCGGGCGCGCGATTTTCGGGGCGGGACGAGACACCCTCGGCGACCTGCACAATCTCGAGCTTGATTTTGACGTCGTATCCGGCAGCGGAGCTGTATCGGTCTATACCCTCTCCACAGACAACGGATCTGGCGATCCGCTCCTCCGGATGGAGTAGTCTCGGTCACGGGGAGCGTTTCCTGGTAGCGGCCTGATTGAGCGCGCGGCACTCGATTTGCTTTGGACTTGTCATGCAATCGAGCCTCGCGGCTTCCCATGGAACGGAGGATGTCTTTGCCACTGACCTCCTCTACATTCGCAAACCGCATGCAGTGATGGAAAGACAGCATTCCGTGCGGCCGTGACTCATGGCACGGGCTGCATGAGACTCCAGTCGGTTGATTGCACCCTCTGACGTATGACGACTATCGCCCTCGAGGTTCTTCTCATTCTGGCGTTAGTCCTTGCCAACGGCGTGTTTGCGCTGTCGGAGATTGCAATCGTGTCGGCGCGGAAGTCGCGACTTCAGACCCGGGCCCGCTCGGGTAATCGCCGCGCCAGAGTCGCGCTCGAGCTTGCCGAGAATCCTGGCGATTTCCTCTCGACTGTGCAGATCGGCATTACACTCGTGGGCATTCTCACGGGCGTCTTCGGCGGTGCCACGATTGCCGAGCAGATCGCAATGCGGCTCGATCGAGTGGCGTGGATCGCGCCGCATGGCGAGACAGTTGGTGTCGTTATCGTAGTGCTCGTCATTACATTTGTGACGGTCATTCTCGGCGAGCTCGTACCGAAACGCATCGCACTTGCCAATGCAGAAACGGTGGCCGGAATCATCGCGCCGATGATGTCGGCGATCTCCCGGTTTTCGAGGCCCGCTGTCTGGCTGCTCACCAAATCCTCCGACGTGCTCTTCAAACTGCTGCGTCTTCCGCAATCACGCGATGAAACGGTGACGGCCGAAGAGCTCACGGCGATGATCAAAGCGGGAATCTCGCAAGGCGAGTTTCATCCGGCAGAAGAGCGGATGGTACGTGGCGTGTTCACTCTCGGCGAACGACGCGCGGATACTGTCTTGCGCTCGCGTCGTGAAGTGGTCTGGCTGGACGTGAATGGATCGTCGGAATCCATTCAGCAGAGAATCGTGGCTACGCGCTATTCGAGGTACCCGGTCGTCGACGGGAGCCTCGACAAACTGCTCGGGGTTGTCGATATCAAGGACATGCTCCCAGCTCTTTTCGCGGGGAAGCCAATTGATCTGCGGGCCATCATGAAAGCGCCACTCCTGGTCCGGGAGCAGACAGGTGCGCTGGAAGTGCTGAGATTGATGCGGTTGAACGACCGCCAGGACGCCATTGTGCTCGACGAGATCGGGAGCATCGAGGGAATGATCAGCCGATCGGACCTGGCAGGTACCATCCTGGGCGATGACATCGATAGCGAGTCGATGACGATCCGCGAAGACGGCACGCTGCTGGTGGACGGGATGATGAAATTCGACGCGTTCTCGCGACATGTCAATCTGAGCGGAATCGAAAGCGATGAGCATACGATTGTCGCTCAGTTCGCTCTCAGTAAGCTGGGAAGGATCCCCAGGGAAGGTGACACCTTCGAGGTCGATCAGTGGCGGTTCGAGATCGTCGATATGGACGGGCGGCGTATCGACAAGATTCTCGTCTCCCCGCTGATTGTGAAGTAGCTCGGGTACCGCGGACGCGGCAGTGGTTCACGGGGTCGACTGCGTAATCTGCTTCAGTAGGGGGCGGGAGGCTGACCCCGAGGTTACTCGCCACCGCCGTCGAATTTGTGACGACATCCCGTCTTTCCCGAGTCCGGACGCGGCTTCGAGAGTTCAATTAAGCTATACTAGCCAGATGAAGAAGGCTAGTGTGACTGAAGCGAAGAACAATCTCAGCGCCATTCTTCAGCAGGTCAGGGAGGGTGAGGTCTATCTCATCCTCGATCGAGGCAAGCCAGTGGCGCGGCTCGAGCCCGTTGGGGTTGAGAGCCGAGGGGTGGACAAGCGGCTTGCGGACCTCGAGCGCCGTGGACTATTGCGCCGCGGCAATGGGAAGGTGCGAAAGGATCTGCTGGAGACGGAGCCGCCGCGGCTTCCCGAAAGCGTTAGCGCACTCGATCTCCTGCTCACTGAGAGGAGAGAAGGACGTTGAATTTCTGGGACAGCTCAGCGATCGTGCCGCTGTTGCTGGGTGAACGGATGACACCCATCGTGCGTACAATTCTCGCGGGCGATCGCCAGGTCCACGTCTGGTGGGGAACGGAGATCGAGTGCATCTCGACGATTGCTCGTCTGGAGCGGGAAGGCGCGATCCGGCGATCATCGCCTCCTCGTTTGCCCGCCTTTCAGCGATGCGCGAGGACTGGAGCGAAGTGACCCCGGGCTCACTGGTTCGCGATACCGCAAGGAGGTTGCTCCGGGTTCATCCCCTTCGCGCGGCCGACGCACTTCAACTCGCTGCAGCGTTGGTATTGGCTGACCAGGATCCGAGCTCCGTATCCGTGGTCTCGCTCGACGACCGGCTCAGGGATGCCGCGCGACGCGAGGGCTTCCTTCTCGTTCCCGAGGGGCCTCTCGCGTAGGTTTCTCATTCAGGAGCGTCGTGCGGCGGGCCCCGAAGGGGCGGGTCCCTCTCCCCGGCGGGGAGAGGGTGGTTGCGTCAGCGACCGAAAGAGGGGCCGCGAAAGACACGAAAACTGATCGTGTGGCCCGGACCCCGGGTCCCAGAGGAACTTCCTTTGATTTTAGGATCGGCGCGGCCCGTGAGACGGCGTCTTGACTCCGGTATCTTATGACCATAGGCTGTGACCATGATCAAACCGCGTGAGATTCCAGCCGGTGAATTCAAAGCCCGTTGTCTTGCACTCCTCGATGAAGTCGCGGCCAGCGGTCAGGAGATTGTCGTGACAAAAAGAGGCGTGGCAGTGGCTCGTGTGGCCCCCCTGGCGGAACCTGAGTCGCTTGCGGGCAGCATCACTCACGAGACCGATATCGTCAGCCCGCTCGGCGAGCCGTGGATGGCCGAGTGATCATTGCAGACACTCATGCCTGGGTGTGGTGGCATGCCAGCCCGAAAAAACTGTCTGCACGTGCGCGCGCCGCCCTGGGAACGTCCTCCGAGATCGGCCTCTGTGCAATCAGCTGCTGGGAGATCGCCACGCTCGTTGCCCGAAAACGACTCAGCTTCGACCGCGACGTGCTTCTCTGGCTCAAACAATCCCTCTCCACATCCCAGGCCATGCTCATACCTCTGGATCCTGATATCGCGGTGGCATGCTCCCAACTGAAGTGGAACCACAGCGATCCAGCAGATCGGCTGATCGTCGCTTCGGCAGTCATCCACCGCGCGCAGATCGTCACGAAAGACGAGCGCATTCGTTCGTTTCGCCAGGTGCAGAGCATCTGGTGAACCAGGCAGGCGGGGGACGTAGCAGGCCCGCTCGTAGAACGTAGTGGCTAGCAGCTAAGATAGTTCCCGGGCGTGCCCTTGCACCCCACTGCACGTTTGACCACTGCACGGTCCTTCGTGTTTCGGGCGGCATTTCCCAACCAGCTGCAACGCGTCTTCCGCGAGTGCAATGGTTCCTTGTCGCGCTCGAGGGCGATACTCGCCCTTTCTGGATCTCGGGGTCACCCGACAGCGAAAGGAGAGTAGACCCTCGGACAGCCAGGCTTCTGGCTTACGTCGTACAATGCGGCGAAAACGAAACCATAAGGAGTCGATATGCGCCGGACGTCCTCCCGCGGTCTGATCAATCGCTCTGCCGTTGCTCGTGGCGTGATCGCTCTTTCCTTCCTCACACTTTTTTCTCCTCTCAACGCTTCGGTCTCCACGCCGTATGTGTCCGATGCCCGAGTCGTGATCGGACCTGGCGTCTCGCATGATCGCGGAACGATCGTGACGACGACCGCCGGCAGGCAGGCGGTTCATCTCGTCGAAGTCGATGCTCATGACGCGCTCATCTCGTTTGAAGCCTGTATCTCGAACGATCGTGTGGCGGGACTCGAGCAGACTACGGCTCAGGCGAACCGGAAGAATCGCGAGGGTCACCGCGCGGTGGCGGGAATCAATGCGGACTTCTGGGGACCGAAAGAAGCGCCGAGCGGGCTACACATTCAGGACGGCGAATTGATGAGTGATGGCGCGGAGGCGCGGCCGACCTTCGGCGTGAAGCCCACGCGCGAAGTGATGCTCGCCAGTGTGGACGTGAACACGTTGATCACTCGGCCTGACGGGTCGACGAGGACCGCTCGCAAAGTGAACCAGTCGCGCAACAGCGGCGACCTGGTCATCTATACCTCACGCTTCGCAGCGTCGACCGGAACGGACGCCACTGGCACCGAAGTCGTTCTCAGCGGAGTCGCTCTCCCGCTCGCAGCAGGAAAGCCGCTTACGGGAACGGTCGTGAGCGTTCGCGCGGGCGGTGATACGCCGATCGGTGCTTCGAATGTCGTTCTCTCCGGTTCGGGGACAGCCTCGACGTTCCTGTCGGCCTTCGGCGCAGGAGACGTGGTCACCCTGGTTACCTCGATCACCGCTGGTTGGGAATCGGTCAGGCACGCCGCTGGCGGTGGGCATTGGATCGTAAGGGACGGTGCGATCAGTCCCGTACCGGATGCCGGATTCGCCGATGTCACTCATCCGCGAAGCGCGATCGGTCTGACCGCCAGTGGCGACGTCATCCTGGCCACGGTCGACGGCCGCCAGGCGGGCTACAGCGTTGGCGTGAGACTCGACGAGCTGGCGGAACTGATGCTGAGTCGTGGGGCCGTTACGGCCGTGAATCTCGACGGCGGCGGCTCAACCACGATGGCGGTGCGGCAACCAGGCGAGGACGGTGTGGCGCAGGTGAATCGCGGCTCCGACGGGTTCGAGCGCTCCGTCAGTAACTCCATTCTCGTCTTCAGTTCCGCTCCCACAGGTCCCCTCGCCCGCGTCACCGTCGTTCCTCCGGATCCAACGCTCTTCCGCGGAAGTGCCTTGCAATTTACTGCGAAAGGACAGGACGCCGCGTTCAACCGCGTCTCTCTGGATCCGGCATCAGTGTCGTGGAGTCTATCGAACAGTTCGGTCGGATCGATCGGCCCCGGCGGACGACTCACGACCGGTGGTACTGGTTCGTCGAACGTAATCGCAACCGTTACTTCGATGAATGGAAGTACGCGGGTCTCGGTGGTCGACACGCTGCAGTCGCTCGAGATCAGCCCGAGCCCCGCCATCGCACCTCCGAACGGGACGCTGCGTTTCTCTCTGGCCGGGAGATCTGCCTCAGGCGCAGCCGTCATCGTCGACAATGCCGCAGCTGCGTGGCTCGCCATCGGGTCGATCGGCAGCGTCAGTAGCGACGGTGTGCTTTCGGCATCGAGCTCCGGCAGCGGGACCGTGCGCGCGACAGCCGATGGAGCAAGCGCCGTCGCCAATGTTGATGTGGGCCGTCCTCCCATCATCATCGAAGATTTCGAGGACATCAGCGACATGCAAGCGATCGCGGCGCGGGCGACATCGACCCTCACTTTTGCGATGCGCCCGAATCCCGTGCGGAAAGGTACGAGATCGGGATGGCTCAGCTATAACTTCACCGGTCAGACGCCGGGAACTTCCGCCGCCTATGCGGCCCACAATCCAACGGTCGCAATCTCGGACCGGCCGCTAGGGATCGGCGTCTGGGTGTACGGAGACGGAGGCCGGCATTGGCTCCGTGGGAACTATCGCGAAGGCGCGACCAACACCCAGAAGACAATCGATTTCACGAAGGTTCCATCACCAGTGACCGCGGCCGCCGACTGTAAGAAACGCACCGAGGGAATCAACTGGATCGGATGGAAGTACGTCGAGGCTGCAATCCCCGCAACAGCTGTGCTCCCTCTGAAGTGGGAGCGTCTCTATGTCACTGAGACGAGCGATCTATGCGATGACGTTTCCTCCGTCTTCTTCGACGACCTGCGTGCCGTCTACAGCGACTCTTCCGAGGATCTCACCGGCCCGGAAGTGAGTAACGTGTATCCCGCGCCCGGAAATCGTGTTTACACGGCCACTCCCGCCATCGGAGGTACGGTCAGGGATCCGGTGAACGGAAGCGGTGTCGCTGCAGAATCGGTGCGATTGACAGTCGACGGCGCGCAGGTTCCTGCCACGTTCGATCCACTGACCGGAATCGTACGGTTCGTTCCATCGACTCCTCTTGCTGACGGAACCCACGAGGCAAAGCTGGAGGCGGAGGACGTTGCCGGTAATCCCGCGCTGCCATTCGGACAGTGGAGTTTCATCGTTTCGCCGAGCACCTCTCCCGGGAGAAAACGAATCGTTCGAATCTTCTGATTTTCGGTGGTGACATAGTCGAGAACGATCAGCAGCTCAACTACGATCGAGCCTCTGCCGCACTAGCCAGCACTTCCATTCCAACATTCGTCGCCGCCGGCAACCATGAGATCAGCGGATCGCTTTCGAGGGATCGATTCTGGCGAACTTTCGGCCCGACGATTGCCGCTCATGATTTCGGAAGCACCCGCATTCTCATCGCGGATATGGCGTCGAGCTCGTTCGCGTGGGACACCAGCATGTACGGCTGGCTCCGTGCAGAAACGGGCGATCGAACCCAGTCGGACACAGTTAAAATCGAAGCGACGCTGGCAGGTCTGCGACGGCTACTGGACCGGGCTTACGCGGAAGGGGCAATCGAAAAGGACGGAACCTACGAGTCGCTCTCAGCGCAACTTTCGAAGCCGGAGGAAGCGAAGAAAGAATCCCTGAAGGCGTTCATGAATCACGTACGTGCGCAGCGTGGGAAGAAGATCTCCGAGCTCTGGGCCAATCGTCTGATCGCGAACGCGGAATTCCTGGAGAAGGGACAATAGGATCTGAGTCAAGGCCACCGGCAGCGAAGCTGCCGGTGGCCAGGCCCTCCAGAACTTGAAAGGCAACGCGTCCGGATAGACCTGTCAGCAAGCGTGCTAGGATCGTTTTGTGAAACGTGTTTCGCGACGACCCGAGGGGGAAGATTCGATCGGCGACGCTGCCATCATGCAGCGGACCATGAATCGTCTGCGCGGACCAGGACTGATTCCCCGTGGTGTCTACCGCTTTCATGACCACCAGGAGGCAGACGAGTGGATGATCAGGACGATCGCGGCTACTCACGCGCGCCTGAGCTCGAAGACCTCGTTTCGCTCTGCGAAGCGCTGAATCGAGAGAGCGTCCGCTACATTCTCATCGGCGGTTTCGCCGTCATCCTGCACGGCTTTGTGCGGGCGACCAAAGACATTGATCTGCTCGTCGACACGTCCGTCGATAATGTACGACGGCTCAAGCGGGCCATGGCCACACTCCCCGACAATGCCATCGCTCTGATTGCTGATGATGAGATTGAAAAGTACCAGGTGGTCAGAATCGCCGACGAGATCGTGGTTGATCTCATGCAGGCCGCGTGCGGCATTCGATACGAGGAAGCCTCGATGCGTATCGAAACGATCACAATCGGAGGTGTTCCCGTTCCGGTCGCCGCAAAGGAGCTGCTGATCGATACCAAACGGACGGTGAGACCGAGCGACGCAGCCGATGTTCAGTTCCTGAGATTGCGGATCGCGGAGGATGACCACAACTCACCAGGCTGAGCTTCCGAGCACCGATGTAGGACAGATACTCCTGTCTGTATGCGCTGACAGGGCAGACCTGGGTCAGACGCGTTTCAGGAACGATCTTATTCGTACCGGCTCCAGCGCCGGGAACCGAGAGGGCCAGTCCTTCAAAGTTCGCAACCATCAAATCGACGTGCCTGGACGGATATCCCTATCGGCGAGGGTGGAATCTGAAGTCCGGGCCCCAATGGTTGGCGTGGCGGTGTAAGACGACACTCTTGTCCGTAACTGCGCAGCGGAGCTGCGGTCTCCCTCTCCCCGGCGGGGAGAGGGAAGCAAGCGAAGCGCAGCAGGGTGAGGGGCGTAACAGTCTCGCGATGGAGCTTGCCAGTCCCGCGGAGGTGATCGCCAGAGCGCTGGCTTTCATCGGAAAAATATGGGAAGCGGAGATGACCCCCGAGTCACAGAACATGACGTGTCAAATCTGCTTCGATGGAACGTACCGGGACGTTCTGGACCCAAACGAGACCGCCCCATTACACACTTCACCGGTAGAGATTGACATTGAAAAATTTTGTATTAACCTGATAGGTTAACGTAAATGACGAGGCATGGACATTGTCTTTCGCAACCGGCAACTCCAGGAGCTGTGCAATGTATCAAAGGCGTCGCGCAGAGCCCTGGGAGTCAGATGCGCCTCCCTGCTTCGGAAGCGGATGGATGACTTGAGAGCCGCCATCAGCCTCGAAGACATGCGTCATCTACCGGGACGCTGTCATGAACTAACAGGCGAGCGGGCAGGGGAGTTTGCCCTCGACCTCGAGCATCCGAAGCGGCTTGTTCTGATGCCTGTCGGCGGTACGGAGCGATCAGCGGGCGGGCTCGATTGGTCGAGCGTCACGGCCGTTGAGATTACTGAGATCGTTGATTACCACGGTAAATGAGAAGGCTAGATATGCGACGAAACGACTATGAACCTGATGCAGTCTCCCCTCCGGGAGCCACGCTCCTCGATCTGCTGGAGGAGCGCGGGATGTCGCAGGCGGAACTGGCAAATCGCACCGACCGGCCTTTGAAGACGATTAACGAAATTGTCAAAGGGAAGGCAGCGATCACTCCCGAGACAGCGATTCAGCTCGAGCGGGTCTTCGGTGCTCCGGCCTCGTTCTGGAACAACCGCGAGGCGCAGTATCGGGAGTTTCTGGCGCGGCGGGTTCACGACGCGCAACTCGAGAAAGTCGCGGCGCGAATCCGCGAGGTTCCGACACGGGCGATGGAGAAGCTCGAGTGGATCCCTGTTGAGAAGACCAGGGCGAAGAAGCTCGAACGGGTGTTGTCGTTCTTCGGCGTCGCCTCGATCGATGCGCTGGAGAACCGCCGGCACGATGCCCGTTTCCGGCAATCGAGCGCCTTCGAGGCCAATCCGATCGCCGTGGGCGCATGGCTCCGCAAAGGTCATCTCGACGCAGATCAGATCCACTGCGCTCCGTTCGATGAAACGAAGTTTCGCCAGGTCCTCGCCAAAGCACGCCGACTATGTGGCGAAATGCCGGACGACTTTGCGGCGCGACTCGTCCAGTTGTGCGCCAGTGCGGGAGTGGCACTGGTCTTCGTGAAGGAACTGCCGGGGACGCATTTGTCGGGAGCAGCCCGCTGGCTGTCGCCCACGAAGGCGCTCATCCAGCTCAGCGTGCGCCACGGGTCCGACGATCACTTCTGGTTCACCTTCTTTCACGAGGCTGCGCATCTGCTCAAACACGCCCGCAGGAAGGTCTACATCGACGCGGACGGTGGGATACAGAACGACGAGGAGGCCGAGGCGAACCAGTTCGCTGCCGACGTCCTCATTCCACCCGCCGCCTGGAAGGGGTTCGTCGAAGCGAGAGCGTTCACAAAGCGAAGCATAAGGCTCTTCGCCTCGCAAGTGACCATCGCCCCCGGTGTCGTTGTTGGACGTCTTCAACACGAACGACGCGTCGCGTTCAGCTTTGCGCATGATTTGAAGAGGAAGATTTCCTTCTAGTGAAATCGATAATGTTTGAGCTTCAAATGGTGAAGAACAGATGAGATTAAATTCAATCAGAATTCAACTTTCGGAGTATCGAGGATCAATTTTTTGAGCGTGGAATTTGAAGGCCTGGCCCCAATGGCCACAGACCGCCGCTATCTCGTGCGTACCGCGACCAGCGAGGACGGCAACGCGGGACCCGTTTGCGGAGATCTTCTTGTATTGCGGCATCTCTTCGTCGCAAGCTGTCTCCGCACAGCATAGACACCTAAAGCGAGCTACCTCCATGAAAGACGCACAGAAGCCGGACCACGTCAGCCTCAACACGCTCATCTCGCGCTTGAAAGAGGGCCGATACGTAATCCCGGACTTCCAGCGCGAGTTCGAGTGGAAGCCCTGGGACATTCGCGACCTGATGCGCTCGATCTTCCTCGACTACTACATCGGCAGCCTCCTCCTCTGGAAGGGCAAGAAGGAGAACTTTGAGGCGCTCTCCTGCGAGCCCGTGTACGGCCACATCGGCGGGAAGCCTGAGTACATCGTGCTCGATGGGCAGCAGCGGCTCACGGCGATGTACTACGCCTTCGTCGCGCCTGACAAGCCGCTCCCGAACCGGACGAACCGCTTCCTCTACTTCGTGAACGTCGCCAAATTCATGGACGAGGAATACGACCTCGCATTCGAGTACGTGTGGCTTCAGAGCTACTGGTCAAAGATCCTGTCGAAGCAGAAGCTCCAGTTCGAATCTCACATCTTTCCTCTTTCGGTGATCGGCGCGGGCGGATGGGCTCTGCCGACCTGGGCGCAGGGCTACGGCCAGTACTGGAAGGACGCTGCGGACAAGGCGCAGGCGGCAGGCGAGACCGAGAAGGAGGAAGCAGCACGACGCTACGCTGAGAACGCCGAAAATTTCGGGGAGCTCCTGAAGGGCATCACCGAGCAGTACCAGATTTCGTTCATCGAACTTGATAAAGACCTCGCGGTCGACAAGGTCTGCGACATCTTCACGCAGATCAACAGCAAGGGCGTGCGGCTCGACGTCTTCGATCTCGTGAACGCGCTGCTCAAGCCGAAGGGCCTCAAGCTGAAGCAGCTGTGGAGAGACGCCGCATCGCGCCTCGCGTTCGTCGAGAGCGAGAAGCTCAACGTCTACATCCTCCAGATCATGTCGATCCTGCGGCAGACGTACTGCTCCCCGAAGTACCTCTACTACCTGCTCCCCGGGCAGGAGAAGCAGGTGCGCGATCCTGACGGCACACGCAGGAGGGAAGTGCTCATCCAAGATGTGGAGGAGTTCCAGCAGCTGTGGGTTCAGGCAGTGAATGCGCTTGAAGCGGCGATCAAGGTTCTCCGCCATCCGCAGGAGTTTGGTGCGATCTCCTCGAAGTATCTTCCGTACGTCTCCATCCTCCCCGCGTTCGGTGCGCTCCAGGCGTACGCGAAGACGCTTCCGCCGGAGCGTCAGCTCGACGCGCAACGCAAGATTCGACATTGGTACTGGGCATCGGTGTTCATGAACCGGTATTCGGGGTCCGTCGAATCCACGAGCTCGCGCGACTTCCTCGATGTTCGGGGGTGGTTCGATGATGACGCCGCGACGCCGGCCGGGGTGAAGGAGTTCGAAGACCGCTTCCGCTCGATCGATCTGCGGAAGGAGACGAAGCGCGGGTCGTCCGTCTACAACGGGATTTTCAATCTGCTCGTGATCAAAGGCGCGCGCGACTGGACGACCGGGACGGTCCCGCAGCTCGACGATCTCGATGATCACCACATCGTGCCGGCGTCCTGGGGCGCGAAGCTGAAAAGCGTGAACATCCACACCATCCTTAATCGGACGCCACTCACCTCGAACACGAACCGGAATGTCATCAGTGACCGCCTCCCGAACGCGTATCTGCCGGAACTCATCACCGCGAACGGGGAAACCCGGGTACGGGCGATCTTCGAATCACACTTCATTTCACACGTGGCGTTCAATATCCTTCTACGGAGTCCGTTCACCGCGGAGGACTACGAAGCGTTCATCACGGAGCGGCAGAGGACGCTCCAGGAAGCGATCCTGGATCTGCTCATCAAGGAACGCATCGACCTCCCGGTAGCGCTCCGGGATCTCGATGAGAAGGTGGAGCTCACGGAACTCGCTCTCCGGGATGTCGTGAACGCGGTGCTGTCCGGGGACACGACCGAGCTCCCGCAGCACGTGATCGCGAAAATCGACGAGCGGATCGGCCGCGCGATGAAGAAGAATGCGGCGATGGATGCTGAGCGCTACGCGACTCTCGCCGGACGACTGGAGTATTTCGACCTGCGTGAGCTGCAGGACACCATCACCTCAAAGGCACTCTGGGCGAAGTTCGAATACGTGTTCGCAAACAAAGAGACGCTCGTTGCGAAGCTCGACAAGCTCGCTGAACTCCGCAACGGCATCCGCCACAGCCGCACGGTCGATCAAGTGACACAGAAGGAAGGCGAGGCGGCGCTGCTGTGGTTCGAGCAAGTGCTGAAGCGCCGAGCAACGGTCGCGAGCTGACGGGAGTTCTGCACGTGAACGATCGCGCTGGGGTCTCCAGCACTTTATCGACCAGCGCGCGATGCCATCGCCGCCCGCTCGGTCCGCGCGCGCTGGACCGCGGATTCCGCGCTGGTGACGTCGCTTCGTCGCGCGATTCCGCGTCGTGCGCTTCGATGAGGCGCAAACGTTGCCCTCGTGCTTCTACTGTGGGTTCCACGAACTGAGCCGCCGTGCGCGCGGCGACGGCGCTGAGTTGCCGACAAAGGAGCGGCTTCACGTCCAAAGGCGAGGCTTTACCGTCATCGCGCAGAAAGGCATCATGCACGCATGAGCGGCGTCGCCACATTCTCCGGCACGAAATACCAAGCTGGCGTCCTCGCCGTGATCTACGCGCACATCCTGAAACAGGCACCCCTCTACTGGTTCGAGCACTTCCTCGACACCCCCGTCGCCGTTTCAGGCGAAACGGAAGGCCCCGGGGATGACGGGCGCATCGAATACGGTGTCCGACATCCCGCCGTGGAACTCCAGGCGAAACATGGCCTGACGGGAGGTGCGAAACTCGCTGAGACGGTAGGCGTCATGCGGACCCGCGCGCGCGGCGATGCCGAGACCAAGATCGTGCTCGCCGTCGACCTGACGAGCAGCCGGAACGTGCGCGTCGAATTCGCGCAGGATCTTGAGCGTTACCGCGGCGGCCGTGCGGATCGGCTAGGGTCGGATCTGCGCGACCTCATTACGAGTCTCGGTGACGAAGCGCAGTTTCTCCATCGCGTGTACGTGAAGACCTTGGACGTCGACAACGCCGCGGATGCCGAACGCAAGTTTGCGACACACCTCCTTGAAGAAGCCCTCGTTGATCCTGTGCAAGCGCAGGCCGCGTGGGATGTGCTCGCGAACGACGCGGCGCAACTCTGCGCAAAGCGGCTTCGACGCACGCGCCAAGACATCGTAGACCTCCTCGTCGCGAAGGGGATTGCGGTGCGGCCGCCGACTAAGGACGAAGCGGTCATGCAGCAGCTGGCGTTGTCTCGCCGACTCCTCGCGGAAGAGAAGGGCAGCCTCGCATTCTCGCTCGTCGGGATGATCGAAGCCGACGCGCGCGGCAGGGACGTCTCGGCAAATGTCTGGTATCGGATCCAACAGCACCGCGCCGCGGCGCTCCTGCTCTTGCACCGTGCTGCGGAAGCCCTCGGATCGGCGCAGCAGGCCCTCGCTATTGATCCGAAGGGCATCCATGCGCTGCTGACCTCGAGCCACGCTGCCGTCGAACTCGGGGATCTCGCCGCCGCGCAGGACTTCCTCGCGCGTGCGCTTGGGGTCGACGCCAACAATGCTGATGTGTGGTCAGCGAAAGTGCAGGTGGACGCGATGCAGGGTGTCGCGCCGGTAGCTCCTCCCGCGAGCTTGGCCGATTCTGACGCCTACCAGCTCGGCCTCGCGCAGATTGCCGCCAACAGTGGCGACTGGACGGAGGTCGCGCGCATCACGCGACGCTTGATCGCGGTGGGGAAGCGCGACGGGAAGATTCTCTTCCTCCTCGCGATGGCGCTGGCCGTGCTGGGGGAGCAGGAAGGTTCAGCAGCCTATCGTGCAGAGGCGGAGGCGATTTCAAGCGAAGCGCTCGCAGGTCTCGCGGATGAACACCCGTTCACTGTGCGGTTCCTCACCATGCGGGCGGAACTTCGGCGGGAGCGCGGTGACAACGACGGCTGTGGGGAAGACCTCGACCGCGCGCGGGAGCTGAACGACCGCGACCCCGATGCGCTCGGTCGCCTCGCGCAGGCACAACTGCGCTCCGGGAACGCGGCGTACGCAGCGCAGACGCTCGCGACGAAGGAGGCGGAGGAGTACCCGATGCTGCTCCTGACTCGCGCGCAGGCGTATCTGCGACTCAACGACCTTGCACATGCGCGGCAAGACCTCGACGCAGCGGTTGCGCGCGTGGCAGACGCGCCCGACCCAGATGCGTGCCGCTTGTACGCTGCCGAGACAGCGGTATTGATGAAGGACATCGAGCTTGCCGAACGAGTCCTAGATGAGATCGCGAAGGACGGCTTTGCGCCCGAGATGCGTGCACGTTTGCGTGGACGCATCGCCTTCATGCGGCGTGACGCGGTCGCGATGGAGGCAGCATTCCGCGAGGCAGCGGAGCGTGCTCCCGGCCTCAGGGTGAAGTTCTTCTCCGAACTCGCGCAGCGGCTCCTTCGGCTCGATGCGGACGGACAGGCCGTCGCGGTATTCGACGAGATCGGGCTCGATGCCCTGCCTCCGGAGTTGCACGACGACTACGCCGGCGCGCTCGTGGCATCGCACGATCTCGTCCGTGCTGCGAAGATCGTGGAGGACGCGCTGACCGCGGCGACGACGCCGGAGTGGGCGCTGCGGATCGCCGCCGAAATCGCAGCGCGACGCGGTGATGCGAGCGGTGCCATCGAGCTCCTAAAGCGCGTCGCCGCGCTCCATCCGGATGATTTCCACATCACCTTCGAACTGGCGCGTCGCCTCCTGCTGATGCGACAGCGCGATGCCGCGATGCCCTACATCGACGCCTTGGCTGCGCAAGGTTCGACACTCGATCCGCCACGGAAGATCAACCTCGCGCACCTACTGAAAGAGGTAGGGCGCGGCGAGGAAGCGATCACGATTGGCTTCTCGGCGTACCGTGCCGCGCCGCAGGACGCAGCGATGCATCGTGCATTCTGGAAACTGCTCCTACTCGATCGGCAGCCGATGCAACACCCAGGGGTCGTGACTGCCGATACGTACGTGAAGCTCCGCGGCGATGATGGGGAGGAGCGCGAGTACGTCATCTATTCAGAGCCCCCCATCGACCCGCGCAGTAACGAAATGCTCCTCAGCCAAGCAGAAACCGCGGGCTACGTCGGCAAGCGCGTCGGCGACGTGATCGTGCGCTCTGCCGGAACCTGGGCCAAGAAGCGGTGGACCGTAGAAGAGATCCTTCCTGCCGTCGTCTACGTCTTCCGCGACATCATGGCCGAGTACGAGAAGCGCTTCGAAGGGGAGCCGTTCTTCGTGCGCATCTTCAAAATGCCCGATCAACCGTCGGTGAGGGACTTCGCGCCCATCGTCTCGCAGCTCCACGCTCGCAAGACGCGCGCGGAGGCGATCTTCAAGATCTACCGCGAGAATACGTTGCCGCTTGGATTCGCTGCAGAGATGTTGGGAGTGAGCGTTGCGGAGGCCATGGCCGGTGCGATGACCGCGGACCTCGGTCCACTCGCCGTCGAGTGGTTTGACGTCGAAGGCCACGAGGCATCGTGTGCGGTCGCCCGCAGCGTCACGGTGCTGGTCCTCACGCGTTCGGCACTCGAGACGCTCGTCGAGCTGGAGCTGTTGGAAGGAGTGCGAACCCAGTTCATGCTCGTCGCGCCGCACTCGCTCCTCGTGGCACTGGAGCGAGATCTCCTTGACACGGAGGAGAAGTACGCATCGGGTCAGCGGACGTTGTCGTCCGGCGAGACAGGGCTCCGCGCGGACGAGATCCCCGCTGGCGATCCATCGTTGCGTGCGGCGGCGGACCGTGCACGAAAGATTTTTGAATGGACACGTGCTAACGTCCGCGCGGAGTTCCGACCGCTCGAGACGATTCATGCGCCAAGCTCCGAGGAGGAGCGGGCGCGGCAGACGATCGGGAGCGACTCAATCGATGCTGTGCAACTCACGCAGCACCTTGGCGCCGTGATGCTCGCCGATGACTTAGGGTTGCGGCGCTTCGTGCCGAGAGGCGGCCGCGGCCACAGCTTGAGCACCGTATCGCTCCTTCCGGCGCTGGCGATCCGTGGCGTGATTACCGCTAACCAGCGAGATCGGCTGCTCCTTCGCCTCCTGGAGCGGCGATATATTCTCATCCTGCCCACGCGAAGCCTTCTCACGGCGGCGCTGCATCCATCGCTCGGCTCGTCCGCGATCGCGCGCGAAGCGTTCGCGCTCCTCGGCGGTCCTGCGTTGGACCTGCCATCCGCAGCGGCGGTCGCAGCGGAGGTGCTCCGTGATACGGCACTCGCACCCTTGTACGTCGCCGACATTTCGCACACCGTCACACTCGCGTTGGACGGTATGTCGCGGCGATGGCCACCGACGATGTGCGGCTACGCCCTCGCGAATGCTGCGGCAATCCAGCTCGCGCTTCTGCCCTTGCAATTGAAGGAAGTTCGCAGAACGATAACGGCGCACGTGAAGCGCGCAAGCGAGTAGCGGGAGCTGCGCGCGGTCTTAGAACTAACGGGCTACGAAGCGGTGCACCGACCGCGTAGCGCCTTTGGCTGCCTCGCCGGAAGAATTTTCTTGCTGCAACCGAGATGACCGGGAGAATGAAAAACGGCCACCGGGGGGGTGGCCGTAAGTCGTTGAAAGGATTAGTTGCGGGCAGGATTTGAACCTGCGACTATTGGGTTATGAGCTCAACGAGCTGCCAGACTGCATCACCCTTGGGCAGGTCAGGAGGTCACACCTTCGCATCGGCTCACCGGCCCTCGGCCAGGAATGGATGAGACGTCAGAGCCGTCGCGCCCGTGGCTTCTTGACGCCGCCCTTGATCGCCGGTTCTTGCCGGATTCGCTCGAGGAGCTCTGAGGCCGGCTCGTAGTCTCGGTTTTCCCTTTGCGCCAGTTCCGCCGCGGTCGGTACCAATTCACCAGCGAAAGCTTTTGCCAGGAGGGATTGCGTAAGAACCACAATGCGCGACAGCGCGCTTCGTATTCGTCCTTCGACGGCATCGGCTTGCTTCAAGAGAGCATCCACCGCGCGCACGATTCGGTTCTGTCTTTCGATAGAGATTGATGCGATCGGGAAAGCTCGGAGCTTGGTTGCGTTGATGTTTGACTGACTCACTCCGTCTGTTTTTACGGAATCACAGAATGCGTGGCCCTGGGGGCTGTTGAGGCAGTAGTTGAGATAGGCGGGCAAAAGGCGCGCGGAGCAGCGAATCCGAATCAAATAGCCAGCATAAATTGATGGGCGTTCGCCCTGATACAGAGCCGTCTTTCCAACCAGTTCGGGACTATTTGTTCTGTTGAAGAGAACATCCCCTGGTTGCAGCTCGTACGTCTTGATCTCTTTAGGATCTGACGTGTAAACCAGATCTTGCCAATCAAGCTTGCCATTCTGAATGTTGCCCATTCTCAGCACTGGAGTTGTTCCTGAAGCGGAAGACTTCGCCGAAGTGCCATATGAGAAATCCGTGGCGAGATCGCCGAGCGACGCGTATTCCGCGTGCCCTTCTACATCGATTTCGCTGACATTTCTGAAATCTCCGCGGTACGCCTGGGCGAGAACTGAGTCTCGAAACGCGTCAATCCACCGGGGGGCACTTCGAAGCCGCTCCCGCGCGGTCCCAACGCGTGCGAGGAGCGCCTCGACCTTCTGCACGATGCGGCGCTGCTCGGAGAGCGGCGGAACCCGGATTGGGATTTCTTTAGCTTTGCTGCCAGACACTTCGAGAAACGTCGATCCGCTTCCCATCTGATGAATCACGGGAGTCATATATCGTAGCCAAAAGAAAAGGTAGCTCGGGATTACCGCTTCACTGCAGATGAAACTTTTGAACCCCTGATTTGTGGCGATCTCACCTGCGGCGATCGCAAGGTAGCCGATAGGCGCACGGCTCGACATCAGTACGGCTCCATGAGGCAGAAGCCGTGCTGACGAACCTGCAAGACCTTTAGGCGTCAGATTGCGCCGACCGCGGCCAATGAAGATTCCAGTGAAGCCGCTCAAATCTGCGGGCGTTAGCCAGGCATGTCCGCCATTCGCGCAAAAGTTGGATTCGTCTTTCGCGTCAGGCGTTCCGCCGCCGACGACCTGCGCTATTTGTCCTACCGTTGTAGAAACCCAACCCTCAGGCAGGGTGTCGGGCAAGTCGATGTCGGCTTCGTCGGCGCTGATCGTTTCGGTCCTCATTGTGACGTCTCGGCGCTATCTTCCACACCGTTCTCCAGCAAGCGCATCACCGCATTCAGTTCCGCCACCGCCTCCTCCAACTCGGCGATGGCATCAGTCACCAGCTCCGCCGGCTCGGGAAGGTCATCGGCGTCATCGAGCGACTCCTCACGGAGCCACTTGAAGCCGTCGAACTTGTAGTCGCGCTCCTTGATCTCAGCGATGGTGAAGCTGCGCCAGCGGTCCTCTTTGGAGTCGTGCGCGTCCCGCGGCGAGCGTCCGTTCGGGTCTTTGCCGTAGCAGTGCTCGAACTCGGCAAAGTGAGCCGCGGTGAGGGGCCGGTCCTTCTTCGTGATTCCCGGCACATTCGTTCGCTCGTCGTAAATCCAGACGCGTTCGGTCGGGTAGCCCTTGGTGAAGAAGACTACGTTCGCCTTCACTCCCTGCGAGTACGGGGTGAACGTTCCACGCGGCAGACGGAGGATCGTGTGCACGTCGCAGTCGTGGGTGATGATCTCGAAGACTTCGCCGGCCTGATCGGCGAACAGGCAGTTGTCGGGAAGGACTACCGCCGCCCGCCCTCCAGGCTTGAGCACGGTCAGGATGTGCTGGAGGAAGTTGAGCTGCTTGTTCGAGGTCTCGATGGTGAAGTCGTCGCGGTCCGGCGCCTGGTTCGCTCCCTTGGTTCCAAAAGGGGGATTGGTCAGGATGACGTCGAACCGCTCGCCGGACGCGGTCTCGTAGATCGTGTCGCCGAGGCGGATGTCCGGCTCGATCTGGTGGAGGTAGAGGTTCATCAGGGCCATGCGTCGCGGGCGGGCCACGAGCTCCTGGCCGTGATACGTCTTCGTCCTGATCCGTTTGGTCACGTTGCGGTCGAGCGCACCACCCCGCGTTTCCGCCACCAGCCATTCGTAAGCGGCGACGAGGAACCCGCCGGTCCCGCAGGCCGGGTCCGCGATCGTGAAGTCGTTGCGCACACGCGGGTCGGGGCGCATGCAGCGCACGATGGACTGGATGAGCACGCGCGGCGTGAAGTACTGTCCCGCGCCCTTCTTCCCCTCGCTGGCCGCTTTCTCCAGCAGCCCCTCGTAGGCCTCGGCCTTGACGTCGACGCCGAGGGAGATCCACTCGGTCTCGTCGATGAGTGAGACCAGCTTCTTGAGGTTGACCGGATTGTGAAAACGGGACTGCGCGCCGGCATAGATGTCGCCGAGGATGCCTGGCTGCTTGCCGAGGATGCGCAACGTCTCGGCGTAGTGATCGGTTAGGGCGACTCCGGACCTCTCCCGGAGTGCCGGCCATGAGCAGTCTTTCTTCCGAGTCTTGCGACGACCGTCCTCCGTTTCTTCCTCGTAGGGGAGGGCGGTGAGGTCGATGCCGCGCTCGTCGGCCATCTTCAGGAAAAGCAGATAGGTGATCTGCTCGATGTAGTCGCCGTAGTCGATGCCCTCGTGGCGGAGGGTGTGGCAGAAGCCCCACAGTTTCTGGACGACGTCGGTCATGATTTGGTCTCGAAGTGCTCTCTCGGAAGCTGGGATTGGCGGATGATCGATTGGAGCGTTCCGATGCGCAGCTCTCTGTGATCGGGCACTGGAACTGTGATGGTGGAATCTGCGACGCGTCTCTGCATGACGATGTGGCTGCCGCGACGTCGACTGACAACGAACCCGTGTGACGAGAGGATGGCGCAGACCTCGGCGCCGGAAAGGACGCGGAGTTTAGCCAGCCGTGACCTCCAGAGCAGTCACGTACATCTCGCCGGTCATGCGACCCGCGATTTCCGACGGGGCGGCGGTTTCGAGGAACAGCTCGACGGCTTCGCGAAGATTTGCCGAAGCTTCTTCGACGGTGTTGCCCTGGCTGGCAACATCGAGCTCTGGACAGAGTGAGACGTAACCGTCGCCCTCTCGGTAGATCATGGCGGTGAATCTTTTCACGTCGTGCATCGTGGCTCCCTAAGAAATCTGCTGTTCTGCGCCGTTGGAACGCATATCAATTCGGTAGGTGATCTCATCAGTCACCGACGTTACCTTCGCGACGAAGCTCGTGTACAACATCTTCGAAAGGAACCGTCGGTTCGTTTTCCCGCTCCTGGCACACGATCGCGTCGTAGAAATCCTCCCAGAGCTCGCCCCACTGTTTGAGGTCGATCTGGACAGCGACGGCGGTGCCGTCGGCGTCGGTCACGAAATGAATCCCCTTCATCGCAATCCCTCCAGGTTATGTCTTACCAGAGAACAGGGTCTTACCAGAGAACAGGGCGAACTCCCGCCCAATTCGCCGGCCGTCATCAGGCTCCGACCGCGGTGGGAAGGATTCGCTCGCGCGTGATCTCTGCGGCATACGCCAGCGCCGCCTGGATATCGCGCGGATCGAGTTGGGGATACTCCTTCAGAATCTGCCGCTCGGACATCCCGGAGGCGAGATGCTCGATGACCAGCGCCACCCAGATCCTGGTTCCACGGATGGCGGCCTTGCCGAAGCATACGTTCGGATCGATGGAGATGCGCTGCAACAACTCGTCGCGTGTCATGACTGTCTCCCCGTTATCTCTTTCACCGGGCACCTTCGAGGTTCGCCGCCGCGTACGTCAGCGCTTGACGAATATCCTCGTCGTCGAGGTCAGGGTGTGCCCGAAGGAGCTCCTCACGGTCTTTGTAGGTGGCGAGAGCCAGGAGAACGCGTTTGACGGTCATCCGAAGGCCGCGGATACAGGGCTGTCCATTCATCTTGCCGGGTTCGATTGTGACGCGGTCGAGTGTCATGGCAGCGCTCTCCGATGTTTCATTATGCAGCGATGGCCTCGTTGATCTGCACGAGCAGCGGCTCGAGCTGCCCGTCGAAGGCGCGATTGGCCGCGCCCCATCCCCCCAGACGGTGCAACACCGGGATGCTTTCGAAATCGTCCCGGTCGATGGAAAGATTCTGCACGAGGTGCTCGCGGATGCGGTCGAGCCACAGCTGCTGGGCCTCGGTGAATGACCGTCCTCCGGTCAGCCGGACGAAGGCTCGCTCGACGCGCTCGGGCGAGGTGAGGAGCGGTTCCTCCTCCTTCGCAGCGTGCTTCACCATGGAGATGATGTCGACCAGGCTCTTGTGGTAGGTCGCCGCGTGCGCGATGCGGAGGCGGTCCTCAGTGAAGCGCTCGGGCGTCGCCGCCAGGCGCTGTCGTAGTTCGTTGAGAACCATGGGACGCCAGTCGCGAGGACGGTCCAGCAGAACAGCGATGGCGTCGATCTCCGACTGGTTCTCGGCGACGAACGCTCCGAAGAGCAGGAGATAGTCTTCGGGCTTGATGGCTTTCCCGTCCGCGTCGCGAAGTAGCCGCTCTCCTGATACTTCGTCCTGCGCTTCGTAGGCGATGATGAACGTGCGCTGCGGTCGAGGGTAGTGAAGCAGCAGGTCCTGAAAGGCCGGATTGCGCAGCAGGGCCATCGTGGAAGTGAAGTCCTCCTCGAGCCGCCGCGCGAGAGTTCGCGCGTAGATGGCGAGATCGCCGCCGTCGACGAAGGCTGCGAATTGGTCCCGTGCCTCGCCGGACATCTCTTTGTCGATCCGGTGCAACCTCTTGGTGAGGCAGCGGACGTTGAAGGCACGGTCCCGGTTGTTCCAGATGTCCTCGATGATCGCGACGATGGTTCGACCCGGTGGCGCGGGCGCCTCCGCGGTGATCGACGTGGCCTTCGCAAAGTAGGTGATGAGCGTGCCGTCAAAGCAGTCGACCACAGTGAAGTGAGACTTGTCGGGCAGTGATTCGCTCTTTCTGGTACCACGGCCGAGCATCTGTTCGAAGAGGATGCGCGACTTCACCGGTCGCAGGAACACGATGAACTCCAGGTCCGGGATGTCGACCCCCGTGGACATGAGATCGACCGAGACTACGATCTTCGGCTCCGGGCGATTGCGGAACTTCCGGATCAGCTGGAGCGGCCGGTCCACGCTGCGTCCGGTGATCTTTTGCACGAACGACTCGCCTCTGCCGAATACCTCGCGCAAAGTCCGCACGAGCTGGTCAGAGTGCGACGTGTGCGGGAGATCGTTGACCGCGAAGATCAGCGTTTTCGGGAAGCGCCCGTACTGTTCCTCATGCTCGAGGGTGAAACGTTTCAGTTCCTCCAGGATCTTCCGGTTCGAGTCGGGGGAGGTGATGGTCTGCTCGAGCTGACCGCTGTCGTACTGCCGCTCATCTTCAAGGAGGTCCCGCCGTTCGAGTCCTGAGGTGGTGTCAACGACCCCCACCTCCTCCCCCTCTGACAGGAACAGGCCGTTCATCCGCACATTCGAGCGAAGCGTGATGACGTCGTAGTCGACGAGATGGCCTTCGCGCACCGCACGCTCATATTCGTACCGATAGACGATCTCTGAAAAGTAGGCGGTGGTATGCGAGGCCGGCGTAGCGGTCAGTCCAACCTTGATGGCGTCGAAGTGCTCGAGGGTGTTCCGCCATACCGACACTTCCTGGCCGGTGTAGCCGCGATGACACTCGTCGGCGACGACGAAATCGAAGGCGTGAATGGGGATGGGAAGGTGCATCGCGTCTTCTTCCGCGTCGCCTTCCCCTCTTTTCAGCATTCCTTCACGTCCAAACAAATTGATGGCCAGCCGCTGGATGGTGCAGATGAAGACGAACGTCTGCTCCGGCTTTGGATTGGTGAGATAGTCGTTCGGCATGACGTTCGGATCGAAGACGTCGTCTTCATCGAGATCGTCGCGCTGAAAACGCTGGGTGTAGACCTCGTAGATCTGATTGAACTTGAGACCCGGTTCGGGATCGAACGAAGCGAAGGCACGCGCCGCCTGGGCGGCGAGTGCACGGCGATCCACAAGGAACAGCACCCGGCGCGCAACGCCCGCCTTCATCAGCCTGTAAATCTCGTGAACGAGGGTCAGCGTCTTGCCGGTCCCCGTGGCCATGGCCACGAGCATCCGGCGCTTCCGCGACGCGATCGCATTCTCGATGGCGTGATTGGCGTCCCGTTGATAGGGACGAAGCTTCGGATGCCAGAAGTCGAGATCCCTCAGGTCGCGGTTCTGACCTTCGAAGTCGCGGCCCATGGCCTCGTGGAGAGCCGCGGGCGTGTGAAAGTTTGCGACCTGCCGGGAAAGGTTCAGCGGATGCCGGACATCATGGAACCAGGTGACTTCGCCATTCGTGGAGTAAAGGAACGGAACGCGGTAGTCACCGAACCGCGCGCCCGGTGCGGTGAGACCGCGCGCGTACCGCTGCGCCTGTGTCAATACGTTCTGCGGGCCAATGGTGAGCTTCTTCGCCTCCACGACAGCGACGGGAGAATCATTGAGGTGAAGGACGTAGTCGGCTGGACCGTGCTCGGTGGGATGTTCCTCAGTGCGGTGCGCGCGCAGAGCCGATGACGGTGAGCGTTTCCAGCCGAGAGCGTCGAGACGAGGATCGATCCTGGCCTTGCGCGTCTTCCACTCGCTTTCGTCGGCTGGTGACACGACGATAGATTAACGCAGAAAGAACGTGCGACCCGCGCCTTGCCAGCGGCTAAACCTTTATGTCATTTCGCGCGTCCGAGCTGTTGAGTTTGGGTTAAGCGGCGAATCTTCTGGCATCTTGATCTCGCCCGTGACGAGGAGTATCTTCCGCACGGGAGCGGTGACGACCGCATCGAAATACCGGGTTCGAGACCTTTGTCCTGGGGCGTCGATGAGCCTAGAGCTATCATTCTGTCTTCGGACAGGAGCGCCAGTCTCATTTGTCGCGTCGCTCCCACTTTCGAGCTCGATACGTATCCGAGCTGCGCGTGGCATCCTCTCATTTGAAGTGGAACCACGGCGATCCGGCAGATCGGCTGATCGTCGCTTCGGCAGGCTGCGTGCGGCATTCGATACCAGGAAGCGTCGATGCGTTCCAGATACGCCCCACCTACCTACTCGCTGCACGTTCTCTATCTGTTTCCTCCTGTGACTCGACCCTCGTTCTGACCTAAAGTAGCGCCATGCATACACTGCTCTTCATCCTCTCCATCCTGGCCGCAGCTGGGCAGCCTGAGTTCCCTTCCATAGAGCCTGCATTGGCGCGGGCCTACGCGGGGAGTTACCAGCTCTCTCGCGACCGCATCATCGATATTGGTCCCATGGACGAGGTGGGAGGCGATCTGATATTTCTGGATCACGCCACGCTGCGAACTGGTCGCCTTCGCGTGATGTCCGAGAATGAGCTGATCGCCGGACCGACCCTCGGCAGCGACTCGCCGATCTCCATCAAGGCTCGCTTCCTGCGCGACCGGAAAGGGGAGGTAGCTGCCCTCTATTGGAACGGCGAGCGCGCCAGGAAGATCGCGCCGCGGACCGATGAGCTCGTCCGAATCAGGCGCGACGGAATTGTTCTGGAGGGAGTGCTCAACCGTCCGGCCGGGCGTGGTCCCCATCCTGCGATCGTCCTGGCACATGGCTCCGGCGACTCCACGCGCAACGTCGGGTTCTGGAACATGTTCTTCGTGCGCCAGGGATTTGCCGTCCTCTCACTCGACAAACGGGGCGCGGGATCATCGACGGGCGACTGGAAAAAAGCATCGCTGGAAGACATCGCCGATGACTGGCTGGCAGGGGTCAACTACCTGAAAGGGCGCCCTGACATCGACGTCCGGCGCATTGGCGTGCACGGCTCGAGTCAGGGTGGATGGACCGGTCCGCTCATGGCTGCAAAGTCGCGCGACATCGCCTTTCTGATCGTGCGGGCCGGTTCTGGCATGAACCTCGTTGACACGATGGTTCACGAAATTGAATGGACTGTGAAGGAGAAGGGATTCTCCAACGCTGAAGCGTCAGCTGGAGCGAGGGCTGCCAGAGAGGCGTTTGAGCTGACCGCCCGAGGAGCATCGTGGGACGAGTTCGAGTCAGGATGAGACCCCATCTGAGGCAGCAATGGGCGGACGCGGTGTGGGCGATCCACTTTACGAAAGATGGTTGGGGGCGTCCGTGGGTGCAGCGCAACGCCAAGTACGATGCCGCGGCCATCCTGCAGAACGTACGGATTCCGGTACTCTGGTTCCTGGCTGACAACGATCACAACGTACCGAGTGGGGCGAGCGCACCGCGCATCGCTGCAGCGCTCCGTGAGGCGGGCAATCAGAACGCTACGGTGGTCATGCTGAAGAACGCCACGCATGGTTTCCTCCACAGCACCACAGGAAACAACTCCGAGTTTGCGACAGCTAGCAGGATGGCGCCCGGCTACTGGGACGAGATGCAGCGCTGGTTGCGCCGCAATCGTTTCTCGCCGCGGCGGTGAGCTCATGTGAGACGCTGGTGGAAACCCGGATCTGGAGGTCTCACGTCAATGCGCGTTGCTCTAGTGGCTTTGCTCCTCTCTCTGCCAGCGTTCGTGCCGCTCGCGGCATCCGAGCTGGCTCTGCTGCCTGACACGACGCTGCAGGCCGTGACTGCCGAGCTCTCGGGTGAAGCGGCGAAACGGAATCTCGAGGCCATCACCCGGCAGCACCGGATGCGCGCCTCGAAGCAGTACCGCGCCGCCGCGGACTTTATCGTAAGTGAGCTGAAGAGGTACGGCTACACCGATGCGTTCGTCGACGAGTTTCCGGCCGATGGTGTCATCTTCTACGGCACGCAGCGCTCCCGTCCCGCGTGGAATGTCGAATTCGCGGAGTTGTGGGACTTGAAGGCGGCCGGCGACCGCGTGCGCATCGCCGACTGGAATGCCGAGCCCCTGACCGTGGCTCAGGACAGCGCCAGTGGTGAAGCGGAGGCTCTACTGGTGGATGTGGGCGCAGGCACCACAGAAGCAGACTACGAGGGAAAAGAGATCCGTGGACGGTTCGTCCTGACGTCGGCGCAACCGGAGGCCGTCGTGGCGCTGGCGGTCAAGAGGCACGGAGCGGCCGCAATCATCAGCTACGCGCAGAACCAGCGGACAGCGTGGTGGGGTGAGGACGAGAATCTGCTCCGCTGGGGGCACCTCGACACGTTCTCCGACACGCCGGCCTTTGCCTTCATGGTCACGCTCAAGCAGGCACGCGACTTCCAGCGACGGCTGCGCGCCGGCGAAGCGGTGCGGCTGCAGGGGACTGTCAGGTCGACGCGGCGCGCCGGAACTTACGACATCCCCATGGCCACCATCGCCGGCTCCGATCCTGTGCTGGCCCGGCAGGAGATCGTCTATAGCTGCCACCTCGATCACCCCAGGCCCGGTGCAAACGACAACGCCAGCGGCTGCGCTACGATCCTGGAGATCGCGCGCACATTTCGAAAGCTTATTGATGAGAAGCGCATCGAACGACCTCGGCGTACCATCCGCTTTGTCTGGCCGCCGGAGATCGAGGGAACGCTGGCGCTGCTGACCGCGCGTCCGACGATCCGGGCAGCGGCGCGAGCCGCCATCCACCTCGACATGGTGGGCGGAGGACCGGAGACGAAAGCGATGTTCCATGTGACCCGGGGGCCGGCCAGTCTGCCCTCGTTCATTCATGACGTTGCCGCATCGGTAGGCGAGTTCGCAAACGAACAGACTGCCGCGCTGGCCATGACTGGCAGCGCGCGTTATCCGCTGACGGCCAATGGAGGTGGCAAAGAGGCTTTACAGGCGCGCTTCGTCCCTTTCAGCCTGGGCAGCGATCATCAGGTCTACTCCGACAGTTCTTTCTCGATCCCAGCTGTCTATCTGAACGACTGGCCGGACCGCTACATTCACACCAATGCCGACACCGCCGCGAACATCGATCCATCGAAGCTGGAGAGGGCGGCATTCATCGCCGGCATCACCGGCCTGGTTCTCGCGAACCTCGGGCCGAACGATCGCGAAGCAATCCTGAGCATCGTAAACCCGGCCGCGGTTGCTCGCGCGGCGACCACGATGTCGCGCCTGCGAAAACGGCCGGAGTCGGAGCGTGACCACACGGTGCGCTTTGCGAGTAAGTATGAGCGCGACGTCCTCACCTCTCTCGACCGTTTCATCGGCGGCGGCGCCGCAGCCTCTCCGGGCCTCATCGAACTGTTGCTGAATGTCCCGACTGTTCCCCCCGCAACCCCTGCCGGGGCGGTGTACCGCCGTAACCTCGCACTGGCCGGACCCACGGCAGCGTTCGGATACGACTACCTCGAGGCGCGAATCGGCGAGGCGGCCGTCGCGAAACTGGAACTGCCCCGCTTTGCGGGAAAGTGGGGCAGCGGTGATCTGTATGCCTACGAGGCACTCAATCTGGTGGACGGACGGCGAACCACCAGCGAGATCCGCGAGGCACTCTCGGCCATCTACGGCAACGTCCCGCTCTCGGCAGTCGAGGAGTACCTCGGGGCGCTGATGCAGGCGGGAGTGATTGGCCGATAGCCTCTTCGCTGGCTGCTGATGGGGACTTGACAACGATTTCACGGAAAAAGGGTTGAACGCCGCCTTCAGCGTGCTGATGCGCGAAGCGGTCGTCTGCAATTGACCAACGATAAACACGCGGTATCGCTGCAGCGCTGCGTGAGGCGGGCAATCAGAACGTTACGGTGGTCATGCTGAAGAACGCAACGCACGGTTTCCTCCACAGCACCACTGGAAACAACTCCGAGTTTGCGACAGCGAGCCGGATGGCGCCCGGGTTCTGGAACGGGATGCCGCGATGGTTACACCGCAATCGTTTCTCGCCGCAGCGGTGAGCTTTAGCCCGCATTTCTCACAGACCTTCGCCGCGAGACGACGGATAGCGGCCTGTCTGCTTCGTTGCACGGCAATTCCGCTCCTCGACATAGTGTCCACGATGCCTTCGTCGCAAAATCGCCGTGCGCCTCGCATCCAAGGCACTCTCCGCCGTCTCACGACAAAGGTCTGTGAGAAATCCGGGCTAGGATCGTCGATCAGTCGAAGTGCGGAGCAGCGGCTGGCTCAGGCTTCGCTCAGGAACGCGAAACGGCTCTTTGCCCTCACCCCTCCCTGCGCCGCCTCGGCTCGGTCGATCTCGTACAGGTAAGCTTCCTCCAGCCCCGGCTCGACCAGCGTGCCGGGCACCTCTTGCCTCGGCGCGGCGACGGCTCGGACCCGAAGTCCGGCCAGAGTGCGCACGCGAGCGGTGATCCTGAAGCGGTCCGAGAAATCGCGCAGTTCCGCGTCTTGCAGAATGATTTCGAACACCCTTCCCCTGGCTCGTTCCGCCAGCTCGGACGGCCTGCCGTCGAACCGCAGCCGCCCCCGATGCACCAGCAGGATGCGGCTGGCAGTTGCTTCGACGTCTCCAGCGATATGGGTCGAGAGGATCACCACCCGGTGAGCCGCGATCGACAGGAGCAGTCCCCGAAAGCGGTTGCGCGCCTCGATGTCTAGTCCCGTCGTGGGTTCATCGACGACCAGTACTGGAGGGGACCCCAGCAATGCTCTGGCGATGCCGACACGCTGACGCATTCCGCCAGAGAAGTCGCGCACTTTCCGGTCGGCATGTTCTTCCAGCCCAACAGCGGTCAGCAGGAGATCGATCTCCTCGTTCCGGGATGCGGAGTCATCGATGCCCCGCTCCAGGGCCCAGTACTCGAGAAACTGACGGGCCGTGAAGCCGGGATAGGCGTTGAACTCCTGAGGCAGAAATCCAACGTATCGACGGTACTCGATCAGATTCTCCGCGCACACCGGCACTCCCTTGAACATCAGCTGTCCCCTGGTCGGCGCCAGCAGACCGGTCATGATGCGCAGCAACGTGGTCTTTCCGGCCCCGTTCGGGCCTAACAATCCGATGATGCCTGGTTGGAGGCCGAACGATAGATCGCTCAGCGCGCGGAACCCAGTCCGGTAATCCTTGGTCACACTCCGCGCAGCCAGGGTAACCGGCGCGCGTGAGTCGCTCCAGGCGGCTGGACGGCGCAGGTCGCGGAAGGCCGCGCCGCGCCGGCGATGCAGCGCCGCGATTGCCAGGCGGCTCGCCGCTGGCAGCACCGCGGCGGAAATGAGGGTGGTCATGGCGGCGATGCCCGCAGCGGTCATCGGAACAACCCAGGCGTTGGTCACGGCCGGCGCGGTGGCGCAGACCGCGGTGACCAGGAGCAGCACCAGACCGCCCAGGCCGAGAGACGTGAGCGATTCTCGCGCGGTGCGGAAGATGCGGCCAGCACGGCCGGCGGCGCGGGTCAGGCGGAGCTGTATTTGAAGGATGACCGGCAGCGTTCCGGCTATGGCCGCTGCAATCGTGAAGAGACTGACTTCGTCGATGCTTCCGCTTCTCGCGGCGATGTACGGTGTGACCACGGCGAGGGCAATCGCGGCGGGAAGCAGCGACACGACCGCCCAGACGGCACTGTTGAGCCAGAACGCACTGATGACGAGCAGCAGTACCGGCAGCAGGGACGAGAGAAAATAGAGTCGCAGTTTCTCCCTCGACAGCTTCCATCTCGACAGAGGTGGCCGCTCCATATCCACGCCAGCCGGTATGACGAGAGCCGACAGCGTCTGATCGAGCTTCTCGACGATGCCCTCCCGCAGGCTCTGGTTGGAACGCCCGATACTCAAGGAGATCGGCAGCACGAACCGGCCGGACTGCCGTGACACCCACTCCGACGACCGCCGGTTGCTCGACTGCACGATTGCAGACGGAACGACGAGACCTTCCTCGCTCGTGAGCACGCCTCCGAGCAGCGCTTCCTTCCGCGGGATATCACGCTCGCCCGCCGGCGTCCAGGCATCGCGAACTGTGATCTCCTGATCACCTGCCCGAGACTCGAGCGGAGCCGCCATCATCGAGTGTGCGCGAATCGCCCGCGTCAGAAGGTCCAGCCGCGAGGGAGTCGTTCCCTGTCGCGAATGAAGCTCGATCCTCGCGGACGGCGGACTCATTTCCGGGTGAATCGTGATGTAGTCGTCTTTTCCCAGCCGCTCGCGAATCGTCAGCAGGGCGTCACGCAACGGCGTGAATTGCGTGCTTCGAAGTACCACCCGATAGGTCGATGCATCTTCGCTCAGCCTCGCCCGATCCTCGAAATCTTCGGCGAAGCTTTCGTCCCGGTCGTCCCTGGCCGCGGAGATCGTGACGGTCGCACCCCCAACCTGCACGGCTCGCAACAACGCCGTGCGACTACGGTCGAGCGCGACACCGCTCGCGTGGGACGGGTGCAACTTCACTGCAATGTTCGCGCGACCGGCACGGATCCACGAACGGTATCCAGCAACCAGGTCGAGGCCATCGAGCCGCTTTTCCATCGAGCCGATGTATCGCTCAGTATCGTCCAGCGAAGTCCCCTCGGCGAATGAGCTCTGGACGTACAGGCTTCCCCGATCGAACGAGATGTTCGCCGCGCGCGGATCGAGAGTGAAGCCGAAGAGTGTGTAGAGCACGAACCCGGCCGTCGCAGCGGCCAGCAGGACGGTCGCAGGATCACGCAGAATCCGTCGAAGAGCTCTTCCACTGCGACTCCAGCGGCGACGCTTCGCCTCGATCACGGGAATCAGCAGCGACGCCGCGGCTGCTCCTGCATACGATACGGCGAATGCACGTGCCGGGAGTGAGAACCAGGCAGCCAGACCGGTTCCACTGAAGTTGATTGCCACGATCAGCATGCCAGCGCAGGAGATCCCGGCCAGAAAACCAACGGTACGATCGACCCTGACACTCGACTGCAGCAGCGCCAGAAGAAGAGCGAGCACGATTCCGAGAGCCACCGACTGGATCGTCAGCACATCGAACGCACCTCCGCTGAGCCAGAAGGCATTGATGGCTCCCGCGGGTGTGGCACCCATTAGTGCGATCATCAGCAACGCCCCGTGCAACCTGCCGATGAAGAAGCCGGCCCCGGCGAGAAGGAGCGTGGCCGCCATCCATGCGATGAGCAGTCGCCTCAGCAGATCCCTGACCGCCCTGGCCTCGCTCAGAACCACGCCCGCCGCCGTTCCGGGAACGGCCAGCCGGCTGGCCGCATGGCGCACCGCTTCGTCGAATTTGAAGAGGGAGTAGCCATGCTCCCTGGCAATGAGCAGCAGAACTCCAGGCTTGCCCTCGAACCGCGCGCGCGATTCGTCTGCCGCGGCCCGTTCCCTGATCTCAGCGATCTGCCCCAGTTGCAGTACTGTTCCCGAAACCGTTCCGGAGACCGTTCCCGACACCGTTCCCGATAGGGACACTGGGATCTCCGAGAGCGAAGCGGGCGTGCGATCGCCGGAAAAGACGGGAAACTCGAGTGATCCCCGGTGTGCCTTTCCGACGCGCACGACAGCGAGCGCGTCATGGATGGACCGTTCTACCGCACCTCTGGCAGCGGGGTTCCACGAGTACGGCGCCCGGAGAGTCACTTCTAAATGCGAAGTCTGTTGACCGTACACGATCACATCGCGTGCGCCCGGAACGCGGCGGAATGCGTCGCGTGCTTCTCGCCAGCGCTCGCGTGCCTCGGGACCGCTCAGGGAGAGAATCATTCCTCCCCCTTCACTCTGATCGCGCGAAGGCCACACAGAGAGGCGTGCGTCGGGCGGCAGGGTAGCGCTCAAGGGCCGCAGTTCGGAGATGAGCCGTGCCGTTTTCTTCACCGCGTCGGTCCCGTTGGCGAACCGCACCTGAAAGGTAACACCGCGTGAAGACACTTCGCCACGCAGCCCCTCGACGAGCCCGAGCGAGCGGATGGAGCTCTCGATCGGAACCACCCATCGGCGTGTGATCTCCGCCGGATCGCTTTCCTGCGGAAGTTGGAGCGACACGCCGATCTCGGGAAACGCGACTTCATTGAAGTATTCGACCGGTATGCTGACCAGCGAGATCGCCGCGAGGACGGTTAGAGTTACGACCGCCATTGTCCGAGCGATCGAGCCCCTCATTCCACCGCCGGTGCGTTCTCTCTAACCATCGCCGCACTCGCACTCCCGCGCCGCGATCGCAGCGGTTCGACCAGACGATGAATGAGCGGCACGACGAGGAGCGAGGCGAAGGTCGAAGTCGTCAGTCCGCCGATCACCGCCGTCGCCAGAGACCGGCGCAGCTCGACTCCTTCATTTCCCAGCAAGGCGAGCGGCAACATCCCGAGCAGGGTGGTAAGGGTGGTCATGAGGATCGGCCTGTAACGTTCCGCTGCAGCGTCACGGATGGCATCGTCCTCGGCCTCACCAGCCTCGCGCAGCTGTTCGATCCGGTCGATCAGCACGATGGTGTGATTCACCACGATTCCACTGAGCAGGATCAGTCCGATGAACGACATCATGTTGAGCGACTGCCCGGTGAGCAACAATGCCAGCAGCCCACCGCCGACTGCCACCGGCACGGCAGCCATCACGAGGGGCGGAACAACCAGTGATTCGTAGGATCCGGCGATGGTTAGGAAAACCAGAAGGAGCGAGAGCAGAAAGGCCAGCTTCAACTGCGCGAACGCTTCGCTGATCTCGAGTCCCTCGCCGCCCAGTCGGATCGACTCGTCGGCACGAATCGAAATCGCTCTCACGAGCCGTTCGAGCTCGAGGGCATCGGGCGAGCCGGGGCTTTGCCGCACCTCGAGGGTGAAGGCGGGCCGCTGGTCTTCCCGCCGCAATTTCTGTATCCGGGGCCGCAGCGTGACATTGGCGAGTGACGCCAGCGGCAACACCTGGCCTGCTACCGTGGCTACCGGGATCACGCCGATTTCGTCGGGTGTGAGACGCTCCAGAACGAGGTTGAGATCGTTCGACCCGATCGACACGCGACCGGCCATCGATGGGACCAGAGCAGCGCGGACCTGCATCTCCAGCTGTTCGCGCGACAGGCGCAACGCGCTGAGGCGCGCCTCATGCCAGTCGATGTAGAGAGCCGCTCCGGACGAGCCGCTGTCCACCAGCTCGGCGGCCACCCCACGCTCACGCAACAGCGCCGACACGCGGTTGGCCAGAGCCGACGCGCGCCGCTCGTCCGGCGCTGAGACGATGACCTGCAGCCGTCCGGTATTGTCACCTAACAGTTCACTGAAGGCGCTCGGCACCGCTTCGACTCCGGCCCGGACGCCGGCCAGTGATGCAGCCAACTGCCGCAGGCGGGGGATAGCGGTTCGCGCCGCGCCTGCAGATTCGAAGCGGACGTCGATGACCCCTCGCCCCGCTTCGTTGTCGCGTTCCCGCTCGCCGCCGATCGTTCCACGCAGCGCCAGGATCGAGGCCCCCTCGACCGCGGCAGCCACGCGCTTCTCGATCCCGTTTCCTCTCCGATCCGTTTCCTCGCGTGTCAGATCGGGGGGAAGCTCGTAGCGGAACCGGAGGCCGGCGGAAGCTGCCCGCGGGAAGAGCTCGCGCTCGATTGCCAGGACGCTGACGAGCGAGACCGCGGTGAGGATGAGACCGCTCCCCAGGACTATGAACGGCCGGTCGAGACAACGTTCGAGCCATGAGCGATAGGTGGTAAGGCCGGGGCTTGCCCCTCCGCTCCCTGCCGAAGTGTATCGGGCCAGAAGCGGTGTGAGAGTCAGCGAGAAGAGCAGCGAGGCGCCGAGGGAACTTACGATCGCGAATGCCTGCTCGCCGAAGAACGCACGAGCGATTCCGCGGAGGTAGATCAGTGGAAGAAAGACGATCAGAATTGTGACGCAACTGACGACGACGGCTCGCGCGATCTTTTTCGTGCCGGTGAGCGAAGGGTTGGAAGCGCCGCGAGCGCGCGCTGTCTCGATCGACTCGAGCACGACGATGGAGTTGTCGACCAGCATCCCGCCAGCCAGCGAGAGCCCGGCCAGCGAGACGATATCGAGGGGAATCCCGAAGACATGAAAGAAGGTGAAAGAGGTCAGCACCGAGGCCGGGATCACGATCGACAGCGCCAGGGTCGGTCCCCACTGGCCCAGCATGTAGCGAAGGATCAATGTGCCAACGAGGATTCCGAGAAACGCGGCCAGCGCCAACTCGCGCAGCGCGGCCACAACCTCAACGCTCCGGTCGCGCACGACCTGTAAACGGATTCCTCCTCCGGTCCGCCCGGCCAGTGCGGAGACTGCGTCTCGGACCTTGCTTGCCAGCGCCACGGCATTTGCGCCTGGGGAACGATAAATGCGAAGTAGCGCCCCTTCCGCGCCATTCCAGTGGAACGATCCGCCGACGGGAACCTCGTCGAGTCTGATCGATGCCAGGCCGCTGAGGGGCGTGCTCCCTTGCGTGGTCGGAATCATCAGATTCCCGAGTGCCTCGAGCGAGGTGACTTCCTCGCTGACGACGAGCATTCGCACGCTCGCTCCTTCGCGCACACGACCGGCCGAGCTGGTCTGTCCCACGCGGGCGAGTGCCGCCGCGAGTGCGGCAGGGGTCACTCCACGTGCAGCCAGGGCTGCAGCGCGCGGGTGGACCACGACTCGCAGCGGTGTGAGCCCGACCGTCTCGATCCGTCCAGCTCCGGGCAGCCGGGCGATGTCTGGCAAGAGGGTCTTTTCCACCAGAAGGGTGCGGGCACCTCCTGATTCGCCGCCCAGAACGGCCACTTCGATCGTCGGCGTTGGATCCCCCCCGGTGACTCTAACGTTCATCTGCTGCGGCCGGAAGTCGCCGGCCCCCTCGAGGCGCCGCGTGGCCTCGATCTGCAGCGAGTCGGCATCGGTCTGCCAGTCTGTCTCCAGCGTAATGCGCGCTGAGCCGTCTTCGGTCTCGCTCCGAAGGGACCGGGTGGCCTCGAGCGAAGTCAGGCGCCGTTCTACCGGCTCCACCAGTCCGGTCAACAACTGCTCACGAGAGCGGTCGGGAGCGATGATCTCTACGACGAACGATGGCCGCTCGAGAGTCGGCAGCAGAGCCACCGGAAGTTTGAAGAGCGAGAATGTGCCGATGGCTACCAGGCCCGCACAGGCGATCCATGTCGAGATTGGTCTCTCCAGTGCCAGTCGTATCAAGCGGGCTCCGCGAATAGATTTCGATTTGGATTCATGAAGGTCAAGTCTGAGGATTCGTCTCTCTTCGGATAGATTCAGGGGGCCGCACTGCTGGTATCCGGCGCTTCCGTGACGGGAGCGCCGTCTGTTAGGAATGCGGCGCCGGAAACGACCACGCGATCGCCCCTTGCCAGACCCGCGGTGATCTCCACCCGTCCACCGCCGTGTCCTCCGGTCTGCACCGTCACCCGTTTCACACGATTCCCTCCACTGAAGCCACGGCGCTCCTGCACCACGAAGACGGCCGCTCCACCCGATCCGAGGACGAGCGCTTCTTCAGGAATCGTCAGACTCGAGGGGAGAGTATCGAGGGCGATCTGCATCTCCACCCCTTCCCCGGGAGCTGGAAGGCTGGAGGATTCAGTGGCGTTGGCCACGATCTTCGCCGTCCCGTTGAGGTCGACGACCGTGGCCACTTCAGACAGGGATCCTTCCGCGGCCGCAAGACTGCTACCCGAGAGGAAGCGGACGCTCTGTCCCCGCCGCAGCTTCGCGCGATCAGCCGCGGCGACGAAGCCGATCACGCGAGGGCGTCCACCGACCGCGATCTGCGCGAGCTCGATCTGAGGAGCCAGCTCGGTGCGGTCCGGGTATTGTGTGTTCACGATCAGATACCCGGCGCGCGAAGCGCGAAGCAGCAAGCGCTTTGCCTGTCGCTCGGCACTCGCCAGCCGCTGGCCGGCCATCCGCGAAGCCACTTCTTCACGAGACAACTCGGCCTGCGCGATGATCCCTTGCTGAAAGGAACGCCGCGATCGTTCCAGTTCCAGGTTTCGCTCTTCTGCCTGCAGCTGCGCTTCCTCGAGATGGGCTCGTGAGCTCTCATTCTCGAGAATCGCCAGGACCTCACCAGCCGACACTCGTTCTCCCGTTCGCAGGCCCGACCGGAAGCGCGCGGGATAGCTGATGGTTCCTCCTGAAGACGATGTGATCGAGATCGTCTCGGAAGGATGAACCGTGCCGAGGACCGTGAGCGAAGGACGGAACTCGGCCGGTGCGACGACTTCCGACCTGATTGGAAACGGTGGCTGCGGCTCTCTCTCCGCCGACCCCCCGCCGCAACGGATGAGCAGAGATGTCATCATCACCAACGACATGATCAACGGCATCGTCAATGAACGGAGCAGTAGCGGACGCCTGGACGCAAGCTGAATATTGCGGGTCGAACTCTCTCTCATGAATACCCTGACCTTCTACTGCAGCAGAAGCTCCGGCTTACCCAGCCGGCGCCGTGAATAGAGATAGAAGAGAATGGCAGTAAAAAGTATCACCCCGTTGTTTGCCGCCCAGCCGACGAGCACCTCGGCGGGCTCACGCTGAAGCCAATGGGGATAGACCGGCGAGCTGAACAGCCATTTTCCCAGTAGCACGAATGTGATGATCGCGGCGAAGAGCACAGCACCTACAGTGCGTAAACGGAGGGACCAGAACAGCACGGTCGTACCGATGAGACCGCAACTGAGCGCCAGTTGGATCAGCGCGGGCCACAGCGGAAACGCGTCCAGAGTGAAGCGTGCGACAACCAGCGCTCCCGCCCCCTGAACGAACATGAGGGCGCAGAACGAGCCAATCCGACGGTCGAAATAGTGATCGCTGCCAGGAGTCGAGAGCGCCAGATCGAGACTGCCGGCGCGACGCTCGAGAGCCACTGTGTCTGAGAGTACGGGCAGGCCGAGGACCATGAACGGCACCAGCACGACGATGAAGTAGATTGCCTTGGCGTCCCCTTCGCCCAGAAGCGCAGCAGTGATGAAGGTGAGCAGCATCATCACATCGATGATGAGAAACGTCACAGCCCTGCGGTCCAGCAACAGGTAAAGGGAGAGCACGGTCCTCCGCCAGGCCGGTCCGGTAATCAGGCGGCGGATTTTCACTCCGTTCCTCCGAACCGGAAGCTCTGCACCGTTCCGACCGGCGCCCGCCGATAGGACACACCGCGTGGATCGAGATTCAGCACCTGTGGCGCTGACGGAGAGCGAAACGTGAAGCTCGAGGCAGTATTCGAATCCACTCGCACGAGCGTCGTCATCGTCTCTCCATCACATTCCAGGACGAGAGGCACGAACGATTCTCCCGTCCCTTTGTTCCGCACCTCGCCGCCCACGACCCACACTCCCGATTCTCGACGCACTGTCACCGTTTCCAGCGTCAGATGCGGCACGGCTCCTTCGATGAAAAAGTCCTTGTAGATCCGATCGAGTGGGACTCCGGAGCGCGCCGTCATTCTGCCGAGCAGTTCTTTCGCTGTACCCGGGTTCCCGCTGCGATCGCTGATGAATTCGTCGAGCGCGGCGATGAAGTTCCTGCTCCCGATCCGCTGCTCGATCTCCATCATGACCGCGGGGAGCACTTTTTCCCAAAGTCCCCAATCCCAGCCCGCTCCACTCAGAAGCCCGGGCTGCGTATCGGAGGAAGCCAACTCCCGCTGCGCCGCGGAGCCGAGCCGGCTCAACGTGACGTGCCGGTAGAAATGCATGAAGAGAAGTGACTCAGCCGGCACGATCGGGCGCGTCCGCTGCAGCTCGACACTGATGAGAAGTGCGGCCAGCCGGTCAGCCGGAACCGCGGCCCTCGCCGTCCAGGTGGACTCCGGAATCAGCAGCAGCTTGCCCGATTTCACCGCGGAAAAGTCCCAGGGTGAATGCCACATGCCGGAAAACGAACCCTCTGCAGGCCCGGGCGACCACTCCATGAACACCGTGCCGCGCGGATCGATCTGAGGCCAGGCCTGTGTGACCATCGATAGGGCCTTGGAGAACGACACCAGCTGCGCCTCCGTACTGGTCCGATGTTCAGGGATCATGGCCACAATCGCGCCATCCTGACGCAGCGGCTGCAGCCTGCCACCGGCGATGCGGTAATGATGCAGCGACATCGGACACGCTCCCCGCAGCCGGACACGGCCTGCCTCACGGCGTGGAAGAGCGCCGCAGGAGTCGGAGAGAAACACTCCTTCCGGCACGTCGAGATCGACTTCGATCCGCGCCATTGGGAAGATGGCTTCGAGCGGCACGAAACGACCGGGATCCGTCGAACGCTTCGCCCGCGGAGTGAGCTGCCAGGTCGTGTGGCGCAGGACAGGAAAAAGATCCTCCGCCTGCAGGCTGACGCGGCCACGAGTGACCGCCGGCACAGTGAGGGTGCGGGAAAAATCCTGAAGGCCCCAACCGTCCTTTGAGTTTCTGTGCACCTCATAAACGTCCACGAATGACTTGTGTCTGGTGGGCAGGTCGTGCCACACACTGCGCCCGGAGATGTGGAACCGCAGCGCGCGCTCTTCTCCTGGAACCAGCGGCTGGAGAAGATCGACGGCCAGGCGATCCCACGAGCGGCTGGTCTTCGCCCCGCCTTTCGTCGTGACGGCCGCACCCAGCGCAGGATTGAGTGTGAAGGCCAGGTGGGTTTGATTCTTCTTCCCATCGTTGCGAATGATCGCCGTCACGTCGAGATCGATCGCAGAATTTGACGCGATCCGTCCCCGAGCTTGCCATGCCACTGGGACGATCGAGACATCGGCCGGCTGCGGACCGCCTGACTCCTCCGCTGCAAAACGCGCCGCGGCAATCGAGTGGTAATGATCGAATCGGACCAGGAGCGCTCGCACCGTCAGGATGAGTCCGACCGCTCCCGCGGTCACGACGGCCCATTCCCGGAATGTCACCTTCGGATCGGGTGCGTATTCTTCGCGCATACGATTGACGCCTGCGACGAACGTGCGGAGCGGGTGATCCTGGGCGACACGCCAGCCGCGGATGTCTCGTCGGGTGCGTCGAAGAAAGAACACCGAAATTCCGAAAAAGAAGAATGTGAATCCGACGAGCAGGAGTGACCGCGGAATCATCTGATGGATTGCCATCGCCACGTCGAACGGCCGATCGCTGGCCGAGGTGAATTCCAGGGAGCGCGTCACCGCCCAGCCCAGTCGCGAGACCGCCCATTGCACGTCATTCGTGCCGAACCATTCTCCCGGTCCCTCGAGGCCGCGATGACCATTCAAGAGAATGTCGTTTCCGTAGCCCAGGAGCAAGTTGAAAAGAATGAAGCAGAGAATCGCCGCTTTCACTGCCCCGCCTGCAATTGCGCCAAAGGCGAGCGCCAGCGCACTGATGACCGCAGTCATCGTGGCGACTTGAAGTAGCCATGGCCAATAGAAGGGCTCGACGCTGAGCGGCTGCCCGGTGCTCTTCGAGGCGATCGCGAAGGAGATCAGCGGCGGCAGCATTGTGATCGGCAGGATCACTGACATCACCGCCACCCACCTTCGCAGCATGTAGCCGCTGTTGCTGTAAGGCGCGATGCTCAGCACTGTGAACGAGCCTTCTTCCCGTTCTCTGGAAACGGCATCGACCGACACGACAGCGGCGAACAGAGCGGTCAGGAGCGGCTGAACGTTCGCCGTCAGTACGGCGTACGTTCCGGGGCCGGTCCACTGCGCCGTCCTGTCCCGAAGAAGATAGATCATCACCGACGGAACGCAACAGAGCACTACGTACACCACTGAGAAGATGCGGAATCGGAGTGAGCCCAGCTGCGTGAGCCACTCATGCCGGATGAGTACCCGTGTGAGCCTCATGCCTGCTCGTCCCTCGAAACGCCCTGGCCGGCCAGGAAGGCGGAGTAGGCCTCCTCGAGCGTGACGTCTCGCAGCACGCCGCCGGGCACTGGCGCCTCCGACAGCACGAGAGTCAGCCGCCGTCCCTCCTCGGCTCTCTCGGAAATGATGCGCGCGCCGGACGGCAGATCGCTGCCGCTCTCGATGTCCCACAGCTTCCCGGACGCTCGGCGCAGGAGCTCCGCCGGCTCGCCATCGAAGAGAATCTCCCCACGCCCGATCACAACGATGCGCGGACAGGTCGCCTCGATGTCCTCGACGATATGCGTGGAGAGCAGTACTGCCCGGTCCTCGGCGACATCGGCAATGAGATTGCGGAAGCGTATCCGCTCTTCCGGGTCGAGCCCCGCCGTAGGTTCGTCGACGACTACCAGCCGCGGAGAATGAATCAGCGCCTGTGCGATGCCGAGGCGGCGGCGCATGCCGCCTGAGTATTCGCCGGAACGGCGGAATGCCGCTTCCTGCAGAAACACTGCATCGAGCAACTGGTGGGCGCGCTCCCGGATGCGATGGATCGAGAGTTTCAACCCGCGCAGCTGCGCGCAATAGACCAGATAGTCGAAGCCACTCAGGTGACGGATCGGCGTGAAGTCCTGCGGCAGATATCCGATCATCCTGCGGATCGCCGAGCGATTCGAAGCCCGGGATGCATCGAGGCCATCGTAGATGCGGGAGCCGGATGTCGGCTCCAGAATCATCGTCAGTGCGGAAAGAAACGTCGTCTTGCCGGCACCGTTGGGTCCCAGAAGCCCGAGCATGCCGTCGTGAATGTCGAGATCGATTCCGTTGAGCGCCTGATGCCCATCAGCATAGGTTTTGCGGAGCGCTCGAATCTCGATCATCGAGCTCTGAGTGTATAGCAGCCCTTCCGCACCTCCGGATGGCCAGCTCCGCCGTCGCGATGGTGTAGATAAGGACCGGCTACCTTGGGGCCGCGTGTTACCGGCGAACCGCTATCAGGTTAAGCAGAGCAGAGACGGGTGGTTCTGGCTGCCACCCAGCGGGACGCCCGTCAAAACGGCGAATAAGATCGTCTCCGCCGTCTCACGACAAAGCTCTGTGAGAAATGCGGGTTAGCAGGCATTTTGAATATGGGCGGGCGGATCCCTGGCGGCGTTCAGCCGCTAACGGCGTCCTCCAAGTTGGTCTCTGAGGTCTGCAGTCCCGTTGTTTCCATCGTGCGGACCCAGTTCACCTTGTCCGCTGGCCGACGGTTCACTTGCCCGGAACGCCAATCAGCGGACGTTGCTGGATGTAATCAGACGGAACTTTGAACATTGCGTTGTCCGAACGAACATCGGCTAACCGGGAGGCGTCGATACTCATCGTGCCCGTCATCTTCGGACCTCCTTTGTACTGCCGGGTCGACACGAGCGATAGATGTCGTGGAAATCCTACGATTGAAGCATCCGCGCGGACGAGCACCTCGTCTATGCTGGGGTGAAACGTTTGAGGAAGGATCCGTCCGATCCATTGTTCGCGACTCAGCGCCTCGGTCGTCGTAACTTCATAGACGAACTCATAGCTCACTGGAACCTTCTCGTTCCAGAATGTCAGAATCTCGTCGTAGGAGAATCGACCTCGGTACACTTGCTCGCCTTCAGCATTCCGAACCGGTTGATCATTCCGAATCACGACCTTGCGAAGAACCGGTTCCTCCGAGAACCTGACCAGATACTGCGACGCAAGGGCGAACAGCGCGGATGACTCGAGCTCATACCAGGTCGCGTTCTGCGAATTCAGTGCGATCGTCGGGAGACCTTTTCGCACCAGCAATGAATCGTAGACCTGCGGTTCCGGGCTCGCATCGTCTTTTATGGCGGTCGCGCGCATTCGCTCACCGTCGGCAATGACGAGGAACGTCCGCGTTCCCTGTCCGACCCCAGTCCTTGATCGTCGCAGTTTGTACGAAGTCGCAGCGTGGACAGGGAATGCCGCAATGAGAAGGAGACAGGAAATGACGGCGATCGAGAATGCGCGCATCCCGCTACGGTAGCAAAGTGTCAAAGCGTCTTGAAAGGCAATCTCGGTTTGAAGCTGCGGACCGACATGTCCGTCATTTACAACGGCAGCTGTGGACACCGATGTCGAGGAGCGAAACCATCCGACCCAAACTTCCCGACAAAAATGCGTCAGCGGGACCTCGTCCCACGATAACGGCTCGATGACGCTGATCGTGGAGAATACTCCCATTGCAATTCGGATCGGGCCCGCCTCGTCCGTTGCAACCCCTTCCCATTGAGTTCGAGCTCGAGGCATCAACACCAGATCATGATCGATAACGCAATCAATCTGCGCGTACGCTCCGCATCGGGCAGGCGCTCCCGCTGATGACTCGAGTCGTTGAAGTTTTTGCCTCGATACCCGGAGGCTTGCCTACCTTCGTCACGGCGCTTGGGATCTTTTTCCTCGGCCTTCTGGTGGAGGTGCGTGAGCGCGGAACCTTCGTGAGCAGAATCTTTCTGATACTGACTTCGACAGTGACGGTCTGGCTGCTCGCGTTTTCGATGATGTACTCGACTCACTCAGCGGCAAAGGCGTTCTTCTGGGCCAAGGCCGCATACCTCGGGATCCCGTTCATCGCTTCAGCGGTCTACACGTTCGGACTGGTCCTGCTGGGAAAGTGGGACCAGAAACGAACCTGGATCTTCGTGAACTGGGCGATCGCTGCAGTCTTCTCGACTCTGCTGGTCGGAACCAACCTGCTGATCAGTGGCCTCAAGACCTACTGGTGGGGCCCGTATCCTCAGTTCACCCTCTGGGTGCTTCCGTTCCTCGGATTTTTCTGTTTGACGCTACTGGCCACCATGAGGCACTACTGGCTGGCGTATCGCATGGAGCCGCGAGACAAAGCGCGACGGCGAATCCGGGCTTTCATGTTCGCGTTTGCCGCGGGTTATCTCGGGCTCGTCGATTATCTGGCTTCATTCGGCATGGCCGTGTACCCGTTCGGCTACCTGGCCATCCTGGGCTTCATCCTTCTTGCCGCACGCGCCATCAGGCGATATCAGCTCGTGACCCTGACCCCGGAGTTTGCCGCGAGCAAGATCCTCGAGGCGATGCAGGGATTCGTTCTCGTCACAGACCTGGACGGAAAGATCCGGGTCTCCAACTCGGCCGTCTGTGGCCTGCTCGGATACTCTGAGTCCGCGCTCAAGGGCGTTTCCATTCTGGACATCCTGCGCTCGCGTGGCGAACAGGGCATCTCACTGTCCGAACTCACACCGCTCGCGCTGAGCACGAAGGAGCTTTTTATCGTCGGAGAGGGAGGCAGAGCCGTCCCTGTCAGCGTCTCCGCATCTACGGTTCGGGACAAGAACGGAGTCGAAGAGGGGACTGTTTACATCGCCCTCGACCTTACCGATCTGCTCGAGGCGCAGGAGCGGGTCGCGTTCCAGACCTACCACGACACGCTCACATCCCTTCCCAACCGAAGGTCGCTCCGCGAGAGGATTCAAATGAGCATCGCGCACGCCGAGCGCCACTCGGCCTCTTTCGCGCTTCTTCTGCTCGACCTGGACCGCTTGAACGCCATCAACGAGACCCTCGGACATCAGATCGGGGACGAAGTCATGACGACCATGTCCAGCCGGGTATGGGAGAGCACCCGCGCCGAGGACTTCGTTGCCAGACTCGACGGAGACGAGTTCGTCGTGCTGCTTCATGAGCTGGGAGGTGAGCACGAACCGGCGCGAGTTGCCCAACGGATGCTGGATGCGATTTCCAAACCGATGCTGCTTGCCGGCGAGGATCACACCGTGACCGCGAGCGTCGGCATCGCTCTTTTCCCGGCCGACGGCAAGGACCTGGATGGATTGCTGCAAAGCGCGCGCGTCGCCGTGAGCAGAGCCAAGGAGCTGGGACGCAACAACTATCAGCACTGCAGCGCGGAACTGACAGCGCGATCGATGAACCGCATGACACTCGAGAAGGATCTGCGCCGCGCCGTCGAGAATGGAGACTTTCTGCTCCACTTCCAGCCTCAGGTCAACCTGCGCACCGGTGACATCGCCGGTGTCGAGGCCCTGGTGCGGTGGACACATCCCGTCAGAGGCAATGTTCCCCCCGGGGAGTTCATCAAGCTGGCCGAAGAGAGCCGGCTCATCATTCCCCTGGGCGAGTGGGTCCTGGAGTGTGCAGCCGCGCAAGCTGCCAGATGGGAGCGCGAGGGCGCCGGCGTCTTCCGCATGTCCGTCAATCTGTCGCCCATGCAGTTCCAGCAGGGACGCCTCGTAGAAACCGTGGAGCGCGTGCTGAGCAGCACAGGACTGCGTCCAGGGTCGCTGGATCTCGAGATCACCGAGACTGCCGCAATGAAAGACGCCGATGCAACCATCGCGATGCTCCACCAGCTGGCCGACCTGGGCGTGAACCTTTCCATCGACGACTTCGGTACCGGGTACTCATCCCTGAGCTATCTCAAACGCTTTCCGATCGGCACCGTGAAAATCGACCAGTCGTTTGTGCGGGATGTGACATCGGATCCCGACAACGGAGCAATCGTGAGCGGCATGATTGCTCTTGCGCACAATCTCGACCTGCACGTAATTGCCGAAGGAGTCGAGACGGAAGATGAGGCGGACTTTCTTCGCGAACATGCGTGTGAAGAGATGCAGGGGTACCTGTTCAGCCGGCCCTTACCTTCGGTTGAAATCGAGCGTCTTCTGCGCGCCCAGACTGACGGCCAGACCGCGGGAGCGGGAATCCAGTAAGGCGAGACCGTGCGTGATGTTACCGTCGCAAACCACGATGGACTACGACGGCACGGAAATCCCCGCGACGTACGATCGCGGACACGACCACGGTCTGGCTGTAATCGACCAGTGGATGCGCGTCCACCGCGATGCCCGCACCGCGAAAGGTGTCCCCTTCGTCCCCCCTTGTTCTCGTGCACCTGATGCCGGTGGAAGGGGAGCCATGAAGAGGCTGCTCGCGTACCCGTCGTCGGGTCCACGATTTGACACACTCCGCGTATTGGCTTAAGGTGAAGATCCGAGTTTCGCCCACCACAAATCTACAACGTCCTAACCAGTTATTTAAAGGAGCAACAGATGAAGCGTTGGATGGCATTCACGGCGGTTTTGCTGTTCGGTCTGAGCGGCTTTGCGTTTGCCGGAGATGGAACGATCAAGAAGAACGGCAACAAGGTTCCCAACCAGTACATCGTCGCGCTCAACGCCGACATCGCCGACGTCGACGCGCTTGCCAGTGAGCTGTCGAGCAAGCACGGCGGCTTGAAGGAACAAGTCTACAAGCACGCCTTCAAAGGCTTTTCGGTCAAGATGTCGGAGGCGATGGCGGCGCAGCTCAGCCTAGATCCGCGCGTGGACTACGTCGAAGAAGACGGCTACGTCAGTATGTGGGCCAGTCAGGCCAACGCGACGTGGGGTCTTGATCGCGTCGACCAGCGCGACCTCCCGCTCAACAGCACCTACAACTACGATCGCACCGGCGCGGGAGTCAAGGCTTACATCCTCGACACCGGCATCCTCGCCACCCACACTGACCTCGGTGGCCGCGTCATCAGCGGCTATGACGCGGTCGGCGGCGGAACGACGGACTGCAACGGCCACGGCACGCATGTATCGGGCACGGTCGGCGGATCGACATGGGGTGTGGCCAAAGGCGTAACGCTCGTGGCCGTGCGCGTGCTCGATTGCGCTGGATCGGGATCATGGTCGGGCGTCATTGCGGGAGTCGACTGGGTTACCGCCGATCACGCCGCGGGCCAGCCAGCGGTCGCGAATATGAGCCTCGGCGGCGCGGCCAGCAGCAGCGTCGACACCGCGGTGAGCAACTCGATCGCTGACGGCGTGACGTATGCGATCTCCGCCGGAAACGACTACGGCGCAGATGCCTGCACGAAGACTCCTGCCCGCGTGGCCACGGCGATCACCGTGGCGTCGTCGACCTCGACTGATGCCCGCTCCTCCTTCTCGAACATCGGCACCTGCGTCGACATCTTCGCGCCCGGCTCGAGCATCACCTCGGCGTGGTACACGAGCAATACCGCGACGAACACAATTAGCGGAACCTCGATGGCCGCTCCGCACGTGGCCGGCGTGGCGGCTCTGTATCTCGAAGCGACTCCCTCGGCGACGCCCGCCGCGGTCGGCCAGGCGTTGAAGGACAACGCCACGCCGAACAAGATCACCGACGCCGGAACGGGATCACCGAATCTGCTCCTGCACTCGCTCTTCGGCGCGGCAGCACCCCCCCCACCCGCGCCGAGCGGCGACTTCTCGCTCTCGGTCAACCCCAGCTCCGTCTCCGTCAGTCGTACCGGCGGAACGGCGACGTACACGGTGACGATCACGCGCACGGGCGGCTTCGCCGATGCCGTCTCGCTATCCGCAAGCGGCCAACCCGCGGGCTCAAC
>DATLXH010000084.1:0-7189 GCA_035576005.1 Thermoanaerobaculia bacterium | reverse complement strand
ATCGCTTGGAAGTTGAGTTGCTCCCCGTTACACTGTGTCTGTTGCACGCCGCCGCCTCCCATGTTCTCAAGTTGTTGGTCACACTCAACTTAATAGCATGGTGCGGCGGCTTTTCTTTATCAGCGTGAGAAATGCGGGTTAAGAGCTTCTGAGCGGACCGAAAGATCGCAAGTTGCGAAACTGTTTGATGCACATCGTCGCATTCTGGCCACGTTGCAAAGTGCTCTCATGACGATCTGATGAGAACGGGCGATTTTCCTCAACCGCGTAGTGTCCTGATCGGCCTCGGGAGTAACCAGGGAGATCGGGTCTACAACCTCCGGCTTGCGGTTTCTCAAATACGCAAGTGTGTCGCGATCGTGAGAGTCAGTTCTCACTTCGAGAGCGAGCCAATCGACTGCCCGAAAGGAGCTGCAGACTTTCTCAACATGGTAGTTGTTGGCCATGTCAGCGCCAGCGCTTCTGACCTTCTCGAGAAACTCCAGCAGATCGAAGCGAGCATGGGAAGGCGCCGTACCGTAGCGAACTCACCGAGAGCGATCGATCTCGACCTGATTCTCTATGGCAGCGAGCTACGTCGCGATGCCTGGCTCGTGCTGCCTCATCCGCGATATCGCACGCGCGAGTTCGTGCTCAGGCCATTTCGGGAGCTCGGCCTGCGGTGGCACGATCCGGCAGGACATGGGCAGATCGCCCAACTGCAGGGGCAGGGAGTGGTCGTGCGCTTTCACCGCTCATGACGCCGTCATCCCTGGAGGTTGTGAAGAAACGTCATCGTGCGGGTTCCGCCGACGACATCTCGTTTCTTTTTCTCAGTCGCCGCACTCTGCAGTGCTTCCGCTCAAGATGACATCCGGCAGCCCGGCCTCAGTGTGCGAGGCGTGGCGGGCAAGCTGGGCGGATTCTTACTTGCCGAATCCGTGACCAAGTCGCGTTCCACTGCCGCGAACCGCAACTGTCGAGCGCTTGAGAAGCGGGTAGGGGTTCACCGCTTCGTCGTTGTCTACAACCTGAAAGTGGAGGTGCGGAGGCGTGTGGACTGCGTTTCCCGTCGTGCCAACAAAGCCGAGAAGGCTGCCACTCGACACTTCCATTCCTTCGTAGAGCCCCGGGGCCCATCGATCGAGGTGCGCGTAGTAAAAGGACGTGCCGCTGTCGGTTACCAGCCAGAGGCAGCGTCCACCCTTGCCTTGTTCCCCGATGTAGCTGATGTATCCGTCCGTAACGGCGACCACCTGTGCTCCGCGGGGAGCGAAGATGTCGATCCCGCGATGGCGTCGTCCTCCCTCACGCGGTGCGCCGAAGTTGTCATCGAGATCCGACGAGGTCAGGCCGATGATTGGCAGGCGAAGAGCGGAGGGGGCGCTGTAGATCGAAACCCGTCTTTGCGCAGCAGGGGGACGCACGGCCTGAGTCTGGGAGGCCACGCCCATCTTTTCGAGTTGCTCCCGTTCCCGAGACTTGATCCGACTCAGATCGTGAGCCATGTTGGAGAGGAGCTCCGAGATCTCGTTGTCGAGGCCGACCTCGAGTGCAGGAGTCGCACCCTGGGCGATCGCAGGCGTCGCAGATCCGACAAGCAGGGACGTGCTGACGAAAACAGCCAGAGCCGCACCTCGGCGAAGGTGACAGAAAGTTTCGATCATTTTTGACCCCGGAACACGATTGGACTTGGTACTAGTGTACGGAAGTAAAATCACGAAAGCAAAAGTCGGGGGCGTTCGGGGTTGTCCGCGGAGGGTCGTTTACTGGAATCGAGACCGTTGCCTCAGTCAGCTGAAGCAGCGTTCCGCGAACTCGTCGATTCGCTGAACGCCGATGATTGTCAGGTCACTTCGAAGCTCGCGCGCATCGGCTGAGGCGCAGATCACGCGTTTGAAGCCAAGTGCAGCGGCCTCACGCGCTCGCAGCTCAGGTTGTGACACACCGCGTATCTCGCCCAGCAGGCCGACTTCCCCGAAGACCACCGTTTCGGGAGGAATGGCTCGATTCTGCTGACTCGACACGAGTGCGGCGATAACGCCGAGGTCAATTGCCGGCTCGTCGAGTTGGAGGCCGCCGGCGATGTTGAGGTAGATGTCCTGGGTGATGAAGTTCGCGCCGTTCTTTTTTTCCAGCACGGCAACCAGCAAAGCGAGGCGATTCGACTCGATCCCCATTGCCATTCTGCGGGGAGATGGGAAATGCGTGGGCGAAACCAGTCCCTGTACCTCGACGAGGATCGGGCGCGTTCCCTCGACAGCAGCGACAATCGCGGAGCCGGGAGCGTTGCTTCGCTGCGCGATGAAGGCGGCCGACGGATTCGACACTTCTTCGAGTCCACTGTCGTGCATCTGGTAGAGGGCGACTTCGTTCACGGGACCGAATCGGTTCTTGTATGCACGAAGCAGCCGGACGTTCTGAAACTTGTCCCCCTCGAAGTAGAGGACAGTGTCGACGATGTGCTCGAGCGTTTTGGGACCTGCAATGCTGCCATCCTTTGTGATGTGGCCGATGAGAAAGATCGGAACCGACAGCTGTTTTGCGGTCGTCATCAGAAGCCCTGCAGAGTCCCGCACTTGTCCGACAGCTCCGGGCGACGATGAGCTCATCGCAGTGTGGATCGTTTGAATCGAGTCGATGATGACTGCTGCGGGCTTCAGCTTTGCGATCTGCGCTACGATCTTTTCCACCGAGGTTTCGGGGTAGAGGACGATGTTCGAGTTGAGTGTGTTGAGCCTGCGTGCCCTCAAGGCGATCTGACGGGGTGACTCCTCGCCAGACACGTAAAGGACCAGTCCGTGACGAGCCAGCTTCTCTGCAACCTGAAGCAGGAGGGTCGATTTCCCGACCCCGGGCTCTCCACCTACCAGAGTGACGGCTCCGGAAACGAGGCCGCCTCCCAGCACGCGGTCGAGGTCCTTGAATGACGTCGAGATGCGGGGAGCGTTGTCGAAACTGACGGAATCTATCGGGATCGGCGCAGTGGCGGAGTGAAATCCCGTGGTGGTTGCTCCAGCCTCGGGAGCGGCTTCCTCGAGGTAGGAGTTCCAGGCATTGCATTCGGGACAACGTCCCAGCCATTTCGCAGTCTGATTCCCACACTGACTGCAGGAGAATATCGGGACTTTCTTTGCCATCGAGCTATCTTAGCAGTGGCCGTGTCTGGTACTACCGGACGTAGATTTTCCCGAGTTTTATGACGTTCTGTGCAGCGCTGAGCGGGACGTTGTTTTGCCCTTCTCGATCCCCGGTTTCCCTGTGAGAAATGCGGGTTAGCCTGCTACGACATCTCGTCGCCGCTCGGTCCGTAGATGGACGGCACTTTCGCTCCCATCGGGCGAAGGTAGGTTGAAAGTTGACCGCGATGATGGATCTGATCAAACAGAAGCACCCACGCGTGGGCGTGCCCGGTTTCGTTCATCACCTCGTGGCCTCCGACGAACGTCGGAATGTGGGCTTCCCAATTCGCTACGTCGAGTGCATCGAGTCTTCTAGTTGTTTCGTCATGGTCTCGGTCGTACAAGGCGATTACGTCTTTCATCGACGGAAGTGCGCGAGGCTCGGCCCAGTCGAAACGGCCGGTCTCGAGAGCAGCGAGTAGCGCTCTTTCTTCGACGACAATCAGCGTAGCAAGCTCACGCGCAGTGCGGGAGGCTGGATGCGGCCTGTAGTCTGACTTCTCGTCGGGAACCCGCGCGAGCACTTTCCTGGTCGCTGACGCTTCGTTCTTCCAATGCCGCATGAACAGGGCTTTTTCGTCCATCGATGCGCCTCCTCCACTCGGGATGCTTACTGGTGAAGATTACGTCAAGCCGTAGTCTTGATGCCTTGGGGCTCAACCGGTGCCGGGGAAGATGTCTCTTCCTTGAGAAGTGGCAGCCGGACAACCATCTGCGTCCCACGTCCTGAACCCTTGCTGGTGACGTTGACGCTCCCGCCGTGGAGCTCGACGAGCAGGCGCACGATACTCAGCCCGAGACCCAGCCCTGCATGAGTACGGGTCGATGAAGGATCACCTTGTGTAAACCGATCGAAAACAAAGGGAAGGAATGAAGTCTCGATTCCCTGGCCGGTGTCACTCACGACGATTTCCGCATCGCCATCGTGTGCTTCAACTGTTGCGGAGACGGAACCACCCGAAGGAGTGAACTTGACCGCGTTCGAAAACAAATTCCATGCGACCTGTCGTAGCCGATCGGCATCTCCGGAAACGAGAACAGGCTTTTCGCCGGGAACGAGGGACAGCTCGATCTGTTTAGCCTTCGCTGCCGGTCGCACGATCTCCAGAGCTTCCCGCACAGGATTCCGGAGATCAAGCGACTCTATTTCGAGCCGCAGATTGCCGGTGGTGATGCGAGAGTGATCCAGGATGTCCTCGACCAGCCGGCTCTGAGCTTTTGCATTCTGTTCAATGGTTTCAAGCGCTTCCTGAAGATCGGGTGCTGTCGTTCCCTGGATTCGCAGTAACTGCAGCCAGCCGAGAATGCTCGTGAGAGGGGTTCGCAATTCATGCGAGATCGTGGCGAGAAAGAGGTCGCGTGAGCGCGTGGCTTCCTCGGCGACGTCCAGAGCCCGCCTCAGCTCATTTCGCGCGAGGTCGAGCTTCTCCGCGAGCGTTGTCGCTTGCGCCGCCGAGGCTCGGGCGAGCGACGCCTGGGCAGTCGCTACCCGTGCGGTGGACTCATTGCGGAAGGCAGTCTCGAGCAGTGGCAACAGCAAGAGGAGCGTTTCGGGGCCAGACGCATCCGAGGGGCCGAGCAGGGCCACAACCGAGCTCTCGGTGGTGGCGAACGCGCTGACGCGGAGGGCCTCGGGTGAATCCGACTTGATCTCGCCACTTGCTGACCCCTGGCGAATAGCGCTTTCCAGCAGATCCCGCCAGGCCCGAGCGTTCGGAAGCGTCTGCGGAAAGCCTGACGCCGGGAGCAATCGTCCAACTTCGGTGTCGCGGACAAAAACGATCAGGTCCTCAGCGCCGAGGACTCTCGCCAGCTCCTTTGCGGCCTGCCGCCGGGATCCGGGGACGGCGAGTTTTGCAATAGCAGTCAGGATTTCGTGCGTGGCGTCACCAATCACGAACTCACTCGGGTATTACCGCAACGGTGGCGGTGCAATTGTGAAATCCACTGAATTGACCTTCACTCCGGGCGATCTGACCGTAGGTGTTGCAGCCAGCGAAAGGTATGTCGCCCAGTGTTTGCTGAAGCGCGTTCATTTCGTCTCCGAACTCCTTGCCCATGCGGAGACGGGTTGCGACGCAGTCGAAAAAAAGCGCAACCTGGGGAGTGTCGTCACCGAGCTGCTTGAGAGCCGACGTCGTCGCTGCAACGGCAGCTTCTGAGGCCGATGCAGACGAGGTCGACATGATGCGAAGCGTCGCCCCGTCGGGAATGTCTGACGCACACGCGATCGATCCATCCTCATTGACAGCCAGCGGAACACGGAGCTTGAAGCCGCTTCCTGTGTCGATGCCGAGAACGTTGTGAAGGAAAAAGGGGATCGGGTTACTTCGGTCGAACGTCTGACCGGTTTTCTCTGCATGCTCTTCGAAAGCCTCAACCGCTGGCGCAGCATTGAGGCTGATCAGCCGCATCCCCTCCACCTCAGTGACACGGAGCGGCTCTCCGGAGCTCTTCCAGCCATGGCTCACGCCGATTCCGATCTGCTTGCGGGAGAGCATCTCCAGAGCGACCACTGCATCGGTGTACGCTTTCGTTCCGCAGAAGACGTGGGTCTTACTGAATTTCGCGTCATCCCCTGCTCCACCCCCAAAGAAGCGGTAGTTTCCTGAAGTTTGAAGACTCAGCTCCTCGATCAGCTCATCCGTGTAACCCGCCAGCGCATCGGCGAGGAGAAGGGCGGCCCGGTGCGGAAACTGGTGATCGGTAACCCCACGGAACGATGCTGCAAGCTCTGCAGCGGCGTTCTTGCGGCTCTCGTGAAGGTTACGGCCGACGCTCGCTGTGAACTGCATATTTTTCGACCGCAGGGCCACTGCCGAAGCAGCCCCTTCTCCCTGCTGGCCGGAGACGAATTCCCCTGCGGACGAGCAACCGACAAGCACGCCTGGCTTGCAGCTCTCTGTGAGACTGCCAAGCAACAGCTCATAGTCATAACGCGAAGAAGCGAAGAGGATCACCGCGTCGGGCGGTCCACTCAGCTGAGCTTGCAGACGCTCGCCGAGCTGGCGGCCTGCAAGAACGTTATCGGTCTCATTCGTGTAGGCGGTTGCGGACTCCGTCATGAACGACTCCTGTCATCCCGTCTACGCAAGCGGGACTCGAATAGCAAGGAAAAGGGGGACATACAATAATAAATGCAAGTTGGGCGCCCAGGGCAGCGGGCAACTGTTCTGCAAGGAAGATGAATGGATCGCTGTCCTTTCAGGGCGATCTCTGGAGCCTTTAATGATTCACGAATTCGAGTGGAATGCCCCGGGCCCGGCCGAGCCCAGGTTCAGTCCAGGAGATTACACAACGCTCTCCGAGAAGAACAAAGCGCCGCATCGCGTCGGACTGCAGACAGACAACGAATCGATCGACTCCGCCTCGATCAAGCGGCGGATCCTGGTCGTTGACGATGAGGACTCCATTCGCATCCTCCTGAGCCGGTTCCTTGCACGCGCCGGATTCGAGGTAGATTCCGCCGAGGACGGGGCCGTCGCAATCGAGCGTATGCAGGAGAGCGACTACGACGCGGTGGTCAGCGACCTCATGATGCCGCACGTAGATGGTTTCTCCCTTCTCGCGTTCATCGAAAAAGAGAGACCGCACCTTCTCCCTCGCACGATCGTTCTGACGGCCTACAGCCGGCTCGCGGAGGAGCGCCTGAATCCCGCGTGCAGTCTTGTCGAAAAACCGTTCGATCTGGAAAAAATGCTGGCGATGATCCGTTCATTTTTTGATAGTCAGCCTCAGGGATAACGAAAGGACCTCGCCCTTTTCGACGGCCCGGCGAGACTTTCACGCCCCTCTCCCTGCTTCGCTCCGCTCGCTTCCCTCTCCCCGCCGGGGAGAGGGATACGCCGCTTCGCGGCTCAACGTCGCCAGACAGTGAACCGGTGTCATTAGAAGCATGCGAAATGGCACGTGTGCCATGGGAGCGGGATGAACTGTATTCTGCGCGAGTGGTCCGCAGGCGAGGCCGTCGAAGCTTTGGTGCGCAGCATTGAGCCCGATTAGAAGCATGGTCCCGGAAGACCGAAGTC
>DATLXH010000083.1:0-1541 GCA_035576005.1 Thermoanaerobaculia bacterium | reverse complement strand
TCACAGAATGCGAGCGCAGGGACGCACGGCGTGCGTCCGGTACCCTGTCCCTGACCGAGAAGATTGTCGTCGGGCATCGCTTTGGACGAGGGTTCATGCCGGGATGCAGAATTCCTGATGCGAATGTCTGGGTGCCGGACGGGAGGCCCTGCGTCCCTACACCCGCCCCGGTTGCTCTCGACATAGTGTCGACTATGCCTTCGTCGCAAAATCGCCGTGCGCCTCGCATCCAAGCCACTCTCCGCGGTCTCACGGCAAAGGTCTGTGAGAAATGCGAGCTAGCAGCGATGGTCGAGCCCGTCGGCTGAAGAATTTCGTACTTTAGCCTCCTGTTTCCCCTCACATGCCCGAGCGCGCGAAACGTTTTCTCATTCTTGCGTTTCTTCTCTTCGCGGTTGGCTTCACCCTGTGGCATATCGTGCGTGAAGCTCCGCGGATGATCGCCGAACGCGTGACACAACGCTTCATCGGCAAAAAGGAAGAGCAGGTCGATCTCGCCGCGCTCGTCACGCAGGTGCGGGAGCTCAGCAGGCTCGAGACGGCCTCGATGCGAGTCATGCATATCAGCACCTCCAGTCAGTCCTACGGCATGGTTCCGAAGGCACTGTCGGGTGATTCGATCCAGTTCATGGCGGTCGGCGATGTGATTGCGGGCGTCGATCTATCGTCGATGCGTCGTGAGGATGTTGCGGTCTCTCCCGACGGCACGTTGACGATGAAGCTTCCTCCTGCGCAAGTCCTCGTCACACGAGTCGATAATCGCGAATCACGGGTCATGAGTCGCCAGACCGGACTGCTTCGCAAGCAGGACATCCATCTGGAGAGCCGCGCCCGGGCGCACGCGGAGTCGGGTATCAAAGAAGAGGCGTTGCGCAAGGGGATCTTAATGATGGCGTCGGCGAACGGGGAGAAGAAGATGGCCGACTTTCTTCACACCGTCGGATTCCAAAAGGTTCGATTCGAGAAGAGAGCGGCGTCAGGCGGCGGTTAGACCGGATTGTCATCAGAGATCTGCTGTTCGCTGCCAGCAGGCTCGTCAGCCCAGGCAAGATGTCAGGCAATTGCCGCGACTGCGAAAAAGGAAGGAATGTCATCCCGAGCGGGTTAACAGCGGGGAACGCTGTTGAAGAAGTGATGCCACGCGGTGGACTCGCGCCCGAAGGGGGCGAATCCCTCTCCCCGGAGGGGAGAGGGTGGTCGCGTAAGCGACCGGGAGAGGGGCCGCGAGAGATACGAAGACCTCGCCTTTTTTCGACGGACTGGCAAGACTTCCACGCCCCTCTCCCTGCTTCGCTTCGCTCGCTTCCCTCTCCCCGCCGGGGAGAGGGATACGCCGCTTCGCTGCTCAACGACGTCAGACAGTGAACCGGTGTCACCAGAAGCTAGGGCGGGAGGGGCGTGAGACCTCGCCAGCGACTCTGGAGCGATGTGAGGAACTCCGATTCGCCTCCGGCCAGCCAGGATTCGAGGATTTGTCTTGACTGCGGATCCACTCCGGGGAGTCCCCCCAGACCGACCGCCTGGGCAACTCTCCCTATCGG
>DATLXH010000082.1:0-2478 GCA_035576005.1 Thermoanaerobaculia bacterium | reverse complement strand
TGTCAATCGGCTTGCAAATTTGACCCCTCATCGGCGTCCAATTTTGACCCCTTTGGGCGGCGGGGTTTGGCGGTAGCGCTCGTCTCGTCGAAGCTGGTCGGGATAGCGGAGGCGAGACGAGCGCGGGTGATGTGATCGTCGTCTCGGCTTTTGAATCGCCAACTGTCGTTGCCGGTCTCGACGATGTCGCAGTGGTGGGTCAACCGGTCGAGCAGCGCGGTGGTCATCTTGGCGTCGCCGAACACGCTCGGCCATTCGCCGAAGGCAAGGTTAGTCGTGACGATCACGGAGGCGCGCTCATAGAGCCGGCTGACGAGATGGAACAAGAGCTGGCCGCCGGACTGGGCGAAGGGCAGATATCCGAGTTCGTCCAGGACGATGAAGTCCATCCGGGTCAGATGCTCGGCGAGCCGGCCCTGCCGTCCGCTGCGGGTCTCGGTCTCGAGGCGGTTGACGAGGTCGACCACATTGTAGAAGCGGCCACGGGCACCTGATCTGATGCAGCTCCTGGCGATTGCAATGGCCAGGTGGGTTTTGCCAGTGCCGGTGCCGCCGACCAGGACGACGTTGCGTTGCTGAGCGATGAAGCCACCGCCGGCAAGATCATTGACGAGCGTCTGGTTGATCGGCGTTCCGTCGAACTGGAAGTCGGCGATATCCTTGGCGAGCGGCAGTTTGGCGATGGTGAGCTGGTACTTGATTGACCGGGCCTGCTTCTCGTTGATCTCGGCGTTGAGCAGGTCGCCGACGATGCGCTGAGGTTCATGCTGTCGCTTGATGGCAGTTGCCATGATCTCGTCGAAGGCGGCCTTCATGCCGTAGAGCTTGAGCTCGCCCATGAGGTCGAAGATTTGAGTTCGTTCCATCAGTTGGTCCTCCGGAGGTTGTCGTAACGGGCACAATCGGCGATCGGCGCGTGGCGGAGCGTCAGTGCGGCCGGCGTCATGATGTTTGCCGGTGGAGCGGGTTCGCGTTGCCGGGCCAGGATGTTGAGCACGACATCGGCGGAGTGGACGCCGTGGCCGAGCGCTTCGGCACAAGCGGCTTCCACCGCCGGCAGACCATCGGTCAGCACAGCGTTGAGGATGTCGACCATCTGCCGACTGCCATCGTCGATGCTGGCAAGCCTGCGCCGGATCCGCTCGATCGCTGCCGGCAGCACCCAGTCTTTGAAGGGAGCACCGTTGCGCAAGGCGCCGGGTTTGCGAGCCAGTACCGGCACATAGTGCCAGGGATCGTAGGTCGTCTCGCCACGTCCGAAGGATCGTGGATGCTCGGCAACGATGCGCCCATCCTGACGGATCACGATGCGGTCAGCATAGGCCTGGACCTCGACCGGGCGCCCGACCGCGCTGGCTGCGACCGAGTATTTGTTATTGTCGAAGCGCACCAGGCAGGTCTTCGAGACCGACGCCGTCACCGCATGGAAGCCGTCGAAGCGGCCGGCATAAGGAACGAGCTTGGGTCGTTCGGCTTCGAACACCTCCCAGATTGTTTGCTCGGCCAACTCCGGATGGCGATGAGCCTTGGCGTAGGCGATGCACTTGTCGAGCAGCCAGGCATTTAGCTCGTCCAGGTTTTTGAACCGCAGCCGTGGCGTGAAGAAGCGCTCCCGAACCAGCCCGACCTGGTTCTCGACCTGGCCCTTCTCCCAGCCCGAGGCCGGCGTACAGGCAACTGGATCGACCAGGTAGTGGCTGCACATCTGCAGGAATCGGCGATTGTAGAGGCGTCCTTTGCCGACGAAGATCGTCTCCACGGCAGTCTTCATGTTGTCGTAGATGCCGCGGCTGCAGGTGCCCTTGAACAGTGCGAACGCCCGGTCGTGGGCGTCGAACACCATCTCCTGCGTCTCCCGCGGATAGGCCCGCACGAACAGCATGCGGCTGTGACAGAGCCGGACGTGGGCGACCTTAACCATCACCGTGGTGCCGCTCAACAGCACCACCTCGTGGCTCCAGTCGAACTGATACGCTTCGCCTGGCGCAAAGCTCAGCGGAACGTACGCCGCCGCTGTCGATTGGCCGCGCTCCTTGCTCCACTGCCGGGCGTAACGCCGTACGGCATCGTAACCGCCGTCATAGCCGCGGCCGCGCAGCTCCTCGAAGATCCGGATCAACGTCAGCTGTTCACGTGCGGATTTGACCGCGTTCGCCGACAGCAACCCGTCGAGCTCCGATGCCCATCGCCCCAGCTTTGGCCTCGGCTGCACCGACCGCTCATACTCGAACGAGGTATCTCCCGACCTCAACACCTTCCGGACCGTGTTCCGAGACACCTTCAACTCGCGGGCGATCTCCTTGATCGTCTTGCCCTTGATGAAGTGCTCGCGCCGAATCCGCGCAATCGTCTCCACGATCAGCATCCCCGACCACCTGCTTCATTCCAAAGCAGGCAGCGCAACAGCCCAACCTTAGGGGGTCAATTTTGGACGCCGATCCCCCGGCTTAGGGGGTCAATATTGCAAGCCGAATGACA
>DATLXH010000081.1:0-1975 GCA_035576005.1 Thermoanaerobaculia bacterium | reverse complement strand
GCAATGCAACGCCATCGCTGGCAAACTGAACCGTCGCCCGCGAAAGCGTCACGGCTTCCTGACGCCGGACGAAAGGCTGCAGCAGGGAAAAAGCAAAAGGCCCACTGTGCCGCCTCACTACCGACTGCAGCGTAGAACAACCCCCCCGAACGATGTATCATCACCACACGTCAGTGTTGCAGTTCAAAGTTGAACTCAGGCCCGGCCGTTTACACCGGCTTCAAATTCGCGCAATTGACCTAACGGGCAGGGAATACCCCCGCTGCAGAAGTCAGCCCACAGAGGACAAGAATCAATACAAACCAGCCGAAAACGACTGTCACTCTTCCGTCGCTGAAGGGTGGCGCAAGCGTGATCCTTCCGCTTCGCGCCAGTAACATGACAAGAATTCCTACGACGAGAGCAATCCATCCCCAGTGCGCCACGGCGTTTGCTACTGAGATGGAGGCGCGGAGTGTTGAAGGAAGCTGTTGGTTGACTCCAGCAAAACCGGTAGCCAGGACAGGAATCTTCTCAGCCAGCACGTAAACAGCAAACGCCGCGGGTACGAGAGAAAGCGCCAGACCATGGATGTGTCGGTTGGTCGTTTCGGACATGGCTCCAACTCCTATTTGATCATGCCCGCCGCCGACGCGGTCAGGCTTTCGGGTAGAGACGAAGATGCTAGCACGGCGTGGGCAAGCCAGCAAGAAAGCACCGCACCGATAACGCGCGCTCGTCCGCCTAACGGACCGCGGTTCACCGGCTTCGGCCCGGCGCGCAGAACGTGAAAGCAATAGTAGCAGCCAATGGGCCGAAGTCCGGTGCAACCGCATAGTTAGGTGTTGCGTCTCAGGACGTTGTTCTTATCCAGGCGACTGATGGGCGGATTGTAACCAAGAGCGGTGTGAGCGCGATGATAGTTGTAGAAGTGCAGGTAAGGCGTGAGCCACTTTTTTTCGTTCCTCTGAGGTGTTGTACGAGAACCGGTAGGCCCATTCCCGCAGCAATGTCTGGATAAAGCGCTCGGCTTTTCCGTTGGTTCGGGGGGTGTACGGACGGGTGCGCTTATGGCGCACCTTGAGCGCTTCACATGTCTTCGCGAACTGCCCCGACAGGAATGCCGAGCCGTTGTCGGTCATGACGCGTTCGACGGTTACCTTCTGCTGGGCGGCGTTCAAACCGGTGAATCCGCCGCTCCACGAGAGGTAAAGCGTTCGGCCAGATAATGCTTTCCAAGTTGTAGCAGCGCGCGTTTCATTCGCACCTAACGTTGGAGGTTGCGTGTCCGCTCGACCCCAAGGGTTAGGCGATTTTCGGAATTCTTCGTCAGGTTGTCCTACCCTGTTCGGGCGATTATCGAGTAATGATGGGTGCTCACCAATAAGGAGAAAGCCATGACTGACCCTCGCAACGTAGCCCATGACAAGAAGGTGCAGCAACAGAAGAAGCACCAGGGTGAGGAAATCGCTCCTGGTTCAGACAAGACTCCGCAACCGGGCAAAAAGACGCATATGGAGAATCACGCGTCGGACATCGCAAAGGTGCCCGACGAAGCCGCACCGGTCCCAACGGCCGAGAAGCCTTTGGAATGAACTCGTGGACCAGGGTGACTGCTGACGCCGGTGCTCCTCGCGCCTAACGCCTGAGTTAAGCCGGACCGATTTGCGGCCTTGGCAGAACACAATATTGCCATGATCTGCCGAGGCCGCGAAGCGGTCTCGGCTTGAACGAATTGTTAGACGGCGGCCAGCGAGGACACTGGCATGCGATAGGACGCGTGACCTGCGCTGGCCGGGCAGGTGAAATGCCAAGCTGTTCACGAGACGTCCGGGCACAGGCGGAGTGCAGCCGTTCTAGCCCGCATTTCTCACGCTGATAAAGAAAAGCCGCCGCACCATGCTATTAAGTTGAGTGTGACCAACAACTTGAGAACATGGGAGGCGGCGGCGTGCAACAGACACAGTGTAACGGGGAGCAACTCAACTTCCAAGCG
>DATLXH010000080.1:0-21951 GCA_035576005.1 Thermoanaerobaculia bacterium | reverse complement strand
TCACAGACCTTTGTCGTGAGACGGCGGAGAGTGGCTTGGATGCCAGGCGCGCGGCGATTTTGCGACGAAGGCATAGTCGACACTATGTCAAGGAGCGAAATTGCCGTGCAACGAAGCAGACAGGCCGCTATCCGTCGTCTCACGGCGAAGGTCTGTGCGAAATGCGGGCTAGGCTTCCCTCCCTCGACATTTCAGCCGTGATCGCGCGCCAATCATTCGAACGGCAAAACCTTACCTGTTCGAACCTGCGGTTCGTGTAACAATCTCGTATCCCACTCCGCAGGAGCGATGAATGACGAATGCGCCCCCTCAAGCCGTCTCGCACAAACTGCTGACCCCGGCGGATTGGAAGAAGATTGAAGAGGATCCCGAGTTCCGCGCTCTCGTCTCGGCGAAACGCCGATTCATCCTTCCCGCCACGTTCTTTTTTCTCGCCTACTTTTTCGCCCTCCCGCTTCTTGTCGGCTTTCAGCCAGAGCTGATGAGCCAGAACGTCGTCGGACAGATCAACCTGGCCTATCTGTTCGCGCTCTCCCAATTCTTCATGGCGTGGGGACTGGCGTTCTGGTATCTCCGCCGAGCCGCCGCGTTTGACTCCGCTGCAACATCGATTCGACGGGCCGCCGGGGATCAGTCGTGAATTCATCACTGCTGATGTTCCTGGCGATCGTATTCGTCACGCTGCTCATCACATGGTGGGCGTCGCGACGCAGCAACACCACGCGCGACTTTTACGCAGCAGGGCGATCCATCACAGGATTTCAGAATGGTCTGGCCGTGGCCGGCGACTACATGTCGGCCGCCTCATTTCTCGGCATTGCCGGGTTGATCGCGTTCTACGGATACGACGGCTTCATGTACTCGGTAGGGTTTCTGGTTGCCTACCTCACCGTACTTCTCCTGGTTGCCGAACCTTTGCGGAACACCGGCAAGTACACGATGGCCGACGTTCTCGCTTTCCGGCTGCGCGCACGCCCGGTGCGAACTGTCGCCGCGATCTCGACGCTGACAGTAAGTCTGTTCTACATGGTCGCGCAGATGGTGGGAGCAGGCTCGCTCGTCAATCTCCTGATCCCAGCAGTGAGTTTCAACAGCGCAATCGTAATCGTCGGCGTGCTCATGATCGTTTACGTGGTGTTCGGCGGCATGCTCGCCACGACGTGGGTCCAGATCGTCAAAGCCGTCCTGCTGATGGCAGGAACGACGCTGCTATCCATTCTCGTGATGAACGCGTTCGGCTTCTCCTTCCTGCGATTCTTCGAGGCAATCTCACAGATCACAGGGACGTTCAAGGATGCGTCCGGCGCCACGATCACGAGGAACTTCACCCAGCCCGGTCTGCGCTATCACGACACAACCGGCGCCATCGATCTCATCTCCCTCGGCGTCGCTTTGATCTTCGGCACCGCCGGTCTTCCTCACATCCTTGTGCGCTTCTATACGGTGCCGGATGCGAAGACCGCGCGCACGTCAGTCGTCTGGGCGATGATCCTGATCGGCGCCTTCTACATCATGACGACGTTCCTCGGTTTCGGGGCCGCTACCCTCGTTGGTAAGGCTAACATCGGAGTCCGGCTGGCGGGGAGCGCTGCCACCGATTACATCACCTCACATCCCGACAAGTCCGCGGCTCTGAGCGCGCAGCTCGCCCGTTCCGGATACATCGTGCCGACGCCTAACAACAACCTCGCGGCTCCTCTTCTGGCCGAAGCTTTAGGCGGCGAGCTATTCCTTGCGTTCATCGCAGCCGTCGCGTTCGCCACGATTCTTGCGGTGGTCGCCGGACTCACGATCGCCGCCTCTTCCGCGTTCGCACATGACGTCTGGCTCAACGTAGTCAAACGGGGTGTTGAGAATGAGAAAGAGCAGGTGCAGGTTGCGCGGATTACCGCGTTTGTGATCGGAGCCCTTTCGATAGGACTGGGGATCGGACTCAAGTCACTCAACGTCGCCTTTCTGGTTGGACTCGCCTTCGCGGTGGCCGCCAGTGCAAACGTCCCCTCCATCATCCTCACTCTCTACTGGCGTCGCTTCAACACTACGGGCATGGTCTGCGGCATGCTGACCGGGCTTATCTCGTCGCTGCTGCTCATCGCTGTCAGCCCGGCGGTCATGGGGATCGATCCAGCGTCGGCTACGACGCGGCATCTGATTCAGCAGCCGGCCCTCTTCCCGCTCGAAAACCCGGCGTTGATCTCGGTCCCTCTCGGCTTTCTAGCCGCATGGCTCGGGACCCTGCTTGGCCGCGAGCCCAGCTCAGAAGAAAAGTACTCCGAGCTGAACGTCAGATCGAACACAGGCCTCGGCGCCGAGGTGTAAGGCGGGGGGAACTCCGCGTAAGTGTGACCATCATCTGAGCGCAGATGTCATCCCGGAAGCGAGAGAACAGCGTGGAACGCTGGTGAAGAGGTGATCACACGGCGTGGACTCGCGCCCCGGAAGGGGCGAATCCCTCTCCCCGGCGGGGAGAGGGTGGTCGCGTAAGCGACCGGGAGAGGGGCCGCGAGAGATACGAAGACCTCGCCCTTGTCGACGGACTGGGGCGAGACTTTCACGCCCCTCTCCCTGCTTCGCTCCGCTCGCATCCCTCTCCCCGCCGGGGAGAGGGATGCGCCGCTTCGCGGCTCAACTACGTCAGCCAGTGAACCGGGGTCATCAGAAGCCCGGGATGACAGCATCCCCTGACTAGCCCGAGAGAACCCGCAGTTTCGTTTTTCTTTGAACGCGTGTCTAACAACTGAAGAATGAGGAGACTATGACGACAGACTCCACTTATCCATCTCTCGTCCCTTCGCCTCGATTCGATCGGGCCAGGGGAGTCCGGCTGCCCGCGTTCGACCCGCGGCTGTATCAGATCGGCTCGCTCTCGCTGCTGCTGATTTACGGTATGTCGCATCTCGGCTTCGATGTCCGACTTCCTCAGGCCGCGATCACAATCGTGACCGCACTGACGACACAGTGGATCTGCTCTCAATTCTGGCGTCTGCCGTTGTTCGATCCAAAGAGCGCGATGATCTCCGCGCTCTCGCTCTGCCTTCTCTTCCGCAGTCGCTCGATCACCCTGGTTGTTCTCGTCACCATCATCACCATCGCAAGCAAGTTCGTGCTTCGCTGGAGGGGCAAACACATCTTTAATCCGACGAACTTCGGGATCGTCGTGATGATGATTCTGTTCGATGGCGTCTGGGTCTCGCCCGGGCAGTGGGGAAACGTCGCGTTCTTCGCTTTCCTGATTGCGTGCGCCGGAGGGCTCGTCGTGAATAGAGCGGCGCGGAGCGACGTCACCTATGCATTCGCGTTCTTCTACGCGGCGCTGCTGATCGGACGCTCTCTGTACCTTCATGAGCCACTGACGATCCCCTTTCACCGTCTCGAGAGCGGAGCGCTGCTTCTCTTTACTTTCTTCATGATCTCCGACCCCCGGACAACACCATCGTCACGACCCGGCCGGATTCTCTTCGCGGCACTCGTGGCAACCGGGGCCGCCTACATTCAGCTCAGACTTTTCAGAACCAACGGGCTGCTCTGGTCGCTCGTGCTTTTCTCGATGTCGGTCCCGCTCATCGACTGGCTTCTTCCCGGACACAAATATGAGTGGAGCCCTCTCCGCCGTCCACTCAGCCGTTCACTGTCTCATTCCGTTAACACGACGAAATTCATCAAGGAGATGTCATGAATAAGAGGGTTGCCTCACTCGCGCTACTGGTCAGCTTCGGGTTCGCTCAAAGCGTCCTCCCCTTCTGCGGCTTTTACGTCGCGAAAGGAGACGCGAAGATTTTCAACAAGGCATCACAGGTGGCACTCGTTCGTGACGGCGACCGAACCGTGATGACCATGGCCAATGACTTCAAAGGGAACCCGAAAGAATTTGCCGTTGTCGTTCCTGTCCCCACGGTGCTAAGGAAAGGGCAGATTCACATCGCGGAGAAGGCACTCCTCGACCATCTCGACGCATATTCGGCGCCGAGACTGGTCGAGTATTTCGACGAGAACCCTTGTAGCAGCATAGTCAACGCACCAGTACCCGTGGCGGTCATGGAGGCTGCTTCCACCAACATAGACGCCCAATCCCTCCGCAAGAGTCGCGGGGTAACGATCGAGGCCCAGTACACAGTCGGCGAGTACGACATTCTCATCCTCTCCGCGAAAGAGAGCAGCGGTCTCGAGATCTGGCTCAGGGAGAACGGTTACAAGATCCCCAGTGGCGCATCGGGCGTGCTCGACAGCTACATTCGCCAGAATATGAAGTTCTTCGTCGCACGTGTGAATATCAAGGAGCAGACGAAGCTCGGCTTCAACTATCTCCGACCGATTCAGGTCGCTTACGAATCACCCAAGTTCATGCTTCCGATCCGGCTCGGGACTGTGAATGCCTCTGGTCCTCAGGACCTGCTGATTTACGCCCTGACTCGCAAGGGACGCGTCGAGACGACGAACTACCGAACCGTCAAACTGCCATCTGACGTCGAGATTCCGGTTTACATCAAGGAGCGGTTTCCTTCGTTCTATCGAGACATGTTCGCCAGTCAGGTTCGCAAAGAGGAAATGAGCGCCGTTTTCCTCGAGTATGCGTGGGACATGGGATGGTGCGATCCCTGCGCGGCCGATCCGCTCTCGCCGCAGGAGCTCCGTCAGCTTGGAGTCTTCTGGGTCGGAGGGAGTCAGAATGAAACCTCGCGAGGGATCATGCCGCAGCAGGGCAACGATGTGTTCATCACGCGGCTGCACGTCCGGTACGACCGAGCACACTTTCCCGAGGACCTCGTTTTTCAAATGACAGGAGATAAAGAAAGTTTCCAGGCCCGGTACGTTCTGCGCCATCCCTGGACGGGCTCCGACGATTGCGAGATGGCGGATACGTATCGGGAAAGCGTCCGCACCCGACGTGAGAAAGAGGCAAAGACTCTGGCCTCCCTGACGGGATGGAGTCTTGCGGAAATCCGGAAGACGGCGAAACTCGGCGACTCGGTCGCGACGCCCGCCTCGCAGTCGAAGGACAAAGCCTGGTGGGAGAAAATCTGGCAGTGATCACTTGATCAGCGGGCGAAGCTTTGGAGTGCGGCTGCCGCACTCCAAACGCTTCGCCGCTCTCATGGTTCTGTTGGTCCCGGGGCCGAGGGGTCAGGATCAACCGGCGTGGCTGTCCTCTCGATTCGCTTCGCCCTGAGGAGGGACGCAACGATCGCGGTGAACAGCACCCCGCCGATCACTCCGAGCGAGAGGCCTGTCCCTATGTGAAGTCCAAAGGCGCCGCTGACCATCTTCACCCCAACGAACGTCAGGATGATTGAAAGTGCAAGCTTCAGGTAATGAAACTTGTCGACCACTCCGGCGAGCAGAAAATAGAGCGATCGCAGACCGAGAATGGCAAAGAGATTCGATGTGTACACCAGGAATGGATCCGTTGTGATTGCGAAAATGGCAGGGATGGAATCGACCGCGAAGATTACGTCGCTCGTCTCCACGATTACCAGAACGAGCATCAGCGGAGTCGCCATGAGCCGGCCGTTCTCCCGGACGAAAAAGTCCTTGCCCGAGTAACTGCGAGTCATCGGTACGAACCGTCTGAAGAACTTCACCACCGGGTTGTCTTCCGGATGCATCTCCTCGTCTTTGTGGAACGCCATCTTGATACCGCTGAAAATCAGGAAAGCGCCAAAGACGTAGATGATCCAGTGAAATTGATTGATAAGAGCAGTCCCGAGGCCGATGAAGAGGCCTCTCATGATGATTGCCCCAAGGATTCCCCAGAAGAGAACTCTATGCTGGAACTCCGCCGGCACTCGGAACGAGGCGAAGATCAGAACGAAGACGAAGATATTGTCGACGCTCAGGGAATACTCGATGATGTAGCCGGTCGCGAACTTGAGAGCCGAGTCCCCTCCTTTCCAGAAATAGAGGAGGGCGCAGAACATCGCCGAGAGCGAGACCCAGACCGCTGTCCAGATCGAAGCTTCCCTGACCGTTACGGCATGCGCCTCCCGATTGAAGACGCCGAGGTCGATGACGAGGAGAGTCAGAACGAATACGTGGAAAAGAATCCAGGGCCAGATGCCGACATCCATACGTTGTTGTTGTCCCTTAGAAATTGAAACGGCGAGCCATCACGCCAGCTGCCGTGATGGTCTCGCCAAAAGGCTGACGCGCTTTTCCGCGCAATCAGGAACTTCGGGCGACCGGAAGCGCCATGACGCTTCGTGCTGACGACCACCCGTCTCGCTTGCCGCGAGTGGCTACTCCCCAACTGTCGCGCATTCTAAGCTGCTTTCCTGCCAGCGGGAAATCGGCTCGCAATCGTCAGTGCGTGATGTCGGTGTGGGTGGTCGAGAGCAAGGCGGGCCCGCCGGTCTGGCAGGGGTCACAGGTCACAGCTTCCCTGTGGCCAAGCTCGTCATGACCGCAGGCGCAATCGTGGAATGCATGGGAAGCCCCGAGGTGAGCGGCGTGACGCCTGAGCCGCTCGATCTCCCGGTGGAAGGCCGCAAGGTAGATGGATGTGGCCCGCCATCCGAGCCGCCCACGCTCCTCTTCAGTCGCGCTCGCGAAGTGCTTTTGAATATGTGCAACCTCACTTCGCTCGTCGTCGGAAAGGAGACGATCGGCCAGTTCATCCGGCGCATAAGGAGTGTCACTCATAGATCACTGCATCGTACGCCATTGCGGCTCCCGTAAAAGGCGAGATTGGAACCGAACCCGCGATTGCGATGACAATGTCGTCGCGGGCGGAAGCAAAGCAACGTGCCGCAATCGCGAAGGCAGCGACATGTCGTCCCGAGCCTTCTACATTCCTCCCGACAGACAGGAGTGTCTGTTCCACATCGCTCTCAGTTATCCTTTCCCAGGGCAAACGAACAGGTTCCGCCGCGAAGGACTCGAATGGCAATCGACATTTCCTCTGAGGAGCTCACGCTTCTCCGTTCCATGGCTCAGCGCTTCCCGTCAGTCAACTCCGCCGCGGCGGAGATTGCGGCGCTCTCCGCCACGCAGGCGCTTCCGCGGGAAAGCATCCATGTGGTCAGTGACGTTCATGGCGAGTACAAGAAGCTGCGCCACATCATCAACAACGCGTCGGGACACCTGCGGCCCCTCGTGGTCTCCCTCTTCGCCGATCAACTGGGAGAGGTAGAGATCCAGGACCTGCTCACTACGATCTATTACCCACAGGAGATGACAGCACATCGCGTCGGGCACTTCCAGAATCCTGCGGAACGTACGAGCTGGGTCAGGCAGACCCTGACCCGGCAATTCGACATCATCCGATCACTCGCAGCCGGTCACCGGCGCGAGGCAGTTACGAGACTGTTCCCGGACGATTCCCGTGAGCTCTTCGAAGAGCTCCTTGCGGAAAAAGGCTCAGGGCGTGGTCACTTCATCGATTCGATGCTCGTCTCACTCGCCGCTCGCGGTTCCGATCTGACCGCAATCCGAGGAGCCTCGCGTCTGATCCGCAACCTTTCCATCGACGAGATCGTCGTGGCGGGCGATCTGGGCGATCGCGGTCCGAGACTTGACCGGGTGATCGATTACCTCACTCAGCAGCCACGAGTGGCCATCGCATGGGGTAATCACGATGCCTCCTGGATGGGCGCATGCCTCGGGAGCGACGTCCTGATCGCGACGGTGCTCAGAATCTCGCTTCGTTACCGGCGCCTCTCTCAGCTCGAGGAGGGATACGGCCTCATCATTTCACCACTCGAGAGGCTGGCGCGCGAGGTTTACGCCGACGATCCGGCCGAACGATTCCGCACGAAGGGAAGTGGCTTGCGCGATGACCTTCTGATGGCGCGGATGCAGAAGGCGATCTCGATCATCCAGTTCAAGCTCGAGGGTCAGCTCATAGACCGTCATCCGGAGTGGCAGCTCGAGTCGAGAAAGATTCTTCACAAAATCGACGTGCGCAATGGAACAGTTGAGATCGGATCGCGTAGTCACCGGCTGCTCGACAGACTCTTCCCGACCTTGTCGGCCGACGCGCCTTATGAACTGTCCCCCGACGAAGAGCTATGTGTCACACGCCTGCGCGAGTCCTTCGTCGCCAGCGACAAGCTCTGGGCGCACATGTCGTACGTGGTTCGCAATGGCTCGATGTGGATTCGCCGGGACGATGCACTCATCTTCCATGGCTGCGTCCCTGTCGATGCGTCGGGCAAAACGCTCAGCGTGACGGTTGAAGGGAAAACGGTCTCCGGACGGGCGCTTTTCGATGCGCTTGATTCTCTGGTCCGGCGCTCCTTTCGCGAACCTGAACAGGCGGCCGCGCGCTATGGCGACTGGTTCTGGTACCTCTGGTCCGGCGCACGCTCCCCCCTGTTTGGAAAAGACCGGATGACGAGCTTCGAGGGACACTTCGTCGAGGACCGCGACGCTGCAAAGGAGACGAAGAACGACTACTTCTCTTTAATTAATGACGCGGCGTTCTGTCGCTCGATCCTCTCGGAGTTTGGAGTTCGGGGGGATGGGATCATCGTCAATGGCCACGTCCCTGTGAAAGTCGACAAGGGAGAGCTTCCGATCAAAAAAGGTGGAAACGCCATAACGATCGACGGCGCGTTCTCCGAAGCATACGGCGACCGCGGCTATACCCTGATCCTCGGTCCCGAGCGCATCACGATTGCCGAGCATCACCACTTCGAGTCGGTCGATGACGCGATCACCAAGGGCGCAGACATCATTCCGACGCTCACCACCGTTCGCGACTACCCGACGCCCAGAAGGGTGTCGGACACGAGCGATGGCGAGGAGATCCGGCGCGTCATCGCTACGTTGGAACGCCTCATCGTCGCGTATGACGAAGGGGTGCTGCTCGAGAGTAACCCTCGCTCATCAAAGGGAGTGACGGCGTCGCTGCACTAGCCCGCATTTCTCACACTCCTTCGTGGCGAGGCAGCGGAGAGTGGCTTGGATGCGAGGCGAACGACAGTTTCGCGACGAGGACATAGTTGACACTCTGTCGAGGAGCAACCGGGGTGGGTGCAGGGACGCAGGGCCTGCGTCCGGCACCCAGACATTCGCATCAGGAATTCTGCATCCGGCATGAACGCTCGTCCAAAGCGCTGGCCGATGACAATCTTCTCGGTCAGGGACAGGGTACCGGACGCACGCCGTGCGTCCCTACGCTTGCATTCTGTGAGAAATGCGGGCTAGTGGTTGGGCAAGCATCCACGGTGAGGAGTGATGGGATATGGCCCAAGGGCCGAATCCAATCCCTCTGCCTGAGGGAAAGGGAAGATGTCCCACGCTGTTGATCCGCTTCCGATGACATCGTGCGGCTCTCCGACGATCGACTAGATCTTTCCGCGGCATCGTTCGCTTCCACAGCGACACGGGAGTTTTCCATCGTGATGCGTCTCGCCGTAGTTGCAGGTCAGCTCCTCTCCCGGTTCGATCGCGCGGAGAGAATAGAACTCGACACGGTGCATGAAGCGACGGAGGTAGGTATTCGGAGTACATGAGTGGTTGATGCGCTCGAAACCATTCCGCGCGCTCGAAGCATCGAGCGCCATCCCATCTTCGAACTCGACGATCGCAATGCAGCGCAGAGTTTTCGCACGGCGTCGCGCCTCGCGCTGCGTGATCAGATCGCCCTCGAGCTCACCGATCTTTTTCCTCGCGGGCAGGCGGGACAGTGAGAAGAGACCGCGGCCATGAATCGAGCTCCGCCGGACTTTGAATTCGTATTTCATCGGACCGTCACGATACCGCAGGCTGCATTGCCGCCGACGATACCGCAGGCTGCATTGCGGACCGACGGCGCCGTCCCTTCTCGCTGGGGTGGGTGTAGGGCCGCACGGCGTGCGGCCGACACTCTGTACCAGCCGTCCTTTGTCTGGTGCCGGGAGTCTTGTGCGCGGGGAGTTAGAGCTGACGTTCCGCCGTTCCCAGCCGCCGTAGGCGGCGAAAGATCCATAGCACCCGGCTTCAGCCGGGTGAAAAACGGATCAGACAGATCAGCCCGCGTTAGCGGGCGGCAGAGCTACGCGGAAGGAGACCCCTCTTGAACCGATCCCGCCGCCCGCGTACGCGGGCTTCAATCCAGAATGCGCTCCTCACCCGGCTGGAAGCCGGCTGCTACGGCTGTTGCCACCGCCCCTCCCGGAAAGTATAGAAGATAGAATGCGCGGCATGTCAGACTTGATGTCAACGAACGAAATTCGCAGTCAGTTTCCCGCTCTGCAGCGTCTTCACAACGGCAGGAACGTCGCCTACTTTGACGCACCGGGCGGAACCCAGGTGCCCCGCGGGGTGGCTGTCGCGATGACGAACTACCTGCTCGAGCACAATGCCAACACGCACTGGGGATATCCCACCAGTGATGAGACCGACGCGATCATCGCCGGGTCGCGCCTGGCGGCCGCCGACTTCCTGAACAGTTCCCCTCAGGAGATCGTATTCGGCGCCAACATGACCACCCTCACGTTCCATCTGGCCCGCACGCTCGGGCGCACGTGGTCATCGGGCGACGAAGTCCTTGTCACCGAGCTCGACCATGACGCCAACGTCGCGCCGTGGCGCGCACTCGAGAGGGATCGTGGGGTCGTGTTGCGCATGGTGCCGGTGAACCTCGAGACCCTGCAGCTCGACCTGGACGCAATGGAGAAGCTCGTCTCGCCGCGCACGAAACTGATCGCTGTCTGCGGCGCCTCGAACGCAGTCGGCGCGATGCCCGATCTCATCCGCGTCGGCGCGATTGCCCGAGCGGCAGGAGCGCTCCTTTTTGTCGACGCGGTCCATCTCGCGCCGCACGAGCTCGTCGACGTGAAGAGAATCGAATGTGATTTTCTTGCCTGCTCGCCCTACAAGTTTTACGGGCCGCACACCGGAATCCTCTACGCGAGAGATGAGCTGTTGCAGTCACTTCCCTTTCCAAAACTTGCACCGGCGCCGGACAACGCACCAGACCGCGCCGAGACCGGCACGCTCAATCACGAAGGGATCGCCGGGATCGGCGCGGCCATTGAATTTCTCGCGTCCCTTGGCGGCGATCGCGGAAGCCGGCGGGAACGGCTTCATCGTGGTTACATCGAACAGCATGCTCGCGGCACGAACCTGCTGCGGATCCTCCATGAAGGGTTGAGCGCCATCAAAGGCGTCCGCATCTACGGTCCAGCACTCGAGGCGGACAGGACGCCAACGCTGTCATTCACTCTCGAGGGCGTCGCTGCGGAAGAGATCTCGCGCCGGCTGGCAGACCAGGCGATTTTCGCGAGTCATGGAAACTTTTACGCCTCGACGTTAATCGAGCGGTTGGGCGTCGATGGTCTGCTCAGAGTGGGATGCGGTTGCTATACAACCGAAGATGAGGTCAGGCGACTGGTCGAGGAAGTGGGAAGGATGGCGAAGCGTTGATGAACGCTCGAACGTTCTGAACGCTCTTCGTGCACGAGAGCGGCGAAGCCTTTGGAGCGCGGCAGCCGCAGCTGCCGCTTTCTGTGTCCCATCGCGAGCCTGCAGCGATATACGAAATTCGAGTTCACGCGCGTTCGAAGAAAAAGCGGCAGCTGCGGCTGCCGCACTCCAAAGCTTCGCACGTCTTACTGGGACATTCCGGGGGAGAAACGTTCGAACCGCAGCCCCTTCTAGCCTTCCCTGCTACTGACCCAGTAACCCGGCTTTGTAGTCTTTGAGAATGGCTGCCACGTAATCAACCGCTTCCTGCGTGGCGCCCTTTCCTTTCTTCTTTACTGCAGTCGGGCCGGCGTTGTATCCGGCGAGCGCCATCTCCACGTCGCCGTCAAACGTGTCGAGCATTTCTCTGAGGTACTTTGTCCCGCCGAAAATATTCTGGCGCACATCAAATGGATTGGTCACCCCGAGATACTTTGCCGTTCGCGGAACGAGCTGCATCACGCCCTGCGCACCAACTCGGGACACGGCCTGCGGATTGAAGCGCGACTCGCGGTACGCCATCCGCGCGACCAGATTCGGGTCGACGTCGTATTGCGTTGCCGCTTCTTCGATGATCTCGCCCATGTACTTGGGCAGCGGCACAGGATAGACCGTCGCGTCGAGTTTTTTCGGCGCCGAAGGAGGCTTTCGTGGGACGCTCTTGCGCGACGCGGCACGTCTGGCCGGACTCGCGGCCTCGATTGAAATGATGGGCAGAAGGATCGACGCGGTCAGGGCGAGTATTGCCCGAACATCGGGGAAGCGCTGTCTCATCTGCCTCCAGGAAGTGAAACCTCAACGAAGTTTACCCGACGATTGCTTCTCCTGCTTGAACCACCCTCCAAATTGACATCTCGATTCCCTCGCGGGCGCAAGACCCTGTGCCACCGGGATCGTCCTGAAAGTGAAATTGGAACACCCCTCGTGATACTGAGACTTTGTGGGTGAAAAACCCTGAATGGGCAAACTCGTCATCCTGAGGAGCGCCTTTGCGACGCTGTGCAATCCCCATCTGCGTGTTTTAGAGATCCTTCGTCGCAAAATGCGCTCCTCAGGATGACGAACGCTTTCAAATCCTTCTTCTGACGCGATCTCCCGCCGGGAGAGGGGAAAAAAGCTGCGGACCGTTGCTTACCCTGCCACAATCCGCGGATGACTGCGCGCCACACTGAGATCGACAAGCTCGAGGATCGCCTTGGCGAGCAGTGGGATGCAATCCGCAACGCCCGTCATCAAACGGACGAGCTCCTGCTCATTCTTCGGAACACTCTCGCCGATCTTCACGACTCGAATCTCTCGATCGTCGTAACCGGCTCGCTCGGCCGCGGCGAAGTGACTCACGACAGTGATGCGGACTGGGTGCTGCTCGTCGATGGTCCGTCGATTCCGGATCACACGAGAGTGCTTCCCCTCATCGCTGCGCGCCTCAGTGAGCTCGGAATCCGAGGCCCGGGGCGCACCGGCACGTTCGGCAGTCTGGTCAGCAGCCACGATCTGGTGCAGTACATTGCAGGCACACGCGACACGAACGAGAACCTGACCCGACGGATCCTGCTCCTGGCGGAATCGAAAGCGCTCACAAATCCGGCGGTCCGTGAACGGGTGATTCGAAACGTGCTCGCGCGCTATGTCGTGTATGACCGATCGGTGCCGCGAAAAGATGGGCGACCGTACACGATCCCGCAGTTCCTTCTCAACGACGTGGTCCGCTACTGGCGCACGATGGCAAGCGACTACGCATCGAAGATGTGGGAACGGCAACACGACGAGTGGGGCATTCGAAACATCAAGCTCAGATTCTCCCGGAAACTGCTCTTCGTCTGGGGACTTCTCGCATCGTTCTCTGCACAGCTCTTCGAGCATCCGCAACTGAGCGAGGAAGGACTCCAGAAAGTGGAGAATGCTGAGGAGTACTACAACCGCCTGAGCGAAGCGATCGGCGAACAGACAGAGGTCACGCCGCTCGAGCTTCTCGCCAGGGTGGTCAATCAGCAACCGAATGACGAGACAGCGCGCGCGATCTTCTCTTCCTACAACGAATTTCTCGCGCTGCTCAGTGATGAGACCGCGCGCGACGCGCTCCAGAAGGTCCGCTTCGAGGACGCCGCGACAGACCTCACGTACGGCTCGCTCCGCAAGGCGAGCGGCAGCTTCAGGGCCGGCATTAACCGATTGTTCTTCGACGATCATCCTGTACTCCGAAATCTGATCCGCGACTACGGAGTCTTCTGATGCGAGCAATAGGATTCTCAACGGGAGCCCTGGCGAAGGGCGATTTTCGATCCGCACTTCAGATGAATCACGACAGCTCCCTGGGGGCCGACGCAATCGAGTTGTCGGCCCTTCGCGATCGCGAGCTCGCAACTCTCATCGACGCAGTTCCTACCCTCGGCCTCTCAGCATTCCAGTACGTTTCCTTTCACGCTCCTGGCAGACTCGAAAATCTCTCTGAAAAGGCAGTGGTCGACGCGCTCTCCCTGCTCCCGTCGAAATGGCCACTTGTCGTACATCCGGAACTGCTCGCGACGCCGGAGTTATGGCGGCCACTGGGCGAGCGTCTCTGCATCGAGAACATGGACAACCGCAAATCGTTCGGACGCACACTGGACGAGATGCGGGAGCTCTTCGATTCGTTCCCCGACGCCACATTCTGCCTCGATGTTGGACATGCGAGACAGGTTGATCCGTCTATGGACGGGACGCTTGCGATGCTTCGAGAGCTGGGCCCTCGCTTGAAACAACTGCATGTGAGCGATGTTGGATCGGACGGCGAACACATGCGGCTCGGAACAAGCGCCGCGACTGCTTTCGCGGAGATCGCGCTTCATGTACCCCTGGGTTGCCCGATCATCATTGAGTCGGTCATCACCAGCGTTTCCGGCATGGCCGCAGAGCTCGACGCGGTGGCACGCGCGTTTGGTCGTTCCGCTTAGGTCAGCTTGCGACGCGAACGGTGCGTGAGCTGAGGTGCGATCCATCGGCGAAGGGTGGCGGGCGCCTCAGCTTGCGACGCGAACGGTGCGTGAGCCGAGGTGCGATCCATCGGCGAAGGGTGGCGGGCGCCGCCGAAGGCGGCAAAAGATCGTAGCACCCGGCTTCAGCCGGGTGATGCTGATCGCGCCATACCTCAGCCCGCGAGAGCGGGCGGCAGACGATTGCCCGCCTGTGTAGTCGTCGTGCGGCGGGTTCTGTCGCCCGCTTACGCGGGCTCGCGTCGGTCCTGGCGTCGTACTCACCCGGCTGAAGCCGGGTGCTATGGATCTTTCGCCGCCTTCGGCGGCTTTCTGTTTGACCGCAGAGCTCGACGCGGTGGGACGAGCGTTTTGTCGTGCCGCTTAGGGTCAGCTTGCGACGCGAACGGTGCGTGAGCTGAGGTGCGATCCATCGGTGAGGGGTGGCGGGCGCCGCCGAAGGCGGCAAAAGATCGTAGCACCCGGCTTCAGCCGGGTGATGTTGAAACGCGCCATACCTGAGCCCGCGAAAGCGGGCGGCAGACTATTGCCCGCCTGTGTAGTCGTCATGCGGCGGGTTCTGTCGCCCGCTTTCGCGGGCTCGCTTCGGTCCTGGCGTCATAGTCACCCGGCTGAAGCCGGGTGCTAGGGATCTTTCGCCGCCTTCGGCGGCTCTTCTGTCTACGAAATTGCCGTGCAACGAACGAGACAGGCCGCTATCCGCCGTCTCGCGACAAAGGTCTGTGAGAAATGCGGGTTAATGCGCCTTCCGTTCTGAAGCGATCCTCTCCCGCTCTGCAGCTTTCTCGGCTCGTCGCTGGTTAGCCTCGTCCTTGATCCGCTGCCCCACCTCGCAACCCGTCGCTGTTGTAGCCAGGCCACCCTCGGCGGTCTCGCGCAGGCCGCGCGGCATGGCGCGACCGATGCGGACCATCGCTTCGACCACCTCATCCATCGGGATGAATGATTCCACCCCCGCCAGTGCAAGCTGTGCTGCCGTGAGGCCATGAACGGAGTAGAACGCGTTGCGTTTGACACAGGGAACCTCAACCAGGCCTCCGACAGGATCACAGACGAGTCCAAGAGTATTTTTCAGAGCGAGGGCGGCCGCATGAATACATTGCATCGTGGTCCCTCCCATCATGTAGGTCGCTGCAGCGGCACCCATCGAGCACGCTACCCCTACCTCATTCTGGCAGCCACCTGCAGCGCCCGAGATGCTCGCAGTGAGCGCGATGATCGAGCCGTATCCGCCGGCAATGACTAGTGCTCGCACGGTCCTGGCAGGGTCTACGCCGCGCTCTTCCTCCAGGGCGAGCAGCATTCCGGGAACCACGCCACCCGCGCCGGCCGTCGGAGCGGCAACGATCACCCCCATCCGTGAGTTCTCTCCCATCACGGAAAGCGCGTAAAGCTCGGCCTTCACCATCAAAGGATCGAGAAACGTTTTCTTCGCCAGAAAAGCCTCGTTGAGAAGCTTTGCCTCGTTGCCGACGAGCTTGCCCATCGAGGTACCGCCACCCATCCCCCGCCCTATGCAATCCCACATGATCTCGCGCCGCTTCGCGAGTGATGCGAGGATCTCGTCGGCGGTGACTCCATGCTCCTGGGCATCGGCTTCGAGGAAAACATCCGCTGCATCGCGGTCTCTGGCCACCTCGGCCAGATGTTTGAATGATTCGATCATCGAGAGGGTCTCCACGGCCGTTAATGCGGATAGCGCACGCGTGCATTCCGTCGTCCATTTCCTTGCGAGCGCCACGGATGACTCATCACGGTTCCAGCATCTGAACGGGCGAAGCCTCTGGAGTGCGGCTGCCGCAGCTGCCGCTTTGGTGTCTTCATCGGTAGATGCTGGAGGCCAGAGAGCTCACCCTTCCGCGGTTTGACTCAGAAAGCGGCAGCTGCGGCAGCCGCACTCCAAAGCTTCGCCTCTGGAATTGGCGGTACTTCGAGGAAGAGTCAAATGCTGTGAGTCTGCAGGCGCCAGCCTTCATAAGCTCCTGCGCATAAGCGTGAGGCAGGTCCTCACGGAATGCGATCGAGGAATCGGACCTCAGTCACATCTTCAAGCGCGGAAATCGCATTGACAGCCATGCTCGAAGGCGGCGAATCGACATCGATCTGCATGAACGCTTCCTTGCCTCTACCACTGCGGGAGCACATGAGCGAGGCGATGTTGATCGACTCGTCAGCGATCACTTTGGTCACTTCGTGAATCATCCCGGGACGGTCGCGGTAGAACATCAGAAGCGTGGGAGAGTCGCCCTTGAACCTTGCCTGGAATCCGTCGATCTTGAACACCTCGATTACCCCGCCTCCGATCGAAGATCCTACAACCTCAACCCGGCGGTTGGGGCCACGGGCCTCGATACGCACGCTGTTGGGATGGACGTCGCCAAGGTCTTCCTCGGTGAAGTCGACGCTCACGCCCATCTGCTCCGCGATGCGTAATGCCTCGGGGATCCGCGGATCGTCGACGTTCAAGCCGATCGCTCCTCCAACGAGGGCGAAATCCGATCCATGTCCCCTGTACGTAGAGGCAAGAGGAGGATGGAGGAAAAACAGGACTTCCAGGGGATCCTCGTCGAGGATCTCCCGAGCCACACGCCCCAGTCTTGCTGTGCCCGCGGTGTGGGAGCTGGAAGGACCGACCATCACAGGCCCCATGACGTCGAGGATCGAGATCTTGCGGTCGTGACGAATGGCCATGAGAGTGATTGTATCGCCAGCAGCCATCGACCCGATCAGCACAGACGGGCCGGCGGCTTTATTTGAATAACATCTCTCGTTTCGCTAGACTCGCGCCTCACCCTTTCTCTATGTCCGAAAGACCAAAGATTCTCGTCATTGACGACGACCAGCCGCTTCTTCTGCTCATGAAGAATATTCTCTCGGAGTTTCGCTTCGAGGCGCTGGTCGCTTCGAGCGGGACACAAGCGCTCGCGATGGCCCGCGCCGAAAATCCTGAGCTGATTCTGATCGACAAGAACATGCCTGGCATGAGCGGCGAGGATGTGATCCGGCAGCTCAAGGCCGACCCGATCTTCAGGCAGATCCCCATCCTTGTCCTCAGCGGCGAACCTTTATCGCCGCGGGAGCTTGCGGAGCTCGGGGTTCAGGGATCAGTACAAAAACCATTCGATCTGAACTCGCTCATCGCCGAGATCCGATCCCGCCTTCCCCGGACAGCCGCGAAAGAAGTCGCAACCGCGTCGCTTTAGCCGGGCTTCAGCCGGCGGGTGCTGTTCCCATATGGGGTGCCGGCTTCGCGCCTGCGTCCCTACATCTACACCCCGCTTCGGACATAATCTGATTTCGTCACACAACACCGGAGGCTCCATGATCCACGAGAATATCGAAACGCTTCACCGCAGCATGGCTGCGATGGGACTGAGCCCTGCCGCTCAGCGAATCTCTTCATCTGAGAATCAAGGCGCGATTCGCGAGTCGCTGATCGACGATTTGATCTTCACTGCCGTCTTCAGCGCGGACAGCGCTGCAAAGTCTGAAGCACGCCGCCTCATCCACACCCTCGCACGGGAAATGGGGGCGGTCTCCTCATCCATCCAGCCTCTATATGAAGCGATCGGGCGAGGTGAGGTGACAGGATTCACGACGCCGGCTCACAACATCCGGGCTCTCACCTACGACGTCTGCCGAGCGCTGTTCCGGGCGGCGATCAAGCACAAGGTCGGCGCATTCATCTTCGAGATCGCACGATCAGAGATCGGCTACACAGAACAGCGACCTGGCGAGTACGCAGCAGCGGTTCTCGCCGCGGCGATCAAAGAGGGTTTCAAGGGACCAGTCTTCATCCAGGGCGATCATTTTCAGGCAAGCGCGAAGAAGTGGAAGGATGAGAGCGGGAAGCGCGCCGAGGTCAAGGCAATCGAATCATTGATTGATGAAGCGATTGCTGCGGAGTTCTTCAATATCGACATCGACACATCCACACTGGTCGATCTCGATTTTGAAACGCGCGATGAACAGCAGAAGGAAAATTACGAAGGAGCGGCGCATTTCACCCGCTACATCCGTGAGCGGCAGCCTGACGGAATCGAGATCTCCGTAGGGGGCGAGATCGGAGAGGTCGGCAAGCACAACACCTCACCCGATGAGTTCCGCGCGTATATGGACGGCTATCGACGCTCTCTTCCTTCGGGCATGAAAGGGATCAGCAAGATCTCGATTCAGACGGGAACTTCGCATGGCGGAGTCCCGTTGCCTGACGGAACGATTGCCAAGGCCAACATCGATTTCGAAGTACTGCGAGAGATCTCGAAGATCGGGCGTGCCGAGTACGAGATTGCCGGATCGGTGCAGCATGGAGCGTCGACGCTTCCGGAAGAAGTCTTCGATCGCTTTCCGCAGTCCGACGCTGTCGAGATCCACCTCGCGACAGGCTTCCAGAACATGATCCTGGACCACGCCGCGTTCCCCTTCAGGGACGAGATCCGGAAATTCTGCTTCGACACAGCAGCTGACGAGCGGAAGGAAGACGAGACCGACGAACAGTTTGTTTACAAAACGCGTAAAAAGTCGCTGGGCCCGTTCAAGCAAAGAATGTGGGAGCTTTCGGAACAGGCCAAGGCTCCAATCATCGCCTCCCTCGAGACAAAATTTGCCTTTCTGTTCCAGAAGCTGGGCGTCGTTGGAACGAGAGAGGTGGTGAACCGGCACGTGCCGATCGCGAAGGGCGGCGGTCCTGCCTACCGCGAAGTTTCCGGCGGAACGGTCGCGATGGCGACCATCGATCCCAACGAGGGAGAATAGCGAGTCCCCTCACTTTCCATCGCAAAAATTCCCTTGTGGCACTAAGATCGCTTATCACATCTCCAGACGCCGCGAGGCGTCACTACAGAAAGGACACTCGACTATGCTTTGGACAATCGTAGCCATCCTCCTGATTCTCTGGCTCCTCGGCTTTTCCTTCCACGTCGGTGGCGGGCTTATTCACCTCATTCTTGTGATTGCCGTTGTCGTCATCATTTTCCAGCTGATCACCGGCCGCAAGGTCATCTGACGCGATTCCGCGGAACAAGGCGGCGGCTCCCAGCCGCCGCCTTGTTCCGTCCGCCGGAAGCGTAGTCTCTCCCCTCTCCCGAGGGATAGGTGGCGCGCAGCGCAGGGTAAGGGCTCGCTCGCCACGAGCGAAGCCCCAGCGCATACCATTCCGCGGTCCTGACATTCGCGCCCCATCTGCGCTACTCTCTCGCCGCCGTCATGTCCCAGCTCAAGCTCTTCAACACACTCTCACGCAGCCAGGAAGTCTTCGAACCTCAGACCCCTGGTCACGTCCGCATGTACTCCTGCGGACCCACCGTGTATGGCGTCGCCCACATAGGAAATCTCCGCACCTTCCTCTGGAGCGACCTGCTCCGTCGCTATCTCCGATGGAAGGGGCTGGAAGTCACGCAGGTCATGAACCTCACCGATGTCGACGACAAGATCATCCGCAACGCCATCGCGGCCGGTAAGGACCTCGATTCCTTCACAGCTCCCTACATCGAAGCCTTTCACGAGAACCTCGGGCAGCTGCGCATCCGTCCCGCCGATCATTATCCGCGTGCCACTGAGTACATTCCGCAGATGGTCGCGCTTGTGGAAAGATTGACGGCCCGAGGTCATACGTACGTCTCAGAGGGCTCGACCTACTTCAAAATCTCCTCGCATCAGGATTATGGAAAACTCTCGCGCGTAGAGGTCGCTTCCTCGAGCGGTTTCAGCAGAATCGAGAGCGATGAGTACGAGAAAGACAACGCGCGTGACTTCGTGCTGTGGAAAGCAAAGAAAGAGGGTGAGCCTTCGTGGAGCACCGCCCTGGGAGAAGGGCGGCCGGGATGGCATCTCGAGTGCTCCGCGATGTCGATGGACCTCCTCGGTGAGAGCTTCGACATCCACACAGGAGCGGTCGACCTGATCTTTCCTCATCACGAAAACGAAATCTCCCAGAGTGAATGCGCCACCGGCAAACCCTTCGTGAGTTACTGGGTCCACGGCGAGCATCTCAACATCGAGCAGCAGAAGATGTCGAAGTCGCTCGGCAACATCCACACGCTGGCAGAGCTCATCGATCAAGGCTACTCAACACTCTCGGTACGATATGCGCTCCTCTGCGTACCACATCGCACGCGCCTGAGCTTCTCGATGAAAAGTCTGGACGACGCCAACCAGGCACTGGAACGGCTGGCGCTTTTTGAGATGAGACTGAGTGACATCGCAAAAAACTCCGGCTCTTCGCCCGCGCAGGTCTCCGACAGAGCTGCGGTCATCAGCAACACTCTCGTCGGAGAATTCGAGACGGCGATGGACGACGATCTGAACACAGCCGGCGCACTCGGTGCGCTTTTCTCCTTCGTTCGTGAAGGAAACATCGCCATTGATCAGAACATCGTCAGCGCAACTGATGCCGTGGAGATGCTGGGTGCACTCCGAAAAGTCGATCAGGTTCTGGACATCCTTCCCATTGCCGGGCAGTCCGTCGACAGCGAAATCGAGTCGATGATCGAGGCACGGAAAGAAGCGCGCCGCACGAAACAGTTTGCCGAGTCCGACCGCTTACGCGACGAGCTGCTGGCCCGCGGCATCATTCTCGAAGACACTCCCGCGGGCACGCGCTGGCGTAGAAAGTAAATCATGATCGGCTACCTCGAAGGCACCCTCAGACAACTCCAGACCGACCGCGCACTTGTCGTCGCGGGAGGCGTCGGCTATCTCGTCTTCATCCCCCTCTCGACTTACTACAAACTGGAAGGCAGCTCCAGTGCCTCGCTCCAGATCTTTACTCATGTCCGCGAAGATGCTCTGGCGCTCTACGGCTTTGCCACCGTCGACGAGAAGTTCGCGTTCGAAAAACTGATCTCGATCTCCGGAATCGGGCCACGCCTCGCGCAAGTAATCCTCTCGGGAATCGAGCCTGCGGAGCTGGCCGAAGCAATCATCCGAGGCGACACACGGCGGTTGTCCTCCATCCCTGGAGTGGGCAAGAAAACCTCGGAGCGGATCTGTCTCGAACTTCGCGACAAGCTCGTACTCTCGGAGCAACCCGTCGAGGCGCCCGTAATACGCAAGTCGACCATCCACGACGACGTCCAGTCCGCCCTCGTCAACCTCGGCTACAAGCCTGCAACAGCCGACACAGTCATCAACGCCGCCCGCAAAGAACTCGGCGAAGACGCCGAATTCTCCGTCCTCCTCCGAGCCTCCCTCCGCCACCTGACCAAATAGCGGCCCCGCGCAGCTTTTCGCTAAAGCGGCACGCGCAGCTTCTAGCCCGCATTTCTCACACGGTCAGGTCGAAGAGCCGTGAACCTGTGGAAAAACGTTATCGTCTGCGCGATTGGAGGGTGCGGTTCGCTGTCGCGAGTAGGACCTGCACATGAACGTGTGCATGTTGTGACCTTCGCCTGATTATGTTGCTGTGGAAATCCGGCTCGCGGGCACACCGATCCCGAGCGCAACCGGAAGAGTCGTCATCGCGAGTGATCGAACCCGGTCAGGGCGACGCGTGTGCCAGATTGCTGCACACCCGAGCGAACAGCTTCGCCATGGGATAGCTGCTCGAGAGCGAGACCCAGATTTTGCGAGCAGTGATGGTAATGCGCGCACCGAT
>DATLXH010000079.1:0-10251 GCA_035576005.1 Thermoanaerobaculia bacterium | reverse complement strand
CGCGCGCGCTTCGAGCGTGAAGCCAAGTCGATCTCGCAGCTTAACCACCCGAACATCTGCACGCTTTACGACATAGGTCACGAGAGCGGGACGAGCTATCTCGTGATGGAGTTGCTCGAGGGTGAGTCGCTGGCCGACCGTCTCGTACGCGGTCCACTGCCTCACGCCGACCTGCTGCGGTACGGCGCTCAGATCGCGGCGGCGCTCGACCGCGCGCATCGCGCCGGTATCACGCACCGCGATCTAAAGCCCGGCAATGTTGTGATCACGAAGTCCGGCGCCAAGCTTCTCGACTTTGGGCTGGCCAAGTCTTCTGCAGCACCCCTCGCCGTGAGTATTGATGGGGCGACCGAACACAAGCCGCTGACGCAGGAAGGCACGATCCTCGGCACGTTCCAATACATGGCGCCAGAGCAAGTCGGGGGTGAGGAAGCCGACTCGCGAACCGACATCTTTGCGTTCGGCGCGCTGCTCTACGAGATGGCGACGGGAAGGCGCGCGTTCGAGGGAAGCACGCGAACGAGCCTCATCGCGGCGATCGTCTCGGCGCACCCGGCGCCGATCTCGTCGATCGCGCCGATGGCTCCCCCAGCGCTCGATCACATCGTCAAGAAGTGCCTCGAGAAGGATCCAGACGACCGCTGGCAGTCGGCGCACGACGTCGCGAGCGAGCTTCGATGGCTGAGCGAAGCGGGATCGCAGGCGGGCGTCGCGACAACGGTGACGCTCCGGCGAAAGACGCGGGAAAAGCTTGCATGGGGCCTTGCCGTGCTCTTCGCGCTGATCGCCATCGGCGTGAGCGGCTGGATGGTCGCGCGCATGCGCACGACCGACGCCGCGCGGCCGTTCCACGCCTCCGTTGCCTGGCCGGCCGGACTCGTTTCGGTTCCGGTCGCTGCGGGGCCGATCGCACTCTCCCCGGACGGCACGATGCTGGCGACGCTCGTCGCACGGAAGAGCGACACGTTCATCTCGATCTACGATTTCTCAACCGGAAAGTCGGCGGTTCTCGAAAGCACAAAAGATGGTTCGTTCCCGTTCTGGTCACCTGACAGCCGCGCCATCGGATTCTTTGCGGCCGGAAAACTCCGGAGGGTGGATGCGGCGGGAGGGGCGGTTCAAGTGCTCGCCGAGGCGCACCAGGGACGCGGAGGCTCATGGAGCCGTGAAGGCGTGATCGTGTTCGCTCCGGACATCCAGGGTCCACTGATGAGAGTCTCGGAAAACGGCGGCACCACGACGACGGTGACGAAGCCCGGCAACGAGGCATTCACGCATCGAAACCCCCTCTTCCTTCCTGACGGGAAGCGATTTCTGTTCATCGAGCGGCAAAGCAGGACCGAGGCGTTCGGCCGCCTGATGGCGGGCTCCCTCGATGGAGCCACGCCTCGGCAGGTTCTCGAGCACGCATCCAATGCCCAGTTTTTCAGCGGGCGGCTGCTCTTCGTGCGCGACGGGAACCTCCTTGCGCAACATTTCGATCTCGACACCCTCTCCGTCAGTGGCGCGATCTCGCCGATTGCCGAAAATTTGAGCTATTACAACCCTCGCGACCTCGGTGACTTCTCGGTCTCGCAGACGGGTTTGCTCGCGTTTCGGCATGAGGTCGCCGCGGAAAACACGCTGGCGTGGTTTGACCGGGACGGCCGGCTCATCGAGACCCTGACCGATTCGGGTTCATTCGGTATTGCCTCCGTCAGCCGCGATCTGAGGCAGGTCGCGCTCGTGCGCGAGGAGGCGGCATCGGCGTCGTTCGACCTCTGGATTGTGGATGCGACGACCAGGCAGACGCGTCGCGCTACCTTCAGCAAGTTCCCGTCGCCGACCAACTGCGCCTTTTCGCCGGACGGGCAGCGCCTCGCCGTTTCCAGTTTAAGCGGCACTGCGGGCGGTGGCCCGAAGGGAGGAGGCTGGGCCTCAAGCTCTCTCTGGTTGCAGCCGGTCTCCGGTGTGCGCACCGATAAGGTGCTGCTCGAATCGACCAGGTTTTATGTCCGGGACTGGTCCCCGGACGGAATGGTTCTTCTCGGCGATACGCAGCGAACCGGCACGGGCCACGACCTGACGTACGTTCGTCTCGACGACGCGAAAGCCGAAGTCCGGGACTTCGTGAAGACTCAATACGACGAACGGTCCCCTCGATTCTCGCCTGACGGGCGCTGGGTTCTCTATTCGTCGAACGAGTCGGGGCGACCGGAGGTATACCTCGTCGACTTTCCCGACGCGGGTCGCAAATTCCAGATCTCGCGGGATGGCGGCTTCGCGCCCATTTGGAGCTCCGACGGAAGCGAGATCTTTTTTGCGCAGCCTCCTGATGCAGTGATGTCGGTTCCGGTGAAGCTCGGCGATACCATCGAGATCGGAGCACCTGTGAAGCTCGCCTTGTCCGCAGCAAAGACGAGCGCGCCGTTTGCTTCGGACGGCAAGCGGTTCCTGGTGCTCCAGGATTCCTCGAAGGAGACCGCTCCTCCTGTCGAGGTGATTCGTAACTGGGCCGCAGGCCTCCCCGAGTAACACGCTCGTAGATCCGAGGGCGGAGTTTGGTGCTGTTGTCCGCTTGTCGGCGTCGCATTCTCCTACTCTCTGCGTCCCTTCGCGGGTTCGATCGAGCAACGAGTGACATCGACCTGTTCGTCCACACCGTCGGCGGAGAACACCGAGGGCTCGACTCGCTTTGCCTCGCGTCTTTGCCGACGCCTCGATCGATGAGATCACCGCCGATCTCGCCCGCGGATATCCGACAGTGCGGTACGACCCGCCGGACGGCGACTACAGGATCGACATCCTCGGAAGCGCAATCGCATTCGACCTCGAGTCATCAAACGCTCTCTCCCGGTTCGGGACGGGGACCGTACTCCACGGCTGGCCGGCCTCATCGGTGTGCCATACTCGCACTCCCCAATCTGATGAATATCAACCCCGGTACAAAACTCGGTTCCTACGAGATCATCTCGAAAATCGGTGCTGGCGGTATGGGCGAGGTCTGGCGGGCGCGCGACTCACGACTTGGTCGCGACGTGGCGGTCAAGGTGTTGCCGGAGTCGTTCTCCGCGAGTGACGATCGCGTTCGACGCTTCGAGCAGGAAGCACGTGCTGCCGGAACGCTGAATCATCCGGGTCTGGTCACCATCTTCGACGTCGGGACTCACGACAGTGCTCCGTACATCGTGATGGAGCTTCTCGAAGGCGAGACCGTTCGCGACGTTCTGGGAGAAGAGAAGCCATCGCCACTACCCGTTCGCAAAGCGATCGACTACGCGACACAGATCGCTCTGGCGCTGGCAGTGGCGCATGAAAACAGGATCATCCATCGCGATCTGAAGCCCGAGAACCTGTTCGTGACGAAAGACGGACGGGTCAAGATCCTGGACTTCGGGCTGGCCAAGCTCGTCGGCGAATCGCCGGCCGCGGATGACGATCAGACGCAACAGAAACAGACGTCTCCCGGCACGGTCATGGGGACGGCCGGCTACATGTCGCCGGAGCAGGTTCGCGCTCAGGACATCGACCACCGTTCCGACATCTTCTCCCTCGGCGCAATTCTGTTCGAAATGCTGACCGGTCAGCGCGCATTCAAACGCGACTCATCAGTCGAGACGATGAATGCAATTCTCAAAGAAGATCCGCCGGAGCTCGCAACGTTTGATCAGAAGCTGCCGCCCGCGCTCGATCAGATCGTCCGTCACTGTCTCGAGAAGAGTCCGCACGAACGGTTTCAGTCGGCACGTGATCTCGCCTTCCAGCTTCGCACGCTGCACGACATGTCAGGCAGTTCGATCGGCAAAGTGACGGCACTTCCGTCGCGAAAGAAACTGCCGTACGCAATGGCTGCGGCGATCCTGATCGCCGCCCTCGCCGGCGCCGGTGCGTTCGCCCTCGTGCGGGGCCGGTTCAACGCTTCTCCGATTGCCGGCCGCTCATTTCAGCAGTTGACGTTTGGCGCGGGAGTCGAAATGTTTCCGACACTCTCGCCCGACGGGAAGACCTTCGCCTACGTTTCCTCGGAATCAGGCAACGACGACATTTACGTGCAGAGGATCGACGGACGCACACCGATCAACCTCACCAGAAGCTCCATCGCGAATGACACCTCCCCCTCCTTTTCACGCGATGGTTCTCAGATCGCCTTTCGCTCCGAACGCGACGGAGGCGGGATCTTCGTGATGGGAGCGACGGGGGAGTCGGTCCGGAGGCTGACGGATTTTGGCTACAACCCATCATGGTCTCCTGACGGTTCGCGCCTGGTGGTGGCTACGGTGCACGTGAAGCTGGCTCCGCACTCGCGTAGCGGCATGAGCGAGCTCTGGCTCATCGATGCACGATCGGGAGCGAAACGTCCACTGATCCAGCACACCGCCGCCGCAGCGCAGAAATCCCGAGAAGGCCGTGACGCGGTTCAGCCCGCATGGTCCCCCAACGGTCACCGGATCGCTTTCTGGGGCCGCGGCGGCAAGTTCAGTAGCCGTGATCTCTGGACAATTGAACCTGACGCGAAAGAGCCTTTGAAGACGCTGGTGCAGGTTACCGATGACCCGGCGCTCGACTGGAATGTCCTCTGGTCGTCTGACGGGAAGTTTCTCTTGTTCGGCAGCGACCGTGACGGGACGCTCAACCTCTGGCGCCTTCGCGTGGATGAGCAGAGCGGAAAGCCGGCAGGTGAGCCGGAATCGCTGGCGCTACCTGCCGAGTTCAGCGGCCACTTTGCGACCACCCAGCAGGGTGAGATCGCGTTTCTTACGAAGACCAGAGCAGACCGCGTGCTCAGATTGCCGCTTGACGTGAAGACGGGCACTCCCGAAGCTTCGGTGGGTGGGTCCTTCGAGATCGGCCAGTTCGAACCGTCACCGGATGGCCGGTCAGTCGCATTCACCACCGGCGGCGGGCAGGAGGATCTCTTTGTCGCGAGTGCGGATGGCAGTGACGTGCGGCAGCTGACGAACGACGAAGAGCGCGATCGTTATGCCGGGTGGTCGCCTGACGGGAGGAGGCTTTACTCCTACTCCAACCGCGCCGGGGCGTGGGACGTCTGGAGTATCAATGTGGACGGAAGCGGCCTGACTCAGGTGACGGATGTAGCTGCGTCGAAGCTGGAGGCGGGAGCGCTGTTTTACCCCGAGGTTTCTCCCGACGGGAAAACGCTCGTTGTCTGCGCGGAACGGTTTGGCGCACTCGTCCATCTGTCTCGGCCGATGGCGCAGCGGATCGAACTGATCGGGTCGGTCGACGAAAACCATACGATCGATTTTCCGCGGTGGTCACCCGATGGAAAACGCATCATTGCAGGCCTCAGCAACATCCGCAGCGGAGATGCTCCCGGAATTGCGCTCTACTCCTTAGATAATCGGCGGTGGGAGAAAATACTCGACCGCGGGTATTTGCCGCGATGGCTTCCTGGTGGAAAGCGAATCGCGTTCTTCGAAAAAAACAGAAGTATGGGAGTGCTCGACCTGGAGACCAGAGCGGTCACCATGACGGCTATCCCGGGCCTTCCTGAGGACGTGGAATCGGCGGGATCAACCCCCGACATCAAGCTCTCCGCCGACGGCACCACCCTCTACGTAAAGCAGCGTCAGCAGCAGGGCGACATCTGGTTGATGCGGCCTGGTAAGCAGTGATCCGACCAGCGACAGCAAACTTTATTTACAGCTGACGCCGGCCGTCGCGTGACCCGTCCGACATCTCCAGCGGCGTCGCTGCGCGACGATGTGCCGTATCGCCTGGCGTCGCGCCGCCGCGCATCCAACGGTTCGGCGCACCTGCACGAATGTATGATGGCTCGCTTTCCCGCAATCATGAACGTCACTAGTGGTAGCCGCCTCGGCCCCTACGAAATTGTCGCCCGTCTCGGTGCCGGAGGCATGGGCGAGGTCTGGAGCGCGATCGATACCCGTCTGGATCGCCGCGTCGCGGTGAAGATCCTGCCGGCCGAACTCGCGCGCGACGCTGAGTTCAAGCTCCGCTTCGAACGCGAGGCACGAACCATCTCCCAGCTCAGTCATCCGAACATCTGCACGCTCTTCGATGTCGGCGAGGACTTCCTGGTCATGGAGCTCCTCGAGGGCGAGACCCTGGCCGATCGGATCGCGCGTGGGGCGCTGCCGATGGCCGATGTGCTCCGCTACGGACTGCAGATCGCCGAGGCGCTGGGGAAGGCACATCGCATGGGGATCGTTCATCGCGATCTCAAACCGGCCAACGTCATGATCACCAGATCGGGAGCGAAGCTGCTTGATTTCGGGCTCGCCAAATCGTCCGCGACTATCATCGATATTGATGCCGCCACACAACACAAGCCGCTGACTCGCGAAGGCACGATCCTCGGCACCTTTCAATACATGGCTCCAGAGCAGCTCGAGGGAAACGAAGCCGACGCACGAACCGATATCTTCGCCTTTGGTGCGGTGCTCTACGAGATGGCTACGGGACAGCGCGCGTTCGATGGAAAGACGAAGACCAGCCTCATCGCCCTGATCGTAAGCGGCGAGCCGAAGCCGCTCCGTGAGATGCAGCCGCTCACACCGCCTGCCTTCGAGCATGTCGTGGCGCGTTGCCTGAACAAAGATCCGGAGGAGCGATGGCAGAGCGCTCAGGATATTGCCGGGGAGCTGCGCTGGGCGGCAACAACGGAGGCGGAGTTGCCGGCGCGGCGCTCGAAGCGCGCAGTCCTGCTGCCATGGGCGGTCACCGCCGCGGTGGTGCTCGCAGCCACAGCCGCGGTTGCAGTCCACAGGCTTCGTGCTCCAGCTCCGCGTGTCAGCTGGTCGGACATCGCCCCGCCCCCGGACCTTCGCATCGCCAGCCCGCCCGATCGGGGAGGCAGTGCAATCGCGCCGGATGGCAACCGGGTCCTCATCAGTGGCATCGACAGCCAGGGAGGACTCCGGCTCTATCTTCGCGATCTCAGGAAAGGCGATATCCGGCCGATCGCGGACACCCATGGTGCGGGATTTCCATTCTGGTCGCCGGACTCCCGTTCCATCGCGTTTTTCGCTGAAGGGAAGCTCAAGCGCATCGAGATCGACGGAACGCGGGCCACGGTGATTGCCAGTGATGTGGATGGCCGCGGGGGAACCTGGGCGCCGGATGGAACGATCGTGTTCGCCGCCTCGAGCACCTCCGGGCTGTCCCGTGTACGTGCAACCGGCGGGGTACCGGAGGTGTTGATCGAGCGTCGCGGCGATCAGAACAGCCTGCGGTTCCCGTGGTTTCTTCCAGATGGGAAACACTTTCTCTTCGTTGCGCAGGGAGACCGCGACCGTGGAATCCACGTGGCCTCGCTCGATGGCCGTCTGAACCGAAAATTGATCGACGCTGAGGATTCGGGCGTTTTCAGCGGCAGCTCCATTCTCTTTCTGCGCGAAGGGGCACTCTTTGCGCAAGAGCTGGATCCCGGGAACTTCGAACCCACCGGTGAGCCCCGCCAGATCGCGTCCGGGGTCGGTGGGAAGAGCGCGTTCGCGAGTTCAGGCTTGTCTGTCTCCCTGGCAGGTGATGTCCTTTTCCCTGCCGAATTTGCGCCGAAGACCGCGCTGGTGTGGCGCGATCGTGCCGGTGCGATCCTGCGGTCGCTCGTAACGGAGCGGATGCTCTACGAGCCGGCCTTTTCACCCGATGAGAAGCGAATCGTTGCGACCTCGGATGATCCGCCGGACAGTCTTTGGGAAGTGGATCTGGAGCGTGGGCGATCGAAGCGACTCTCGGGTGGAGATTCACGGGCGACCACTTCCGCCTGGTCGCATGACGGGACAAGAATCGCCCTCCAGTCGTCTGCCGCTGGCAAGCCGGCATTGGCGGTACTCCCAGTCTCAGGAGGAAAGATTCAGATCCTCACTACGACCGCACAGACTCTCTATCCCGAGTCGTGGTCTCTCGACGATACCTTTCTCGTCCTCAATGGACCGGGGCCGAACGCCAGGGACTTCGACCTCTGGGCTCTCAGTCTTGTCGATCGAAAGGTCCGGCCGCTCCTGTCTTCACGGGCAAACGAAGCTCGCCTGCAGTTCTCACCCGACGGCCGCTTCGTCTCCTACAGCTCCGACGAGACCGGACGCGCTGAGATCTTCGTTCGAAGCTGGCCACTGTCGGAAGACAAGTGGCAGGTATCGACCGATGGCGGCGATCAGGCATATTGGCGCGGCGACGGAAAAGAGCTCTTCTACCTCGCTCCTGACGGGAAGCTGATGAGTGTCGCCATCCAGGCCGGACCTCCGATATCCTTTGCCGACCCGGTAGTTCTGTTCCAGACGCCGCTCAGCCTGGTGTCGATCACCGGGTACCGCAACCAGTATCTGGCGACTCGCGACGGCCAGCGCTTCCTGTTCCTCGAGCCCACGAGCAAGTCCCCGCCGCATCTCACGCTGGTGCAGAACTTTCCTATGTTGCTGGAGGCCGCGGAGTAGGTCACGCGTAGTTAACTGCCGCGCAGCGTCGCTGGTGTAGGACAGACACTCTTGTCTGTCGGTGACACGACGAACCGTCCCTTGACACTGACAGCCTAAAGCCCAGCTGTCAGCCTCGGTGTCAGATGGCAATTTGCGGTAACTAAGTATAAGTCTGTGAAAAGTGTGCGTCTAAACCACTATTCTGTTTCCAATAGCTACAAAGAAAGGTGGTTCCTCATGAAACGTGGACTTTTTCTGCTCTTCCTGGTTCCGGCTCTCGTCCGTGCTGCCGACGTCGAGCTGACTTCGATTCCGGAGCGGCCGCTTATCGAGGTCGGTAAGGCGCAGCAGATGCTCAACTTCGACATCGTGTTGCAGAACAATACGAAAGAGGAGCTCGAGGTGAGTTTGTTCGAGCTGACGGCGCTCGGCGCGAAAGGTGAGCTCATCTCTCAGAAGCGGCTCGACACGAACGGCATGAGCATACTCACGCTCGTCAACCGTGTCGTGAAGCCGGGTGGGAAGATCATCCTCTTCAACCCTCTTCACTCGTGGGACGAACAGATTCCGTTAAGCCGGATTCGTGTCGGCATCGCCCTCGATTCCGGTGACGTCTTCAAAAAATACCATGCTGTTCTGGAGCTCCAGCCGCTACGTTACGAGAACAAGTCGAAGCTCATCCTTCCGGTCACCGGCCGCACCTTCGTTCACGACGGACATGACTACTACTCGCATCACCGCCGCCTCGACGTGACCGGCGATATGACCACCGCGATCGGTGTGAAGACCAACATGACCCGCTACGCGTACGATTTCGTCATCGTCGATGCAGAAGGAAAAATGTACCGAGGCGATGGCGAGAAAAACGACGACTGGCACGGCTTCGGCTCGGCCATCGTGGCTCCTGCCGGCGGCGTGGTGGTGGCAATGGGAGACGGGCAGCTCGACAACACGAAGTCGAAGAAGAACCTCGAGATGAGCTTAGAGGCGTTCATGAAGAACAACCGGCTCCCCTTCGGGAACTACGCGATCATCGATCACCAGAACGGTGAGTACAGCTTCTTCGCGCACTTCAGGAACGGCAGCGTCACGGTAAAGAAAGGCGACAGGGTGAAGCAGGGGCAAAAGATCGGGGAGATGGGCTTCTCCGGCGACGCCTTCCTGGTACACCTGCACTATCAGCTGCAGAGCGACGACAACTGGGGTGAGGGGCTCCCTTCATATTTTCACGATTACGAACGCTACGTCGGAGGAAAGTTCCAGCGGGTGAAGCGCGGTCAGGTCGACAGCGGCGACGTCGTGAGATCGAAGGGGAAGTAGGTCACATGTGGTCTGATTCCCCTCCGATGCGTCTGCGCCGAGTGACAGATTGTCGCTACAAGCGTTTACAGTAGTCTCGCCGTGCCACGGAGCCCAGCGATGCAATCCAGTTGTCTGTCCAATTCTGCAAATTGGGTTATTCGTCTCCCGGTCGGTTGTCCTCGTCTTCACGATTCTACTTCCAGGATTTCGCCTAAAAGAAAAGCGGAGCGCCTCGGCTGAGGCGCTCCGCTTCATGTCAAGAGCGAGAATTTACTTCGTCACGACCAGCGTCGCGCTCGCTGTGCGCGTCAAGGTACCGCTCGTGCCAGTGATCGTCAGCGCGTAGGAACGTTTGACGGTTCCCGACGCGACGGTGATCGTCATGGTTGACGCCGTTCCGCTCGTTTGATTCGGGGAGAAACTCGTTGTTGAGCCCGCGGGTTGGCCGCTTGCGGATAGCGAGACGGCATCGGCGAAGCCGCCCGTGCGCGTGATCGTCACCGTGTACGTCGCCGTTCCGCCGGTACGACTGACGGAGACGGAGCTGGGGTTGACCGAGAGCGAGAAG
>DATLXH010000078.1:0-41084 GCA_035576005.1 Thermoanaerobaculia bacterium | reverse complement strand
GTTCGCAGGGTGACCAACGTATACCTCTCTGCGGGCGTGATCTGGCGATAGCTCATGACGATCCCTTCTTTGGTGGAAGATTCGTCAGTGTCGCTCAGATCACGCCCATCTCACAGCAGGGTGTGTTGCACTTACCTATTGAATCTGCGGCGCCTAACTCGACGCTTCAGCGGACTCCGGCCCGCCTGTTGCTGGGTCGCGGGCGCTGTACAATGTCGCGTGCGGGCCGGAGCCGGTGAACTTGGGTCCGTTAGGCGCCTGGAGATTGGAACCTCGGGAAGCCAGTGCTAGTCTGCAATCATGGCTCAACGCGGCAAGGCCCTCGAAACTATTCTTCGTGGGTCATCCGACGCGAACATGAGGTTCGAGGACTTGAGGAATCTCCTACTGGCGCTCGGGTTCTCAGAACGTACAGCAGGGAGCCACCATGTGTTTCGAAAGCACGGGATCGAGGAGATGGTGAACCTCCAGCGCGACGGCACGAAAGCGAAGCCCTATCAGGTCAAACAGGTTCGTGTAGTAATCCTGAAGTACCATCTAGCGGAGGAGTAACCGTGGAGAACCGATACGAGGTCATTATTTTCTGGAGCGATGAAGATGGAGCCTTCGTGGCCGACGTCCCCGAACTCCCGGGGTGCATGGCCCACGGCGCATCACACGAGGAAGCACTCCGGAATGCCCAGGATGCGGTCGCCCTGTGGTTAGCGAGTGCCTCGGAGCTTGGTCGCTCGATACCCCAACCAAAAGGTCGAAGGTTGGCATACGCGTAGAACCAGCGCCTAACTCGGCGTTGCACCGGACTCCGGCCCGCAAGTTGCCTGGCCCCCAGTGCTATACAATGTCGCGTGCCCCGGAGCCGCTGAGCTTGGGTCCGTTAGGCGCTCTGGAGTCCGCCGGAGTACGCTGCAAGCGTGAAGTTCACCATCATCGGTGACATTTCTTCGATCGAGGCGATCGCCGCGGGCCGCGAGATTCGCGACCGTCGTCGTCTCGTGCGACAATATGGACGTGGCAGCTGGCGCAAAGTTAAAGGGTTCGCAAAAGTCCGGCTTGAGAACGGGACGATCGTCCTTGCCGAGCTTCACTGGTACGAAGCGCACGGCATCGGTCGCAAGGAAATCAAGTTCAAGAGACCTGTCGGTCGGTGACACTAAGGCGTTCGCCGTCTGCGTGAAGAACTCTGGTTATCCTGCGTCACTCGAACTACGCAAATTGTACGAACTCCTCCCAGATCAGTTTGCTGTCGAGAATGGTTTTGTCCGCGTAATCGATGAGAGTGGCGAAGACTACCTGTACTCCTCGGATTACTTCCTCACTGTATCGCTGCCCAAATCGGTCGAAACAAAACTTCGTCGAATCGGCCGCAGAAAACCGGCTGCCTAACTCGGCGTTGCACCGGAGCCGGTGAACTGGTGTCCGTTAGGGCGCCTGTACGATAGCCTTGATTGCTTCGCTTACGAACCGAAGACTACTTGGAGATGAAGACGAAATGATTCGCCGGTTGGTTACGGTATATCTGCTGTTGTTTTGCGTCGGGAAAGCCAACGCAGACCAAGCAGTCACGATCGGTAAAAAGGAGTGCATCCGTTCGACTGTTCTCAACGAGGACCGGGAGTACCAGGTCTATCTCCCTGACAGCTATGGATGGGCGACGGATCGACGCTATCCGGTGCTGTACGTCCTCGATGGCAAGACGCATTTCGCCCACACCGCCGGCTCCGTGGGATTCCTGGCGGCGCAGGGAGAGATTCCGGAGATGATCGTGGTCGCGGTTGCCAGCACCGTGCGCGTGAGAGATTTCACACAGACGGACTGGCCCAGCATGTGGGTCGGCGGAGGTGGCGCAAACAACTTCAAGCGATTCCTGTCCTCTGAACTTATCCCGAATATCAACCAGACATACCGGACGGATGGGTTTCAGATACTCTCGGGGCATTCCTCAGGTGGGCAGTTCGCTCTGTATTGCCTGACTGCCCAGCCGTCACTGTTCCAGGCCTATTTCGCGCTCAGCCCGAACCTCAGCTGGGACGACAATTTGCCGCAGCGGTCCCTCGAGAAATCCTTCGAATCGGCTCCCAACCTGCCGGCGTTTCTGTACTTCGCTTACTCGGATGATTCAGATCGTGCGCTGGCCGATGACAACCGGCTGGTCGAAACGCTCAGAACGAAGTCGCCGCGGGGATTCCGGTGGCACAGTCAGACGTTTTCGGCCGAAACGCACGGCAGCGTTCCCCTGCTCGCACAGATCGATGCCCTTCGCCATCTGTATGCCGGGTACCGGTTCCATAATGACATGCTGAGGAAGGGATTCGCATTCGCAGAACAGCATTTCAAGGACGTATCGAAGACGCTGGGGTGGTCCCTTGCCATTCCGGAGAACGTGATCAACAGTTTCGGATACGCCGCGCTATCGGAGGGAAAGACCCAGGACGCCATCGCCTTGTTCAAGCGCAACGTCGAGGCGAACCCGAATTCCGCGAATGCCTACGACAGCCTGGCGGATGGTTATGCGAAAGCCGGAGAGTGGAAGGAAGCCGCGCGCGCGGCACGGCGAGCTGTCGCGCTAGCCACCAAGTTCAACGATCCCAATCTTTCCAGCTTCATTGCAAACGAAACAAAGATCACTGACCGACTCAAAGAAGTATCCACAGCTCCCGAATGAGGCCTGCACTCTTGGTCCCGGCGCCTAACAGGCGGTTGCCCCGGATGCGGGCTCGGTCGTGCTACCTTTACCCGTACGTTCTGCGTGTCGCCCACACCGGTGAACCGCAGATCCGTTAGGCCGCCTCTCGGCGAGAAGCGTTGACTAAACAATCGCCAGCGCTGTCGATTACGAGGAGACACTCAGCATCACCGCAGCATGCAGCCCCCGCGCGGCCCAAACCGACCACGCGCGTGTCATTGGGCGCATCGTTATTAGTCGCGGCGCCACTAGCGTAGTGTTTCATAGTTCATGAAACTTCCTGTTGTAGTTCGCCGTAGGTTAGGCTAGCTCATGAAACTTCCTGCGGTTCGCCGTTTTCTTGTTTGGTCGCCGTTATTGCTGCCGGTGTGGCTTGGTCTGTTATTAGCGTGGCCATTGCCGCAACCGCCGCTGCCGACGCTGAGCAATCAGCCGCTTTTGATTCACAATGTGCAGCTGATCGATATACTGACTGGAAAGGTGCGCGCCGGTCAGTCGGTGTGGATTGAGGATGGCCGTATTCAGCGGATCGGCCCGACTGCAGCCAGCAATCTCGCAGACATTGCATCTGCCAACTGGCAGCGCATCGACGGCAAAAATCGGTTTTTGATCCCCGGTTTACAGGATATGCACAGTCATAGCCTTCAACTGTCGCCCCAAATCCACCATCCGCTGTGGCTGGCTGCCGGGGTGACGTCACTGCGCGATATGTCGGGTTGTGTTGCGGCCAGCGACAGTTTTATCGCTTGCTCCGCCGATCGCAAACTCTGGCAACAGCAGATGCAACAAGGGCGGCGCAGCAGTCCGCGTTATCCGCTGCAAAGCAGTTTTGCACTGAACGGTGGGTCTGAAGTGCCCAACGGCATGCCGGCTTATCTGAGACTGCAAAGCGCTGCCGACGCCAATGCACTGGTGGCGAATTACCAAAAGCTCGGCATAGATCAGCTGAAAACCTATGAACGGATGAGCTTGCAACAATTTCGGTGGCTAAGTGCTGCAGCAAAGCCTGCCGGTATGACGCTGGCTGGTCATAAGCCTTGGTTGGTGCCGCTGGAAGATGCCATCGATGGCGGCCTGCGCAGCCTGGAGCATGGCCGGGTTTTTCTGTTTGATTGCGCCACTGCCATTTGGGAGTTACAAAGCGCAGCCGATGCGCCAAGGGCTGATCACCGCCGACGTCTGGCAACAATTGCTCGACTCGCAGGATGCAAACTTATGCCAGCAGAAGATGCAGATGCTGGCGGATTCTGACAGCTGGTGGAGCCCTACTTTATTAACGTTGCAGCTTGGCGCCAAAGCGATGGAGCCACAGTTTCGTGAGGATACACGGCTCAACACTGTGCCTTGGCTGTTGCGACAGTTGTGGCAGGCCGATGCTGATGGCTCGGTTGAAAACGGCCGTGCCGCCGATGGCCGTTATCCGCAGCAACAAGCATTTGTCTTGGCGCTGACACAGCTCAAACAAGCGCACCAACTAGGTGTGAAAATAATCGCCGGAACTGACGCGCCGGATTCTTTTGTCTTTCCCGGTAGTGGTTTGCATGATGAACTGGCGCTCTATGTGCGAGCGGGGCTTACTCCATTACAGGCGCTGCAAACGGCTACCGTGAATGCCGCCGTTTACAGTGGCACTGCGGATCACAGCGGCCAGATTGCCGCGGGTTTTGAGGCCGATCTGGTGTTGCTGCCAGCTAATCCATTGGTGGATATTCAGGCGCTGCGGCAGCCGCAAGGGCTGGTGATTGCCGGACAGTGGTACGACCAACCGCGATTAGCGCAATTGAAGCAGTTTGCGCTCGAGCAGGCGGGGAGTCTGCGCATCAATTTGCACCTAATAATGGGTGCGCTGCAAAGTGAAATGTTCCGTCATCAGTTTGCTGATTAACGCGAAGAGCGATCGGCAGTTGCCCGCGCGCTCAGCGCCGCTCCGCGTACCAATAGTTTCCAGAACGGACGGACAGCAACGCGCGGTTTTCGAGTAGCAACCTCGTTGATCGATTCGCGACGCGTCCTGTCAATCGCGATGAACTCGTTGGCAGCTATCGCCTGTTCGCGAAGGCGCTTGCCGCACTCGCGTTGCTAGGTAATGCCGGCGCCATTGCTGCTATCGCTGATATCTTTCGAAGCTTGGCAGCAACACCAGCGGAACTCAGACCCCTTCGATTTCAGTCGTCCCACGCTTGCCATTTCGCCGCTTCTCCTAGCCGCTGTCGCGATCGCCCTGGGCGCAACAACACTGAGTACCTTGAGCCGTCCGTCGCTCGTGGTATCCATCGGTCTAGCGCTCTGCAGTGTCACTCTTGGCGTCGCATCATGGGCCATGCATCAAGCGCTGTGGCATCTGGTGCGCGGGATGAGTCACGCGGGGCCCCTACTGGTTTGGTCGGTCATGACGTCAACGTCCCCCTATCAAAATCGCCGCCTTTCGTGAAGCCGTTAGCTCTCCCTCGGTCCAGTTTCGAATCGCTCGCTGACGAAGTGACCCTGAGCCAACGAGCCGTCGCACGTGGCACGAGCGCCTAACTCGGCGCTTCAGCGGGCTCCGGCCCGCCAGTTGCTTGATCCCGGGCGCTGTGCAATATCGCGTGCGGGCCGAAGCCGCTGAGCTTAGGTCCGTTAGGCGTTGGAACCTGCGCCTTGCGAAGTGCGGCAGAAGTGCGGTAGTTGAGGGACGTTCCCCGTTCTCGCTCGCGCAGGCTCTACAATCCCTGTTGCAAAATCATGCGGGCGATGCGATCAGGGGTAACCCCATTTTCATGAGGACTGAGTTCCGGTCACTCACGCTCGTCCTCGTGTACGTGCTCCTGCTTCTCTTTCCGGCTGGCGCGCGCGCTGGTGATGGGCGTCTCGACATCATGGCGCTCGGGGCGCCATCGTTCGAGAGCTTCACGGCGCGCGACGGACTGCCGGACGGCGTGCTCACCACGGTCGGGGTGGACGCCGAGGGGACGGCGTGGGCGGCGTCGTCGAGGGGGCTGTATCGGTTCCTGGGACATCGCTGGCAGCGACAGGTCGGGCCGGAGCATGGAACGCTGTATCACCGGATTCTCCTCGATCGCGCGGGGACGCTTTGGGCGGCGTCGAACGACAAGGGTCTGGCGGTGCGCGACACGCGCGGCTGGCGATTCCTCACCCGTGCCGATGGTCTACCGCCGGACATATACCGCGTCACGGAAATGGTCGACGGCGCAGGGCGTGCGCACACCTGGGTGCTCACGAACCCCAGCGCCATCTATGAGCGGCGTGGCGATCGCTGGGTCGCTGACGAAGGGAACAGCTCCCTTCCCCACGGTGGGTACCTGACGTCGAGCACGCGCACGACCCGGCTTTTCGGTGAACCGCGGCAATGGATCGGAACGGTTGAAGCGGGCGTCTGGTATCGCCGGGAGGGAGAGAGGGACTGGCATCAGTTTCAGCTCGCCGGTCTCGCGCCCGGACAGATCGAAGAGGTCCAGCGTACCGTCGACCAACGCGGCGAGGCACTCTGGATCTCGGCGTTCGGCCAGGGGATTTACCGCATCGACGAGCAAGGGGTGCGCAGGTGGAGCGTAGCCAGCGGCGAGCTTCCCTCGAACGAGGTCTACTCCATCACCATCGGGAACGACGCGGTGCGCGGCGTGACTGCCTGGGTCGCGTCGCGCCGTGGCCTGGTCCGCGTGCACGGTGATGTCGCCGAGGTCTTCGATCGTCGGTACGGACTCCCCTCGGATCAGATCCGCGGCACGTACATCTGGCAGAGTCCGAGTGGTGAAGAGATCCTCTGGATCGCCACCGAGGGCGGCGTGGCGCGCTCGGTGTTCACCGCGGCGCGCTGGCAGACTGCGAGCCTGATGGGCAGTGGCGCTGTCGGCGTGTTCGGCACGCTGGTCGAAAACGGTCCGCGCGGCGAGCGGCTGTGGGTGGCCTCGAATCGCGACGGGCTCGGTCTGTACGAGGACGGCAAGTGGCGTAGGTTCTCGGCGGCCACCGGAGATCTCCCCGCCAACGACGTTCGTATGATCCGGCGTGCGGTCGATCTGCGCGGCGAGGACACGCTCTGGGCGGGCCTGGAACCAGGCTACCTCGTGCGCGTCGATGAAGGGCCGCGCTTTCAGAAAATCCCCGCTCCCTGGCCGATCGGACCAGGACAGGCCGTGATGGACATCGTGGCTCGGCAAGGGGATGGAGAGCGCGAGCTCTGGATCGCCACGCGCAAGTCGGGGATTTACCGGTGGCGTGCGGGCGGCTGGACGGCGTTCCGTGCGGAGGGAGTGGAGGGCGAGTGGCGCGTGTACGACATGACCGAGCAGATCGATTCTGCAGGACGATCGTGGCTGTGGGCGGGCACCAATCAGGGGCTGGCGCGTTTCGATGGCCGCAGCTGGACTCTGCTGCGCGATGTGCCCGGACTCTCCACGAGAACGCTTTTCGGCGTCACCTTTCCAATCGCCGGGCAATCGAGACACGTGCTCTGGATCGGCAGCGCCCTGGATGGGTTGACGCGTCTGGACGTGAGCAATCCAATCGCGCCAAAGGTGCTTCCGAGCAGTGTGGTGCCCGCCGGCATCGACGTCACTGTGTACAACGCGGTCCACGACGCGCAGGGGCGCGTGTACCTCTGCACCAACAACGGGGTGCAGCAACTCACGCCCGGCCCGAACCGCTGGAGCAGCCGAGTCTTCGGGCGCCGGGAGGGCATGGTGCACGAGGAGTGCAACGTGAACGCGCAATTCGTCGACGCCCACGGCCGCTTCTGGGCCGGGACCCTCGGCGGCCTCACCGTCTTCGATCCCGGGACTGCGAGCGTGGGACGTCCGAAGGCCCTCCAGCTCGTCGAAGTGCGCGTTGACGGGCGTCCGGTGGATCCCGCGAAGCTCCGGCTGTCGCCAGACGCGCGAGAGTTACGCCTCGAGTACACCCTGCAGTCGTGGCAGCGCGAGGCGGAAACGCGCTACCGGACGGAGCTGGCGGGCTTCGATCCGAGGCCGGGATCGTGGAAGACGGAACCAACGCGAACGTTCACGGCGTTGCCACCGAAAAGGTACCGGCTGCGGATCGAAGCCCGCGACTACGCCGGGGTCGTGGCGAGACCGCTGGAGCTCGCGTTCGAAGTGCTGCCGACGTGGTGGCAGAGGCGCGCGGTGCAGGGTGCATTCGGGGTTGGCGTACTGGTGCTTCTCATCGCCGTCTCGCTCGGCCGGACGCGGCATCTTCGTGCCCAGAAGCAGCACCTGGAGAACGTGGTGGCCACGCGCACCGAAGAGCTCAACGCGGCCAACGACCGGTTGGTGCAGCTCTCGTATACCGATGCGCTGACGGGCCTGGCAAATCGACGACGGCTCGAGCAGCGCCTGCATGAGTTGCTGGAACAGGAGCGGGCGATCTGCAGTGTGGCGCTCATCGACGTCGATCATTTCAAGAAGTACAACGATCAGTTCGGGCATCCGGCGGGAGACGTAGCGCTACACGCAATCGCCGACAGTCTCCTAGCGTGCGCACCACCGACCTCGCTGGTGGCGCGCTACGGCGGCGAGGAATTCGCCTGCCTCTTCCCCGGAATGCCGGCGGAGGAGGCGGTGCAGATCGCCGAACAAATGCGGTTGGAGGTCCAGCGCCGGCCGATCCCTGTGCCCGGCCGGCCGGAGAGCGCGCAGTCGACGATCAGCGCCGGCATCGCCGCTGCGGTGCTGGAGTCGGAGGCGGACCTCCATCAGTTGCTGCGCGCCGCTGACGTCGCGCTGTATCGGGCCAAGAGTGATGGCCGGAATTGCGTGCGCACCTGACGATCAAGACCCTCGATGGTGTTGACGAAGAGATCGACTGAATCCGTCGACGATGTTCATGCACCCAGTCGCGGCGACCACACCGATTTCCGGCGCGGCCGGCACCGGTGAACCGCGGTCCTGTTAGGCGCCTCGGACGGACAGAAAGCCATGTACACATTCATTCTCGGATATGCGGGCGGAACGTACGTCTCGCAGTACAAGGGTGCATGCTTACTCGCCTCACCCCTGTGCACGGCAATCGCAGTACCTGAGCGCCCGTTGAGCGTCTATCGGTCGTCACGTTGCACAAGCAGTAGACCTGAGAGAGCCGGCTGTGCTGGCGGCCCCCGTCTAACTCGACGTTGCACCGGCTCACGATCTGCAGTGGCTGGTCTGGAGTGCTATAACGTGTCGCGTCGTGGCCGGAGCGGGGTAGACTGGCATCCGTTGGGCGGCCCTCGCCTCACCCGCCTGCTTTCACCAGCGAGAACGGGTCGACGCGCGCTCCCTGCATCCGGATAGCCCAATGCAGATGTGGACCCGTGACCCGGCCGGTCGCGCCGGCCAGGCCGACGATCTGGTTGCTCTTCACGACCACGCCCCGCTTCACATCGATTCGTGAGAGATGCGCATAAAGTGAATAGATCCCTAATCCATGGTCCACGATCACCGTGTTGCCCGTGAAAAAAAGGTCTTTCGCGAGCACGACGCGACCTCGGTTCGTCGCATGAACAGGCGTGCCGGTGGCCGCCCGCAAATCGGCGCCGGAGTGCGGCGCGCGCGCCTGGCCATTGAAGACGCGACGTTCTCCGAAGTTTCTGCCTGTGCCTCCCGGAATCGGAACGACAAAAACCTCATCGGGAGCGAGGTCGGTCGTGATCCGCCGGTAAATCGCTCCGACTTCTCTGGACTCGCGACTGGAGCGATTGAGGTTGGTCTTGCTCAACTGGGTGAACCGTGGCTCGACTGTCAACCGCGTCACAGGAAATTTTCTGGCGGCAACTGTGATCGCGATCTCACGTCTTTTAACGGAGCCGTCGTCCATCGTCAGTAAAGCCTCAGCCGCGTGCGTGCCCGGTTTCGTATCGAGATCAACCCCCAGCAGGGTAGTCCAGACATCATCGACGCGAAACGCAGGGACTCTCTTCTCTTTCCACATCACCTGCACTGACTTTGTGCGCGGCTCGTTGGGGACCTTCAGCTGTACGGCGCTCCCCTGAGCTGCCGTGTAAAGAGTCGCCGCCATCAGGATACTGATCATCGCCATCGTCATCTCCGTGCACGCATATTACCCATTCAGTCCACTTGTGCACGTTCGCAATCGAGCACCGACGACCTTCCCTTCCTCGACAGGATGCACTCGGGGGTCGCGTAGACACTCTTCGGATCGGTCGAGAGCTCCTCGACGTGCACTTCTCCGCGCGCGGAAACGATGCGGCGCCAGCAGACCGTCAGCCTGCGCTGCATGTAGGGGAGGGCCATCATCGCTCCCGTCGCAATCGGGTCTAAGCGTCACCGCGGGTCGACGAGAGGGGTCGACGGGTGACTCACAACGTCCGTTCCAACGCCCCCGCCACAGGAATCAATCTGGAGATGCGAGCTCGAACCACGGCGCCTTCCAGTCGGTCCACCGTGTGACACATCAGAGTGGCGGCTTCGACGTTGAGCGCTACGTTGCGCGGCGACACTTCGTAGAAGTTTGAAACCGCGGCGCGAATCTCTGCGTTTAACCACCCTTCGCGAGGGTTGAAGCCGCTGCTGCGGACGCGCAGACCGGGTTCGTCGTTATCGTCAGAGGGTTGCAGGATAAAATTGTAAGTGTCGGAAACGCCGCGGAGGGGTACGCGCATGACCAGCCTCCAGCCGATGCGTCCATGGTATCGATAGGCCACCTCGCAGCGACGCTGGTCGACCTCGGCTTCGAACCTGGAAAGAACTTCGGACGGATGCTCCGCGTGCGAGCCGAATGCCGCTGCTACCGACTCGAACCACTCGCACCGTTTTCTGTCGCTGCGCTTTCCGGCAACGCCGCGCTCTTCGAGATTGTTGGCCCCTGCCGGAAAACTGGACTTCGTCGCGAGGTTCGAACCCCTCAGTGCGCACCATTTTCCCGGTGGTTAATCAAGGGACCAGGTGGGCAGCTCAACGATTGAGCTGGAAGCCACACTGGCACATTGCGGCGGTTGCTATGGCACCTTTCTTTCTTTTCTCGCGCGATCCAGTTCTTCGACCAGACTGCTTGTAAGATCGGCCCGGCGCCTCAGGGCTCGTAACTTTTCCACGATCTCGCTGGCCGCCTTCGCTCCGGTCTCTTCTCCCAGCGTTTTTTCGAGTACCTGCCGGTTTTTTACCAGGTCAGCCAGAATTCTGTTGATGTCGGACTGGTCACTCATCCTGCCTGGGAACTTTTCAAAGATCGCGCCCGCTGAGCGCATCCATTGTTGATCGACGCTTCTCTCAGCAGACAATGTCATCTCCCTCGTCGAGCCATGAAGATCCACGTGTTTCCTCGTCGATCTGTCGCATCACGTTGAGAAGGAGAGTGACGACGTTTGCATCGAGCGGAACCAGCTCTTTGGAGACAATCCCTTCGTCGAGAAATTCAAAGGTGGCTCCGGGTGAGCTGAGTGTCTGGTGAATCTCGGCCTGAGCCTTGAGCCGCATTGCATCGGAAAGTGTTTGCGCACCGAGTGCTCCGAGAGCAACCAGGGCTTTTCCGGTGCTGATCCCGGTGGAGGCCTGGAGCTGAAGTGCCGATGCGAGGTCGCTTTTTTTGATGAAGCCCTCTCGGACCAGGAACTCTCCCATGAATGAGTTGGGGCCGTCAGAGGAGGACCAGAGGACTCCTCCGTCCTTGAGCGAGAACGTGATTTTGTGCGGCAGGTTTTCAATCACAAGGGTGCCACTCTTGCGCGACAGGCTTAGCCACTGCAGAAGGTCAGCAGCCGGCATGCTTTTGAACGTTCCCGTGAGTCCCATGGTGTCTCCTCTGACGATCGTCACGACGGCAGGCCGGAATCCTTCCGACCGTGTGATCAATCTATTCAGAGCGCGTCACCCGGCAATCAGACGCAGCGTGAAAAGTGCGACATCTCGACCTGCAATTCGACAGGAAGGACCTCGTTATCGCAATTCTCGATGGTACCGAATCACGCTCCTTTGACGATTTACGCCTTCAGGCGGTGTAGATTAGGAGCATGCATCAAGACCTCTGGATCAATCCGAATTGCGCCCAATGCGGAGGCACCGGAAATGGCGCTCCCCGGGACGATGACTATTCACCTCCGCTCGTCTGTCAACAATGCCTCGCCTGGGCGAGTGCGAATGGAATTCAGATTCCGACCGAGCCTGATACCGATCGAGACTGATTAACGCCGAAGCTACCCGCATTTCTCACAGACCTTTGTCGTGAGACGGCGGAGAGTGGCCTGGATGCGAGGCGCACGGCGATTTTGCGACGAAGGCATAGTCGACACTATGTCAAGGAGCGAAATTGGCGTGCAACGAAGCAGACAGGCCGCTATCCGTCGTCTCGCGGCGAAGGTCTGTGAGAAATGCGGGTTAATGGAGTGGCAGGGGTTGGATCCAATGGCGAAGCCTTGGGCCGGGGAGCGCGGTTCCCTACGGGACAGCTGCCCGTCCGCGGAACGCTCGGGGGAGATTCGTTGCCGGGAGATCTTATGAATTCAGTGAAACGAACTGTCATCTGCCTCGCGATCCTCTTCGCAGTCAGCGGCCCGGGCTCAGCTGATGAGGAGCTGCTGACTCCTTCCCGCTCTGCTTCTGAGCTTCTGAGAATTTATCAATCGCCGCCGCTTCCGCCATTGATACCGTGGGCGGGCAAGAGCAGGAGTCTCGCGGTGGGCAAGTCGGATCGATGGGTCACACCCGCCGAGCGAACAGACTTCCGGACATCTCCTACCTACGATGAGACCGTCTCATGGCTCAGGACCCTCGTCGCTGCTTCGCCGAGGCTACGGATGGTTTCTCTTGGTGTCAGTCCCGAGGGTCGGGACCTCTGGATGGTGATCGCGTCAAACGAGCGTTCATTCACCGCGGAGGCACTGAAAAAGAGCGGGAAGCCTCTGCTTCTGGCTCAGGCGGGAATCCACGCTGGCGAGATCGATGGCAAGGACGCGGGGATGATGCTGCTTCGCGATATGACAGTCCGCGGAACCGAAAAGGCACTGCTCGATCGCGCCAACGTGCTGTTCGTACCGATCTTCAACGTCGACGGACATGAAAGGCGATCCCGTTTCGGCCGGATCAACCAGCGAGGTCCGGAGGAGCTTGGATGGCGGACGACGGCCCGCAACCTGAATCTCAATCGCGACTACATGAAGCTCGATTCGCCTGAAATGCGGGCGATGGTGGCTGCCATCAATCGGTGGCAGCCCGACCTGTACATCGACCTGCATGTGACCGACGGCGCAGACTATCAATACGACATTACCTGGGGTTACAGCGGGCGTCACGGTCGTTCGCCCGCGATCGCTGCATGGCTCGACCAGCAGCTGACGCCTGCTCTTGATCGTGATCTTGCTGAGATGGGTCACGTCCCCGGCCCACTCGTTTTCGGTGTCAGGGGATTCGAGGATGACCTGTCGAAGGGAATCACAGCGGGCATCTCTCTGCCCCGCTTCTCCGATGGCTATGGCGACGCGAGACATCTGGCTGCCGTGCTGGTCGAGAATCATTCGCTCAAACCGTACGACCAACGTGTGCTGGGAACCTACGTTCTGCTTCGAGGCGCAATCCGTACGCTGGGAGCTCAGGCCCAATCGCTCAGATCAGCCGCACGCGTGGATCGCTCCACGCCTATGCAGAGCATTCCGCTCAGCTGGAAAGTCGCGGAGACGAATCAGGAAACGTTCGATTTTCTCGGCGTCGAGTCGCGGACATATCCGTCGACTGTATCCGGCGCTGTGACCAGGGAGTGGGTCGGTAAGCCACTCAAAATGATCGTTCCGTTGCTCAGAGAAACGGAAGTTGCATCGCGGGTCACCAGCCCATCCGCCTACTGGATTCCCGCTGCGTGGAGCGACGTGATCGAGCGGATCGAACGCCACGGGATCGTAGTGGAGAAACTGACCAGGTCACGGGTTGTCGAGGTGAGCATGTATCGCATGAAGAATCCGAAGCTTGCGGTCCAGCCTTTCGAGGGACGTGTGGGGATGACCGCGGAAAGCGCGATCGAGAAGCGGCGTCAACTCTTTCCCGCCGGATCCGTGCGTGTCTCCGCGAATCAGCCGCTCGGTCTGCTGGCAAGTCTGCTTCTGGAGCCGGCATCTTCTGATTCGTTCTTTCAGTGGGGATTCTTCGCGGAAATTCTTCAGAGAACTGAATACATCGAAGCGTACGTGATGGAGCCGATGGCGCGTCAGATGATGTCCGCAGATCCAAGGCTGGCCGAGGAGTTTCAGAAGAAACTGGAAGACCCGACGTTCCGCTCGGATCCCGCTGCCCGCCTGCAATGGTTCTATCAGAAAACTCCATTTTTCGACGACCGATGGCTCCTCTATCCCGTCGGTCGCGAAGAGTGAGTGCGTGTGGTCGAATGCAGTTTGCGGCGGGCGCGACCTGGTTCTACGTTGTGATGCCGTATCGAACACATGAATGATCGTTGATGAAACGGATGCGTTCGGGCGCACAATGATGGACTGCGGCAATGGCATTCAAATAGCAACATTCAGCAACAGCATTCAAAGGAGGAGTGATGGCAAAAAGAAAAGGGATGAAAAGCAACAGGCCCATGTCATCGAGCAGCAGTCCCATGTCCTCGAGCAACAAGCCCATGTCACTGAGCAGCAGACCTATGTCATCGGGCAACACTCCCACGTCGTCCAGGAACAGACCCACTTCTTCTTCCGGTAACACCGCTGGCTCTTCGAGCAACAGATCACGCAGCGGCGGACCGGCATCGACATCGCGCACAGGCAGCTCCCGTTCCGGTACGACCTGGGCGGAGAACCGTCCATCGAGTTTCAACTCGTCGTCGGATGACCAGGATATCTGGCGCGTCGGAGCATCTCCCGCGCAGATCGAGGCGGTGCGCGAGTCGCTTCGTGGCGGCAAGGATGTCGACTCGACTCTCGAGCGCGCGCAGAACTACATCAACGAGCAGCTCACCAACGCCAAAAAGTACGGCAAAGAGATTCCAGGCGCCGTCCTTGGTGGGCTCGCAGCATTGATGTCAGGTGCCAGTCATCTGACGGCGGCGATCACGAAGGATATTTCGAGCAAGAGCCGCAAGCCGAAGAGATCGTCGTCAAGCCGGAAGAGCTCGGCCGCGAGATCTGCGTCGACGCGATCCTCCTCGACCAAATCATCATCTACAAAGACATCCACTTCCAGACCCGCTGCGAAGAAAGCTTCGTCATCGAAGAAGTCGTCATCCGGAAAGACTTCTGCGGCAGGCCGCAGCCGTCCCAGCCCGGCCAGGAAAGCCTCGACGAAAAAAAGCCGTCCGTCGGCAAAACGACCATCGGCCCGACGAAGCACAAGCGTTACCGTGACGGTCAGAGTTCCTGCACGTAAAGCCGCTAAGACTTCCTCGCGTAAAACCAGTGCAAGGAAAGCTTCCAGTAAAGGCACCACGTCGTCGAGCCGAAAGGCAGCAACGAAGTCGAACAGGAAATCGGGCTCTACCAGCACCGCGAAGCGTTCAGGGGCGAAACGGTCAACGAAAAGTCGCTCGCGAAGATAGTTTCGAGGGTTCACGCATTGATGGGCGGCAGCGACGTGAATGCGTCGTTGCCGCCTTTTTCATTTTCTCAGACGAGTTGGGAAGAGTCGGCTGATCAGGGGGAAGAATGAAGGTTGATCTGAACGGCAAGGTGGCCCTCGTAACGGGAGCGTCGCGAGGGATCGGCGAGTCGATCGCGCTACGGCTTGGCGAGTCGGGAGCGTTGGTCCTCTGCGCAGCCCGCACCGTCGATGGTGTCGCGCAGGTCGCGAGCGCAATTCAGGCTGCGGGAGGAAACGCCCGTCCGGTTGCGCTCGACATCACGTCGCCGGACGTGCGCGAGACGATTCGAGCTCTGATTCAGGAGCACGAGGCCATCGACATCCTCGTCAACAATGCCGGAATCACCGAGGATGATCTGTTCATCAGGATGAAAGCATCTGCCTGGTCGAATGTGCTGAGCACGAACGTCGATGCAATGTTCCATATCACTCAGGAGATTGCCAAGAAGATGATCCGAGCCAGGTGGGGGCGGATCATCAACATTTCGTCCGTCGTCGGGTTAATGGGAAATGCGGGACAGGTGAATTACGCGGCGTCGAAAGCGGCGATCATCGGATTCACCAAAGCACTCGCGTTGGAGATCGGTTCCCGGAATGTCACGGTCAACGCAGTCGCGCCGGGGTTCATCCAGACCTCGATGACCAAGGCGCTGGCCGCTGCAGCGAAAGAGGGCCTCGAAGCTCGAATCGCCTTGCGACGGCTTGGAACTCCCGACGACGTAGCGAACGCGGTTCTCTTCCTCGCCTCGGAAGAGGCAGGCTACATCACGGGCACGGTCCTGAATGTAAGCGGCGGGCTGTACATGTAGTCGTGATCAGCAGGCTCGCGTCAACGGCAATCACAACCGGCGTGTCGGGACGACACATCGTTCCTTTTTCTTCGCCGCGGCATTGGCCTGAATACGCTCGGAATGACTGCATGCGGAGAGCGCGTGGGCGGTGCCGGTTAATTGGCGCTCGTGAGGAAACGCGAAAGCGATTCGGCATCATTCACGCTCACGACCTCGGCGTCAGGTGCGATCCGCCGGATCAATCCCGCGAGGACGCTGCCCGGCCCGATCTCAACGAATCGACTCACGCCGGACTCGATCATGCGCTGTACCGACTCGACCCAGCGAACCGGCGACACCACTTGCCGCACTAATGCGTTGCGTACGGCGATGGGTGTTCCAATTGGAGAGGCGTCGACATTCGAGATCAGCGACACCCATAGATCCTTGAAGGGAGCCGACTCGATCAGTGGCTTCAGCTCGAGCTCGGCAGGCTGCATGAGTGCGCAATGGAATGGTGCAGACACAGGCAGGAGCAGCGACTTTCTGACTCCCCTGCCTTTGGCAATCGCGATCGCCCGTTCGATGGCAGGCTTGGTACCGGCAATCACAATCTGACCCGGTGCGTTGATGTTCGCGACCGAAACGACCTCGCCTTGTGCTGCTTCCATGCAGATCGCCTGGACGTCCTCCAGTGAAGGGCCTATGAGCGCGGCCATAGCACCTTGTCCGGCCGGCACTGCGGTCTGCATGAACGTCCCACGGGCCCTGACAAGCTTCGCCGCCTGGGCCGCTCCGAGCCCTCCGGCACTCACGATCGCGCTGTACTCGCCGAGAGAGTGACCGGCGACGAGGTCGCGCCGTGCGGCGCCAGCTTCCTCGATCACCGCGTGGATCGCGGAAGAGACGGCAAGGATCGCCGGCTGCGTGTTGGCAGTCAGTCTCAGTTCGTCTTCAGGTCCCTCGAAGCAGAGTCGTGAGAGCGAAAACCCGAGCGCGTCATCGATCTCGTCGAAGAGTCGCCTTGCGACGGGAAACTGTTCGGCCACGTCCCTGCCCATCCCGACCGATTGACTTCCCTGTCCCGGAAAAACAAATGCCGTTTTGTTGTTCACCCGCGTTCCTCACCGTGGCCTCTTGCCATCGAAGACGGCTCAGCGGCTATTGAGCAGCAAGAATTCCTTCAGCTTGCTCTCTTGAATGCAGGTCGCCAATCTTCTTCTGAATTTTCCCATCGATGCCGCTGGAAACGAACTCGGCGGCGACACGAACGGCATTCTTGATCGCCTTCGCATTCGACCTGCCGTGGCAGACGATGCATCCACCCTTGACGCCGAGCAGAGGGGCTCCGCCGTACTCAGAGTAGTCCATCCTCTTCTTCAGACTTGCGTAGGCGCGGCGTGACAGCAACCCGCCAAGCCGCCCGCTGAGCGACGCCATGAGCTCCTCGCGAAGCGTTCTGCTGATCATCTCCCCGAGCGCTTCGGAAGCCTTGAGGACGACATTGCCAATGAATCCGTCGCACACGACGACATCGGCATTGCCGTTGTAAATGTCGCGTCCTTCGGCATTCCCGATGAAGTTCAACCCCGTTTCCTTGAGGACGCGAAAGACCTCGCGGGTCAGCTCGTTTCCTTTCCCTTCCTCTTCGCCGATGGACAGAAGACCGACCCGCGGCGCTTCGATTCCAAAGAGCATCTGTGCGTAGAAATGACCCATGACGGCAAACTCGCGAAGATGATTCGGCTTTGAGTCTACGTTGGCCCCAACGTCCAGCAGCAGCGTATGGCCAGTGGCGGTTGGCACCACTGCGGCAAGCGCGGGGCGGCCAACTCCTTCGATCATGCCGAGAACAGCTTTGGCAGAAGTCCAGGTTGCACCCGTATTGCCGGCAGATACGAACGCGGAGGCGCGGCCTTCGGCGACCAGATTCGCGCAGACGCGGACCGAGGAGTCACGCTTGCGGCGTAGAGGGGCAAGAGCGGTGTCGTCCATTTCGACGACTTCGCGAGCATCTACGATGCTTATGTTGCCGGGGAGGGACTGAGCTTTTGACGCCAGCTCCTGACGGAGTACTTCCTCACGGCCAACCAGCAGGATTTCGACCGGATATTCGGCTGCAGCGAGTAACGCCCCGGCGACGATCTCTGCGGGAGCGTGATCGCCCCCCATCGCGTCAAGAGCTATCCGGGCAGTACGAGGTGTGGGACTGACGCTTCCCATGAGCGAGCGACTATAGCACCGCTTTCACGGTGATGACTTCGCGCCCTTTGTAGAAGCCGCACTTTAAACAGACGCGATGCGGAAGCTTGGACTCCTGGCATTGCGGGCAGAGCGAGAGCGACTTCGGCTTGAGGAAGTCGTGAGCGCGACGGCTGCGGGTTCGGGCTTTTGAGTGTCTTCTTTTGGGATTCGGCACGGTGCTACTCCTTTATCTATACGGCGGCGATCATCATTTCTTCTGGAGCTCGTTGCGAATCTGCCGCAATGCAGCCCATCGGGGGTCTTCGGTTTGCGTGCTACACCAACATGGTTGAGCGTTGAGGTTCTGCCCGCACTGCGGGCAGAGTCCCCTGCAAGCGTCGCTGCAGAGAGGTTTCATCGGTAGTGACAACTGGAGCTGCTCAGATGCCAGCTCCCCCAGATCGAGCTGCCGGGCGGAGTAATACTCGACTTCAAGATCCGATTCGCCAAGCTCGAGCTCTTCCTCGGCCAGCTGCGCGGCGTCGGGGCGAGGGCGATATCTTAGGCGAAACGGTGACCGGTTCGCAAATGAGTAGGGCTCGAGGCAACGCGAGCAGCGCAGATTGCCCTTCATGTCGATCTCACCCTCGACGAGATATTCTCCCTCGAGGTGACCCTGATCGGCGTGTGCCTGGATCTCGACCTTCTCGAGCTGATCCACTTCATCGCGCCCAAGTTGCTCGCCCGAGATTGCAAACGTCGTATCCGCATGCTGCGGACCGTATTTGTCTACGGAATCGAAATCGAGAAAGGTCTGCATGGTCACTTTGTTGTGGTGGCGGTCAGCCAGGGCGGAGGGTCGAGTAGCTGCTGCGAAGCCCTGAGCTCAGCGGTAGACGAGCGAAAACCTTTTTTCGAGCGAATCTATTTCGCAGTCACTGTGGCGAAAATCTCTTCGTAAGCCACTGTGACCGTTGAGGTTGCCTCGAGAAGACATCCTTCCGGAATGAGCGATGAGACACGCGAGAGCTCCTGGATGCGCCTGGACAGTTCAGGGGCGAAGAGCCGGAGGGCATCATTCTCTCCAACTTTCGCGATCCTGCGAAGCTCTGCGTCGTCCAGTCTCATCGTCCATCGGGCTTGAGGGGAAGACGGTGTTGCGCTTCTCCTGTCGATCAGATAACGGTCCATGCTCGACTTGTCCAGGCTCACGATCAACTCGCGGCCGATCAGCGCGTGCTCCACCGTGTATCCGACCGATTCGATTCTCACCACCTTTGTGCCGTCGGGTCCGGATCGCTCGCTCCGTCTTTTTGCCCCACCGAGTAGCCGGCCCAGAGTTCCTCCAATGGATGGAGCCATATTTTCTATTGCGAGGGCCAGCTCAGCTGCTTTCTGCTGGTCGGCGGGGATGACAATCGTCCCCTGGAGCCGGGGGATCGCCTTCCGGTCATCAACTTTATAGACTGAGAGCATCGCTCCATCACGGATCAGACCTGCGAGCTTCAGACGCGTCAGCTTCTCGATTTCACCGATGGCAGAGGGCACCTCTCGCAGTTTCATCGAGAGAAGAGCTGAGTGTGGGAAAGCGAACGGGAGAGCGTCATTGCCATTTGCGGGGGAGAGATTGCGAGAGCGCGAGTGAACCTCCACTCGATTCTGCTTGAGATCCACTGTAAGGAAGGCGGGGTTGCCGGGGGCCGCGAGGAAGTCTCGCTCGCGCGGAGCGAGGTAAAGGAACAGCTTGCCGCGCCCCTCTTTCGCCATGCTCGCGAGCTCGCTCGATTCGAGAGGAGGCGAGGGCGCCGACGGCGATGTCGTGAGCCACTCTCCATCAACGCGCAAGGTGGGAGCGCTCGGGCTCAGCCTCAAAGCAGTCGTGATGAAAGAGCGTTGCACCTTGCTGCCTGCGACCGCGTAAAACAGCTGGCCTTCGCGCCGCCATGCGATCAGGTCGAGCTCGCCGGGAACGCGGCGCAGAGCTCCGAACCCGGATTTTGCTTCGAGCTCGGCGTAGCCCGCTGCGGTTACCCGATTTCCGCGCAGTGCACGCGAGAGACCCTTGGCGGATGGGGCCATGACGACGGCATCCGCGTCAACCGGAACCAGCCTGAGTCCGGAAACGAGCCGGCGATTGTCAAAGAGACGCCTGGACGGCGGCTCTGGCACCACGCGCAAGAAGAAAAATGCGACAGCGGCGACGAGCAGCAGCATGACTACACCGCTCAGTAGGAGAGTTTTTTTCACGATTTCGTTGAGGACGAACGATCCGCTACCAGCACACGCTTGTCACGACAAAGCCGCTGCTCCATCCATGCCACTGCAACCCGCAAGCGAGCGGGGGTCGAGCGGCGAGAGTCCGGGGCTCAGACGGATAGCCATAAACGGGCATAACCATTACTCTCCGGACGCATGCCGCTGAGCGCCGCCAGAACCATCTCACGAATTGTCGACCTGCTCGCACACACCGCGACCCAGCGGGTCCTCCGTGCGATTGATCGAGCGCCGCGGAAGCTTCGGATCGGCTTCGACATCCGACCATTTTACGAGCCGCTGACCGGAGTAGGGTGGTATCTCTATCACCTGTTGCGGGAGTTGGCGGCGCGAGATGATGTCACGCTCGTGGCTCTTGGCGATGCTTGCGTTTCTTCGGCAGGGCCGCACCTGTACGTTGATCTGCCGGTCAATGTGGAGCATCTCTTTTTTGATCTTCGCGATCGCCCTCCTTCCACTCTCGACCGCCAGCTCACCGCCGCTGCCTTCCTGCCGCTGATTCGACTCGCGGACTGCGATCTGATTTTCGGTGGGAACTACTTTCTGCCGCGGCTCATGTCGGCTGTGGCGCGACGCCGTGTGATCACGATTCATGACCTCACTTACAAGCGATATCCCGATCTGGTTCAGAAGGAGACGCTGGCGAACCTCGAGCGTCAGATGACGAACGAGATCTTCGCCGCCGACGCCATCATCTGCGTTTCGGACGCGACGCGACGCGATGTCCTTGGATTTTACGAAGTCGATGCCGCAAAGATCGTCGCAATTCATTCAGGGGTCGAGCCTCCGGGCGCCGTTTCCGGCAACTTCCAGACACCCGAGGCGCCGTATGTGCTGTTTGTCGGAACGGTCGAGCCGCGGAAGGACATTGATACTCTGATTGCGGCGTTCGAGATCCTGAAGGACCGCGGCGGGTTCGAAGGATCTCTGGTGATCGTTGGGAGCATCGGCTGGAAGTCGGAAGGAACGATGCGAAGGATGCGACGCAGCCGATGGAAGGAGTCGATTCTTCATCTGTCATACCTCGAGGCTGCGGCTTTGTCAGCGGTCTACAGGAAAGCGGCCGTGCTCGCTTTCCCTTCGTTGCACGAAGGGTTCGGATTTCCCCTTCTCGAGGCAATGGCGCACGGGGTACCGGTGGTCGCCGCCAACAATTCCTCTCTCCCCGAAGTAGGAGGGGATGCGGCCCTCTACTTCCGCACCGGTGACGCCGGCGAGCTCGCGAGCCTGATCGAGAGGGTTGTTCACGACCCCGCGCTGAGTGCTGCAATGGTGGAGAAGGGGAGAGCGCGGCTCGATTCCTTTCAATGGAAGCGGGCCGCCGAGGAGACGATGAAAGTGTTTCGCCGCGTGGCCGAACTGTGAGCTCCGATTCGGTTCGCCTCGCCATTGACGGGAGGGCCCTGGTTGGCCATCGTACGGGCATCGCTGTTCACACTGCCGAGATCTGCAGGCGGCTAGGGCTGGATGTCCCGCCCCTGATCGCATCGCACGAGGCGATCGCGAATGAGGACGGTTTGGATCGTTGCCGTTTCAACGTGCGAGCGAGCGCTGCGGGAGTCTTCTGGCAGCAGGTCCATCTCCCACGCATCGTGGTCGAAGAGCGATGCAACGTGTTGTGGGGACCTCACGGTACTCTTCCCGTGAGACTCCAGCCAGCCGGGGTGGTGACGGTTCATGATCTGACCTCCATCACACGTCCTGCATCTCATCGACTTCGAACAGTGTTGTCATTCAATACGTTCATAGGACGAAGTCTCGCGCAGGCAGGCCGCATTGCCGCGGTATCGCGGAAGACTGCTGACGAACTGATTCGCGGCTTTGCGATCGATGCCGGAAAAATCGTTGTGGTGCCGAATGGTGTGGACGAGTTTTTCTCGCCGGCTGCTGGCCCCGATGAGGAAATGTTGCCCTCGGGGCTCTCTTCACGCGACTACATCCTCTTTGTTGGAACGATCGAGCCGCGAAAGGGGGTTGATCACCTGCTGGCTGCCTGGGAGAGCCTTCCAGAGCCGCGCCCGAAGCTTGTGCTCTGTGGCGAGCGCGGCTGGGGCCGAGTGGCAAAGCTCGAAAGTGCGATAGCGAACGAGCAGGTCGTGATGCTGAGCTATGTCGATCGCGTCACGCTGCGCGCCCTCTACCGGCATGCGCTCTTCTTCGTTTATCCATCGCTCGAAGAAGGGTTCGGGATCCCGCCTCTGGAAGCGATGGCATGCGGATCACCCGTCATCGCATCCCGAACGGGAGCGATTGCCGAGTATCTCGACGGCGCTGGAATCGTGATTGAGCCTGGCGACCTGACAGGACTGAGCGAAGCGCTTCGCATTCTGCGCAGCAGCTCCTCGCTTCGCGAGGAACTGAGCGCCGCTGGCGTCGAACGGGCAAAAGAGTGGCGATGGGATCGAAGTGCGTCGCTCATGACTGAAATGTTCCGGGAAGCTGCCGAAGGGTAGAACCGAAAACTCGACTTCTACTGACCGGAGGTGCGGCACTACACTGGAGTCACTGAATGCGAATCGCAATTGACTGCAGGAAGCTTGCGGACTTTGGGATCGGTACCTATCTGAGAGGGCTGCTTTGCGGCCTCTCGCGCAGCAGGACAGCTCACGAGTTCGTTCTTCTCGGCGATGTCAGGAGACTCGAGAGTCTCGCTCTCGACGCACGCTTCACGCTGGTCTCAGCACCGATCCCCCTTTATTCGCTGCGCGAGCTGACCGCCATCCCGAGACTCGTCACCAGGCATCACGCGGCGCTCCTTCATAACCCTCATTACGTCACTCCCTTCACGTCAGTACCGATGGTCACGACCGTTCATGACCTGATTCACCTTCATCAGCCGGTCTCCAGGCGCTTTGCATCCTTCTACGCGAAGATGATGATCCGAAGGGCCCTGACGAAGAGCCAATGGATCGCGACGGTGAGCGCGACCGTGCGTGCGGAAATTATCGCGTTGCATCCGGAAGTAGAGAAGAGGATCAGCGTTACGCCGAACGGCGTTGATGAAACATTCTTCCTGCGCCGGTCGCCCGGCGAGATTCATGATGCGCAGTCGCGTCTGGCGAGCCGGCGCTATTTCCTTTTCGCAGGGAACGACAAGCCGCACAAGAATCTGGGAAGACTGATCGCAGCCTTCAACCGGATTTCAGAAGTCGAGGAGATCGATCTTGTGATCGCAGGTGCCCCGCGCACGATCGCCGAGTCGCCGCGCATCAAGCGCCTCGGGTACGTCTCGACCGAAGACCTGGTGCGGTTGTATCAGGGAGCGGTTGCCGTGGTCGTTCCGAGTCTGGAGGAAGGTTTCGGGTTGACGGCTCTCGAAGCGATGGCAGCAGAGGTCGCGGTCATCACCTCCGAGGCCGCGGCACTGGTCGAGCTCACAGGGAGTGCCGCGCTGCATGTCGACGCAACGGACACGGATGCGATTGCGCAGGCGCTGACAAGGATCGCCGGTGATGCGGATCTTCGAGAATCATGCGCGAGACTTGGAGCGCAGAGGGCCCGCGAATTCACATGGGATCGCTGCACGGAGCTGACACTCGAGATTTACGATCGAGTGGTGCAGACGATCGATTCGGGATCGCGAGCCGCGAGTCGATCGTAGTGATCAGCATCACGATTTCAACTCTGATCAATGGTGTGTCGCGAACGGTTCGAGAAAGAGAATCGTTTTAAGTTTCGAGAAAGGCTTGACATTATTGTTTATTGATCTCATATTGATTTCACGAACGATGTCAAAAGCACAGTGGACTCAACTGGAACTGATGCTCGAAGGTCGAATGATGACCTCCATCGAGGCCCCGTCTCTCCCACTTAAAAAAGTTCGTCGGAATCATCCGGCGTATATCTGCCAAGAAAGCGCGACCGTGAGGTCCCGTACGGCATGAAAGGTGGTGAATGCGATGCCCGCAAAGAAAGCTGCGTCAAAGTCGAAGTCCTCTTCGAAAAAGTCATCATCCAAAGCTAAGTCGAAGAAGAAATAAGTTCGTTCCAATTTTTTTGTGTACTGGGGAGCCGTACGGAGGGACCTTCATGGTCCCTCTTTTTTTTCATCACTAACGCAGGCCGCCGCGCAACGGGAACGAGGGCGACATTCCCTCGTTTGCCAGACTCGTCACGTTGCCCACCGATCGACAGCCAATCGATCGATCGATCGGTCACGAGCAGCGAGCCTCTGATTCATGCATTCATTAGAATGACGACGTGAATCGCAAAGCCCTTGCAGCCGGATCTGCGATCGGCATCCTCTGGGCGGCCGCGCTCGCGACGGTGTCGTATCTGGATTCTTCGCGCTCCCTGTTCGGACTCGAATGGCTTTTCTACGACCCCGCGGCCCGTCGTATTGCTCGCGAGCACCAGCCGGATCCGCGCGTTGTCATTCTCGCCATCAGTGAGGAATCGCTGCGAGTTCTCGAGCCGGAGTTCGGACGATGGCCCTATCCGCGGAGCGTTGTCGACATGGCGCTGCGCGAGATCGGGAGGGCCAGGCCGGCGGCTGTCGTATTCGATATCTTTTTCAGCGAGCAGAATCGCGCTGATCCCCAGGGGGACCGGGACTTCGCTGAATCGCTCGGGAGGATTCCAACTGTGCTTGCCGCTCAGACGGATCGTGACGCTCCTCGCCAGGTGGATGATGCGTTCCGCCCGAAGCTACTTGAGGTAAACGGCCAGCTCGCCGTTCCGGTGATGGGGCTTCGTCCGCCGCATCCTGAGTTCTCGACCGCGTCGGCGATCGGCACGATTCGACTCTCACTCGATCCTTACTCATCGACGACTCGGCGCTATCCAATCGCCGATCGTCTTGCGTCCGGGCATTGGGTGCCGAGTCTTGGCCTGGCCTCAGCAAATCTCAAGGTCCCTCAGAAGCGCGCGCGCTGGAGTAACGATCCTCCCTCTTTCGTCATTGGAGGACTGCAGGTTCCCACCGATGGACGGAATCATTTTCTCATACGGTGGAACGGCAGCAAAAAACACGATCAAGCGCTCAGCTATGAGTTCGTCGACTTCAACAAGGTGATTCAGGCAGCCTTCGCGCGTCAGGAGCCCGACTCTGGCTATTCCGCGGAACAGCTCGATGAATTCGGAAAACGGTTTCGCGACAGAATCGTCGTCGTAGGCCTGACTGGTACCGATACGTCGCAGGATCTCCGCGCAACTCCTTTGTCACCGAGCGGGGCCGGGGTGGAGATCCACGCAAACGCGATTGACAACCTCATCAACAGGGACTTCAACCGCCAGGTGTCACCGGTCTCGAGTGGATCAGCGCTCGTTCTGGTGTGTGGCCTTCTCGGGTCGATTCTTTACGTCACGCGCTCCCAGACCGCTGCCATCCTCTTCTTTCTGATAGCTGCGGTGACGTGGATCGTATCGGCCTACGGACTGATGCGGGGCGGTTCGGTCTGGCCGGTGATTGCTCCTCTGATTGCGCTGAGCGGGACGTATGGGACCATCACGGTGGTTCGGTTCACGGCCGAGCAGAGACAAACCGCTCAGCTCAAGGCGACCTTCGGCCGGTATGTTTCGCCCCAGATTCTCAAACACATCCTGGATCACCCCGAGAAGGTCGTTCTCGGCGGAGAGCGTCGAGACCTGACGATTCTTTTCTCCGACATCCGAGGCTTTACCACGATCTCAGAGGCTGCAGAGCCTGAGGAAGTGGTGGAGATGCTCAACATCTATCTCACGCGCATGGTCGAGATCCTGTTGCGCCACGGAGGAACGCTCGACAAGTTCATCGGTGATGCGGTCATGGGTTTCTGGAACGCTCCGACCGCGGAGCCGGATCACGCACGTCGAGCGGTCGAGTGTGCGATCGAGATGATCGATGAAACGGCCCGGCTCCGGGCTGAATGGGAAGCCGAGGGGAAACCAGCAATCCGGATCGGGGTGGGTGTCAACACGGGCGAGGCGGTTGCGGGAAACATCGGCTCGTCGCAGGTCTTTGGCTACACGGTGATCGGAGACGCAGTGAATCTTGCCTCGAGGCTCGAGAGTAAGAACAAGGACTATGGAACCGAGATCATTGTGAGCGAGTTCACGAAACAGAGAATGGGAGACGGGATAGAGTCGTTCTATCTTGACGATGTAAAAGTCAAAGGCAAAGAGAACGCGGTAAAGATTTACGAGGTGAAAGGCACATGAGGACCCGGACTCTATTGTTGTACTCGATTGCGGCGGTTGCGGCGGTCACATCGCATGCGGCGCCTGCACTGTTCACCACCCCGACGAAGTCCGAATGGTCTGTTATGAACGGCAAGAGCACAGTTGGCTCGGTGACGCTTTTCAGTGAGGCACGGAATAGCCGGGCAGAGTGGAAGGCGGACCGTAGCGCGGCTCCGATCGTCTTCATCGGGACCTCCGGCAAGATATGGGTGAGGACGGTCGCCGGCGGCGATGTCGAGCTCGACTCGTACAAAGGGGGGATCGAATCGACCATCGTGCCGGCATTGCTTCTCCCGGTGACTTCCACCACATCCGACGATGTGGCCGTCGCGAGCGGAAAAATCTCCTCGTATCACTACAGAGGAGCTCGCGCTTCCTATCGTCATGACACCAAAGGTGTATCAGCGGTTGACCTCAAGGCCGGCTCTCAGCAGTTCGTCCTCGCCAGGACGTCTGTTGGAGGCGCTAAAGCTGACGCGACTCTCTACGTCGTGCGCCCCAGGAAAGCCGCTGCGTCACGCATGGCTCGCCTCTCGGGCGATTTGTTCGCTCCCTCGAAAGGTACGGTAGCTGCCACGGCTGGAACTCGAGGAGTCGAGAAGGGCTTCAAGTTCGCTGATGGTGGCGACTACGCCGCGTTAGAGAAGATCGAGGCTCGGGACATGGAATGGCAGGCTCGACTTAAAGAGGCTCTCGCAGAATTTCAGCGTGAAGGAAAGGTGGGAGAGGAGCAGCCATGAAAGCAATCACGATCGCCATCTTCATTGCCGCCGTTTCAGCGACCCCGGCGCTCGCGCAGTTCGGGGACATTCTCGGAAAGGTCAATCGTAACCGGGACAAGATCATGAAAGGGGCGAAAGTCGCTCGCGAAGCAACGAAAGAATTCACCGACCAGGAAGAGGTCGCCCTCGGCCGGGTCGTGAGCGCTCAGATCCTCGCTGCCTTTCCTCTGTCGAAGAATGACAGGCTGCAGAACTATGTCACGCTGGTCGGGAACACGGTGGCCGCGTACTCTTCCCGCTCCGAACTTCCGTGGCATTTCGCCGTGGTCGAGACTCCGACGGTCAATGCATTTTCAGCCCCGGGCGGTTACGTCTTCATCACGACAGGGGCAATGAGTCAGGTCCAATCCGAGGCCGAGCTCGCTGCGATTCTGGGTCATGAGATCGCGCACACGACCGAACGCCATATTCTGAAAGAGATCAAGCGTGCGAATGTCATTTCTGCAGGGACCGATCTGGTCCAGTCGCAATACGGCGCAGGTCAGCTTACCGATGAGCTCGCGCAGAAGGTCGGAAAGATTGCGATCGATAAACTCTTCAAGACTGGGATCGGACGACGAGAAGAGTTCGAGGCCGATCGTGTAGGCGTCGCCCTCGCAGGCCAGGCCGGATACAAAAAAGACGCGTTCCTGACTTTTCTGAAGTCTCTCTCGGCCCTCGAAAAATCGAAGAGCTCAGCCTTCAGGCAATTGGCGGCCACACATCCGAAACCGCAGGAGAGAGATCAGGCCTTGCGCGCCAGCGTCTCCTCGCAATCGGGCGGTCAGTTGCTCGCGGAGCGGTGGCAGACCTGGAACTCGGGAGGCTGATCGATCTCGTCCGCCTAAACACCGAAAACTTCCCCAGCGTTGGAACGGGTGCCGGCTGCAAGATGTCTTTTCCGGACGTTTTCGATCCACCTGTGAGGGCACTCGGGCCAGCCCGCATTTCTCACAGACCTTTGTCGTGAGACGGCGGAGAGTGGCTTGGATGCGAGGCACGGCGATTTTGCGACGAAGGCATAGTCGACACTATGTCAAGGAGCGAAATTGCCGTACAACGAAGCAGACAGGCCGCTATCCGTCGTCTCGCGGCGAAGGTCTGTGAGAAATGCGGGCTAGCGACAGAACACCGTTTGTTCGCGGTTGGCCGCGACAAGGGTGAAACAACCGTCGCACTTCTTCGTTAGCAGAATCAGTCAGAACGGCGATGCACGGATTGACGACCGATGACAACCACCCTGGGAGACCCTATGCGAATCGCAACGACCCTCTTACTCATCTTCGCAACCTCGGCACTAGCCGATGAGAAGACCGCCAGGCATCCTTTTCAGGAAACGGTCTCGTCCGCAGGGGTAGAACGGGTGATCATTGAGATCCCCGCCTCGGAGCTCGTCATCTCGAACGGATCAGCACGCGAAGTGCGGCTCGTCGGCACCGCGGAGCGCGACTATGACGGCTCTCGCGATCTCGAGCGGGCTCAGAGAATTGTCGATGCTTCGGCTGTGAGGATGAGGATGGACGGAACGTCGCTGGTTCTCTCGCGAGTGCTCGGTCGGGGAGCGGGAAAGAGGAGTTGGACCGAGTTGACGATGTTCAAGTTGCATCTGTCGGTACCGGAGGGGATGTCCATCGAGCTCGAGCAGCGTTTCGGCGAAGTTGAGATGAAGGGGCTCTTCGGTGATGTCAAGGTAGACATGAAGGCTGGCGAGGTCAGAATCGAGACGCCGAGACGCGCAATTCGCGAGCTCTCCGTCAGAGCTCACATCGGTGAGGTCTCAACCAACCTCGGGGAGAAGGTCATCAGGAAAGAGGGGATCTTTGCCGGGACTACCGACTACTTCAATCAGAATGGCCGCTCGTCGCTGGTAGTCAATCTGGCAGTTGGTGAGATCGATATCATCCTGACCGATTGACGCAATCGATGCCGCGACAAGGACGTGGGCAGGAGTGCCGGCCGCTGACTCCATGAGTCGTGCGCTATAGTTTGTGTCTTGCAGCCGCCAGTTAAGACGCTCGAGTCGCGGACTTCACTACCGCGGTTTTTTTTGATCGAGATCCTCATTCTCGGGCAGACAGCGATCCTCACCCTGATGCTGCTCTGGAGAAGTCCGGGCGTGGTGGCCCGCGATCTGGTTGCTTCCCTCGGACCTTTTTACATCAGTGTGATTTTGATGTCGGTCGCCGGTGTGGCGGGACGCTCACTCTGGGCGGTGGCCCGGGGATCGTTCCAGAACTACTGGCTCGCGATACGAACTCGCGATTGGGTCATGCTATCGGTTCGTCTCTGCATTCTGCAGATGGCGATGATGACGTTTTATTCTCTCCTTAAATTGTTCATCCCCCTTTTCAACCCGCGATCCTTCGACCGGGAGCTCTGGGAGTTGGACCGCCTGCTTTTTTTCGGATTTTCTCCCAATAGCTTTCTTCTTGAGCTTTTCAAAAGTCCGGCCCTCCTTCGATTTATTGATTTCGTCTATTCACGGATCTTCTTCGGTGTGGTCCTGCTGGCTTCGCCTTTCATCATTTCCAGGACCGACTCGAGTCACCGTGTTGCGTTTTTCATCGGGAACAGCGTGCTCTGGTCGATCGCGGTGTTGATTTACATCCTCATTCCCTCGATCGGCCCGATTTACAGGTTTCCTGAGGTGTTTGCGGGAACGGACGCCTTCTTTCCGCACAGCCGGAACTTTCAGATCCTGTTGATGAAGAATTACATCGCGTTCGTCAGAGTCCTGGAGGGACTGGCGCCGGCCCATCTTTCACTCTCCTTCGGAGTCGCAGCGTTTCCCAGCATGCACGTGGGATTCGAGTCCTTCGTCGCCATGTGGTTGAGCCGGGAGTCGAGACGCGTCGGTGCTCTGGTCTGGCTGCTCACGGGGATTACGATCATCGGCTCAGTAGCCACGGGATGGCACTACCTCGTCGATGCGATTGCCGGACTGCTGCTGGCGTGGCTCTGCTTTCTGCTTGCGCGCGGTCTTGAGCGCCGTTACCAGACGAGGATCTCGGGGGCTGGCGCTGGCGATTGACCTTGGCTGTTCTTCAACGATCGCAGCCCGGGGCGCAAAGGCATTGCGCAGAGTCAGCTTGTGTGAGGAACGCTTGCGGGCGGCGGCGTTGCGCGCTGAGCCGAGGGGCGGAAGATCCGATGCGAGTAAATCCCCTTCCTGTGCAGTTTGAAGAACAGCATCGTCTTGAGGATTCCCAATCCGTAGCGCACCGACCTCCAGAATCCAATCTGAGACGCTTCTTTGAAGTAGCGGGTCTGGATCGGTACTTCACGAGTCAGCATTTTCTTCGCTACTCCCTGGGCGATGATCTCCGTATCGAAGATGAAGTCATCAGAGTTCGCCTCGAAGTTCACAGATTCGAGATAGCGTCGCGAGTAGGCGCGGAAGCCGGAGTGATACTCAGATAGAAAGATGTAGAACGTCGCGTTCTCCACCATCGTCAGAAAGAGGTTGGCGAAGTACTTCCATTTCGGCATCCCTCCTTCGATCGGACGACCTCCCAGCATGCGCGATCCGAAAACCGCGTCGCATCGATCGTCGAGCAGCGGTTGTACCAGCTGGGGAATGATGGTCGGATCGTACTGATGGTCAGGGTGAACCATCACCATGATCTCGCCGCCCATATCCATCGCCGCCTTGTAACAGGTCTTCTGGTTCCCGCCGTAGCCGCGGTTGCGGGGGTGAACGATTGTGTGAATCCCGAGGGATTGCGCAAGAGCAACGGTGCCATCCCTCGAGGCATCGTCGACCAGCAGAATCTCGTCGACCCATTCCTTGGGGATGTCGTCATACGTCGCCACGAGGGTTTTCTCCGCGTTGTAGGCGGGCAGGACGACGACGACTTTTCTGCTTCGGTGGTTTGTCATGGAGGTTCGTTCAGAGAAGGGCGAGATTAGCACAGAGGTTTCTGCCGTGATTCGTGTGCATGTCGGTACAATCCCGCCGCGTGAAGCTTTGGGGATCTCTGCGTTCGAAAGATTCGTTGTCGATTCTGCTGCTGCTCCTTCTTCCGACGGTCTACTTCGGCGACATCCTCGCGGGTTTCCAGAAACTCTACCTCCGCGATCTCACGCGCTACTACTACCCTACGAAACGGATCATCCGTGAGGTCGTGCTCTCCGGTCACTTCCCGTACTGGAACCGCTTTTACTCCGCGGGCCAGCCGATGGCTGCGAATCCCGAGTACGAGATTTTCTACCCTCCGCAATGGCTGATCTTCCTGCCTGACTACGACCTCGGTTACAGGCTTCATGTTTTTTTCCACGTCTATCTCGCGCTCATCGGCATGTACTGCCTTCTCCGATCCATGAAGCTCAGCGAAGGACCCTCGTTGTTCGGTGCGATCACGTTTGGCCTTGGCGGAGTGTTCCTGTCGTTCGTCAATCTGTTGCCGCAGATGTTCTGCACAGCCTGGATGCCATGGATCTTCCTGTTCGCCAGACGATTTCTCATCCGTCCAAACGCGAGAGACTTTGCCCTTGCATCGATGTTCCTTGGGATGCAGGCCCTGGTTGGGGAGCCGATGACCATGGCACAGACGGGGGTTCTCGTCGGAGCGTATGGACTTTATCGAGCCTGGTACTCCCCACGGCAGATCAGAGCCGTCATCCAGAACACGGCGATGGTCGCTGGAATCGGAGTTTCCGCTGTTTTCCTGGCGGCGGCTCAGATGCTTCCAGCCATCGATCATGCGCGGGATTCCGTTCGGTCGCGACCGTTCGAGTTCTCACTGGTATCCGCCTGGAGCATGCCGTGGATCCGGCCTTTGGAGCTGCTTTTTCCAAACGTGCTGGGCCACATCTCCCGCAAAAACATCGCGTGGTACTGGGGGGGAGGCCTTTACGACGGGATGGGGTCGCCGTTTATTTTCAGCGTCTATCTCGGACTGCTGGCGTTAGCGCTGGTCGTCGGAGCATGTTTCACGCGGCCAAGGGGCGGCCGTTTTCTGATTCTGGTGGCGGCTTTTGCGATCCTCATGGCTCTCGGCAGTCACACTCCGCTGCTCAAGGCGCTCTATCAATCCGGAATCGCCAGCTCGATCCGATACCCGGAAAAGTTCGCATTGATGGCTCTGGTGGTCATGACCGTTTTCGCCGCCCAGATGTTTCAGCAGGCGGTCTCGGGAGACCGGAATCTCATCGAGGGGGTTCTGGGCTTCCTCATGGGAACGACGATTTTTTCCGGAGTTCTCGCCATTCTCACGTTCACTCCGTTGCATGAGAAGTTTTTCGTACGGATCTGGGGGCCATCGCCGGCGTGGAACATGAAAATCATGCTGGGATACTCGCGCGAGGATTGGGTCGGGGCATTTGCACGAGGGCTGGTCCTGCTGGCGCTTTTCTGGTGGTTAAGGAAAAGAGAGCCCACGAAGTTGTGGGTTGTCGCTGCGATCGTGTTTACGATCGTGGATCTGACCCCGGTCACACGCGAGCTCGTCCCGCGCATGCCTCCTCATTTTTTCACTCCTCCACCGATTGCACGCGAGGTGAAAGGAAATCCAAGGTCATTCCGAATCTTTCACGAGGCGGACTGGTACGGCACGAGTGATGTTGCCAAGGCGTACTTCTCTACCGCCGACGCCGTTTATTGGATCGTGCGAAACGGGATGTTCCCGATGACGACGGCGACATGGGGTTTTGAGAGTGTGCTCGAGCGTGATTACGACAAGACCGCATTGCTGCCTACGGTGGATCTGACGGACGCGATGTGGGAAGTGAAGAACAGCGGTCGCAAGAACTGGCAGGGGATTTTCGCAGCCATGTCGAACGCGGCGTACCGAACCGAGTATCGGCCGGTCGAGCCGGAGCGGAAGCGTGTGAGAGGCGACATGCGAAAGTCGCAGCCCGTGAACCTGATCCCTCTTCCGCCCGCTCCGCGTTACTACTTCGCGGATCAGCTCGTGAGAATTCGCGACAAGAAAGAATTCGTGGAGCAGCTTTCAAAGAGCGCGTTCAACCGGAAGGTCGGCTTTGTCCACTTCCCGGCATTCGCTCCGGGCAGGGGAGTGGTTGAGCGTGCCGTGGAGACGCCGAATGAGGCAACGATCCATGTGCGAGCGGAGGAAAAATCGTTTCTGGTGATGAGCGTAACGCCTCACAAGTACTGGAAGGCAACTGTTGATGGAAGGCCGGCCGAGCTTCACATTGCCAATGTCGGCTATCAGGGATTGATTCTGTCGAAAGGGGCTCATCTCGTGCGGATGCAGTATCGGAACGCACTCGTGCCGATCGGCGTTGCAGTATCCATCGCGGGATTTCTCATTTTTACGCTGGTAGCGCTTTTCTATCGGGTACCGGGACCGTTCACGGTTGCCGACGCCGCGGGCGGTGTGGTGATCGCGACGGGAGACCCGACGGCCGACGGGCTCCGCGCCAGTCCGCCGGACAACCCGGCTGGAGAAAAGATGCCTGTCAATCCTGCGACGCAGGACCGTATGAACCGAGGCGTCGACGGATCAGTAGAACATCGATGAACATGCGAAGCGAATCTCTGACGATGCGCACGCGCGAGTTCTCCGAGTTGAACCAGAGTACCGGCACCTCGGCGACCGAGTAGCCGGCCGATTTCGCAATCATCAGCATCTCGACGTCGTAGGCAAATCGGTCAATCGTTGCGATGGAGAAGATCTTTCTTGCGGCCTCACGAGGCAGGAGCTTGAAGCCGCATTGCGTGTCACCGAACGGCAGTCCTGTGACGACTTTGAGCAAGCGATTGAAGGTGATGCCGAGCCTGCGGCGAAGTTTGTTCTGTTTGATACGAACCTTCGCAGGGTCGATGGCCCTCGATCCGATTGCAATATCTGCCGTCTTCAGTGCGTGGCGGAGAAGAACCAACTCCTCGATGGGAGTCGACAGATCGGCGTCGCTCAGAAGGATCAGGTCACCCTTCGCCTCAACTACGCCGCGACGGATCGCGTAACCTTTTCCGGCATTCGCTCCGTACGAGATCAGTCGAAGGGCGGGCTCGGCCTGCATGGACTTCACGATCGAGGTAGTGCCGTCACGGCTGCCGTCGTCGACTACGATGATCTCGAGGATTCCGGCATCAGGTTCGTGCCGGTACGCAAGGAGTCTCCTGATGGTGTCGCCGATGCGGGCTGCCTCGTTGTACGCTGGAATGATGATCGAAACAGACCCCTCGCCTCGCATTGACGGGAGTCTATCTCAGCAGCTGGGGGGAAGGGGAATTGAGTAAGGTTCTGCGAGTGTCGCTCGTCGTGGCGACCCTGCTGGCGATCCTGTCGGTGGCGCTGGTCAGGTGGGCCGGACCGGACGATGACTCGGCCTATATTCCGCCCGAGACTTTGCTCACCCCCGAAGTGCGAATGCTCCGCGCGTACCTCAGGATCAACACCAGCAACCCGCCTGGAAACGAGACCGATGGTGCGAAGTTTCTGGTCGCGCAGCTCAAAGAAGCGGGGATCGAGGCCGAGATCATCGAGTCCTCGCCAGGACGGGGAAACGTCTACGCGAGAATCCGTGGTAGTCGCGACGGCGAGGGTCTCTTACTGCTCCACCACATCGACGTCGTTCCCGCCGACCCGAAACTCTGGTCGGTGCCGCCGTTCGGTGGCGACGTTGCCATGGATCGACTCTATGGCCGCGGCGCACTCGATATGAAGGGGATAGGAATTTCCCATCTCATTGCTTTCATCGAGGTCGCGAAATCGGGCAGGACTCCGGTGCGCGACATCGTTTTCCTGGCCACGGCTGACGAGGAGCGCGGCGGAAGGGAAGGGATCGGATGGCTGGTGACGCACAGGCCCGACATCTTTCGCGGGATCAGTGGTGCCATTAGTGAGGGCGGCATCACCGAGATGAATGCGGACAAGGTCCGATACTTTGGTGTCGAGGTTGGCTCGAAACAATTTATCAGGACGAAGCTGGTGTCAGCGGCACGCGACGAATTGCATCGGGTGAGGATCGCTCTGGAGCCCCGTTTCCATCCCCATGATGCGGACAGGCTTGTTCCGGGGATACGCGAATATTTCCAGCGGATCGCCCCTCACCGGATCACCAACGGGGAGATTTTTCGCGATCCTGAGACCGCGATTGCCAGAGGGTCTTTCTGGCGGCTCCACCGTAACTACCGCACGCTCGCTCAGAACAACTTGTGGGCCGGAGGCGTATGGCAGAGTCCTGACGGGAGCTTTAGTATGGATGTCGTCCTCCAGCAGCTACCCGACGAGGATCCGAAGTCGGCCATCGAGCGTTTTCGGCTTTCGGTGGCGCCGGTGCGGGTCGAAGTGATCGACCAGACCGGCGTTGCTCTGCTTTCTTCCACCGGTACCGAGCTTTACCGCAGAATCGTAAAGGCAGTGCAGGGGAGCTATGGCCGTGTCGACGTAGGGCCGTACATCTTCCCCTATGGCACGACCGACTCCCGCCATCTCAGACAGCTCGGCATATCCGCGTACGGATTCTTCCCGTTTCCTGTGGACTTTTTCCAGACCGAGAGCATCCATAAACAGGATGAGTTCATCCGGCTCGACCGGTTCAGAAGAGGCGTGAGACTCCTGGCTGGGTTGGTTCGTGACTATGCGTTCCAAGAGTGACAATTTTTGTTAGATTTGGTGACGCGGAGTGGGCGGAGCTGCCGATCGAAGCAACGCAATCTAAAGTTAACTGTAGCTGTTTCAAACAGTTAGCAAATACGGCGTGATGGTACAGAACTTGGACTTATGGCTCTCGTCCAACGAGTTCCACAACAGGAGGATTTATGATTCAGGTCTCACGCAAGCAGAAGGGTTTCACACTTATCGAGTTGCTGATCGTTGTCGCGATCATCGGTATCCTCGCAGCAATCGCAATTCCCAACCTCATCACCGCCATGCAGCGTTCCAAGCAGAAGCGAACGATGGCTGACATGCGTGGTATCGCCACCGCATGGGAAGCACGCGCGACTGACACCAACGGCTACTCCGCAGCTGGCTACACAGTACCGTCCGCTACGTATACGACCACCAACCTCATTTCCATCCTGACGCCTACCTACATTCGTACTCTTCCGAAGAAAGATGGCTGGGGAAATGACTGGACGTTCAATGCGGATGCCACGATCGGTACCACAGGGAACACCCGCGCTCAGACCTACATGGTTCGGTCTGGCGGACGAAATGGCGCACTTGAAGCAACTACCATTGAAGGTGCGACCACGAACTTCGACTGCGACATCGTCTACTCCGGTGGTAGCTTCATCACTTATCCGGAAGGCGTTCAGCAGGGCGTTAAATAGATTTTATGGATGTGAAAAAGGGGGGCGATTCTCGCCCCCCTTTTTTTTGCAGATGTTGAGAGATCGACTATGCGACGCACTAAACGGGCCGCCGGCTTCACCCTGATTGAGTTGCTCATCGTCGTCGCGATCATCGGGATTCTGGCCGCGATCGCGATTCCCAACCTCATCACCGCGATGCAGAAGACCAGGCAGAAGCGAAGCATGGCCGACATGGTCTACATCGCGACGGCCTGGGAGTCGCGAGCGACGGAGACAAGCTCGTACAACGCAGCTGGCGCGTATGCGCTGCCGGCCGAGCAGCTGACCGCAACCGACCTGGCAACCATGCTGGCCCCAACCTACATGAGGTCCTTTCCGCAAAAGGATGGCTGGGGGAACCCCTGGTCTTTCGCCTCCGATCAGCCACTGGGCGCCGCGGTCAAAGCGACTACGTACACAATCATATCCACGGGTCGGGATGGACAGGGGGCCGCGGCCAGCGGTAGTGTCATTGACGGGCCGACCACTGACTTCGATTGCGACATCATCTATTCAGGTGGTGCCTTCGTCAGCTATCCCGAAGGGGTCCAGACGGCCCGCAACTGAGCGCCTTGCCGGGCCGTCTCGTCTTTCTGAGCGAGCGCAACCCAACCTGTTCACTGTTGAGCAGGCCCGAAGCAGTTGTCGATCTCCAACCGAATCTGCGGCGGGCCTTTCGACGCCAGACCTTGCCGTCGGGTCGCCATCACGAAAGAAGGGCGTCATACTCATCCTGCACATGGTGAGTCGAAGCTTGATGCGTGTCGGGCTGCTGTTGCTGGCCGTTGGCTCACTCACCTGCCGTGAGGCCGACGCGGTGATCGAGGACCCTGAAGAGTTGCGGGCTCAGTCCTACCTTCGCGACTATCTACGGATCAATACGAGCAATCCTCCCGGCAATGAAACAGCGGGCGCCCGCTACCTGCAGCGCATTCTGGCGGAGAGGAGCATCAAGTCTGAGCTTGTGGGATCGAATCAGAATCGACTTTCCCTCTATTCGAGACTGCGATCAGGAACGACGGCGCCAGCGCTCCTGCTCCTGCACCATATCGATACGGTCCCGGCGGACCCTGGAGAATGGTCCGCCAATCCATTTGGCGGCACGATGACCGGGGGATACATCCGAGGGCGTGGCGCGCTTGATATCAAGTCTCTCGGTATCGCGGAGTTGATGGCGTTTGCGGACCTTCACAAGCCGGGAACCAGGCTCACGCGTGATGTGATCTATCTCGCCGTAGCCGACGAAGAGTCAGGCGGTGGAAGGGGATGCAGCGAGTTGTTAGTCTCGAGGCCCGATCTCTTCGAGAATGTCGGATACGTCATCAACGAGGGTGGGGCGAACGAGACGATCGTCGATCGGGTGTCGTACTGGGGGATCGAGGTCTCCCAGAAAATCCCGCTCTGGGTGCGACTTCGAGTTCAGGGCGAGGCAGGCCACGGCTCGATCCCACCTGACGACGGGGGAAGCGGAGGCCGTCTGATCGAGTTGCTCAGCAGGGTTCAGAAGCTCGAGCGACCCTACCGTCTCACACCTGCCGTGGCGACGCAGTTCCGCACCTTGTCGGAAGTCAAGCGCGGCATCAAGCAGGAGATGATGCGTGACCCGGAGCGCTTTTTTCAATCCCCCCGCTTCGAGGCCGAGTTCCCCGGTGCCTATCGCGCGCTCCTGCGCGATACTCTCGTCGTGACCGGGCTGAGTGCTGGCAATGAAATGAACAGTGTTCCTTCGTCAGCCTCAGCCTCCGTTGATATCAGACTCCTGCCCGATGCATCGCCCGACCAGATGCTGGCGCGGTTGCGTGCGCTCGTCGGTGAGACTGCCGCACTGGAGGTCATCCTGAAAGGAGAACCGACTCCTCAATCCCCGATCGACAATGGCCTTTACAGGTTACTCGTCGCGAAGATGAGAAAAGCGGAGCCCGGTTCTGTCGTAGGTCCCGCTGTCTCACCCGGCACGACGGACAGTCGCTTTTTCAGGCAGAGGGGGATCGTCGCTTACGGAGTCTCTCCTTTCAAAGTCAACTATTACGATGCAGCCGGGGTTCACGGAGTCGACGAGCGAATCCGCGCGCGTTTCTTCTGGCAGGGTGTTCGACTCATGAAGGACATCGTGATGGATTTCTGCTCCACATCCGCTCGATGAATCGCGACAGGCGGCTGGCTCTTTTCGCGGTGCTACTTCTGGGAGCTCTCCCGTACGCGCTCCCTCTTCTCGAGTACGAGGTATTCAGTTTTCGGGATCACGAGAGTTACTTCGTGCCGCTTCGCTACTTCACGGCCGAGGCTTTGCGGAGCGGTGAGATCCCGCTCTGGAATCCTTTCAACGGATCGGGCGAGAGATGGCTGGCCAATCCGCAGACAGGCATCTTTTACCCCCCGGCCTGGATCTTCCTTGTGCTGCCGTTCCCAACGGCGTACGTCACCTTTCTTCTTCTCCACAGTTGCATCCTTGGGGCAGGAGCGCTGCTGCTCTTCAACCGTTACGCTTCCCTCCAGGCAGCGCTGTTTGGCGCTACGGCCCTCATGTTTGCAGGCCCGATCCTTTCGGGCCTTGATGTGAACAACAACCTGACTACGTTCGCGTGGGTTCCGATAGCGATCTGGTGCGCGAGCGCTGCCCGACGAAGGGGTGGAAACGTTGCTTTCGATGACGAGCTGCGCGGAAGCGACATCGAGCGCCGCGGCAGTCTCGCGTTCGTCGTCTCACCGCTCGTGCTCGCCATGATGTTTCTGGGAGGCGAGCCAGCGCTCGCGCTCCTCGGATGGATCGCATACACCTTTGCGTTCTTCAGTCCGCACGATCGATGGTCGAGGGTCGGAGACTTTGTTCGCATAGGATTCCTGGCTCTTCTACTGATATCTCCCCAGCTCGTTCCCTTCATGGAATCGCTCCGCGAGAGCGACCGCTCCCATGGTCTGAGTCGCGAGGCCGCGCTCAGTGAGTCGCTCAGTCCCGGCGACTGGTTGTCGGTAACGGTGCCTCGCCTCTCCCGCTCGAATGTCGTCGAGCCGTTCCGGTCATCGCAGGCGTACCTTGTTTCTTTCTACATCGGCGTTGTGCCGGTGCTGCTCGCGCAGGTAGCCCTCATCACGTCTCTCCGTCTTTCGACGAGTCGATCGAGGATGGTGACTGTGGGTTGGGTCGCTCTGATCTCAATGAGCGTCGTTCTGAGCGCAGGGCGGTTTGCTCCTGTACTCGGCCGGCACTGGGAGCTGCTTCACCTGAACGCCAATCGATATCCGGCGCGCGTGGCGCTCTTCGCAGTTCTGGCGCTGGCAGGGCTGGCCTCGCTCGGTTACGACCGTTGGGGCGCGGTTTCGATGCGCGCCAGATGGGCGTCGATTGGAGGGACGATCCTTGTCACGATGTCCGGATTCCTGCTCTTTCAGCCGGTGAGCGGAAGCATCCATCTGCGGCTCCTCGTGGCAATCCTGTGGATTGTGGCAGCAGCTCTTCTAGCCGTGAGGCCGCACCAGTTTCCTGCCCGCAGAGGATTCATCGCCGTGCTTTGTTTTCTAACGGTCACGGACCTCTGGTTCTCCGCCCGACCGCTACTGGAGACTCGTGTATTCAATCCACGCTCTGAGCAGCAAGGCGTGGTCGGCACAACCAGGAAAGTGATGCGGGTCAAAGTCCACGGACGACGGGATGCGGCGGCGTGGCTCGACGGCTACCTGAACCTTCCGGACCGGATCATGGATGTTGATTCGGCGGGCCCAGTCCGCCCACAACGGTATCTGCGCCTGCTCGAGTCGATCAACGCGCGCCCGCGGGTTGACATCATCGATTTTCTTTCCGTCGGCTATCTGCTCACAGACGGAACCGTTCCTCCGCAATTCACGGCGTTGAAAGAGTCGAGGGGAGTCGGAGTTTACAAAAACGAGTCCTCCCTGCCGCTCGTAGGTTTGTGGCCGACCTGGGTTGTTGCCGCCAGTGGTGATGAGGCCTTCGAGCAGTTCCTGTCTGCGGGCAACGATGCGAGACAGTCGTTGTATCTGAGCGGGAGGGGCGCAGCGCCCCCGTTGACTAAACGCGGGGACCACACGATCGCGGCCAGCGGATCGTTGAAGCGGTTTGCCCTCAACTACGTCGCGGTGCAGCTCTCCGCCCCGGCGCCATCGGTCCTCTCCATCACGCAGCTCGATGCAGCCGGATGGAGGGTTACCGTCGACGGTCGACGGGAGAAGCCTTTGCGCGCGAACGGACTGTTCCGCGCTGTGATGGTTCCTGCGGGAGCGCACAAGGTGGAGTGGACCTATCGTCCGATGAGTCTCGTTGCGGGACTCCTCTTCGGACTTGTCGGATGTTGCGTCATGGCCATCGAGCTCGCCCTCCATCGCCGCGCTGATTCTCCCTAGGAGCCTGCGTGGTAGAACGAGCAGCGGTGCGCTTTGAAGATTGTGATTAGACCATTTGGGAACGATCTTATAACGCTGTCGAGGAGACAGCGAAGTGTCACGGCGGCTTCGAGTGATCGGTAGGGCTGTTTTTCG
>DATLXH010000077.1:0-11595 GCA_035576005.1 Thermoanaerobaculia bacterium | reverse complement strand
GGCTTGGATGCGAGGCGCACGGCGATTTTGCGACGAAGGCATAGTCGACACTATGTCAAGGAGCGAAATTGCCGTGCAACGAAGCAGACAGGCCGCTATCCGTCGTCTCGCGGCGAAGGTCTGTGAGAAATGCGGGCTAGCTTGACTTCGCCTCATTTCCGAGGGAGCCTCGGGGATGATGGAACCGAAGCTCCTCGATCGCGTGCGACTTGCCACCAGGGTGAGGCATTACTCGATTCGCACCGAGGATGCGTACGTGGCATGGAGCCGGCGCTTCATCCTTTTCCACAACAAGCGCCATCCTTCGATGATGGGGGCGGCGGAGATCAACGAGTACCTGTCGTTTCTGGCCAGCGAGAGAAACGTCAGTGCTTCCACGCAAAGCCAGGCCCTGAGCGCCTTGCTGTTCCTTTATCGCGAGGTCCTCGGCGAGGACGTTCCGTGGATTGGCAACCTCGTGCGGGCAAAACGGAGCAAGCGGCTTCCCGTAGTTCTATCGCGGGACGAGGTACGACATATGCTGGCCTCGATGTCTGGCTCGTCCCGGCTCGTCTGCTCCCTTCTCTACGGGACAGGAATGCGCCTCCTCGAAGGTTTGCGCCTGAGGGTCAAGGATGTCGACTTCGGGCTCTCGCTCATCACGATCCGGAGCGGCAAAGGCGACAAGGATCGCCGCACGATGCTGCCGAAGGTGATCGCGCCTCTCCTTTGCAACCAGGCGGAGGTCGCTCGGGCGGTGCATGAGGCTGATCTCGCCGAGGGGTACGGCAAAGTGCACATGCCCGGAGCATTGGCCCGCAAGTATCCGAACGCAGAGAAGGCCTGGGAGTGGCAGTACCTTTTCCCCGCCCCGCAACGGAGCCTCGATCCTCGTGGCGGAATTGAGCGGCGCCATCATCTGGGGGAATCGGCTATCCAGAAGGCAGTCAGACGTGCGAGCGCCCGGGCAAAGATCGACAAGCTCGTCGGGCCTCACACGTTGCGGCACTCATTCGCAACCCACCTTCTCGAAGACGGCTACGACATCCGCACGATCCAGGAGCTCCTTGGTCACGCCGACGTATCCACGACGATGATCTACACCCACGTCCTGAACCAGACGGGCGGCCGGGGAGTCCGCAGCCCCCTCGAGAGTCTGGCCGCCGACTACGAGGGACATTCCGGATAATCCGCCGGCGTTATCCGGACGTCGATTTCCATAATCGTCGACAGCGGCTTCCCGGCTCTGGAACGCGTGAGCTCCTCAATTCAAAGCAGATCGTCTCTTCGCTGGCTGTTTAATGCACACTACGTTATCCAGACCGAAGCGTCCGGATAAAAGGAAGTAGGATGATCTGTCTAATTGAGAGTTAGGCGGCGTGCTACATGTCGTATGCCCCGACACCAGATCTCGCGCAAGCCACTATCCCCGTGGGCCTTTGAGTTCTTGTGTAATATCGCGTTGTGTCAACCGCTGGCGAGATCGACCCCTTTGAAAGCCTAGTTCGGCCTACGGCGATGTCCGGCTCGATGTGGGAAGATCTTGCAAGCGTGCAGTCACGTCGTGATTGGATCGAGCTTCGCAGAGAGTTCGGTGCTCATATCCAACGACATATCCAAGCGTGGATCTCGCCTGACCAGGAGCATTACCGCGAACAACTATCTTTTGCCCTCGGCCGATTCGACGAAGGAGCTGGGCTCGCTCGTTGGCTGGAGAAGTCGTGCGGACACCTACCTGAAGGACAACTCAACATCCTCGACGTTGGAGCAGGAAATGGAGGCGTCGCCCTCGCGCTCTCAAATTGTCAACGGTACTCGGTTCGCACGATCGACCTTGTGCCCAATTACGACCTTCACCTGTTGCGTAGGCTCTTCCGGAGTCCCGTAGACGTGACAGTGGCTACGGGCCATGCGATTCCCTTTAGCGATGCTTCGTTCGACTTCGTCCTTCTCTTGGACATGATTGAGCATGTGCCCCGGCCGGCGGAACTCGCACGTGAAGTCGTCAGAATTCTTAAGCCAGGCGGTGTGTGCATGATCACAACTCCGCCGCGTCTGAGGTACATATGCAAGCCTGATCCACACTACGGAGTGCGTGGCTTGCTGTTTCTGCCGAATGCGCTCCAGCGGCTCGTGGTCAATAAGCTGTCGCGGCGGCACTTTAGGAATGCCCAAGGCCGAAACACAGAGGTGTACGATGTCGAACATATCTTCTGGCGAGTCAGGGAAATCACGCGGCTCTTCGGAACCGGAATCAACACCGAGGTCCTCTACAATTGTCCATTTACTAGGTCACGACTCTTTAGTTGGGAATGGTGGCGATACAAGTTGCGTGATTTCTTCTGGGACCGGATCCTTGTCACCAAGCAGTAAACGTCGGCCGCCTAACTCGTCGCTTCAGCGGACTTCGACCCGCCTGTTGCTGGGTCGCGGGCGCTATACTTCAGTGCGTGCGGGCCGAAGCCGCTGAGCTTGGGTCCGTTAGACGGCCTGCTATACTGTGAACATGCCCCGATTCGCTTTTCTTTTGTTGTGCATCGTAAGTTGCGCAGACGCGCCTACGGACCGCATCACCACCGCCGTGCAATCCATGAAGCCTGCTGACGCACGGCAGTTGCTGAGGATGGTGGCTTCCGTTTATAGCACGTGCGAGTCTTACCGCGATTCCGGGCAGGTCGTTATGATTTTTCGAGGTCCCGAGTCCTGGACTACAGTTAAGCCCTTTAAGACCGTTTTCGTGAGACCTCACCGCTTCAAGTATGAGTTCACGGATGGTAACTTTGGGGGCATTACTCGTCGGTACGTCGTCTGGTCTGACGGCGAAAGCACGAACTCTTGGTGGACCATTCGCCCGAGTGTTAGACGATTCAAGACGATCTCCGAGGCTATCGCGGGGCCGACCGGCGTGTCTGGCGGATCGGCCCACAGGATTCCGACTCTATTGTTAGGAACCAAAGGGACCGGGAACCGAATAACAGACATGAAAGAGCCTATGGTCGTTGGCACTCAAGTTCTGGACAATGGAAGGACTACATACGTCGTGGACGGGAAGAACAACCAGGGAGGGAAGGTCCGCGTTTGGATCGACAAAGTGTCGCATCTGTTACTTCGGATCAATGAAACGTCATCACTTGCTGGCGGAACGAACTTCGAGCAAACGACAACCTACAAGCCCCAGTTGAACCCGAACGTAGACGCTAAGGAGTTTTCGTTCACGCCGCCGCATCAGGTTGTTCTGGGCAGGCTTCGTTTGGATCTTCCCACATGGTTCAGTCTGTAGTGTGTAGTGAAACGCATGGTCGAGGGCCGTCTAACTCGACGCTGCACCGGACTCCGGCCCGCCAGTTGCTGGGTCCCGGGCGCTGTACAATGTCGCGGCGGGCCGGAGCCGGTGAGCTAGTGTCCGTTAGGCCGACGTGGTGCTGGGCGAATTCAGATCGGACACCTTTGCTGAATAAATGATATTTGACATCATCATCGCCGACTCCCTGCGAGATTTCGCCTCCGAAATGCCGAGTCGCGGATGGTTCGGCAAAGAGCATGACTGGGTCAACCGATACGCTCACGGGTATCTGCTAAAACACTGCACTCCCGACGGTCCACTACGCGAAGCAGCGCAGATAGCAATTGAGGTGGGTGTCCCCCAACCACCCGGCTATTCTGCGGTGGCTGCCCGCCGCGATTTGACCATCTGGCCAGAAGCGGGTCAAAGCTGCTGGGACTGCGATTGGAAAGCCGTTCACCACCCTCTCGTGGTCATGGAATGGAAAGTTCACCGTCCGGGTAGACGCAATAAAGAGGTCAAGCACGAACGAGCGTGGTTGCGAGCGTACACAGCCTGGCGGACCGACACAGTTGCGTACTCAGTGGAAGCGGACCTCACGGCGGCTCGACATCAGCTTACTTCGAACCGATTTGTCAATGGGATCGAGCAATCGAATTGGCTCAGCTTCGAAGTGGGTGGCGTTTCCTGAACCCCTGGTATTCATAGTTCGCTTGTGGGGACCGCGGCCTAACTCGGCGTTGCACCGGACTCCGGCCCGCTAGTTGCTTGGTCCCGAGTGCGATACAATGTCGCGTGCGGACCGGAGCCGGTGAACTGGTGTCCGTTAGGCGCCGCACTAATCCTAGAGTTCCCGAGACAACTATGAACAATCTCGCGCGATTCGCAATCGTCTTGACCGTTGCATTCACGATTGCTGAGACAACTTCAGCCGAGGTCGTCTCTCTAAGCGAACTTCGAGTGTCCGTAGCAACGGTCCTTGGAGACTCTCTGCCGGGTGCTTCTGTATCGGTCCACAGAGTTGCTTCCTCCGGGTCGCTCGAAAATGCTGTCGAGACAATTGCCGATGGCGCTGGAAGCGCTCGTTTCGACAACCTCGAACCCGGTAACTATGTTGTTGAAGCGTCCTTGCCTGGATTCCTGGACACTCGCGTTGGACCCCTTCCCGTCGCCCAAAAGGACCAGAGTGCTCAACAGCCGTTGGTGATCGCGTTGAATACGGTTGCCTGGCTCTGTCCAGTCGGCCCTGCCGTGCTGATCGAACCAGAAGAGCCTCAAGTGTCGCGCGTGGCACGATCGCCTAACTCGTCGCTTCAGCGGACTTCGACCCGCAAGTTGCTGGGTCGCAAGCGCTATACTTCATCGCGTGCGGGCCGAAGCCGCTGAGCTAGTGTCCGTTAGGCCGACGCAAGTGAGGCGGCAATGGCCATGTTCCATATTGTCCAAGGCGGTATCGAGAACGGTGATCTTGACTGGCTGAAGCAAGCCAAGGCGCGAAGCGTCAGCCCAACATGGGTCGTGCCCAAGACCGCGCACCGCGGCGATTCCGTCGCCATCTATGTGCCCACGCACGGCATCATTGCAGTTGCTACTCTCGTCGGCGAACCAAAACCCCGTACCGATTGGCCGAGTCGTTACGGAGCTCGCCTCAGCGGTTTTCGCTTGCTCAAGCCACCGATGACACTCGACCACATTCGCAAAGAAGCACCCGATTTCGACTGGGTTCGTTATCCGCGAAGTATCACGACGCCTCAACCAACTGTCGCGGCGCGACTCTCGAGGGCAATAGAAAAACGTCTGCGAAGTCCGCACTTGGCAAGCGGCGCCCTTCCAGATATCGCGAGAGATATCGAATTCGCTGAACCCGAACTGGCGCAGGTCGAGGCAACCACTCGTACAGCTCTGGTTCAGGCACGAATGGGGCAGGGCGTCTTTCGCGATAAGGTCTCGGGACACTGGAAGGCCGCGTGTGCGCTGTCGGGATGCACTGTGATCGGGGCTCTGCGCGCTTCGCACATCAAACCATGGCGCGACTCGACGAATGAAGAACGCCTCGACCCTTTCAACGGGCTGCTCCTCGTGGGGACGATCGATGCTCTTTTCGATGCGGGACTAGTCTCCTTCTCCGACACAGGCCATATTCTTCTTGGCTTCAATCTCACTGCTTCGGAAAGAAAAATACTCGGCCTCCGGTCCAGGCTTCGGTTGCGAGCGCTCCACCGCCGTCACCTACCGTACTTGCGGTGGCACCGCGAACAAGTGTTCGTAGGCGCGGCCTAACTCGTCGCTGAACCGGACGCGAACCCGCAACTCGCCTCGTCGCTAGTGCTACCATCGTTCGCGTGCGGGTCCGCGCCGGTTAGCTCAGATCCGTTAGGCGCCGCGAACAACGAAACTTCTGTTTCGCGTGAACCAATAAGCACGGCGATGTCCGGCTGTCACCGCTTGCCGGCGATCTGCTTCCCTTGTTACATTCCCGTTCACAACCCTTGTACAGCCAAAGCTAACGAAAACCCCGGGCGTCGCCTGTGGCAAGAGCGCCTAACTCGTCGCTCCAGCGGACTCCGGCCCGCGAGTCGCTTGGTCCCGAGCGCTGTACAATATCGCGTGCGGGCCGGAGCCGCTGAGCTTAGGTCCGTTAGACGCCCTGCGAATATGACGACGCCAAACTATCTGAAAGCATTCTCAAGTCTTCGTCCTCGCATCAGCGAGCTTCAACGCAATATCCTTGAGGCGTTAGCGACGGCTGGCCCAATCGGGATGAGTCCTAGCCAGCTCGCGACCCTCCTAGGTCGCAAAGACCTGGTCGAAATCAACGGCGCCTTGGGCCGCCTTGGTCACAACGTGTACAGCGAGCTCAGGATCCATCCCGACGGCTTGAGCGAGGGAGAGTTTCAATGGTGGCACATCCTGGCTACAGGCCTAGAAAGTCCGTCTGGATTTCGGTGGGTGCTCAGACCCGAAGTAACTCAAGCGCTCCTCGCCCTGAAGATGGTGCAAATCGAGGTCGGCCCAGGGGGAGAGCCAATCGAGCCGAACGAATCGCTTATCGAAGGCGCTTTTCGTCAGATTCAGATAAACGCATACGAGAGAAACCCAATCGCTCGCAGGCGTTGTATTGAAGCGCACGGCCATGCCTGCGTCGTGTGTCAGTTCGTGTTTGGCTCGATATATGGACCATTAGCCGAAGGATACATCCACGTACACCATCTCGTTCCGCTATCGCAAACGGGCGTCGAGCATGAAGTTGACCCTGCTAATGACCTGAGGCCTGTCTGTCCGAACTGTCATGCAGTAGCTCACCTACGAAATCCCCCGTACACAATTGAAGAACTGTGCGGTATGTTACGTCGTGACAGTCGGGGCGCCTAACTCGGCGTTGCACCGGACTCCGGCCCGCAAGTTGCTTGGTCCCGGGTGCGATACAATGTCGCGTGCGGGCCGGAGCCGGTGAACTGGGGTCCGTTAGGCGCCGAAATCCATGAGCGTGATTCCGCAAGCATCAGCTGTACTCTTCGCCGCGCTGTTTGTGAGCTGCGGGATCGCACATCCCCCGGTTCGCGTGGAACGGACCGCCGTCGGCGTTAGCATCGACTGTCAGACGTTGGGTGAATACCCTACGAGCATCGGCAAGGTTGAGTTGCTTGATGAGAAGGGCGCAACTGTCTGGCAGCTTGAACCGGAAGGAGACTTGTTCCAAGCGCATCGGTTCGATCTGCAGGGGGGTGTGAACTCGTCAACACCGGAGGTCTCGTGGGGATCGGCACGGGCTGTCGTGCCTACCGGGAAAACCTTCACTCTCTGGTCGGGGCGTCGATACCGCGTCCGGGTGTGTGCGCCGAATGGTCTCAAGCGGTGTGGCAGTGCGGAGTTCGTGTTGTAGGTGGCCGCCGTCTAACTGGGGAAGTACAGACTTTCGCCCTGCAGATCCTTTAAACGACTCGCACAACGACACTTCCATTGGGCGTGCGCCAAGGAAACAGGTGCGGTGTCTGCTGTTGCCTGCCTTTCCGCGACATTCTCCCCGGGTTACAGGCAGAAGATGAGCGAAGCCGGGCCGTCGCACGTGGCACGAGCGCCTAACTCGGCGTTGCACCGGACTCCGGCCCGCCAGTTGCTTGGCCGCGGGTGCGGTACAATGTCGCGTGCGGGCCGGAGCCGGTGAACTGGGGTCCGTTAGGCCGCTAAGTGCTATGCGCTATTGGGTGATTAAGGGCAATCCGTACTCGAATGACTGGGACCGCATGCTGGTTCCGGGCAATGAAGAACCATGGCATACGGGTCGGATTCCCAAGGACTGGGAGAACGGAGATCGGCTATTCTGCTGGGAATCTGCACCCGCGCTTCGGGTCGTGGGCCTTGCTGAACTCACGGATAGGAATGCAGGAGTTGATCAGGACGGCGACCGTTTGTTCCGTGTCCGGTATATAACCCGAAAGTTTTCTTGGATGCCGACGATCGCGGACCTGCGGGCTATTCCGATCCTTAACGAGGCATCGTTTCTGAAGACAGGCCCCGCGACGACGCTTTTCCCGCTCACATCGGAGCAGGCCAGTCTTCTGTTTGCCCTGCTGGCAAGCGGCAACGTGGACCTTGGCAGCCAATGGCAGGACATCGCGGCGACTCCGTGGGCGGGACTGGTGCCAGACTTGGACTGGGACGCTGCCGTGCGAGAGGGCGGTATCAAATTGATCTCGCACTTCGCGCGTGAACGAAACCGTACCATCGTTGACGCGAAGAAGAGAGCGGTCCTGGCCAGTGTGGGCAACCTGGCCTGCGAGATCTGCCAGTTTGACTTCGGCGCATTCTACCCGGACATAGGCGATGGCTACTGCGAGGTTCACCATCTCGTGGCGTTGTCTGAGTCGCCAGGCGCTGTCGAGACGCGACTCTCGGACTTAGCGGTAGTTTGCTCAAACTGTCATCGCATGCTTCATCGAAAGATACCCTTCATGAAGGTCGAGAAACTCAGAACTCTTCTTCAAACTGGCCGGCACGAGGTTAGATCAAGCTCTGCTCACGACGACCGAGCCGTCAAAGCTAATGCTTGCAACCCGCGGAAAACACGTTAGCCACAGTCCCCTAGAATTGCTTCACGAGAAGTTCACGGCCTAACTCGGCGCTGCACCGGACTCCGGCCCGCTAGTTGCTTGGTCCCCGGTGCTGTATAATGTCGCGTGCGGGCCGGAGCCGGTGAGCTAGTGTCCGTTAGGCGCCACGGAGTATCGAGAGCTGCACATGGGTTAGAATCTTCCAATGAGCGACTTCACTGTCGAGATCGAGCGCGAAGAGGATGGTCGGTGGATCGGGGAGGTCACTGATCTTCCCGGTGTCTTGACATACGGCGCTAGCCGCGATGAGGCGGTTGCCAAGGCCAAGGCGTTAGCATTCCGCGTGTTGGCCGACCGCCTCGAACAAGGTGAGGACATACCGGAGATTCACGGGGTGTTCGCTATCAACGAATGAATTGGCCTGCGTCAAAGGCCAATCGTGTACTCGCGGCTTTGCTTCGGATCGGGTGGATAGTGAAGAGACAGTCAGGCACATCACACCTTGTTCTTCAGCGGTCAGGCTGGGCCGACGTTGTGTTCGCCTTCCACAACCATGAGGAAATAGGGCCGCGAATGCTTGCACGTATAGCAAAGCGAACGGGTCTCACGCCAAAAGACCTCTGAACTCGCGTTGAAAATGGCGCCTAACTCGGCGTTGCACCGGACTCCGGCCCGCAAGTTGCCTGGTCCCAAGTGCGGTACAATATGGCGTGCGGGCCGGAGCCGGTGAACTGGGGTCCGTTAGCCGCTCTAAGTCATGCCGACTCTTCTTTGCACTAGAAAGTATCGCAAGACCTTTTGGCTTCCGGAGAAGCTAACACCGGTCACCGTCGACGAGGGAGCTCTAGGTCCTTGGTACGCGAACACGCTGAATGTCGGTCCGCGGCGACTCGTTCACTACATGAGTGCTCCGTCGCTACTGTCCGTGGTGATCACCCTTCGCGAACGATCAACCGCCGAGCAAAGATTTGGTCGAGTACTTCGCGAATTGCTTCAGTCGTTCGGCGCGGACGAGAAGTACATCGACCTTGAAGAGACACTGCTGAAAAGCCTTACCTATGGTCGGTCGAGTGACCGCAGCAAGCTCGGCTCGCTCCGTGATCAGGCAGGTCTCGCATGGCACTATCTAGTGTAGTGCGTCATACAGAACGACCTTTATTCTGGGCTCGCCGTGCGCGCTTCACTTTTTCGAGAATGTCGGCGGCTTTTGCTGTCCAAACGAACGGCTTTGGATGGGCATTGTGAGAAGTAAGATAGTCAGTGATCGTCGCATTCAGATCGGTAACGCTGTGGAAAACGCCTCTACGTAGTTGATTGACGGTCAGATCGCGGAAAAATCGCTCAACCATGTTCAACCAAGACGAACTGGTGGGAGTGAAATGGCAGTGGAAACGCGGATGCATGGCGAGCCAAGCCTTTACCTTCGGATGCTTGTGTGTCGCGTAGTTATCGCAGATCAGATGAATGTCTTTCCCTTTCGGGACTTCACGATCGATCTGGCGAAGGAAGCGTAGCCATTCTTGATGACGGTGTTGCGGCATACAAGCGCCGAGAACTTTCCCGTCGAGTGTATTGAGAGCTGCGAAAAGCGTGGTCGTACCGTGACGCTTATAGTCATGAGTCATCGTTCCGCAGCGACCCTTCTTCATCGGTAATCCGGGTTGCGTACGGTCGAGCGCCTGAATCTGGCTCTTCTCGTCTACCGAGAGCACGATGGCGTGCTCGGGCGGATTCAAGTAGAGGCCGACGATATCCTCGAGTTTCTTCGTGAAGCGGGGGTCGTTGCTCAATTTGAACGTGCGAACACGATGAGGTCTAAGGCCGTGACTCTTCCAGATCCGCCGTACCGAAGACTCGCTAATCCCTGCAGCCTTGGCCATTGTGCGAGTGCTCCACTGAGTTGCGGCAGGCGGCTTTTCCTCGAGCGTTGCACGTACCACCGAGCGCTGTTTGCCCGGCGTGATCTTCGGCGGTCTGCCCGGCCTCGGCGCGTCTTGAAGAATGCCGCTGATGCGATCCTTCACGAACCTTTGTCGCCAACGACCCACGGCACGCGGCGTTGTGTTGAGAATCGACGCAATCTCCAAATTCTGCTTTCCCTCAGCAGCGAGCAGGATGACTTTTGCTCGAAACACAACGCGAGCTGGAGTGCTGCGGCCCCTCGCGTAGGACTGCAATTCCAGCCCCTCTTCCTCGCTCAGCGTGACGCTCGCAGCAATCCTCATGTCCCACCTCGAATGGTAGAACACGAACGCAACAATATAAATTGCTTTACTTACGACGCACTACACTAGCGGACCGATCGCTCGACGCAGTGAACATTCGGCTGTCCATCACTCCGTGCGGGCCGATGGGCTATGACAATCCTGCTTCGGTGGCCTCTGCGCGCCTCAAAGCCCACTGGCGATAACCACGCGGCTAACTCGGCGTTGCACCGGACTCCGGCCCGCCAGTTGCTTGGTCCCGAGCGCCGTACAATGTCGCGTGCGGGCCGGAGCCGGTGAACTTGGGTCCGTTAGGCGCCTCATTTTCGGGCGTACACTTCCTACGTGAACTTTCAATGGGACGCGCGGAAAGCGGCCCTGAACTGGCGGAACCATCGCGTGTCCTTCGAGGAGGCGATCACCGCATTTGAGGATCCTCTAGCCCGGGTCTTCGACGACACCGCTCATTCGGACGAGGAGTCGAGGGAAGTCCTCGTGGGCTATTCTTCCGGCACACGGCTTCTGCTGGTATCCTTTACCGAGCGAGATGATTTCGTTCGGCTGATCTCAGCTCGAGCAGCGACTAGTCGCGAACAACGCAACCATGAAGAGAATATCTAAAAACTCGAACTTGGGCCTTCGCACCGAATACGATTTGGATTACTCGAAATCCAAGCCCAATCGTTTCGCGGGAAAGATGCGAGACTCCGTGGCGGTCGTCTTGGAACCAGACGTTGCTGCCGTCTTCAACACCTCCGAATCGGTGAATACCCTTCTGCGTTCCGTCATCGCCGCGCTGCCAGCGCAGAAGAAAGCTCGCAAGAAAGCTCCCGTTAAGGTCGACAAGCAACATTTGCGCGTCGCACGTGGCACGAGCGCCTGAGTTCAACTTTGAACTGCAACACTGACGTGTGGTGATGATACATCGTTCGGGGGCGTTGTTCTACGCTGCAGTCGGTAGTGAGGCGGCACAGTGGGCCTTTTGCTTTTTCCCTGCTGCAGCCTTTCGTCCGGCGTCAGGAAGCCGTGACGCTTTCGCGGGCGACGGTTCAGTTTGCCAGCGATGGCGTTGCATTGC
>DATLXH010000076.1:0-12765 GCA_035576005.1 Thermoanaerobaculia bacterium | reverse complement strand
CCTTCTTCTGGTCGGCCTCTACCTGACGGTCCTCCAGCCGCTTCTTGGCTTCCTTGATCTTCTTGAGCCGCGTCTCACGATGCCGCAGATCCTCGGGTAGTTCATCTCCACGAACATCGTCTCCGAACTCAGCATCCTCTTCAGCGTCTTCCTTCTCCGCCTGCTTGACCAGTTGTTCGATCTCTTTCTCCAGGCGTTTCTCTTCCTGCACCATCCGCCCATAGCTCATCGCTTTGTGCTTGCTCGCGTTCGCCTTCACTTTCGTCCCATCCGTCGCAATCGTGCCCATGCGCACCAGCCCTGCCTCCTGAGCGAAACGCACCACTTGCACGAATACCCCGCGGAATGCCTCCAGGTTCAGCTTTCGGAAATCGGAGATCGTTCGATGCGACGGAAAGTTCCCTCCGGCCAGCATTCGTAACGCCACGTCTTCTTCGATCCGCTTGGCGATTTTCCGCGACGAGAACGTTCCGCTCGCATACGCATACAGCAGAACCTTCACCATCATCCGAGGTTCGAACGGCTGCTTACGCCGTCCGTCTCCCTCGTACCGCTTGTAAAACGCTTTCAGATCCAACTGATCCACGACATCCGAAATGAAGTGAACCAAATGTCCTTCGGGCAACCAATCACGCAACGACGGCGGCAGTAGCAACGACTGCTCGGGCACGTACTCGCGGTAACTTGTCGGCATGCCCAATTTTACCAGCATCTCGCCCTTTCTACCGCGCAGGCTCCTAGCTCGCATTTCTCACAGACCTTTGTCGGGAGACGGCGGAGAGTGGCTTGGATGCGAGGCGCACGGCGATTTTGCGACGAAGGCATAGTCGACACTATGTCAAGGAGCGAAATTGCCGTGCAACGAAGCAGGCAGGCCGCTATCCGTCGTCTCGCGGCGAAGGTCTGTGAGAAATGCGGGCTGACGCAACGGGGCGACCTGGAGTCGCCCTACTCCGCGGGGCGTGCCTGGGCTGCATCCCACAGGCGGAGGTACTCGGTGCGCACACTCTCATCGAGCTTACCCGCCAGATCGCGAGATAACGCGCGACTCACGATTAGCTCGACGATGTCGGCCAGGTCTTTGAGCCGGTGAGGAGCCGACAGGCCGGAGGCTAGTTTCAACTCCACGAGCTTCTCGAGCGTAATGAACCAGATGCCATCTTTATTCAATCGAGCTTCAGCGGGATCCGGGAAGCTCACCGGTTTGGGCTTGCCGTCGCCCGGATACTCGCCCGCCATGATGAAATCGATCCTGACGTTTGTTTCCGTGTCACGGTAGCTCTTCTGCGCACCCGGAAAAGCCGGACGATAGCCGCGCCCGACGAGTCTTCCGCGAAAGCGCCCGAGTCCGGCCCGAGTCGTGAGGATGTCGAGATCCTCTGTGTAACGACGATAGCCGTGCGTGAGTAGCGCAATTCCGTCAATTACCGCGTAGTCGATTCCTTCATCAGCAAGTTTCGCCGTCAGCCCGGAGAGAGTTGAATGGAGAGCTCCTTCCTCTTTGAAAAACCTGCTCCCCTCGCGCAACTGCATCCAGAGACTTTCAGGGCTCGTCACGTCGAGAGTATAAGCCTGCTTCGCACCTTCGGAAGTCAGCGGCGGACTGGAGGACCGAACCCGCATTTCTCACAGACCTTCGCCGCGAGACGACGGATAGCGGCCTGTCTGCTTCGTTGCACCGCAATTTCGCTCCTTGACATAGTGTCGACTATGGCCTTCGTCGCAAAATCGCCGTGCGCCTCGCATCCAAGCCACTCTCCGCCGTCTCACGACAAAGGTCTGTGAGAAATGCGGGTTAACCCGAAGCTAAACGATTACCGCGTGGCGCGGCGGGGTCGTGGCTGCGGCTTTGACCTGCACTGTCACCATCTGCTCGTGCTGACGAGTGCCGCTCACGAAGCGGAGGCGGAGCTGGTAGTCGCCCGCGACCGTACCGCGCTCGACATTCATCGACAGCGTAGCGCGGCTCGAGGGGCTGATCGTCGATGCGTTGAGGACGACATCGCCCCGGAAGCTCGAGACTTTTTCAACGGACACATTTACGTTCGAAGCGAAGCCGTTGATGGCGATGACTCCATACTCGGCCGCAGCCAGTCCACCCGCGGTTACCGCAAGCGTCGCCGGGCCGGATACTGCAAAGTCGCCCGTGACCGGTGCTGCGCCTGATCCTGACGGTGGCTGAGTGGTACCGCCGCCCGTCGGAGGACCGGGTGTAGTGGGAGGCGCTGGAGTGGTGGGAGCTGACGTCGGCGGCGCAGGAGCGGTCGTCGCGGGGGTAGCGACCGGAGCAGTCGATCCATTCTTCAACGCTGCTACACGCTGCCAAGTCGCTGGATCCTCGTTTCCTGATCTCCAGTGCGCGAACCCACCGATCGAGGGATGCTTCTGGACGAGGACATCGATCTTTTTCGAGTAGCTCTCGGCGTCCTGGAAGTAAACAACATGGCCACCTGCATACGTAAAGGTGACTTCTCCCTCAGCATCGCGTGAAACTGTAGCGCCCGTCGTGCGGATCAGAGCCATCGCGCTCGTGTAGTCGATTGGCGTGCCTTTGCTCGCAACCCAGTCATATCCGTACCAGGGAAGTCCGATCATGACTTTCTGCGAGGCCATCACGCTCTCAGCATAGGTGGTCACGCCATCGAGCCAGGTCAGCGGGGTGATCGAGCCGGCTTCACTGGTCGACCAGTGGAAATCGTAAACCATGATCTTGACTAAATCCGCGACTGCACCGATTGCGCCCCAGTCCTGCGAGCCGGGACCGTCCCAGTTCTGCTTGTCCGAGAGTTTCGGGTAGACCGTGACAGAGAGCTTCTTGCCGACTCGGTGCAGTTTTGCGGCAAGCACGTTGATGAAGTCGGTGAACTGTGCTCTGGATGCAGTCGGGACCCGCTCGTAATCGATGTCGATTCCGTCGAAGGCATTCTGAATGACGAGCTGGGCGATCGCTTCGGCGTGCGACTCACGTGTTGCGGGGCTGCTCAGCAGGTTCACGACCGTAGAACCGTTGAAACGACTGGCGACTACGTTTTGAATGGTGGGAATGAGCTCGCTACCGACCATTGCGGCACGCCAGGTAGGATTCTCCGCGTTCCCGTTCTTGGCAATCGATCCGTCAGCATTCATCGAGTACCAGACAGGATTCGACTCGCTGATGTGCGCGCCGTTGATCTGAACCGAGGTCAGGGAGCTTTGTTCCCAGGGAGCGATCCAGACCGAGGTCCGGTACGCCGACGCGCTGACGCTCATCGCCATGAAGGCTGCTGCAAACGCGAAGACCCTGAAACGCATGCCGACGCTCCTCGCGATCTTCTCACTAGGAACGCCCCCGGTTTCGGGAGTGCGAAGGAAACCACTTCGCCACGTTCGGTAGCCCAGCCGTCTGTTATCAGACCTGAAGCTTTGCGCCTTCTCGTCGCCGAGAGTTTGCCTTTATCGTGTGATCGCACGTCAAATAACAACTATGAAACGTTTCATTCCCACTGCCTGATCCCTTTACAATCAGAGTGTGAACCCGTGGCGAACGCGCATCAATCAGTGGCTTCATCCAGTCGCCTCAAAACTGCCGATTTCTCCTAACGCACTGACCGGATTGGCGTTAGGGTTGAACCTGGTTGCCGCATCCACCCTGGCGCAATCCGCCCGCCGCCCCTCCGCCCTGCTGGTCGCTACCGGGCTGCTCGCTGTGGGGGGATTACTCGACGCTCTGGACGGTGCGGTGGCCCGGGCACAGGGGAAGACGTCCCGAATCGGAGACTTTCTCGATCACCTTTCCGATCGGGTCAGCGACGGCGCCCTTCTGGCAGGTTGGACGATCGGTGCAGAGATCCGGTTGCCTCTCGCTGTTCTGACCCTGCTTGCCGTCTCGCTGAACGGCTACATAGGCACTCAGATGGAGGCGTCCTTCGGAAAACGCGATTACGATGCTGTTGGACGCGGCGAGTTCGTACTAGGACTCATCGTTATGCCGATTGTCCTGTTCACGCTCCATCGTTCGCAACTCGCCCACCATCGTTTTCTGACGCTGACGATTGCGGAGTGGATGACAGTCGCGATTCTGGTTGCTGCGGTGCTCGGATTTCTGCAACGCCTCGCGCAGGTCAGACGCTTGCCAACGGCATGATCGTGATCGTCAAGCTCGTCATGATCCTCGCTCTACTCGTCATCACAGCGGTGGCGGGCGGTGCTCTCTTCGTCGGTCTCGTGAAAAGGACTTCCCTCTTTTACCCCGAGCGTTATCCCGCCGGAAACTGGGAGGTCGGCCGGCTGGCGGTGCGGCCCGACGATCATTTTTTTCCATCAGGCGACGGGACGCGACTTCACGCATGGAGTTTTCGTGCGACCGATCCATCAGCGCCCACCCTCATCTGGTTCCATGGAAATGGAAACAACATCTCCGAGCGCGGCACGCACGCCGCGCGACTCGCGCAGAAAGGCTTGAACGTCTTCCTGTTCGACTATCGCGGCTACGGACGGAGTGAGGGAGTGCCAACTGAGGCGGCGCTCTACCTCGACTCGATCGCAGCGTATGACTTCGTCGCCGACGCACTCTCGCGGCCGCGACCGTCGATCGCGGTTTACGGCGAATCGCTGGGCGGAGCCTACGCTGCATGGGTTGCCAGGGAGCGCCCGGTGCGCTGTGTAGTGATCGAGAACTCGTTCCCCTCGCTCCAGAGCGTGGGAAGAATGATCTACCCGAACGTTCCCCTTCACCTCTATGTACGCAAGTCGCTTCGGACGCTCGACTGGCTCAACGATGCGGGCCGCCCTGTTCTGGTCATGCATGGAGCTCGTGACACGACTCTCCCCATCTCTCTTGGACGAGAGCTGTTCGCCGCGCTGAGGGTTCCGAAACGGTTGTTAATCTCGGAAACGGCAGGCCACTGTCAGATCCCTTCACTCGAAGGTGACCGTTATGACCGCGAGGTCCTCGCCTTCGTCGCCAGTCCACCAGCTGCGGGCGAGACTCTCGCCCCATGAGTGCGGGATGAGCAGCATCCGCATCGATCCGTTGACGGGACAGTCAATTCTTCTCTCCCGCGAGCGAGCTGGACGAGCAGCCGCGTTCCTCAGCGACCCACCACTCCCGAGAGAGGACTGTCCATTCTGTCCCGGCAACGAAGATCAGACGCCCCCTGAGATCTCCCGACTGGAGCGTGGGGGTCTCTGGACGATCAGGGTCGTGCCGAATCGATATCCTATGATCGCGGCATCGACTGCTGCGAGAGCGTCCACTCCTCGAGAGGAATCGCAGGAGCTCGGCATCAGCGGGTATCACGAGGTGCTCATCGAATCGCCCGTACACGACGCGCAGTTCGATCTGCTTGCCGAGGAGCCCGCAGCGGATATCGTTCAGTGCTACCTCACACGATATCGTGCACACGCCATGGATCCCGCAGTTCGATCCATAACAATTTTCAAGAACGAGGGACGAAGTGCCGGCGCCTCGATTCCTCATCTTCACAGCCAGCTTGTTGCATTCCATCGCGTGCCGGATCGTGCGCTTCACGAGCTGAGATTTTTTTCGTCCGGGTCTTGCAGCTTCTGTCATCTCGAGAAAGGGCCGGGGATGATTGCAGTGACCGGGAACTTCGTCGTGACCGCGGCCGAAGTCGCCCGGGCTCCGTATCAGCTCAGGATCGTGCCTCGAAGTCATGCGACGTCGTGGGTCGACCTTCAAGCGAGTGAGTTAAGAGAGCTTTCCGCGGTATTGCAACGCTCTCTCCGGGCTCTGTTCACCCTTCTGGGACGCGTTTCATTCAACTGGACGTTTCAGAATGCTCCTCGTCTTGATGGAGACGTTCAGCTCCCCTTCCACTGGTACTGCGAGATCACTCCTCGCCTGACAGTCGAGGCCGGCTTCGAGCTCGCGACGGGGATCGTCACGAACATCGTCGACCCGCTCGATGCCGCTGCGCACCTGAGGAAAGTTTTTTAGGCGTTTCCAGGCCTTCATTTGCTGGTCGCCGAGCGGCTGCCCACAGTGCCCTGCCTCGAGAAGAGAAACGATGGGTCGTCCTGAGCCTGGGCGGGACCGCACCCCGGCATACCCCGCAAACCCGCACCCACCCGCTTGAGCCGGAATTTCTCACACATCTTCATCCCGAGCGTCGAGACAAACGAGAGTGTCGCGTGACAGACAAGAGTGTCTGTCCTACATGCGCGTGTAGGACAGACACTCTTGTCTGTCTCGCGACGCTGCGCCCTGACTCAACGCTTGGATGACACTCTGTGTGTGTTAACAGAGGAGCTGTGAGAAATGGCGGGTTAGCTGCAGCTCACCGTTGAGGGATGTAATAGAGAAGAATTGAACGCCCCACACGTGCCACGGGATTGTAGAACTTCAACCATTCGTAACCTCTACCACGATCTTCCGGTGAGCCGACATCCTTGAGGTGCGTCTCACTGATTGCGACCCAGCCTGTCACAGGCTCATATCTTTTGAGCTCGTGCATCTTCGGAAGATCGTGGCGGCCCAGGTCAGCGCTGCCCGCGTACGCGATATGCAACTCGTCCACCCGCCACTGTTTGAGGGCTCGTTTCAGGCGCATCAGATCCTGACCCCAATCGAGGTTGCTGTCGAGCAGAACGAGGTCTGGATGGTTCCCAGCAAGCTCGTTGAAGTAAGGAAGGTAATCAGGGTGCGCAACCACTCCGCTCCCTAACTGCCAGCAGAACAGCATGCACACTGCGACCCGGCCAATCACCCCTCCGGATTGTTCCCGCATCATGACTGCTGCTCGGGCGGCCAGAATCGACAGCAGTGGATAGATCGGAAGGATGTGTCGCACGCCGATGTCGATTCGGCTCGTGAGACAGACGACAAGAATTGCCGACGCGCCCGCGGCAACCGCAAGGCTGCCACGCTCGACACGCTTTCGCCATACCGCGAGTGCCAGCCCGACAACCATGAGAGAAAGAAACGCAAGCGGGCTCTTGTAGAGCAGGACGACTGGAAAGTAATACCACCATCCTGTGCTTCGATAGTCGCCGAGAAGATACGCGTTGTGTCCTGACTCGTTGTGACGCTGCACGATCGCAACGCCCATCGGAAGCGCTGGTGCCGGAATAAGCCACCCATCAACGATCGATCCCGGCAGGCTCGCCGCCGATGAGAATCTCTGCGCAAAGTGCTCAACGATCTTGTGCGCGTCAGGATGCGCCTCGGCGAGAGTCTCAAAGGAGAAGCGATAACCGGCCCATACGATAAGGAGCGTAGTAACGAGAGCCATAGCTCCGGAACGCAACCGCAGTGTCGACTTCGATCGGGTCGTCTCCGAATTTGATACATCCCCCGACCGCTTTGAAAGGAATGATGTGACGAGCATCGCCGTCGCGCACGCAGGAAAAAAGAGAAGGGTCGAGAACTTTGCCAGAACCGCAAGCCCGGAGGAGACGCCAAGCAGCACTCCCCGTCCAGCGGTTGGTCGTTCGAGCCACCGCCACCAGCAGAACAGCGCCAGCGGCAGACACGCAGTCACAGCGAGGTCGGTCGTCGCAAGCCCCGCGTGAGCGAGAACAGGCGGCAGCGTCGTGAAGAGCACGAGAGCCCCCAGCGCAGTCGTCCGACCAAAGAGGCTCCCCGCCCAATAGAAAACAACGGCGGAAGCGAGGATGAAAAACGGAAGGTTGCCGAGTCGCGCCGATGCGAGATTGTGGCGATAGCGGTTGTTCGCGTGGAACAGTTCGTTCCCGGCTTCGACGAGATTTTCCCGGTCCGGAGAGGACGCACCCTCGAGAAAAGGTCCCAGCGCGACGGCAATGCGGCTGAGTGGAGGATGGGTGATGTCGATCGTGTATCGATGCTTATCGAGCCACTCCATCCCGGCGGCCACATGTGCCGGCTCGTCCGCAGTCTGGCTATACACACGATGGGTCGCGACGATTCTCCCACAGGCGAGAAGGACGACCAGGGTCGCGAGCGCCCGCGCGAGCGCTGGACTCAGCGGCCAAAGCCTTCCCTCTTCTGTAAATCGATGCGCACTCAACGTCTACCCGTTCACAATTCGCATTCCGGCGAGTCTAACCCTCTGAGCTGCTGCTGCGATCTATCGTGAGCTTGTACGCATCCGGGAACCTCTAGTCCCACCCTCGCCCGCATTTCTCACAGACCTTCACCGTGAGACGACGGACAGCGGCCTGTCTGCTTCGTTGCACGGCAATTTCGCTCCTCGACATAGTGTCAACTATGCCTTCGTCGCAAAATCGCCGTGCGCCTCGCATCCAAGCCACTCTCCGACGTCTCACGACAAAGGTCTGTGAGAAATGCGGGCTCGCCGCGTGCGAAGGTGGACCACCAGAACAAAACCAATGACAAGGACCATCGATACCAGACTGATCCACCGTCCGACCACGAAGCCGTGCGGCAGGTAGCGTAAATCCACCTTGTGCATCCCTGCAGGAAGCCGGAAAGCGATGAACGCGTGGTTGGCGAAAAAGATCGGCAGATTGGTGTCACCGGATCTTGCTCGCCATCCGCTCCATCCCGTCTGGGATACGACAACCCACCCGGGATTCTCCATCTTTGCTTCGAGCTCGAACGCAGTTCCGCGCCGCCTGACCGAAACCGTTCCGGGACCATTCGCGAACTCAGCAGGTCCCTTGTCCCAGGCCTGCCCGAGCGACCTCTTCCATCTTCCGGTGACCGGATCTGGAATCGCTTCGATCCAGCTTCGGGCGCCGAAGTCGGTTTCGAGAGCCATGGCCCCAACGGTCGCGGCACCTGTCGAGCCGACCTGAACCACCCGAGGCACGAAAGCTCGCTCGAGGGCCCCCGGATTTTCCAGGACTCGCATGGAGGGTCCTCGCGTTACCTCGCGCCAGTTCTTCTCGAAAGGAACGCGATTCGCCACGAGTAGATAGCGAACATTCATGAATGACAGGAATGGATGGAAACGGTCGATACGGTTGTAGTGCACAGGCTGCCGGACGCTCCAGAACGTGGCGGTCTCGACGAACCTTCGGAAGTTCATCGCCTGATAGCCGCGTACATCTTCGAGCTGATACAGGGCGCTGACGTTCGGAATGAATGTGTAGAGGAGGCTGGACATGCGCGAGACGTTGTCCCGCGGAATGGAACGGAGCTCTTCCACAGCCGGAAAAAATGCGCTGCGAGACACCGACGGATAGAACCCTCCCATCGCCAGAGTACGCTCAGACAGAACGAGCAGCAGAAGCAGAACTGCGGTCAGCGCCTTGCTCCTGCTGAATCGAGCGATCAGAACTGCTACTGGGAGCACGAGAAGCGACAGGACAGTCGCCTTCACGTTTCCGGGGAAGAGCTTTCCTCCGAGAGTAGCGCTGACCATCACGGCCGAGCAGATAAGCACGAGCGCAGCGCTGCCCGCTGCGGCCAGCGCGAATGCGCGGCGGCTCCCCGCTAGTAGTACGTCGAGTCCCAATGCCGCGAGTGTGATGAAGCCAAATGTGGCAGCCAGGGAAAGCCTTTCATTCAGAGCTATGTCAAACAGCGGCAACTTCTGGAACCAATGAGTCACCGGCGCCGCTGCTCCGAACAGAAGCCCACACGCGATTGCACCCAGCATGAACCATCGCTCACGCCGATCTCCTCGCCAGAGTCCGAGCGCGGCCAGAGCCAGAATCAATGACCCTGCCCAGGCCGTGCCCGGAGGAAGGCCCGATGTGATGGTCAGTTGGTCGTCGCTCTGAAGCCCGTGCATCAGTGGGACGAAATTGCGCACGATCCTTCCGATCGAGGTAGGCCATCGCAGAGTGTGATCCTGCAGGGCGTAGACATCGTGCCTGTAGTGATGGTCGGCTGTCTGAGGAAGCGCCTCGAGGATTGGCAAGAGGTAGATCGCCGTGAGCAGGAGCGCAGCAACACCCGCTGCCACGGCAACGGCGAGAACGGAGAGCAGTTGACTCCTGGCCAGGCGTGCCATTTCGAACAGGCCGAATGCGACTCCGACCGCTACGCAGTGAAGGACGGTTTCAGGGTGCCCTGCCAGGACGAGAAGGATCAATCCGATCGTCAGAACGGCAGCGGATTTCAACGAAGGCGCGTCGACGACGAGCCGAACTCCGTAGCAGACCAGCGGTAGTAGCGAAGCCGACACCCCGAGAGGCCAGCCCTGCCAGAAAGCCACAAAGTCAGAGAACATCCACCCGGCAGCTCCGACCAGGGTAGCGGCCTCGCTGCATCCGAGTGATCGAAGAAATAGAAACGTCGAAAGCGAAGCCACGAAAAAGGTGATGGCAGCGAGATAAGTCAGGGCGTCCGGAAGAGGGATGAGATGACTGAGCAGATTGAACGGGTAGTAAGGGGCGGGCTGTGCGGAGGCGGCAAGGACATCGCCGCAGAACATGAAAGGATTCCAGAGCGGCCACTCTCCCTGCGAGAGAGAATAACGCACGGCCGCACGCCACGGAATCATCTGCGAGTAGATGTCGCTCAGAGCGCCGCTGCGAACCGACGAGACTGCAGCCGTGGCCGCAAGCGGCTTGAAGGGATCAGCCTGGTACGCGATGTCGACGGGTGCGAGTGAGCGAGCTGTGACGAGGGCATACCCGGTAAAGCAGAACGGCATCAGCACGAGAATCAGCATCGCGCGACGCGTCATTGCGACGCAGTAACGCGACACAACGAACAGAAGCAGGACTGCGGTCAGGAGATAGAGCAGCAGAGCCATCAGCAGGCGGGGGATTCCTTAACCCGCATTTCTCACACTCCTTCTGCTGCGGCGGCGGATAGCGGCCTGTCTGCTTCGTTGCACGACGGGTTCACTCCTCGACATAGTGTCAACTATGCCTTCGTCGCGAAACCGCCGTACGCTCGCATCCAGGCCACTCTCCGCCGCCTCGCCACAAAGGAGTGTGAGAAATGCGGGGTTAGCAACTGTGGGCAGTCGAGTCGTTTGCAAAAATGACATGAGTGTTGTCGCTGGAAGAGGAGGCAGCCGCAAGCCGAGGAACAATCATTTATCAGCGGGCTCGGGTCCGACGGGTTTAACCCGCGGAAATCGGCCATCACCCCTGCTCTACTTGCGAGAAAGCGATGCCGGAAATCGGGATGGCTCCTCGCTTCGCTGCCCTGTCCCTGACTCCAGTGAGGGGTAGAGCTTCGATTCGAATCGCTTTAGAACATCTCGAATCTCCTGCTCACTACCGAAGTTCCCGACAAGGCGGCTCGTACGCTCGACTTCAATTGCTCCGGCATCGGGGATCATGATGCAGGCCCTCGCTTTTCCCTCGAGCACTATCCGCTTTGCAACCACGCGCCAGGCCGTGAGAGCACCTTCGACGAAACACCCTTCGGCCGCGCGCACCGTAACCGCTTCGATGTTGACTTTTTCCTGAATCCGAATCGAGCCGTTCGTCGATTCAAGCTCCGCATAAGTTCCGGAGTTCTGGATGACCAGGTTCCCGGGGGTTCGAATCGAGAGCTGTCCTTCACGATTGAGCCGGATCTCAGTACCTTCCGGTATGACCATCGTCGGGTATTTTTCCTGAGACATCTTTGCCTCCTTACGGTGAAGACCTTCTTTCGCGGCCTGTCTTTAGAAAAATACGCGCGGCAGCGGATCGTAGTCCTTCACGTTCTTCAACGCTCGCGCTTTCGCCAGGAGAGTCGCTTCATCGCTCCACTCGTAGTTGAGAATGTAAATCCGCGGATCCGCTGCGCGGAACACCCCCGGATTCTGCAGGTCGCTCCGAATCTCGTAGTGAAGATGAGAGTTGGTGCTCCAACCAGTCGAGCCAACCGTAGCGATCGTCTGACCCTGATGCACTTCCTGACCTCTTGTCACGAGTGTGGTGTCGCAGTGCCCGTAGATGGTGACGAATCTCTTGCCATGCTCGACGACGACCACATTTCCCATGCGCCACCACGGGACGCTCTGCGATAGAGAAACTCGCCCCGCGAACGTCACCACGCCATCCGCGGCCGCGAAGATCGACGTACCGGTGCGTGCAGCGAGGTCCAGACCTTTGTGAAACTCCGGCCCTTTCGTGAAGGGATTGATGCGCTGACCGAATGGAGCCGTCAGAACGAAATCATCGGGAGGCAACGGCAGCACTGCGGGGGTATGCCGGATGATGTCTGCGTTCTCTCTCTCGTATCTGCCCAGGAGCGCCACTTGTCGCTCCAGACGATGGATTGCGGATTTCAGCAGCGCTTCCCTCTTCCTGGCGTCTTCCAGCTCAGACATCCGCTGCTCTTCGCCGCGTGAGAGTGAGAGACCGCCCTGACCCAATGTTGAGGTCTCGAGGTCATAAACTGTGAGGAGCTTTTCCACGCGCAGGCGATGCTCGTCAAACGCCTTCTCGAGCGAGCTCATCTGACTGACGTGTGCCCGCAGCCTCTCCACCTGGATCGCTTTCTCCTGCCGCATGAGAAAGACGCTGGTGCTCTTGTAGACCCTGCGAATGACGGATGGAGCGGCCGCCATCGAACCGAGGACGAATGCCAGGATGATCGAACCGAGGGTGACAAGACCTATGACCGCCCTTCGAGAGACGAAAAGATAGCGGACTCTCCGCCGGATATCGCTGGGATGGATCTGAATTTCAATCATCGTTCAAGAGTTCCCGGAGGCGAGCTCCCCAGCACAATATAGCATGTCATATGGCCGCAAGTAGTGAATGCCCAGTGAGATAGCTCCAGGCTAGCCCGCATTTCTCACACTGTCATGTCGAAGTGCCGTAAACCTGTGGAAAATGTTCTCGATCGCATGATTGAGGAGGCAGTTGGCGAGTCGCGAGCGCGACATGCACATGAACGTGTGCATGTTGTGGTCGTCGCCTGAT
>DATLXH010000075.1:0-40313 GCA_035576005.1 Thermoanaerobaculia bacterium | reverse complement strand
CCTTCTTCTGGTCGGCCTCTACCTGACGGTCCTCCAGCCGCTTCTTGGCTTCCTTGATCTTCTTGAGCCGCGTCTCACGATGCCGCAGATCCTCGGGTAGTTCATCTCCACGAACATCGTCTCCGAACTCAGCATCCTCTTGAGCGTCTTCCTTCTCCGCCTGCTTGACCAGTTGTTCGATCTCTTTCTCCATGCGTTTCTCTTCCTGCACCATCCGCCCATAGCTCATTGCTTTGTGCTTGCTCGCGTTCGCCTTCACTTTCGTCCCATCCGTCGCAATCGTGCCCATGCGCACCAGCCCAGCCTCCTGAGCGAAACGCACCACCTGCACGAATACCCCGCGGAATGCCTCCAGGTTCAGCTTTCGGAAATCGGAGATCGTTCGATGCGATGGAAAGTTCCCTCCGGCCAGCATTCGTAACGCCACGTCTTCTTCGATCCGCTTGGCGATTTTCCGCGACGAGAACGTTCCGCTCGCATACGCATACAGCAGAACCTTCAACATCATCCGCGGTTCGAACGGCTGCTTGCGCCTTCCGTCTCCCGCGTACCGCTCGTAAAACGCTTTCAGATCCAACTGATCCACGACATCCGAGATGAAGTGAACCAAGTGCCCTTCGGGCAACCAATCACGCAACGAGGGCGGCAGTAGCAACGACTGCTCGGGCATGTACTCGCGGTAACTTGTCGGCATGCCCGATTTTACCAGCCATTCGTCCTTTCTACCGCGCAGGCTCCTAGTCCGCATTTCTCACAGAATGCGAGCGTAGGGACGCACGGCGTGCGTCCGGTACCTTGTCCCTGACCGAGAAGATTGTCGTCGGCCATCGCTTTGGACGAGGGTTCACGGGATGCAGAAGTCCTGATGCGAATGTCTGGGTGCCGGACGCAGGCCCTGCGTCCCTACACCCGCCCCGGTTGCTCTCGACACAATGTCAACTATGCTCTCGTCGCGAAACCGCCTTGGGCCTCGCATCCGAGTCACTCTCCGTCGTCTCACGACAAAGGTCTGTGAGAAACGCGGGCTAGAATGTTCGCGTGCAGGGAGTCATTCTATTCAGTCATGGAAGCGTGCTGTGCGGGGCCGAGCGCAACCTCCTCGGGCTGGCCGGACGGATGCGCGAACGCGGCGAGATGCCAATCGTCGAGGTCGCGTTCCTCAACTACACAGAGCCAGATTTCGAGACAGCCGTTGGACGTTGCGTCGAACAAGGCGCGACAAAGATCGTCATTGCCCCCTACTTCCTCATTGCGGGCAAGTTCGTCCTTGCGGATCTTCCTGCAACCATAAACAGCGTCAGGCCACGCTATCCGCATGTGACGTTCAGCACGGTTGGCGTGATCGGATTTCATCGTGCGCTCGCCGACGCCGTGATCGCTTCCGCATCCGTCGCGCGGCCGCCAGCCGCATGGGAAGATGCGGCGGTTGACAATAGTGCGTGGTGTCGGGAGCAGCCCAAGTGTCCGCTCTTCGGGAGCACGCTCTGCCGAGTACGAACGGAGGTTCCTGCTTGAATGCGCTTCTCATCATGGCTCATGGCAGCCCGCGCCCCGAAGCGAACGAAGACATCCGAAATGTCGCGAGCCTCGTGAAGAACGAGAGCGACTATCCCTTCGTGACGATTGGCTACCTCGACTGCAACGAGCCCGACATCGCGACGGCGATCGATGACTGCGTGTCAGCCGGCGCCACGAGCATCGCGGCCGTCCCTTACTTTCTCCACAGCGGACGACATCTGCTGCGCGACGTGCCCGCTATCTTGAAAGAGGGCGCGTTGCGTCACCCATCAGTGACCATTCTCATGGGTGACTACGTGGGACACGAACCGCAAATCGCCGAGGTACTGCTGGATCGTGTTCGCGCGGCCGGCTAGCGGACCCCGTTCACCGCCTCCGGCTCGAATGCGACATTCGGTGCCACCGGGGGGCCAACTTGTGCGCCTGAGTCCGTGCAACACCGAGTTAGATCCGTGCGATCGAGTGGCGCCCCACGGCTGAACGGGGCTAGAGTCCGCATTTCTCACAGACCTTCGCCGCGAGACGACGGATAGCGGCCTGTCTGCTTCGTTGCATGCAATTTCGCTCCTTGACATAGTGTCGACTATGCCTTCGTCGCAAAATTGCCGTGCGCATCGCATCCAAGCCACTCTCGGCCGTCTTACGACAAACTGTGAGAAATGCGGGTTAGTGACACGATTTGGGCGGACTGAGGAAGGGTGTCGCAAAAAAAGAGAGCCCGCGAACGGGCTCTCTTTCGTGCGTAATCAACCATCTAATGTGACAGGACCAACTCCTGTCACACCTGAAAATTGGAAGTAATTACATTCGCTTCATGACGATGAGCGCTGCGAAACCAAGCATCACCGCCATCGCAAACAGACCGACTTCATCGACCGTCGGAATCCCCGCTGCAGCGACCGAGGCAATGCAGGTCGTGGTGCTTCCAGGGACGCTCGTCGTTATGGTTGCCGTTCCCATCGAAACGCCCGTTACTGTGAAATTTACGGTCGTCTCGTTCGCGGGCAGCGTCACGCTCGACGGGACTGTGGCGATATTCCGATTCGAGGAATTCAGAAAGATCGTCGTAGGAACCGTCTGCGCCCCGCTCACTGTCAGGGTACCGGTACCGGTCCCGCCGATCTGCAACACGCCGCTCGGACAGGCACTGACGAGCGCGACATTTGCGGCCCCGATCGGAGCGTCGCACGACACGGACCCGAGACCGAGCGCGGCGGGCAGGTTTGCCTGGATCGTGGCCACACCGTCTGCAACGCCCGTCACCCGGAACTGAACGGATCCAACGCCGACCGGGATCGTGAATGTATTCTGGACCGTAGCCACGGTGGTGTTCAGCGAGCGGAGAGTAATGACTGTGTCGGATGCTTGCGGCGTGATTGTAAGGGTGGCGAAACCACTGCCGCCAACCGGCGTACCAGTCGGACAGCTGATCGAAAATGCCGGACCTACCCGGATGGTGCAGCTCCGCGGGCCGCCCAACGCCGCCGGCGGCGTAGCCGTTACCGTTGTCGTTCCCACTGTGAGAGGCGTTAACGTGAAAAACGCTGCTGTCTGACCCGCAGGGATCGTCACTGAGTCGGGAACTGTCCCCACAGCCGGATCGGACGACCTGAGTGTGATGACCGTATCTGTCAGCTGCGCCCCAATCCTGACGGTGCCTGAAGTGGGCCTTCCCACGATTGGACGGAAGGGGCAGGTCAGCGTGAATGGCACGACCTGCTGGACACACGTCTGGTTGGTGATCAGGCCGGGAGCGCTCGCCGTTATGGTCGCCGTTCCGACACTGACGCCCATGATCTGAAAGAACACCAAGTCAGTAAAATTCGCGGGAATCGTGACCATCCTCGGGGCAGTGGCAACCGCCTCATTCGACGAGGTGAGCGTCACGACCGTTGGAGTGGGGCTCGCCGTCTCAAGAAAAACGGACGAAGTTGCCGAAGAGCCTGGCGTCGTCGGAACAGTACAACTGAGTCCCAGCGTCTGAGTTCCGATCGCAGCGTTGCACGTCACGGATCCGGAACCGAGCGCGCTGGGCAGGGTTGCCCGGATCGTGGCCACACCGTTTCCAACGCCTCTCACGGAGAACTGAATGGACCCAACGTTGGCCGGGATCGTGACGGTGGCCGGGACTGTAGCGACGGTGGTGTTCTGCGAGCTGAGAGAAATTATTGTGTCCGAGCCTTGCGGCGTGATTGTGAGGGTGGCGAGACCACTGCCGCCAACCGGCGTAGGGGTTGGGCAGCCGATCGAAAATGCCGGACCTACCTGGGTGGTGCAGCTCTGCGGGCCGCTCACCGCCGGCGGCGGCGTAGCCGTTAGTGTTATCGTTCCCGCTGCGAGAGGCGTTAACGTGAAGTTCACTGCTCTCTCACCCGCAGGGATCGTCACTGAGTCGGGAACTGTCCCCACAGCCGGATTGGACGACCTCAATGTGATGACTGTATCAGTCGGTTGCGGCACAATCCTGAGGGTGCCGAAGGCGGGCCTTCCAACGATTGCACCGAAGGGGCAGGTCAGCGTGAATGGCACGACCTGCTGGACACACGTCTGGTTGGTGATCAGGCCGGGAGCGCTCGCCGTTATGGTCGCCGTTCCGAGCCTGACGCCCGTGATCTGAAAGAACACGGTCCCAGTAGAACTTGCGGGAATCGTGACCGTCCTCGGGGCAGTGGCAACCGCCTCATCCGACGAGGTGATCGTCACGACCGTAGGAGTGGGGCTCCCCGTCTGAAGAGAAACGCCCGCAAATACCGAAAGGCCTGGCGTCGTCGGACCAGCACACTGGAGTCGCAGCGTCTGAGCGGAGGCGGGTAAGGAGATGAGCAGAGCCAATACGGCAATTGCATGTGCAGCATATTTCTTCATGATCATAAAAGACCCTCTATCGTGCTTGAGCGGTTAAGGGGTTAAGGGGTTAAGGGGTTAAGGGGGGATAATCTTGGCCGAACCCGGATGCTACTCGATCTTGAGGTCGTTTCATCAATAACTTCATCGGTGGTGTAGTCGCGGCGTGTGAGTCGAACAATAGAGGCACAGACACGTCTAAGCGCAGCAAATGCCCGGATGTAGGCAGAGTTACGAGTGAGAAGTCAGACGGTCTTCGCAAAAAGGTCCACCACGATCTCGGGCTTACGATGTCCCAGTTGCTCTCCGGTGTAGCGGGCCTCGTAATGCATGCCGAGGCGTTCGACTACTCGCTTCGACGGCTCGTTATCGGGGTGGATGATGGCCACGACGCGCTTCCGGGCCAGTGTGACGAGAACATGATTCATCGCCGCACCGCCGGCCTCAGTCGCATAGCCTCGGCCCCAGACTTTGCGCTCGAGCCACCAGCCGATCTCGAGATCTCCGGTGCTGCCAAGTGGTTGGATTCCGGCGATTCCCACGATACGTACAGTGGTCTTCTCGGTTAGAGCGCCCATACAGACGCCCAGTTCAGCTACCTGACGTGCCTGTCTGGAAAACCACTCATCGACTTCCTCTGGAGCGTACGGCTGACCGCCATGGACGTACTGCATGACTGCTGGATCCTCCGTCAACGCCAGAAAACTGGCGCGATCTGAAGGAAGCCACGAACGGATGATCAGCCGTTCTGTCTCGAGACGAAACATGTTTGATGGCACCAGCAGGTGAAGGTACTCGGGGCAGGTCTTCCGCCCGGGCGCTGAGGCTGAACGAGCGAGAGCGGGAGAGGAGCAAGCGCTCGCGCCAGCTCCCCTCCGGCTGTCCAGTCAACGAAGATGTCCAGCCCGATCGCTACTACCATTTCAAACTTAAATAAGCCAGGGCGCGACGCGTCAGAAGATCGCCTCCGAACGCCTCGTAATGTTCATCATCAGCAAGATTGCTGATGTTTGCGCCGATGGCGATGTTGTCGGTCAAATGAACGTTGCCGGTGAGATTGACGACGTTGTACGACTGAACGGTTCCCTTGAAGACTCCGGCAGCCCAGAAAAAGTCCTCGACCCAGCGGTTGGTGATGCCAACGTCGAACCGCGGCGTACGGTAAGACAGCCCGAGGGTGTACTTGTTCTCGGGAGTGTTTGGAAGAAGGACATCCCCGGCTGCGACGGAAGCGGCGTCAACTTCGAAGTCGAACCAGGAGTAGCTTCCTTCAACGAGCCAGTTGTTCGTTACGTAATAATTCAGTCCCAGCTCGAGTCCCTGCGTATCGACGTTGCCCGCGTTCGCGTACGAGAACACGAGCGCCGGTCGTCCATCGACGGTAGTCAGGCCTGCTCGCCTCGCCCGCAGGGCAGCATTCAGGAATGCGTTCACGCCTCCAATGACTGGCGCGGGGAGAGAGGTCGGGATCTGGTAAGGAGCGAACTGCGAGTTCACACCGGGAAGCAGATCGGTAACGAAGTTATCGATCTTGCTCTGGTAGTAGTCGGCGGTGACAAAGACCTTGCCTCCGAAGATTCCGCTGTATCCGATCTCCTGTCCTTTGATCTTTTCGACCTCGAGAGCGCTGTTGCCACGCGCGAGCACCGGCAGGGCGTTGAAACCGAGCGCAGTCAGCGCTGGTGCGAGCGGCGCGCTGGCCGGATTTGCCGCCGCGGCCGCCGCGAGATTGACGTTTGCTCCGGCCGGGGCGCGCAGGAAGAACTCCGAGTAGTTCGGAACCTGAAAGGCCTGGTTGTAGTTCACGCGAATCGTCTGATTCGGTGTGATCGAATAGACCAGCGCGGCCTTCGGTGAGACCTGCGCTTCGTGCAGCGTCGAGTCGTCGTAACGTGCCGCCACGACAGCTTTGAGCCTCGAGGTAACGTCGAACTCGACCTGACCGAATGCTGCCTGCTGATGCTCGGACTTCGCCTCAGGCATCAGCGTGTGGAACCCCGCAGCATCAGCAGTGTCGACCTCCTGCTTGTTGTAGGCAACACCGCCGACAACGCGGGCGCGGTTTGCAAACAGATCCCAGTTCGTCTGGACCTCGCCGCGAATGTTGCTCGAGTCTTCCCATAGACTTGCACCTGAGCTGAGGGCGATCTGGTTTTCGGCCTTGCGGGCATCGTAGTAAGTCAGGAAGTTCCAGTGAGGCATGTTGAAGTTCACACGGGCCCAGGGGTGACCGACGTCGGTGACCTGCACGCGCCCGATACCGGTCTGGAAGATTGGTCCTTCGAGTTGGGCGTAGCCTCCCTCGAGGGTCAGCAGCCGGCTGACGGCAAAGTGGCGGTCGAGACGGAGTCCACCAAAGCTGATCTCGTCCTCCCGGAGAGCGAGAGGCACACGTTCGACGGGAAGACATTCGGTTGCGATCGCCGCGGTGCAGGGCCGGCTGTATTCGACTCCCGCGTTGCGGGAGCGCCCAAAGTCGTCAGTCTTCTGATAACCGGCTACGAGACGATAGAACCAGTCGCTGCCAAAGCCACCCGCGTAACGGACGTCGGCGCGAGCGGTACTCAGGTCCCCTCCCGTGAGTGTCAGCTTTCCACCCGGGCTGTCTTTGGGATTTCTGGTAGTCATGTTGAGCACACCGCTGAAGGCGTTCGCACCGTAAAGAGCCGAGCCAGGCCCGCGCACGAGCTCGATGCTGGCCATCTCATCGACTGGATACGACAGCGCGGCCCATTCAGCGGAGCCGAGGAACGGAACGGAGGGATCGCGGCCGTCGATGAGTGTGAGAATCCTGCGATTGAGCGAACTGTTGAATCCGCGAGTATTGAAGTTGAAGTCGTAGAGGCCGCTCTGAGTGAAGTCCACTCCAGGCGCGTTCTCGATGACTTTCGGAAGCTGTCCGGTCGGCGAAGCGCTTTCGATCGTTTCCTGAGAGACGGCCACGACTGCCGCGGGAGCTTCGACGATTCGTTCAGTTCTTCGCGATGCGGAATAGACCGTGACCGATTCGGCAAGGCTCAGCTTCCAGTCAAAATTCTTGTTTACCGTCGTCGTGACGCCAGGATTGACGACGACATCGTTCTCACCCGCCGAGAAGTCGCCAGCTGTGAATTGAAGTGACTGGGTCCCGCTGGGAACTCCTTCAAGCCTGAATACCCCGTTTCCATCCGTCGTGGTGGCGTTGGAGGTCCCGTTCACTACCACCACCACACCACCGATCGGATTGCCACCCGGGTTCGTGACTCGCCCGGAGATACGGCCCGTTTGCTGTGCGGCGAGTGAAGGAGCCATCATGAAAACAACAAGTGCGATCAGAGCGAGAGCACATTTCTTCATCGAGATCCTCCAGAGAAAACAAACCGGATGGGACTACCTGCCGAGACTGAGTTTTGACGAATTCGTTCGGTTATATCCGCGGCGGCACGGAGAGTCAACAGGATCCCGTCGGTTGAGGAGAGATCACCAACCCGCTCCCTTCCCGCGCGTCTCACTCAGAGGCTGTGCAGAAATCCAGAGTAGCGCGGGTGGCGTGCGCGATGCCGGCAGATGCGAGGCCTGGCGATGAGTGGGTGCGGGGACATCGCCCGAGCAGACGCCACAAGGCAGATGCCGTTGTCCTACCGCAACCCGGGCTGTTCTGGATTTCTGCACAGCTTCTCAGGCAGGCATTCCCCATAGGAAGCCTTGTCCAAACTCGACCCCGATATTCTTGACAATCTCCAGCGCTGCCCGTGTTTCGATTCCTTCAGCGATCACTTCAGCTCCAAGCTGGCGCGCAATCCCTACGTAGCGCTCGAGATGCCTGATGCGCTTGACATCATTTTCGATTCCCATCACGCAGCGCTTGTCGATCTTGATGATGTCTGGCTCCAGGAGCACGAGGCTCTCGACACAGCTGTTTCCATAACCGACATCATCGATCGCGATTTTGATCCCTGCGTTCTTGAGCGCACGCACTGGCTCGATCAGATATGAGGGTTCGCCCAGGATCTGTTGCTCACTGATCTCGATGCAGAAACAATCGAGTGGGATGACTGCGGGAAACTCTTCCAGAAGATGCTGTGTCGGGATCCCTACGATTGTCGAAGGAAAGAGGTTGACATGGAATCGACCTTCATCCGGCATCCGGGCGCAGATTTCGAGAGCCTTCTTGAGACAGTGATGGTCTACCAGACTAACCGTGTTGCGCTCGGAGCAGATTCGGAAGAACGTGTCCGGCATCTCGAGCGTACCGCCGAAGTAACGACTGAGAAACTCGTAACCGATGATCTTTTCATCGACCAGACGGAAGAGCGGTTGCTTTACCGAAACGAGTTTGTCTCCTCGTGCCAGTGAGGTGCACATGTCCACCTGCGTTTTTTCCCGCCGGTCGGTATCGTCAAACGTATCTCCGCCATAGGTGACCCGATTCTTTCCCTCTTGCTTGCTGCGGTGCAGGATCCCCTGCATATGCGTCAACACTTCGTCGATCGAGGTTAGCTCCGCGGACAGCATCATCGCTCCGATGCTGGCGGTGATTTTGATCGGTCCAGCACTCGATTGAATGGATGTCGTACTGATCCGCAGCCGTAGCCTCTCAGCAATGCGAGAGGCTTCGGCGGCCCGGGCTTTGGGCATCAGAAGCAGGAATTCATCCCCTCCGAGTCTGCCCACCGAATCGACACCACGTACGCTCGCGCGCAATTTCCGGGTGATCTCCCGCAGCGCAATGTCGCCGACTGAATGACCCATCGATTCATTGATGCCCTTGAAGTCATCGATGTCGACCATGAGCGCGAGAACTTCCGTGCCGTCGCGCTGCAGCCTTTCGTTCTCACGTGAGAGAGCCTGCTGTAACCCTCGCCGATTCAGAAGCTCGGTGAGAGGGTCAATGAGCGCCAGCCTCTCCAGATCGATGTTCGCAGCATGAAGTTGCTTGCTGACACGAGCGAGCTCTCTGAGACCATGGTGCCGCTCGATTGCGTAACGAATGGAGCGCGTAAGTCCGGCACGCTGGACGCTGCCCTTGATGAGAAAATCTTCTGCTCCTCGTTGCAGTGTCCCGACTGCAAGCGCGTCTTCCTCGTGCCCTGTGAGAATGAGAATGGGGGTCTCCGGCGTCGCTTCCTGCAGTCTCTCCAGGCCGTTCAGCTCGGAGGAATCGGGGAGGTCGAGATCCAGGAGAATGAGGTCCGGCGCCAGATCGGCAACCACTTCGAGTGCCTCCCGAAGAGTTGTGGCGTGCTGCGTTGTAAAACGCGGAGCGGTTGAGCTGGCGAGCATCCCCTTGATAAGGTGAGCGGCGGCGGGATCGTCTTCTACGATGAGGATTTTGATCTCGTCACTCACACGTCACTCCCTCCGCACAGCTTGTGATGGCCCAGAAGTCTATAGGAGGGCTTGCAGAAAATGAAATCGCGGGCGGGTGTAGGGCCGCACGGCGTGCGGCCCTACACCTGGAGGATCGACACGGTAAAAGATGACCTCTCGATAAACGCCAGCGTGGTCACGAAAAGCGCGATGTCGCCCCTGACGCAGCTTTTTGTCCTTTGGCGCCAGCAGGATGCGCAATCCATCACCACCGGGCGGGTGTAGGGTCGCACGGCGTGCGGCCGACATCTGGAGGATCGACACGGTATCCCCGGCGCATCCGTCTATATCGAGCCTCAGGTGTCGGCCGCACACCGTGCGGCCCTACGCCTGCCCCGCTGGTTTGGACACTCCTGATGGCTGATGGCGCCGAGGTTCACGGAGCCGCGGCCCCGCTGGTGATCAGATTCGCGCATCCCCGCGGGGCGAGGGAGCACCGCGCCTCGGGCGCTAAAGGAACTACTTACTTTGCGTGATGCTTCGCGGCGCGATTTGCAAAACTCCTGAGCAGCGCTGCGGGGATGGTGCCTTCAATGGTGACACTGTCGCCGCTCTGGTCGATGTTGAACTTGCGCAGAGCAGAGACCAGCTCCGGAGCTTTCTCCTGAGCTGCCAGTCGCCACGCAGCTGTGACGCCTCGCAGGGTGTCCTCGAGCAGGTCGCGCGTCTCAGCATCGTTCGAGATTCCAAAGGCAGAGATTTTCAGCGCGTCGCCCGTATCCATCGAGGAGATCCCGAGGACCGAGACGCTTTTCATGGCTGACGCCAGCGAATCGTTTGATGCTCCGGATCCCGGCATGCGCAGAGCGCCCTGGAACCGCCGGGTTCTGGCAAGGTCAATCAAAGCCCAGGCGGTCGCACGGGTATCGATTCGTGAGAGCTCGCGTCCGATGATGCTCGCCTGGCGGAAGTTCTGAGTCGAACGACTCCTCTGCTGAAGAGCTTCGATGACAGACTCTTCACTACCAGCCACTACCAGTCCCGAATCGACGAACGCCACAGCTCCGCGCTGGCCATGCCGATCCTGTCCTTTTTCTTCGAGCAGAAAGTAGGTCTTTCCCGCCGCAAGCTTGCTCTTTGCACCGCGAGTCACAATCGCCGCACTCAGACGCGCGACATTGAAACGACCCTCGGCGAGCACCAGAGCAGCCGGCTCATTGGGTGACCCGTCACGCGGTGAAGTGGCGGCGACCAGCACGTCAACGTCACGAGCCGGATCGAGCCCTGCTTCCTTGAGGAAACGCTTGGCTTCGCCATCTACGGACAGGCGATCGGTCTCACTGAAAAGTCTCGCAGTCAGAGGACTGTTCCGCATGTCCGACAGTCGGATCATTCCCACCGTAGTCGCGTCAGCGGGAACCAGAGATAGAACATCCGTCGATGCTGCAGAAACTGTCGTGGCGATTCCCATGGAGAGGGAAAACGACAGAAAGGCATTCAATGCTGTTGCTGTTGAGATGCGTCGTCGATTGAACAGACTCATGATCAAAACTCCTTTCGTTGAAAAACGACCACTGCAAGGGTGAAACATAGAAGACCGAAGGCCAGGGTGCTTCCGAACACAGGGATCGTGAGCGTGTCCGGCATCCGCTCACCCAGGGCTCCGCCAGCAACTGCCTTGACGACGGCCTGGCCTAATTCCGCGGTTTTGGGAAAAAACCAGTAGAGACCGTGGATCACATTCGCCTGCCATTCCTTTGAAACCGCCGCGGCGAGTCGCTCATGCCCCGAGAGGAGCGCGGCGAAGAGAAAGATCGCGTAGGTTGCCATGATCGAGACGGCAGTTGAGGACGTTACGACTCCGACGAGGAAGGCAAACGCGAGCAGCACAGCAACCACAAAGAGAATGATGACTCCGCTCAAAAGAAAGCGGGGGTGGACGACATGCGTCTTCCAGATGACCATCAGCCAGATCGACCCGATGAGGTAGACGAGGTTGGTGGCTGCGAGAAGTAGTCCGGCGATGTAGCGTGACGTTAGCAGACCGAACCGGGAGACAGGCCGGGAAAGATAGAGATCTGCTGTCCCTTTTTCCTGAAGTCGCGGCACTAGATGCGCTGTTGCAAAGATGGCGAGAAAGATACCGATCAGGTAAAGAAATGCCGAGAAGCCGGACTCGAAACCGAGTACCAGTTTCTCAATATCCATCGGATTCCTCACTTCGGCGTCCTTACCAAAAAGACGCGCTCCGGCAAGTGCGCCGTCCACGATGTCGAGATTGACTCCGAACGCGAAGATGATGATGAAGATGGAGGAAAGAAGAAAGTAGGCCATCAGCGTCCAGCGTGCTGCGGCCTCACGGAGGACGTCTTCGATGTTGGCGAGCAGGACTTTCATGGCTGCACACCTCCCGGTAGCGAACCGGGCGAGCTCTGCTCGCTGTCTCCGGTCTTGATCAAGTCGACAAAGATATCTTCGAGACTCGAACGGACTCCGGCGATCTCGCTGATAGCGTGGCCACCGGCCCGGGTCCGGTCGATCAGTTCGTTGAGTTGATCGACGTCTCGAACGGTGAGAAGGAGGTGACCGTTCTGTCGGTCGACCGTCGCTCCGGTCATCTCGAGGTTGGTAACGAGTGAGTCGTTGACGCCGGCAACCATCATTCGGTATTGCGAGCCGGTCGCCGTCAGCTCATCGATCCTTCCTGCAGCCGCGACTTTCCCGCCGCGGAGAACGGCAACCTTGTCGCACGTGGTCTCGATCTCGGAGAGCAGGTGTGAGTTCAGGAGCACAGCAGTTCCGCGATCCGCTTCCTCGCGAAGGAGATCGCGGATCTCGCGACGTCCGACCGGATCGACTCCGTCCGTTGGCTCGTCGAGCAGGAGGACATCGGGAGAGTGAATCATCGCGCAGGCGAGGCCGAGACGCTGAGTCATTCCTTTGGAGAATTTTTTCACCTTCATGTCGAGCCACTGAGAAAGGCGCACCCTCTCGATGAGCGTAGGAATCCGCTTCGCAAGCTGGCTCGAGTCGAGTCCACTCATCCGGCCAAAAATGGAGAGCGCCTGACGGGCCGTCAGGTAGTTCGGAATTCTGTGACCTTCAGGCAGATAGCCGACGCGCCGGCGACTCTCGGGATCGTGAACCGACATCCCGAGGAGGGATGCGCTGCCGGCGGTCGCGCGAGTCAGGCCGAGGAGAATCTTTACAGAGGTGGTCTTCCCTGCACCGTTTGGCCCGAGAAGACCGAACATCTCGCCCGGCTCGACGCGGAAGGACACTCCGCGAAGCGCCTCAATCTTCCGGCCGCCGAACGAGGAGTAGGTTTTCGTGAGGTCAGAAACCTCGATTGCGCTGGTCATCAGTTGAGACTACGCGAAATGGAGAGAGAAGTTCTGACCAGGGGTCTTTCGTCACCTTCGGCGTTGACCCGCTCACGTAGTGCTACCGCCTCGCCGCACTGAGGAAACTTTTCGCACAGCGACGGTATCGGCCCTCACAGCGTGCGGTCCTGCAGACAACCCAGGACCGGTCTCCCCTCCGTCAGATCCTTTTGCTGAGCACGTCCCAGTCGATGTTCGAGAAAAACGCTTCGATGTACTTCGGTCGATCTGCTGGTTTGTAGTCGAGCAGATACGCATGTTCCCAAACGTCCATGACCAGCACGGGGCGAAAACCTGCGATGTTCCCGGTCTCGTGGAGGGAGATCCAGTGATTGGAAATCGCGTTTGTCTCAGGGTTACGGTAACAAACAGCCCACCCGACGCCGCGCATCTTCCCGATACCCGTGAAGTCCGTTTTCCAGATCTCATAGCTCCCGAAGCTTTGCTCGGACGCCTTATAGAACGAACTGGTCCGATCCGGATCGCCGCCCCCCTGTCGTTTCATGTTTTCGAAGTAGTACTCATGAAGGACCATTCCGTTGTACTCGAATCCCAGTCGCCGGGTAAGCTCCGAGTACGCTGGCATTTCCTCCTGATCGACCTTTCCGTCGGCGAGAATTTCTCCGATCCGTTCGGATAAATCGTTCGTTGCTTTTACGTATCCCTCGTACAGTTTGAAATGCATCTCGAGGGTTTCGTCCGAAATCCCTGACAGCCCGCTGAGGTCGTAAGTTTTTGCGGTGTGTTTCTTGTTCGGTTGCATAGTCGATTCTCCGGCGTTGGGCGTGAATGTGATGGGAAGTTGACACCGCGTCGCTGTGACAACGGCCAAAAATGTCTGTCCTACATGGCAACCGTCCGGAACCCTGCGTACACATAAGGATAATTCGGGCGGAACCAGTTTCGGAAACTGCGGCGGATGTGAAGGACAGATGTCGCGGGAGACGCACCCTTCAAAACGAAATGCATGTCGTCAAAAAAATCGGTTGAATACACCGGGTAGGTGATCATCGGCGCGAACCCTTTGAAGGGGGCGAAGATCGTGGATGTCCACTCCCAGCCGTTGCCGATAAGGTCATGGATTCCCCAGGCGCTCACGCCATCCGGATATGAACCGACGGGAACAGGATCCAATCTCTGAAGATCGAAGTTTCCATGCCGCGGTTCCGGTCTCGCGTTTCCCCATGGGAAAAGATTCTCCCCCCCTTCCGGCGTTCCGAACGCAGCTCGATGGAACTCTGCTTCAGTGGGTAGCCTTCGGCCGCTCCATCGCGCATAAGCCGTGGCCTCGGCCTGACTAACCCACACGGGCCACGTGGAGGGAAGAGGCACTTCCTCAAACATCCCACGCCAATACCATTGGCCACCTCGGTCCACCCAGAACGTTGGATGACGCTTCTCCGAGTCGTTTAGCCATCTCCACTCAGAATCCGTCCAGAGCGCGCTGTTCTGGTAGCCGCCCGCTTCCACGAATTTGAGAAAATCGCCGTTGGTCACGTTGTACCTGTCGATCTGGAACGAAGGCACCGCGACCTGCTCTGAGGGAAATTCGTTGTCCCACCCAAACCGGAGCTCTCGTCTGTCAGCGCCCAGAGTCGCCAGGCCGTGAGGCACATCCACTGTCGTGTTACCCAGGGAGCCTGGCTCAGAGGGTGATGGCCGAAGTTCGGCGGGCCGCCGCTTCAACGCAGGATCAAGCTGATGCCACATATATAGAAGCGTTTCGTGATGCATCGGATCGTGCTCGACGATGGTCCAGGCAGCCATCAGCCGCCGATTCTCCGGATCCGTGACGGATCCGAAGTCCTCGTGACGTAGTGCGTCGACCACGGCATCCGTAGCGGCGGTCACGTAGTCACTTACGACTTCTCGGGACGGCCACGACTGCTGCGTTACATCCTGCGGACTGTCCGGATCGATTCCGCGCGCAAAAAGCAGCTCGAGCGACTCGTCGATTCCCGCTCGTCCCAGCGCTCCTTTGAGCAGGATATTGACCGCAAATCCAGCCAGGTGGCCTTCATAGAAAACGACTGGTTGCCTCAGAGCGATTGGCCTCTCGTAGTACGCATCCGGATGCAGCAGGTCAAAGAGCCACTGCGTCGTCCGTCTATTTTGAAGGTACAACTCGACCAGTGCATCCCGGTCTATGAAAGGTGCAGTCCGTTGCGGCTGTACCGACCCTCGAGCGGGATTCAGATCAAGCTCGCTCATATCGCGCTCGATGAGCTTTCAGCAACAGGAGTGGGGACTTCGAAGATCTTGAATGGTGGCTGCTCAGGATTCTCACGCATGAGCAGATGCATTGCGACGTTGAAGACCGGTGACCCTCGTTTCGTCTGACCGTATCCGCTGCCGTAATGTGCATGCCCGTGAAATGTTGCGTCGACGCGATAGCGATCGAGAACATCTTCGAGTCTGCTCGAACCGAGAAATGGGTAGATCTCGGGAGGCTCACCCTGCACGGTCGCCGAGATGGGCGCGTAGTGAAGAACCGCGATTTTTTGCGGCGTCCGAAGTCGTGACAAAGCTGACTCGAGCTTGAGCGATTCCTCCACGCTCTCATGAACGAACTGCTTGATCGTTTTCTCGCCGAAAGAGCCGAGGGCGCGGCGACCAAAGCCTCCTCCGAAACCTTTGATCCCGGCGAAGCCGACTCCCTCTATCTCGTGAGAGTCTCCGTCCAGCATGACGACTCCGGCGTCTCGAAGGATGTGCACAAGATCAGCCGGCCTATCGGCTTCCAGGTCGTGATTGCCGAGAACTGCGAGAACCGGAACACGAAGAGTCTGGATCTCCCTGGCCAGGATTTCCGCCTCCTCGCGAAGGCCAAAATCCGTGAGGTCCCCACAGAGCAGTAGAACATCTGCCGCCTCGTTGACGGCCGTGAAGAGCGTGCGGAAGGCGCCTTGCGACGTCGTCTTCGTGTGGATGTCGCCTACTGCGGCGATCCGGAGTTTGTCCCCTGTATGCATCGATGTCACCCTTCCCTGTCGATAGCGTCGGTCCAGTGAGTAATCTCCCCGGACGTCATACCTCCGAGCGGCTCGAGGCGCGCATCGTCGTAGGCACGGTTGTGCGTGTCGTCGAGATATTGCCCACGGGAGATCACGGTTCCGTAGCAGACGCTCGTTGAGGCATCAGGCTCTGAGAGCTCGGCCTGGAGTCGGCCCGTCAGCTCCTGCATCAGCCATGCGGGGATTTTCGATCGCTCGCCCGGATAGATGAAACCGAAGAGCATGAGGTGGCTCAGGAGCACGCGCCAGTGACGCCCGAAACGGAAGAGCAGACGGTGCCAGTCAAGTTGGTCGCTTCGGTCGCGCAGGACGTGCGCGACGTCGGCTCCGTCGTAGCGCTCGCGCTCCATGATGAATGCTTTGGACCAGATCATCTCTTCGGCTGGGATCAGTTTGACGCCGGTTTCCAAGACCTCACCATCAACTGCGTGCTCGAACCACAACTCGTCGACGGGAGTAACCCCGTTGCCGGATCCATAAATCAGGTCGATGTAATAGTCGCCGTGATGAGCCTTTCCGAGCCAATGAGGGAACGTGAGGTCCGTCTTGAATCCTGCATCCTGAAGTACGCTCGCAATCCTTTCGTAATCTTCGCGCTTGAGGAACAGGTCGAAGTCTTTCGTATGCCTCTCGATGCCTGTGTAACGAGCGAAGGCATAGGCCCCACCAACCATGTAGGGGATCCCGGATGCGTTCAGAAGGTCGAGCGACTTCCTGTAGAAACGCTGGGCTTTGGCGTCGAGGCCTTTCTGCTCATTGGGTGGCATGGGTTGAGTTGTCGGTTTTCTGGTTGAACCTCACGCGGCTCTCGGGGAAGCTGGAGAGGAAGATTTTGCACCTTTTATGCCTTTGTGAGCCGATCGGGCTTCCCTGGCGCAGGCCGGAGTTCCACACTGTCCGTTCAGGGCGCCGTTCCATTTTCATTTCACCACCCGGCTGAAGCCGGGGGCTACGGATCTTTCGCCCGCTACCGCGGGCTCTCCTTCGAATTCACGGCGCCCCTCTTTACCCGGCTGAAGCCGGGGGCTACGGATCTTTCGCCCGCTGCCGCGGGCTCTTCCTTCGAATTCACGGCGCCCTTCTTCACCCGGCTGAAGCCGGGTGCTACGGATCTTTCGCCCGCTGCCGCGGGCTCTTGTTTCCGGCGGCTCCCACCGCTTCGGGACAGCCGCGGAATGCTGCTGCCCCGACCACCGCCTTACGCCTTGAGCTCTTTGACGAGGATACCGAGCTCGCGGATCTGGTAGCCAAGGGCTTGGCGAGACATGCCGAGCGCCTGGGCTGCTTTGTTCTGGTTCCCGCTGGCACCTATGAGTGAGCGCTCCACGAGTGCTTTCCGGAAACGCACGAGCTCCTCGTAATAGGTCCCGCTGGCCGAGCGTGGAACCACGATGCTTTGAAGTCGCTCGGGCAGATGTTCGATCTCGACCTCGCGGGCATCCCCGGCCACTGCATGCGCCCCCCGAATCGTATTCTGCAGCTCGCGCACATTACCGGGCCAGTGATACGCCGTGAAAAGCGCCTCGGTATCGGGAGACAACCGGTCAGGGCCAGCGCGATGCTTCTGCTTTTCCTCGGCCAGAAAATGGCGAGCCAGGAGCAGTACGTCGCCACCGCGTTCCCGCAAAGGTGGGACGTTCAACTCAACACCGCGAATCCGGTAGTAAAGGTCTTCGCGGAACCTTCCGTCGTCAACTGCCCGCTCGAGCTTTCGGTTCGTCGCCGCAACGATTCGCACGTCGGCGCTTCGATTCGCTGTGTCGCCCACACGCCGGAATTCGCCCTCCTGAAGGACTCGCAGGAGCTTCGCCTGCGCTGTCATCGGCAACTCGCCCACTTCATCGAGAAAGAGTGTTCCACCATCCGTTGTCTCGATGAGTCCTGCACGGTCACGATCGGCTCCCGTGAACGCACCGCGAACGTGTCCGAAAAGCTCGCTCTCGATGAGCGTCTCTGGTAGCGCTGCGCAGTTCACGGCAGTGAATACCTTGCCTCGCCTCGAGGAACTTCGATGGATGCCGCGGGCAATCAGTTCCTTGCCCGTGCCTGACTCGCCCAGGATGCAGATCGGAACATCGCGCCGGGCCACCCTCGCCACCAGCTGCGCGAGCTCCCTGAGCGGCGCCGAGTCACCCACCATTCCTTCCATCGGATCGGCGTTGCGAACCGGGGTGGAGGCCATCTCGGTCTCCTGGTCAATCATTCGCTGGAGTCGGTAGTGCTCCGATCTGAGTTGAAAGAGATTCGCGACCGCCATGCGCGACGGCTTCGACCAGCCGCCAAGCTTCTTGATGTAGAGCAAGGCGGCGTCGCCACACTCGATCCAATCTTTATCGCCCTCATCGCGATTCTCGAGCTCGCTGTTCTCGAGCGGCGGCAGCGAGCCCCACTGCGTCCAGTGCCCGAGTCGGTTTCGGCTCGCGAAGCGCCAGCGAAGATCTCCGAACGTCTCCGCGTCAAAGGGGAACGAGTGTTCTGCCAGAGCGCGAAGAACCGCAAGCTCTGTCTTGGACCCTGAATCGAGTCCAGCCTCAACAGGCCGTGTGATCCCGAGCTCGGCCGCCAGCAACCGCGCGTGCTCGAGCACGTCCGCGTCAGAAATCCGTTGACTCAATCCTGTCAGCGATCGGAAAAATCGCAACTTCTCCGACCTGGTGGCGGCCTGCGGCTCAATCGCTTTGCTTTTTTTGAGCCTCGCAAGCTCGAACGCCGCGATTGAGTCATTGAAACTGGCAGTGGCGCTCGCTTCAATCCGGGAGCGTCCTCTCGCGTAGCTGATCCTTTCCCGCTCGATGAGCTCCTGACAGAGAGGATGCACACCCTTTCGCTGGACAGGAACCTTTCCCTCGATCCAGTCCGCTTCATCAAGAATGAGATTCGCCGCAGAAAGTATATCGGGCGAAAACTCACCGCCGGAGATCAGCGTCGCGTACCGGCGCGTCAGAAGAAGATCTCCCTTGCCAAGGAACAGCTGTGCTGCCAGGAGATCGATCTCACTGACGCGGCGAAGGTCGCCGGTTGAGTCATAAAACCGACGCAGTCGCTCGATGGAATCTGATGCCTCACCCCATAACCCTTCGTCGGCGCAAAGGTATCCGTAGGTGAAGAGAAATCCTCCGGCCCCTCTGTCGCCTTCCGTCTCTTCGGTGAGTGCAAGCCCACGAAGCGCTTCTCTTCGCGCGAGGTCCCATGCTCCAGACATGAAAAGGGCGTAGACCAGGTCGAGAGTCGCGTCGATCTTTTCGCCAATCGACTCCGAAGCCTCGATGGACTCGTTGGCGAAGGAGATTGCCATCTCGTATTCGCGAGCGGCAACGGACTGATAGAAGGCCACCCGTGCATTGAAGTAGGGCCGCGATAGACGCGCAGCCTCCGCGGGCTTTTCCCCAGCCTCCAGCGTCAGCAGGGAATCTTCGAAGATCAATCGCTCCCGTCTCTCGTCGTCGTCCTCGAGCTGCTGCTCGAGGGCATGAAGCTGAGTGAGCCGGGCTCGTGCCTCATCCGGCTTACCCGAAACTCTCAGGAGCTCACTCGCCAGAAGAAGGGAGTCGAAGGTTTCATCACTGGATGCGATCTCTGAGAGGTGACGCAGCGCTTCTTCGTAGCCGCCGAGCCTCCTTTCGGCTCGCGCCCACGTCAACTGACGCTCCGCAGGACTAAACCGGATTGCCAGTCTCTTGAGCTCCAGATACGCTCCCGTTGCGAGTAGCCCGTCTGCCAGTTCGCGCAGCAAAATTTCTGACCGACCGATCAGCTCCTCCGGCATCCGCCGGAGCGCAGACACCACAGCGTCAGGTGGGAGATTTTTCCAGCTCACCTCATTTTCGAGCAGGGAGAGAGCGCGATCGACGTTCCCCCCCTCGTTGAGGAGAATCGCCCGACGAATGGTCTCCTGCTCTCCGAGTCCGGTCATGAGGGAGGCCCCAAGGCGTGCAAGGGCAGCGCGTGACTGAGGCGGAATGGTTCGTTCCAGTTGCGCACGCACGTTTGGATCGGCAAACCTGAAGATCCGCTCATCGACATACGTCACGCTGTCGAGGGCCAGCTGCTCGATTCGAAGCTGACAGCCGATCGAGTCAAGGAACTTCGAAGCACCCACGCGCGGAATCTCATCTCCCATGATCGCGAGGGCAGCGAGATACGAGCGCTTCGGTTCCTCGAGAGTCAACGGGCGATCCAGGAGAATGGCAGGAATCTCGCCATCCTGTTCGAGACTGACCAGCTCGTCGCTCTCGACGAAATCCTTGAGCAGCTTCCGGGCAGTTTCCTCTGAGAAGGCAGCGACCTGCTCCTCCACGCGCCGCCGCATTTCCAGCGTCGGCGCTACGACGGAAAATGTTGTCGGCGGTGTAGTGTCGAGTGGACGGATCGGGGCGATGAGATCGAGCGCTGATTCGTGAGCCAGCCACGAGAAGCTTCCCCCCCGCTCCGCCAGTGCGCGGATGATTCGCTGAGAATCACGGTCGAACAGTTGAGGACTCGCGACTGCGAGCACAGCGTGATGACCCTGGAAGCGCGAGACGAAGTCGTTCGCGAAGTCATTCTCATCAACCGTGGCACGCGAGGAATTCGGAGGCATCAGCTCGGAGAGCGCCGAGAAAGCGCGGAGAGGCGAAGCCTCTATGCCGATGACGAAGAGGTTGATTTTGGGATCGATGCGGCGGATCGCGGAGGCGGATTCCAGTGCCGAAGAGTTTCGAAAGGTGAGACAGACACCCGGTCGCTCGAAGAGAAGCTCAAAGGCCTCAGAGTGCGGAGCGATGTTGCTGCCAACGGCGGCTGTACGAAGCCACGAGAGGTCGGATGCAGCGTCTTCGACGAGCCGAACGAGAATCTCCGAATACGCAGCGTCACTGTTGCTCCACGATCGGCTGAGAACCTTCAGACCTTTGGCCTCCACGAGCTCGGAGAAGTTCTGAATGAGGCTCAGCGGCGCTGCACCGTCACGGCCATCCGAATGATGATCGAGCGCTCGGATGCGAATGAGGCGAACATCGGATCCACGCTTCCGGAGCGCAACCCAGTCCGCCGGGTCAAACTCGTTCTCGACAACGCCTAGCCGCCGAAGGAAGCTCAGATGCGCGGCGTATTGACCCGTGAGCGACAGACGGTCGCGCGCACCCCACCCTCTCATGTCGGTGAGGGCCGTGACCCCGGGAAGATCAATCACGGGATGAACGTCGGCGTACCACGGGAGCGTGGAGTGACGTGCTGTGGCGATCAGCGAAGGCTTCCAGCCAAACTCGGCGAGATCGACTTTGTGCGCCGTCTTCGTACGGCCCGCCGGTGCGCGCATCGTCATCGAAATCCTCTGGGCCGGGTGATCAGGGAAGAACTGTACTACGTTCCGTGGGGGATCTCGCGCCGGAGACCGCTTCCCCGTGACGCGAAATGAAAATGCTCATCGAGGTGGTGTAGATCGGATGCGATGAATTCGTTTTGAAAGTTCTCCGATGCAACTCTCACCCGAGTTTGGGGGCCCATACGATCAGATACTTGGTGATCTCGATATTGCGCGAGAGAGGAGCCAGCTCAATTTCTTCGATCGACCGCGCTTTCGTTCGAAGCTCTTCCTTGAGAACCTCTCGCTCGCGGTCCCATGTGCGTTGGAGCTGGGAGATCTTCCCCTTGTAGTCGTCTTCACGGACCGAGTTGGATGGACCTTGCGTCGCCTTTTTCCCTGAGGTGATGTTGTGTAAGGTCCGTCCCCACGAGATGTTCACGTCGTTGCGGAACTCGTCCGGCTTGTGGATGTCCTGATCGTCAATGGCGCGCTGCTCGCGGTCGACGGCCTGCTTCATCTGATCCAGTCGCCGGCGGGCGGTGCTCTCGAGCCGTTCGGACTGCGTCGAGAGCTGGCGATTCGCTTCCTGAAGGCAGCGCTCGATGAACATCTCCCTGGTCTCGCCCTGCTCGGAGAAGAGATTGAATGAAGGATTCTGCAGAACGATGAATCGTTCGCGCGCGATCAGCTGCTCGCGCAGCGCCTCTTCTCCGTCCGCACTGGAGGTCTCGAGAATTTCGGACGGAACCTTGCTCGTCGCGCGCTGTGGATCGGGGACCGGAGAGAGTGTGAGCTCGTCGACGTTAACAGCCACGGCCTGTTCCCACCGGACTACTTGTGCATGCTGATCGAGTGGCGCCATGCTCGCGCGCACGATCTGGCAATGGAGCCCACTTCGCGGCTCATCGAAGGTGATAACGGCTTCCGCCATGACATGCGGCTGGTACTCGCCGGGCCTGTCAGTCGTGAGATAGAGCTGTTCGAGCGAGACGTCGGATCGCTTGGGCCTGAAACGACGTCCGGCAAATCCGAAGGCGGCCTGCTCACTTCCAAGCAGGTCGATCGTGAGTCCATGCGAAACCGGGTTGGCCTCGACCACGCGCCCCGGCACCTTCGAGAGTGCCTTGAGAACGGCCTTTCGTTTCCTGGGGGGCATCAGAAACACAATGCAGCCACCACCGCCGGCGCCGCAGACCTTCCCGCCCCACGCTCCCGCTTTGGCTGCTGCCGCGATCGCTTCGTCGATCTCCGGAGTGGAGACTCCTGCGATCAGCGCCTTGCGATTCTCCCACTCTTCGCCCAGTGCCGCCCCGGCCTTTGCGAGATCACCTGCAGTCAGTGCGTCTTCCATTTTCCGCGACGTCGTAGCGAGCCGGCCCAGCCCCTCGCGCACCGCCTCGTCGCCATCGATGTGCCTCTTGTAGATCTCCCAGTTGTTGGTTCCGGAGAAGTGCGACACCTCGCTGTAGTGAAGAACGAAGTGCTCAGCCAGTTCCTCGACGGGAAGTGCGATCGGGACGCGAGTGATCTTTCCTGGATTGAGATGCAGTGACGCGAGGCCGCCATAGACAGGCGGGTAGTAATCCTGAACACCAGCTGGCGACTGGAGGAGTCGGGACTCGAGATCACGGACCAGGGTAATGAGCTCATCGCCCTCGACCGGCGCGTTCGCAACCTCCGAGAGCGCGCGCACGAGCGTGACAGTCAGCGCGGACGAGCCGCCGAGTCCCGAACCGCGCGGAGCGTCGGTTCGCGTAGTAACGCTGACACCTGTCAGACCAAAGTGTTCGAGCGCCTTCGCGATCAGAACGACCTTCGGATCAGCCGACGCTTCTGCAAGAGTCTCGTAACGTTTTCGGTAGTTCAGATCGGTGAGAAAGATCTCGATTCCCGGATCCGTAGTAAGTCCCACCTCGGATTCCGCGTGATAGGAAATCGCGACGTTGACCGTTCGCGCTCCTGGATGGAAAAGGTATAAAGGCCAGAGGTCAAGTGTGCCGCCGGCCAGGTCGGCGCGCAGCGGCGCCCGCACTCTGACTCGTTTCATAATCGGGGGAACCGGTGCTAAAAGAGTGCCCGTTCGGGACTGAGGCGCGCATTTCTCACAGACCCTTCGCCGTGAGACGACGTTAGAGTGGCCTGGATGCGAGGCCCAACGACGGCTCTCGCGACGAGAGCAGAGTCGACACTATGTCAAGGTGTGAAATCGTTGTGCAACAAAGTCGACAGGCCGCTACCCGTCGTCTCGCGGCGAAGGTCTGTGAGAAATGCGGGCTTTGTTCCGCGCGAGCTGCGTGGAACCCTGTCCGATTTCCCGCGAATATCGCGCGACATGCGAGCGGAAACGCGAGAGCGAGCCCGCAACGAGAGGATCGGCGGTGATCGATTTGAGCTCGAGCGGGTTGAGCCACTTTCCCGCATCGCAGACGCGATAGTCGAGGTGAGGACCCGTTGCAAGTCCTGTCGATCCAACGTAACCGATCACATCTCCCTGAGTGATCTGACTCCCTTTCCTCAGCCCCTTCGCAAAGCGCGACAGGTGGAGATAGCTCGTTTCGATCCTCGAGTTGTGCTTGATGCGAATGAAGTTGCCCTCACCGGCACGGTAGCCCGACGCTACGACCACACCGTCCGCCGTCGACATCACAGGCGTTCCTGTTGGAGCGCCGTAGTCAATCCCGTAGTGCGGACGGAAGCGATTGAGGACCGGATGAAATCGGCGTCGTGAGAAGCCTGAGGTGACACGTGTGTACTTCAGGGGGGATTTCAGGAACTGTTTTTTGAGCGGCTTTCCATCGGCCGTGTAATAGCCCGGGCGGCCGTCCGGGGCGTCGAAACGGTAAGCCTCGAACACGCGTCCGTTGTGGTGGAAACGAGCGGCAACGATCGGTCCATAGCCCGTGTGATCTTCGCCGGCGTACGTTTTCTTCGTCACGAAACTGAAGCTGTCACCCTTCTTCAGAGTGAAAAAGTCGATGTCCCACTGAAACACTTCGACCAGGTCCCCGGCGAGCTGCGGCTTCTCGCCCGCCCTGCGTAACGCGTCATAAAGAGACGAGTCAATTTCCGCCGCGATCGTACTCTCGACCGTGGTGGTCCGGGCGACGGCCTCACGAACGACAAAGCCGTTCGCCGTGCGCTCGGCCTGGATCTGGCCCCAGCCGGTGATCTTCATCTCCACGAAATCGACACGCATTGACTCGTCGTAATGGAAGCGGACAAGGTCACCAATTTTGAGCCGTCGCGGGTCGACGGATCGGGCGAATGCGCTCGTGAGATTCGCTGATTCGGAAAGCGTCAGCCCCCCGGCAACAAAGATCGCGTCGAGGGTGTCGCCGTCATCCACGGTGAGGTACAGCGCGTGAGGAGGAAGTGGGTTCGCTGCCGGACTGAGGGTAGAGCCCAGATCGATCGAGGGAAGGTTGGCAGACGCGGCGGCAAGGATCTCGGCCGCAGGTGCAATCGAGGCGTTGCGTGTCGCTAAAACGACAAGTGGGAGAATTAATGGGAGAGCAGCCGCATAGTAGCCACGCGGCACCCGTCTCACCCCACCCCGACCCTCGCCCCTGGCGAGCTGCTTTTTCATACTGGACTTCGGAAACTTCCTACGATGGTACAACCGCAATCCGATTTAGGCAACTGAAAGGTCTCTCCGTTACAAACAAGAGTGTCTGTCCTACAGACTACCTGCCGACCCACCTCTCCACGTACCCGCATTCGCGAAGTCTTCGAAAGATGCGGCTAACGCGTCCCGGGAGTCGAGGACGGCTGATCGACAAGCTGGCCGTCGATCCCTTCGCGTTTCGGGACCGATTTCGTGAATCCTTCCGGAATCTGAAAAAACGACGGCTCGACCTGAACATTGCGCACCGCGCTGACCAGGATCTCCGATGTCTGACGCTTGCTGACGTTCAGTTTGACGTCTTTACGCGCGACGCCCGTCTTCTTTGCGCTGGTGGTGATCGTGACGATCTGCCTCAGAGCCAGACCGCTGACCCGGGAAGTCTCAGCGCTGATCAACTTGTCGAGCTCGGCGTTCCCCGTGGTGAAATCCGTACTGGCAAATATCGGCGCCGGGACACTTCCAAATGCATTCGTCGTCCAGCTGTCAACGGTCGTCACAACGGCCTGCCGGAGCGGGATGCTTCCAAACATCACAGTCATGTCGTACGAAGACTCGAAGCGATAGTGGTCGGTTGGAACCCCCGCGATCAACGGGTGATCATCCATCTTCTTTGTTCCCGCTTTGAGGTTCGTTACTTCGATCTTTGCGGAGCCCAGGCTGTTTGCGACCGTGGACAGCGGCACGTCGTAGTAGGTTCGCGTGCGAGGATTGATGATGTAAATACTCCGGGCACTGAGCAATGAAAGAACGTACGTTCCCTGTCCGTAGACAGGATTCTGCAGGTACTCGACCCGGCTCCGTTCTCCCTCGAGTACGGCGCGACCTGTAACCTCAACGGGGGGCTGCATTCCCTGATCGCTTCGTGAAGTCTGGCGGAATTCGTATTGAATCGCGGCGGATGAAAGAGACGGCGTAGCCAGCAGCAGGATGCACACGAGAGCGGTTTTCATAGGCGAGCCTCGGCTCAAGAGTATACGCGCCATCGAGAAACCGAAGGCAGAGCGACCCGCATTTCTCACAGACCTCACAGAATGCGAGCGTAGGGACGCACGGCGTGCGTCCGGTACCCTGTCCCTGACCGAGAAGATTGTCGTCGGCCATCCTTTGGACGAGGGTTCATGCCGGGATGCAGAATTCCTGATGCGAATGTCTGGGTGCCGGACGCAGGCCCTGCGTCCCTACACCCGCCCCCGTTGCTCTCGACACAGTGTCAACTATGCTCTCGTCGAAAAATCGCCGTGCGCCTCGCAGACAGGCCGCTATCCGCTGTCTCACGACGAAGGCCTGTGAGAAATGCGCGTTAAGGGAGTCGACATACAACGAAAGAACCGCTGGCGCAGCTCATTCCCTTTTTTGAATTCGCCGTTTTGGGTTCCAGGTCTGCGTTCGCTCCCCTTTTTTCCCAGCATCCGTCGAGCAGTCACGGGAAATTTCCGTCGAGAACCGATCTGTTGCGAGCGCCATGTCCAGACGTACGTCCTCTATCCTTCTCTCTTTCATTGCGGCGTTCGCCCTGAGCGTCAACGCCGCGAAGCCATCCTCGAAACCCTCTAAAGGTGAAACCCTCGAGACGGTGCTCAAGAAGGTGATCGACCAGCAGAAGAAGACGATGAGCCTCGAGGCGGAGTTTCGCCAGGAAAAAACGCTCGCGCTTCTGGCTCAGCCCGAGATTTCAACCGGGACCTTCTCTTTCGCGAAGCCGAATCAGGTGCTCTGGGTCTATCAGGCGCCTCGTAAGCTGCAACTGCTCGTCTCAAAGGGATGGCTGACCACGTACTACCCCGATCTGAACAAGGCAGAGCGTCTCGAAGTGAAGCGGTTCGAGGACAGGATCTTCAAATACATGGGCGCCACCGGCACGATCGAAGAGCTCGCCCGATACTTCGACTTCACATTCACGGATACGAAAGGTCAGCCTTCCTACCGCCTCGAGCTTTCACCGAAAACGAAGATCGTCGCAAAGCGTGTCAGGAAGATCACCATCTGGATCGATCGTTCGAGCTATCTGACGAACCGGTTCGAGTACGTCGAGGGCGACGGCGACATCACAAAGTACGACTTCACGAACATCCGGCTCAACCAGAAGATCGAGCCAACCCGATTCACTCTCAATCTTCCCGCCACGGTGAAGATGCAGTCGATGAAGCTGAATTGAGCGCGCTCTCGTCGGCCTTGGCGTCGTGTAGCCAGGGATGACATCCGACCTTCGATTCCGGCTGCTCGCGTCGGACGGAACTGCACGGCGTGGAGAGATCACCACCCGGCACGGAACGATTCAGACGCCGGTCTTCATGCCTGTCGGCACGCTCGCCGCGGTCAAAGCAATCACGAGCGACCAGCTGGCGATGCTCGGGCCGGAGATCATCCTTTGCAACACGTACCATCTGATGCTCCGTCCCGGCATCGACCTTCTCGAGCAGCTGGGCGGCGTGCGCGAGTTCATGGGATGGAAGGGTGCTCTACTTTCCGATTCAGGCGGTTTCCAGCTTTTCTCTCTCGCCTCGATTCGCAAAATACGCGAGGAAGGTGTCGACTTTCAGAGTCACATTGACGGTTCGCGCCACTTTCTCTCGCCCGAACGATCAGTCGAGATTCAAGCCCGCATGGGAGTGGACATCGCGATGGCGTTCGACGAGTGCCCCGCGTACGGACTCTCCCGCGAGGCGATCGAGCGCTCGCTGGAGCTGACTCATCGATGGGCAATCAGATCGCACCAGACTCCGCGCGGCGGGTCGGCGCTCTTTGGAATCGTCCAGGGAGGAGTTCACCACGATCTTCGGCGTCGGAGTGTCGAGCAGATCGCCGCGATTCCGTTCGACGGTTTCGCCATCGGCGGTCTCTCCGTTGGGGAGCCGAAGATCGAGATGATCGAAACCTTGTCATTCACCGCCCCCCTGCTTCCGGCGGAAAAGCCGAGGTATCTCATGGGGGTCGGCACTCCGGAAGATCTTCTGGCCGGGGTCGAAGCGGGAATTGACATGTTCGACTGCGTCATGCCGACGCGAAACGCACGAAACGGAACCCTGTTCACGAGTGAAGGACGGGTCGGAATCAAGAACGCCCGCTACAGGGACGACAAGGGTCCCCTCGACCCTGCATGTGGCTGTCCGACCTGCCAGACCGTGTCGCGCGCCTACCTTCGTCATCTGTACGTCAGCGGCGAGATGGCAGCCGCCACCTACAACACAATCCATAACTTGTGGTTCTATCTTGACTTGATGAAGGGAATCCGGCAGGCTATCGCGTCCAATTCGTTCGGGACCTTTCGCGAAACCTTCCTCGCCCGAACCGGTCAAAGCGCAGGGAAGAGCAGCGTCTGAGGCCGCGGCGAGCTAGTGGAGTGAATTCGATGAATTGGTACCACCTGGCTTGGTCTCGCCGTCGTGAGCTTCGTTGCGACTCCTCAGCATAGTCACCACTATTCCTGCGTCGCCGCGCCTCGCCCACGTCGCCGATCCATCGCCATCTGGTACCAATTCATCAAATACACTCCACTAGTCCCTACCGTCCACCGCCATCGCCGTCACTCCAGGAAAATGTCATCGATGATGTTCCCCTTCGCATGGATTCAAAGCGCCAACGCTGCAGGCATCATTGCCCAGGCTCTGCCGATCCTGGCGATCGGCGCAATTTTTTACTTTCTTGTCATTGCACCTGCGAACAAGCAGCGAGGCAAGACACAAACGATGTTGGATGCCCTCAAAAAGGGTGACCGCGTCATTACCACGGGCGGAATTCACGGCACGATTCAGGGCGTGGAGGGTGAGATCGTTCAGCTGAAAATCGCTGAGAACGTGAAGATCAAACTGCTCCGCTCCGCGGTTGCGAGCCTGAGCGGAGGCGACAGCGCGGAGTAATCCGCCCCCGGTCTGAGGTTCTCCATCCGTCGGAGCTCCCCGGATCACGGTTTTGCTCATGGAACGAAGCTTCCCGGCCTCTACGTAGCCGGGGGACTTGTCTCGATATTCAACGACTCACGCAGCAGGTAGCCTCGGAGGAATTTTGAACAGAAACATCTGGTGGAAAGTCGCTCTCATCATCGGGCTCATGGTGCTGTTCATCGCGCCTCTGATCCCGCAACGGAAGAATGAAGAGCGCATCCCTCTCGGACTCGATCTCAAGGGCGGCACGCATCTCGTGATGCAGGTCAACACAGGAGACGCGGTCCGCGCTGAAGTCGATCAGGCGATGGAGTTCTTCAAGGCACAGGTAACCAAGCAATCGCTACCCGCCCCGGTTGTCAGACGAGTCAGTGAGAACTCCTTCATTGCAGTCCCCCAGGGCGGCGCGTCGATGGCCGACTACGAAAAAATCGGTCGCGACTGGCTGGGTCAATTCGATGTGACGCAGCAACCCGAGGGCGTGCAGTTCGCCATCAAGGAAAGTGGCCGGTCGCAACTCGAGGACGACACAGTCAACCAGGCCATGGAGACGATCCGGAATCGCGTGGACGCCCTTGGCGTCACCGAACCGGTCATCGCCCGCCAGGGGGGAGTTCGAGGTAAGAACATCGTCATTCAGCTTCCGGGCGTGGATGACCCTGCGCGCGTGAAGGAGATCATCAAGACGACGGCCCAGCTCCAGTTCAGGATAGTGGAAGAGATCGCACCCGGGCAGCCGGCAACCGGACCGGACGCTGAGGCTCTCCTGCAGTCTCTTCCCGCCCCAATGCGAAACGATGTCGACATCCTTCCCGGAGATAGCCAGGACGCCTTTGGGAGAGTTTCCGGAAAGATGTTTTACGCGGTGAGAAAGTCCGTTCCGGTTACCGGACGTGACCTCAAGACCGCGCGTGTCGATAAAGGACGTCTGGGTGAGCCAATCATCAGCTTCTCACTCACGCCCGACGGCGGTCGCAAGTTCGCAGCTCTCACCGGGGCAAACATCAATCGCGGTCTGGCGATCGTTCTCGATAACAAGGTCAAGTCGGCACCGAACATCAACAGCCAGATCGAGGACCAGGGGATCATCGAAGGGCGCTTCACGCAGCAGGAATCAAGCGATCTCGCACTGATCCTGCGAAGCGGCGCGCTGCCGGCCTCGATGACGACTCTCGAGGAACGCACTGTCGGACCTTCGCTCGGCAGTGACTCGATCCGCGCAGGCGTCACAGCGGCACTCATCGGATTCGCCCTACTGATTCTTACGGTCATCGTCTATTACCGCGGGGCCGGGATCAACGCCGTCATTGCGCTATTCCTCAACCTCATCATCCTGCTCGGGATGATGGCGTATTTCCGCGCGACTCTCACCCTTCCCGGGATTGCAGGCATCATCCTGACCCTCGGTATGGCAATCGACAGCAACGTTCTGGTCTTCGAGCGCATCCGCGAGGAGCTGCGCGAAGGCAAGACAGTCCGGGCAGCTATCGACAACGGATTCTCCCGAGCGTTCGGGACTATCATCGACACCCATCTGACAACGATCATCTCGGCGTTGTTTCTCTTCCAGTTTGGAACGGGTCCGATCAAAGGCTTCGCTGTCACGCTTCTGATCGGCCTTGCGGCTTCCGTATTCACGGCGTTCTTCGTGTCGCGAGTCATCTTCGACATCACTTACAAACCGGTTGATCGTCCCCAGCAGATCAGCATCTAAGGACGAGGAGAAACCATGCAGATATTCGTCAATCCCAATTACGACTTCGTCAAATGGCGCTTGCACGCCGTCGCTTTCTCGGCGCTCATCATGCTGCTCGGTCTCGGAATGTATCTGACCCGCGGGCTGAACATGGGAATCGACTTCTCGGGCGGAGCGAACGTCATACTCAAGTTCCGTGAGCAGGTTCCCTTCGACCTTCTCCGCTCCCAGATTGCAAACGCCACCGTTCAGCGATATGGAAAAGCGGAAGAGAACGCGGTCCTGATTCGTCTGCCGAAGCAGGGAAGTGAAGGCGACTATGCAGGGCAGCTCGTCGAGCGTCTCAACACCACGTTGAACCCGGAATCGGCCACAAAGCATGACCTGAACTATCAGGGACGCGACACCCTTGCGGAGATTCTGAAAAACGCAGATCCCGATCGAAAGGGAACAGGACCGGCGGCACACGATTACTACTACAACGTCGCGCAGTCGGTTGTCTCCAAGCGTTCTGAGCTTGGGCTCTACAGCAATATGTCTCAGGTGACATCGGCTCCGGGAGTGTCGTCTGCTTCAGGAAAAGTCATTTCCGAGAAAGCGTTCCTCGGCAAGTTCAACGTCCTCAACCAGGAGTCCGTTGGACCGCAGGTAGGAAAGGAGCTGCAGCAGAAAGCGATCTGGGCCGTCATCCTCTCAACCATCGCCATGGGGATCTACATTACCTTCCGCTTCGACCTCGGGTTCGGTGTGGCGGCGATGATCTGCATCGTTCACGACGTCCTGATCGCGCTCGCGTTTCTCGTGCTTATCCGCGGTGAGTTCTCCCTGAACATCGTTGCCGCGCTCCTGCTCATCGTCGGTTACTCGGTCAATGACACGGTCGTCACTTACGACCGCGTCCGGGAGAACGCCAGAAAGTTGAAGGGCAAGGTTGCGTTCGGCGACCAGCTCAACAACGCGATGAACCAGACGCTCTCGCGAACCATCCTGACGAGCGGCTCGGTGATCCTCGTGCTGATCTCACTCGTTGTTTTCGGCGGGAAAGTCATCCACGAATTTTCGCTGGTCCTGCTTGTGGGAGTCTTGTCGGGAACCTACTCGACGCTGATGATCGTCCCCGCCGTTGCCGTCGCATGGGATAAGTTCATGTCGAGCCGTCGCGGCGGGACGACCCCACGCAGGGTTGAAGCGAATCGAAGTGATGCTCTCCCGCGGAAGCCAGCACCGGAGCGAGCGAAGCGCGCGTAGCGTTTCACGAAGAGCAGGTCCTCGACTGGTCGCGAAGCTTTGGAGTACGGCAGCCGTAGCTGCCGCACTCTAAGCCGCATCGCGACTAGGTCGCGAGCTGACATGTTTCATCCTACGAGCTCGAAACGAAAGCGGCAGCTGCGGCTGCCGCACTCCAAAGCTTCGCCCGCACTCCAGACGCACGACGCGGTCAGTAAAACCTGCGTGGTAGACTCCCGCCTCTTCTGAGCGACTCATCCCCCACTCAGTAGACTCCTCGATGGCAAATACTCCGAAAGACGACGCACTCGACTACCACTCGAGCGGCCGGCCAGGAAAGACAGAGGTCGTTCCGACCAAGCCGACCGCGACGCAGCGGGATCTCGCGCTCGCCTACACACCCGGAGTCGCTGCCCCCTGTCTCGAGATCGCTCGCGATCCCTCTCTTGTTTACAAATATACGAACAAGAGCAACCTGGTAGCCGTCATCAGCAATGGCACGGCCGTGCTCGGCCTCGGCGCGATCGGCGCTGCCGCGGGCAAGCCGGTCATGGAAGGCAAAGCCGTGCTCTTCAAGCGCTTTGCCGATCTCGACGTGTTCGATCTCGAGGTCGACACCCGCGACACGGAACAGTTCATTCAGCTCGTCAAGCTACTAGAGCCGACGTTCGGCGGAATCAATCTCGAGGACATCGCGTCGCCGGAGTGCTTCGAGATCGAGGAACGGCTCAAAAAGGAAATGAACATCCCGGTCTTCCATGATGATCAGCATGGAACGGCCATCATCTCGGCCGCTGCCTTGATCAACGCACTCGAGGTCGCCGGCAAGGACATCGGCGACATCCGCCTCGTTTTCTCGGGAGCCGGTGCTGCAGCGATGGGGTGCCTGCGTCTTTATATGAAGCTCGGGCTCCGTCGCGAGAACGTCATGCTCGTAGACAGCAAAGGAGTGATCTACAAAGGTCGCACCGTCGAGATGACCCCATACAAACAGGAGTTTGCCCCGCCGACCGATGCGCGAACTCTCGCGGATGCGATTGCGGGAGCCGACGTGTTCATCGGTCTGTCGGTCGGCGGAATCGTGACGCAGGAAATGGTTCGATCGATGGCCCCGAGGCCGATTGTGTTCGCGCTCGCCAATCCCGATCCGGAGATCACCTACGACGACGCGAAAGCGGCCCGCGAAGATGTGATCATGGCTACGGGAAGGTCAGACTTTCCCAATCAGGTCAACAACGTTCTGGGGTTTCCCTTCATCTTTCGCGGAGCACTCGACTGCCGTGCCACGGCAATCAACGACGAGATGAAGCTTGCTGCGTCCAAAGCACTTGCTGACCTCGCGAAGGAAGATGTGCCTGACTCGGTCCTTCGGGCCTACTCAGAGGAGCGATTCAGTTTCGGTCCCGACTACCTGATCCCCAAGCCGTTCGATTATCGCGTGCTGCTCTGGGTGCCTGTTGCCGTCGCTCGGGCTGCCGCAGAGACGGGCGTGGCTCAACAACCGATCACCGACTACGACGCCTACCGCCGCCGACTCGAGCAACTGCTCGGCCGCTCGCGCGGCCTGATGCATACGATCTTCGATCGAGCCAAAAAGAATCCCAAACGAATCGTGTTCCCCGAGGGAGAGCATGAAAAAATCGTCCGCGCGGCGCGAATATTGATCCAGGAAAAGATCGCGCATCCGATTCTTCTGGGCGATCCGGAAACGATCATGACGCGGGTCAAAGCGGCGGGAATCGATGCCAGAGAGTTGACGATCCTCGATCCGGAACGATCAGGGAAGTTCGAGCAGTATGCGACTGCGTTTCATCAGGCCCGGCGCCGGAATGGCGTGACAGTTCTGGATGCCCATCGCTTTCTGGGTAATCACAATTACTACGCAATGATGATGATCGATCAGGGCGACGCCGACGGCGTCATCTCAGGGCTAGGCTCCTACTATCCGGCCACGGTCAAGCCCGCCCTCCAGATCCTCAAAACGCGTCCCGGAGTCCGGCGTGTGTCCGGCGCCTACGTCGTCATGTTCAAGAACAGGATGCTGGTCCTGGCAGACACGACGGTGAATATCGAACCATCCGCTGAAGATCTTGCCGAAATTGCGGTGCTCTCGGCCGAGACCGCAAGACGATTCAATCTCGAACCTAAGGTGGCGATGCTCTCCTTCTCGAACTTCGGGTCGACTCCCCATCCGCTGCAGGAGAAGGTCAGGCGAGCCGTGGGCCTCGTCAAGGACGCACACCCGGATCTCATCGTCGAGGGAGAGATGCAGGCGGATACAGCGGTGGTGCCTGAAATCGCCGGCGGCGACTATCCATGGAATGCCATCCAGGGCGACGCAAATGTTCTCGTCTTTCCTGACCTTGCCTCAGCGAATATTGCCTACAAGCTCCTGTGGCGCCTGGGCGGTGCTGAAGTCATCGGACCGATCCTGCAGGGACTGAGCAAGCCTGTACATGTGCTGCAGCGCGGCGTTGATGTTCCTGACATCGTTAACATGGCCGCCATTGCCGTACTCGACGCACAAGCCGTCGAGGATGCCACGACGCAAAGTAGCTGAACCGGTTCGCGGCAAGCCGGCAGCCCGGAAGCTATGGCGCTGAAGCAGGATCAGTGATCTCTTCGGAAGGGTGGAGACAGTTCCTGACGATCGAGTTCAGGGCGCCGATATCAAAGGGCTTCGGCAGAAAAGCACAGATCCCTTTATTCACCGCCTCTGCGATCTCGGGGCCGCGGTTCGCGCTCACGACGATCACCGGGATCTTTTTGAGGTTCTCGTCTTTCTCCCGTTCCCGAAGTACATCCCATCCCGATACCAGGGGCATCATGAGATCCAGAACGACAGCGTCCGGACGAGAGGCCTTCATGGAGTCGAGCGCCTCCTGCCCGTTCTGCGCCTCGCGAAACTCGTATCCGTCGCGGCGAAGCGAAGCGATGATCATCCGGCGAATGCTTGGATCATCATCTACAACCAGGACCTGAAAGGGTTTTCGGGGCTCAGGGGAGTCAGGTACTTTCGACATCAGATTGGTTCTGTGCATGAGCGGTGCCGCTAAGCGGTCCAATCTCATGGAAAGAATGCGGTTACGGTTATCCTCAGCGTTTGGGGGGCGCGCATAAAAACGTCAATTGCTTCATCCGGCAGCGCTTCCGTCGATCATGCCGGTCAGGACTCGAGAAATCCACGCGCTGTCTCCCTCCCCACCCAGACCCCTCGTCTCGACGGGACCACCGAGCCAGATTCGTTACGCACCATCGTCATCGACCGTGATCGGTGAGATACCGCCCGATCCTCTCGATTCCATCAACCAGAACAGCAGGCTCCGACGCGTAGGAAATTCGGAGAAAGCCCTCGCCCATCGTTCCGAAGGCAACTCCCGGAATCGTCAGGACTCCAGCCTCCGTAGCAAGCGCTCTGGCCAGGGTCAGCGTGTCGCACGACGGAACTGGTGCAAACGCATAGAAAGCTCCCGCTGGAGGGGGAAGAGCGACCTCGAGATTCTGCTCGATCGCTGAGAGAGCGACATCACGCTGCCGCAGGAGTTGCGTTCGCGCGCCCGAAAGCCATCGCTCGTTCCAGTCACCGTTCCGGAAAACCTCAATGGCCAGCGATTGCGAGAACGCCGATGCGCATGTCGCGATGTACTGATGCGCTTTCACAATGGGTTTCATTAGAGGTTCGGCGGCGACGACCCAGCCGAGACGGAGACCTGTCATCGAATGGCTCTTGGACAGGCCATTGACAACGATAACATTCGGCCCGCGGCCGAGCATAGAGGGCGGCCGCTCGTCATAGTAGAGCTCGGAGTAGACCTCATCGCTCACGATGAGAAACTCCCGTTCCGACGCGAGAGCCGCCAGTTGATGGAGGGTGGAAGTGTCGATGACACTGCCGAGCGGGTTCGATGGCGAGTTGACAACGACGAGTTTCGTTGCGGATGTCACCTGACTCGCCACTGCATCCAGGCTCATCGTCCACCGTTCGGGATCCAGCTTGTATGTCTTAACGGTCGCCCCGGCCATCTCTGCGACCGTGCGGTACGAAACGAATCCGGGATCAGGAATGAGGATCTCGTCGCCGGGCCCTGCGAAGGCCTGCATGATTGCAAACAGCGCCTCTTCGGTCCCCGCAGTGACGCAGATCTCGCTGTGGGGGTCGATCGATTGCAACAACGAATCAGCAATGCTCCTGCGCAGTGTGAGATCGCCGGCGTTGGCCGTGTAGTGCCACGACCCGCTCATCGCAACAGAGGAGGCCATCTCGCGAAACTCCCTGTCAGGCTCGACATTGGGCTCGCCAATCCCGAGGTTCACGGTCAGCGGCGTGGCCAGCGCATTGATCTGCCTGATGAGAGAGATCTCGATCGCTGCTGCGCGTGAGGAGGGAGTGATGGGCATGATTTAGGAAACGCTGCTGAATGGAGAACGTAGAACGTCAGAACGCATGTTCACCCTGCATTCTGCATTCGGCGTTCTACGTCCTATCTCATCGAAGCGCTTCTTCCAATGCCGTTGCGCTGTCGGTCTTCTCGTCGCGATATTTGACGATGACGGGAGTTGCAATCTGCAGTGAGTGCTTCTCGCCGAACTTTCCTTTCAGCGGCCGCGAGCCCGGGATGACGACAGCGCCGAAAGGAATCTCGAGCGGTTTGCCCGCTTCGCGCCGGTAGATCTGTCCTCTCACCGCATCGTAAACCGGGGTCGATCCTGTGATGACGACTCCCGCCCCGATCACGGCGCGCGATCGGACAATGGTCCCTTCGTAAATGCCGGCATTCCCTCCGACTACCACGTCATCTTCGATGATCACCGGCAACGTTCCGATCGGCTCGAGCACGCCGCCGATCTGAGCCGCCGCGCTCAAATGCACACGCTTTCCTATCTGAGCGCACGATCCCACCAGCGCATGCGAGTCAATCATCGTTTCGTCATCGACCCAGGCCCCGATATTCACGTATGCCGGCGGCATCATCACCACGCCCTTGCCGATGTACGCCCCTCGACGGATCGAAGAGCCTCCGGGGACAATCCTTACTCCCTCCTCTTTCCGGAATCTGCGCGGCGGCACCGTATCTTTGTCAATGAACGAGAGCGCGCCGGAAGCAAAGTCCGTCAGGGTCCCCAGCTTGAAGGCGTGAAGAATCGCTTTTTTAACCCATTCCTCCGCTTTCCAGACCCCGTTTTCGTCTCGACTCGCGGCCCGTACCGAGCCCTTTTCCAACGCAGAGAGGAAGACACCAATCGTTTTCAAGGCCTCCCCGCGATCCTTGACTGTGTCGAGGGATGCGACTCTTTCTTTGATGACCGTGTCCATCGTCTACTCCTGAAAAACGACTGCTTACGTTGTTGAGAGTCAGGTGAGTCGCGCCTCGCGAAGGATCGCTCGCATGGCCTCGAGGTTCTCGCCGCTCATGGCTGCAAGCGGAGATCGCACTGTATCGCTTTTGAGCACTCCCATCATTTTGAGCGCCGCCTTCACCGGGATCGGATTCGACTCCATGAAATTGCCGGTCATGAGCGCCAGCAGACGGTTGTGCACCACGCGAGCGCTCGCCAGATCTCCGGCAAGCGCGGATGACACGAGCTCCTTCATCAAACGTGGGACCTCGTTGCCCGCGACCGAGATTACCCCACCCGCGCCCGCCGCCACGAGCGGCAACGTCCAGGCATCGTCACCGCTCAGCACAAGAAATTCGGGATCTTTGTCCCGAAGAATCTGGAGAATCTGCTCCATGTTCGCCGAGGCTTCCTTGACCCCGACGAGATTCGGGATCTTCCGCGCGAGTCGGATCGTCGTGGCCGCGCTCATATTGACGCCTGTTCGCCCCGGAACGTTGTAAGCGATCATGGGGAAACCGCTCTTGAGCTTCTCCAGAGCGTTCGCCTGAGCGCCAAAATGTCGCAGGAGTCCATCCGGTGTCGGCTTGTTGTAGTAGGGCGTGATCGTGAGGATCCCGTCCGCTCCAAGCTCGACCGATGAGCGGGCCAGCTCCACCGCTTTCGGTGTCGAGTTACTTCCAGCGCCCGCGAGGACTGGAACTCTTCCGGCGGACACCTCGACGGCCAGCTCGATGACCCGCAAATGCTCGTCGGCGGTGAGGGCCGGATTCTCCCCTGTTGTTCCGCAGGGGACCAGAAAATCGGTCCCTTCAGCAATCTGCCATTCGAGGAACTTTCGAAATGCTCGTTCGTCGAGCGCCTCGTCGCGCCGAAATGGAGTGATGAGCGCGACCCCGAGTCCACGGAACAACTCCGAGCCATTCGGCGGCTTCGAGCCTTTGCTCTTCTGGCGCTCTTTATTCATTGTCCCCTCGCGGCGCAACCTGATCGAGCGCCATCAGCTCATCGAAAGCAAAGAATCCCTTTTTGCCTTTCACCGTTTCAGCCGCGATCAGAGCGCCGCGCGCAAAACCGTCCCGATTGCGTGCTCGATGCGAGATTTCGACCAGATCGTCTGGCGAGTCAAAGAAGAGGCAGTGAAACCCTACCTCGCTTCCCACTCGTGACGAAGAAATCGGAGGTCGCTTTCCCTCAGGTCCAGCGGCCACCTCATCGGCGATCCTGATCGCCGTTCCACTCGGCGAATCCTTCTTCTTCATGTGATGACGTTCTTCGATTCCCGCGTGATATCCAGGAAACCTGGCCAAGAGGCTTGCGGCTTCCCGAGCGAGTGCGAACATCACGAGCGCTCCCGGAGAAAAGTTCGCGGCGTAGACGACTCCGATTCCCGCTGCGATGCTGCGAGCGCGAAGCTCCGCGATCCTGTCTCCCCATCCCGTCGTTCCGATTACGAGGTTGACACCTGAGTTGGTGGCGAGGTCGATCACCTCGTCGATCGCCGACGCATGCGAGAAATCGATGAGAACATCGGTCCCCGAAGGGATGGGGGTGCTCCGGTCACGCGAGGTGCTGATCGCAACGATCTGATGCCCTCGCTCGGGAGCCAGCCGCTCGATAGCCTGACCCATCTGCCCATATCCGTTGAGCGCAATTTTCACGTCGGTGTCCCCGCATCCTGTTCAAAGATCGAGTGGTGAATCGCGCGTATGGACTGTTCGATGTCGGTCTCCGATAGCACGAGACTCAGGTTCAAGCCGGAAGTTCCCATGGAAAGCATTGTGATCGGAAGGGATTGCGAAAACACGCGCGCCAGCAGTGTGGAGTCCGCCACGAGGCCGCGCCCGACGATTGCAATGATGGCCTGGCCTTCGAGGACCTCCGTGCGAGCGAAAGGAGCGAGCCTGGCGGCGAGCTCCGACACTTGTTCGTGATGCTCGACGGTCACGGATACAGAGACCTCCGATGTTGTGACGAGGTCGACCTCAATCGCGAGATCATCGAAGACCTCGAAGATGCGCGCGAGGAAACCATGTGCACCAAGCATCTGATCCGAGGTGATGTGAACGATGGTAATTCCTCGCTTCAAAGCCACGGCTCGCGGTCCCACCCTGCCCGACTCACCGTTGCGGGTGATGAGTGTTCCCTCGCTGGTTCGATTGTGCGTGTTCAGCACACGGATCGGAATTTCGCGATCGACTGCGGGGGCGATGGTCTTGGGGTGCAGAACTTTGGCGCCGAAATATGCGAGCTCCGCTGCCTCGACGTACGAGATCCGATCGATCACCTTCGCTGAAGGAATCAGACGCGGATCGCAAGTCATCATGCCATCGACGTCGGTCCAGATCTGAATCTCTTCGGCCTGCACCCCGGCTCCCAGAATCGCGGCGCTGTAGTCCGAGCCGCCACGTCCCAGGGTTGTGGTGGCTCCACTCGTCGAGCGACCGATAAATCCGCCGAGAACCGGAATGTGGCCGCGCTCGATCTCGGGTAAGAGCACCTTAGCGGCCGCAGCTGTGGTTCGTGCCATGTCGGGGGTTGCGCCACCGAACTGGTCGTTGGTGACGATGACTTCCTCTGAATCGACGTGTACCCCGGGCAGCGTTTTCAGACGTACTGAGTACGCAAAGAGCACCGACGAGAGTTTTTCTCCGATCGCGACAATTTTGTCGCGGGCCCGAGGACTAACATCACCCACCAGCGCGATGCCTCGGAGGATCGCTCCGATCTGGTCGGTCTCCTTGTGAAGCTGCGCGAGGAAGGAGTCGTAATAGTCCGACTTCTGTTTGACGAGTTGCAGGCCGACCTCTTCGTGCCGCACGCGCACGCGGTCGAGAATGGTCAGGGCCTCGTCGGAGGCACCGCTCGAAGCCCTTTCCGTGGCGGCAACGAGATCATTTGTAACTCCCGAAAGGGCGGAGACGACGACGATCGGTCGGCGTTCTCGTGCGGACGCCACGATGTCGATTGCAGTCGCGATACGCTCGGCATTCCCGACCGACGTTCCACCGAACTTGATGACGATCATTCCCTGACATTGTAGAACCCCTCGAGGCTCTCTCCCTTGTGGCGGGCATTCCAACGGTAAATCCTCAGTTGGGAAGAAGGAACCTCATAGGATTTGTCCGAAGTTTCCATGGGGAAGGCCGCTCAGACCCTCGAGTCTCGAGTGTTTGAACCAACTGCGCCGCAGTTGAAGTGGTCCACGATGACAG
>DATLXH010000074.1:0-11154 GCA_035576005.1 Thermoanaerobaculia bacterium | reverse complement strand
CCCTCTCCCGCGGGGAGAGGGGGAGATTCTGAGCTAGAATTTTCCTTGCCGTCACCGACTTTTCAGGCGCAAACCATGTTCGATACCCTTCAGGAAAAGATGGATCGGGTCTTCAAGACCCTCCGCGGCGAAGCAACTCTTAACGAGTGGCACCTCGACAACGCTCTCAAAGAGATCCGCGTTGCTCTGCTCGAGGCCGACGTTCACTTCAAGGTCGTGAAGGAATTCACGAACAAGGTGAAAGAGAAGGCCTCCGGAGCCGAAGTCCTCAACGCCTTCTCGCCAGCTCAGCAGGTCACCAAGATTGTTCGCGACGAGCTTCAAAATCTCCTCGGTGAAACGCAGATCGGTCTTGCTCTCGTTGGCACTCCCGCCGTGGTGATGATGGTCGGACTGCAAGGGTCGGGAAAAACGACGACCTCCGGCAAGCTGGCGCTGCACCTCAAGAATCGAGGCAAACGCCCACTCCTGGTTCCTGCCGACGTCTATCGTCCGGCTGCCATCGACCAGTTGCGCGTCGTCGCAGGCGACGTCAAAGTCCCCTTCTTCGAGATCGGGACCGAGCGTGATCCTCTAACCATCGCGAGAAACGCCCTCAAGGAAGCGCGCACGACCCTGAGCGACGTCGTCATCCTCGATACGGCCGGAAGGCTCCACATCGATGACGAGCTCATGCGCGAACTGCAGACAATCCGCGACGAGGTCCGCCCCTCCGAAGTGCTCTTCGTGGCCGACGCGATGACGGGACAGGACGCGGTCAAGTCGGCCAAAGAATTCGACGATCGCCTCGGCGTCACCGGCATCGTACTGACCAAACTCGATGGTGATGCACGCGGAGGAGCCGCTCTCTCAATCCGATCCGTCGTGAATCGTCCCATCAAGCTCGTCGGTGTCGGCGAAAAATACGCGGACCTCGATGTTTTCCACCCCGACCGGATGGCGCAGCGAATCCTGGGGATGGGTGACGTGCTCGGTCTGATCGAGAAGGTCGAAGCCGAGATCGATCAGAAAGAAGCGCAGAAGCTTGCCGATCGCGTCTCGAAAGACAAGTTCACCCTCGAGGACCTCCGCTCGCAACTCCAGCAGGTCAAAAAGATGGGCCCGATGTCTCAGATCGTGAAGATGCTTCCGAACATGGGGGCGATGAATAAGATCAAGGACGAGGACGTCGACGAAGGTGCAGTGGGACGGATGGAAGCAATCCTGAACTCCATGACGAAGAAAGAGCGCGAGTACCCACAGATCCTCAATGGATCGAGAAAGAAGCGGATCGCCAAAGGGTCGGGCACGAGCGTTCAGGAGATCAATCGACTTCTAAAGCAATACCTGATGATGAAAAAGATGATGAAGTCGTTCTCCAAAGGCTTCGGCCCGCGCAAATTCGGGAAGTTCGGTAAGGGCCTCCCGCCGGAATTGTTTCAGTGATCGCGTGGTTGACGGCGAGTTTGGTGGTCAGTAGACACAATTCAACATGCTTGAGTTCCTGCTGCCGTCCGCTCGGGACTACCCATCGAACACTCTGGTAAACTCTTCCGCTTCATAACACAGTGACTTAGGAGCTTAAAGATGTTGAAGATTCGCCTGCGACGGGGTGGAGCCACCCATTCGCCTTTTTACCGCATCGTAGTATCCGACTCGCTCAGGACTCCGACCGCCTCCACCGTAGAGCAGATCGGTCACTACAATCCGACTAAAGAGCCGAACGACATCAAGATCGATAAAGATCGTGTCGCTTACTGGCAGTCCAAGGGAGCTCAGCTCTCGCCGACCGTGAAGTCGCTCCTCAAGAAAGTCTGATCTTGCGAGCGCTCGTCGAATTCCTCGCGAAGTCTCTCGTCGACTCCCCCGACGCGGTTGAGCTTCGGGAGTATGAGCGTGATCGCACCACGATCCTCGAGATGCGGGTCGCTCAAGGCGACCTGGGGAAAGTGATCGGGCGCCAGGGCCGCACCGCCAAAGCCCTTCGCACCATCATGTCGAACGCCGGCGCGCACGGCCGCAAGCGCTATCAGCTCGACATCGTCGATTGATCACGAGTCTCGCACCGTGAGCTCGCAATCGGACTCCGGCCCAGCTCCGCCGCCGCTTATTGCCGTCGGCGTCATCCGTAAACCGCACGGCGTGAAGGGCGAAGTGAGTGTCGAGGTCTGGACTGACCCCTTCGAGCGCCTTCTCGAGCTCACCGACGTCGTACTCGTCTCACCGGACGGGGATGAGCGTCGCGAAGTCGGCATCGAGTCGGTGCGAGAGCACGGCGGCCGTGCGCTGATCAAGTTCGACGCGATCGACTCACCCGAGATGGGGGGCGAGTTTCGTAACTGGACGGTTGAAGTCCCCGAGGGTCAGGCGCGCGCACTCGAAGAGGATGAATATTTCATTCACGACCTCGTCGGCATGCGGGTCGAAGATGCTGACGGGACGCTCATCGGGACAACCACCGAAATTTTCGAAGGTGGTGGGGGGCTGCTGCTGACGATCCGCGAGGAGAATGGAGAGAGCTTCGACATCCCGTTCGCCGGCTCAATCTGCACGGTCGTCGACGTTCCGAATAAGCTGATGAAGGTCGAGTTACCGCAAGGTTTGCGCGAGCTCACGAAAATAGAGTCTGCACCCCCTGTGTCCGGACATTCCAATGTCCGCCAGGAATCGCTGGAAAGCCGAGAGGAATCTCCGGCCGCACCCACCCTCCGATTCGACATCGTCACGATCTTTCCCCGGATGTTCGAATCCCTTCTCAGCGAGGGTGTTGTCGCACGCGGCATCAAGGACGGAAGGATCGAGCTGAAGATCTGGGACCTCCGGGACTTTGCGACCGACAAGCATCGCTCGACGGACGATGAAGCTTACGGCGGGGGCGCGGGCATGGTGATGCTCGCCGAGCCGGTGATCCGCTGCGTGGAGGCGATTCGCACGTCAGCGCGGCCGCATGAGGCAGGCCTCACTCCGAAGATCATCATGATGTCGCCGCAGGGAAAGCTGCTCGATCAGAAAGGCGTCGTCGGGTTGTATGGCGCGGGATGGCTGGTCCTGCTTTGCGGACGATACGAAGGATTCGACGAGAGGATCCGGGAGTCGATCGTCGATCTGGAAGTCTCGGTCGGCGACTTCGTCGTATCGGGAGGTGAGCTCCCCGCTATGACTCTGGTCGATGCGGTCAGCAGAATGGTGGAAGGAGTCGTAGGCGATCGGAATTCTGTGGAGGCCGACTCGTTTTATAACGGCTTACTCGACTATCCGCACTACACGCGGCCCGCCGAGCTCCGAGGCATGCGGGTGCCGGACGTGCTTTTGTCCGGTCATGCCGAGAAGATCCGAAAGTGGAGGAAGGAGCAGTCGCTCCGAGCCACCGCCAGTAAACGCCCCGACCTACTGTCAAGCGCCGTGCTCGACCAGGAAGCACGTGCAATCCTCGAGGAAATCCTTCGAGATCAGGAAGGCCGGTAGTCCAGACAATTCTCCTGACAGTTGCCGAAAGTCGCGAAATGAGCGATCCTACGCAGCTTGCCATTTGACCAGTTACAAGAAAGGTTGCGCCATGCCAGACATCATGAAGCTTGTAGAATCAAAAGAGATCCGAAAGGAAATGCCTCCTTTTTCACCGGGCGATACGGTGAAAGTGCACGTAAAGGTCCGGGAAGGCGACAAAGAACGAATCCAGGTATTTCAGGGGCTGGTCATCTCCCGCAAGGGCGGTGGCACCCGCGAGATGTTCACGGTCAGAAAGATCTCGGGCGGAGTGGGAGTCGAACGAATGTTCCCGCTTTACTCACCTACGATCGATCGCATCGAGGTTGAACGCCATGGCAGAGTTCGTCGCGCAAAGCTCTACTACCTTCGCGATCTCCGCGGGAAAGCCGCACGCATCGAAGAGAAGCGGAAGGGCTAAACCCGCACAACCGGCCCGCGCGCGGTCCTCGTCGGACCGCGCTGCAGGCTCCTTCTACCTCGAGCGCTTTTTCGCCGAGCTGGCCCGCATTGCCGAGATGTCGGAGGTTGAGCGACGGCTCGGCGAGTTCGGTTTCAGGCTGATTGCAGGCACCGACGAGGTCGGCCGCGGCTGCCTGGCCGGACCGGTTGTGGCCGCTGCTGTCGTTCTCGACCAGTCGAATCTATTCGGAGTCAACGACTCCAAGGTCGTCTCTCACACAGACCGCAAGTCTCTTTGTGAGTTGATCCTCCGAAACGCCCGCGGCGTTGCGATCGGAGTGATCGAGCCCGAGACCATCGACCGTATCAATATCCTGCAGGCCAGTAAGCTGGCGATGCGTGAGGCCGTCGAGAATCTCCCCTGTCGTCCCGACGTTCTACTTCTTGACGCTGTCGTGGTGGAGAAGCTCGAGCTGCCGCAGCTGCCCTTGATTCACGGCGACAGGCGAAGCGTCTCGATCGCTGCCGCTTCCATCGTGGCAAAAGTCTATCGTGATCTCCTGATGGAGTCGTATCATGCACGATACCCGCTGTACGATTTCATCAACAACCGAGGGTACGGCACCGAAGAGCACTGGAAAGCTCTGCGCAAGCACGGTCCGACTCCAATTCACCGAAAATCATTCGAAGGGGTAACCGAGCCTTTACTTCTGTTCGCTCGAAAACAAGGGAATGGCGGTCCAGCGAGATAAGGTCATTGCCAGCGCAGAAAAGCTGGTCGCGAAGGGGAAGATCGAGCCGGCGATCAAAGAGTACGAACGGCTTCTCGATGACAACCCCAATGACGTCAATACCCTGAATCGGATCGGCGATCTCTGGGTGCGGATCAGCCGCACCGATGAAGCGGTCAAAGTTTTCGTCAAGATTGCCGACCACTACTCGCGGGACGGATTCTTCCTCAAAGCGATCGCGATCTTCAAAAAGATCAACAAGCTCGATCCTTCCAAGCTCGACATCTACGCGAAACTGGCAGACCTCTACGCGAAGCAGGGACTCGCGATGGAGGCCAAGAGCCAGTACCAAGTCCTGGCGGATTACTACCTCAAGCATGGCGACCCCGCCAACGCACTCGCGACGTACCGCAAGATCTCCGAGCTCGATCCCAACTCGATTAACGTCCACGTCAAGCTGGCCGATCTCTATTCGCAGAACAACCAGACCGCCAATGCGCTCAAGGAGTACGACCGGATTGGCCGGATGCTTCTCAAACGCGGGATGCTCGACGAAGCGGTCCAGGTGTTTCGTAAGGCGCTCAAGATCGACGGATCGAACCTCGATCTCGCCGAGTCGCTGTTCAATGCGCTTCACGATGCAAAAGACTTCAAAAACGCGAGTCAGCTTATCGAGACTTCGCTCGAGAGCAATCCCGGCAATCCCCGGCTGCTCTCCCTTCTCGGGCGCGCCCAACTCGGGTTGGGGAACGTCGCAGGCGCAAAGCAGTCGCTCGAGCAGGGTCTTGCGGCGAATCCTTCAGATACCGCGATCCGCGAAGCTCTAACGGATGTCTACCTTCGGCTCAATTCGCCAGACCAGGCGCTGCAGACCATCACTCCTGTAGTGGAGGCGGAGGTCAATAAGGGTGAGGGAAAGGCCGGAGTCGAGAACCTCAATCGCGTCCTCCGGGTCGACGCGGGCCACATTCCCACGCTGGAAAAACTCGTCGCCGTCTACACGAAGCTCAGGGAAGAGACCAACATCCTTTCCTCTATGAACAGTCTCGCGGAAGCGCACATCGGCCGCAAGCAGCTGGTGCCGGCTGCCGCCGTCCTCAGAGACCTCATCAAGCGTGAGCCGCAGAACGCACAGCACAAGGAGAAGCTGGCTTTCGTTCAGAACCAGCTCGGAGGCCACGATGAGGCGCCTTCGACCAGCGCCAGGAAAAGCGAGGTCACAGCGCAACCCGACACCTCGATCACCATTGACGATAGCGAAGGACAGATGGACTTTTCCATCGACCTCGACTCATCCGAAGCGGTAGATCTCGACCTTTCACCGCCGATCGAAAATGACAGGACGGCTGCATTAGACGATTCGGTAATCGAGCTCAGTCCTGTCGAAGAGGTCGTCTCCGCGGACGAAGATGATGACCTCGATCTGATCACAGAGCATCTGACTGAGGCCGAGGTATTTGCCAAGTATGGTCTGGCAGATAAAGCGATCGAGCATCTCCGCACGATCCTGACTCGCGCCCCACGGAATCTTCAGGCGCATGAGAAGCTCCTTCGAGTCTTCCTCGACGAAGGAATGCTCGACGAGGCACGGACCATTGGCGCCGCCTATCTCGGGCTTCTCAAAGAGAATGGCGACCTCGATACGATTCAATCGGTCCAAGCCGAAATGCTCCGCCGTGGAGTGTCCTCGGTGACAACGGCAGCGCCTGCCCCGGTTGAAGCTCCGAAGCGGGCTCCGGCTCCGGCTCCGGTTGCGGTGGCAGCGCCACCAGCAATCGAACCAGCGGTCGAACAACTCAACGAGATCGAGCTGGGTAGTCTGGCAGACGAGGACGAGATCGTGCTCGATCTTGACGACATGCCTGACACAGAGCTTTCGGACCTCTCCGAGGAATTCACGGTCGAGCCTTCCATGATCGCGATCAGCGACGAGAGCGAGCTGACGCTGAACGCGCCCGACCAGGAGATTCCGGTCTCCCTGACCGAATCGTCCATCGAGCTCGACTTCGTTCCCGAAGAGGTTCCGCCTGTTGCGCTGCCATCGATCGACGATGGTCCGGCGCACTCGATTTCCTTGGATCCGACTCTCCAGCTTCCCGACGATGAGCCGGCAGTAGCGGCGGACGCTCTCGACTCCATCGCGTTCGAGATGCCTGCAGAGATCGAGCTCGACTCAGAACCTCCGGCGGCTGCGCTTGAGGCGAGCGAGCCGGTCCAGGCGGAGCAGATCGATGGCCTCGACTTCAGCGGGTCCCTCTCTGCCGACTCAATCGAGAGCGCGATCGACACTCCGTCAATCGAAAAGAGCGCCGAGTTGAGCGAATCAACCGATTTCACGACGCCCTTTCCCAGCACTGAATCATCAGCCATGGAAGGGCAGTTCGACATGGAGCAACCTGTAGATGCGCTACCGGGAGGTCTGACAGACGACAGCAGCGAGCCACTCGTCAGCGGTGCGCTGCTCGATCTGGTCGAAGATGAGTCGCTCGTAGTGCCTGTGACCGCACCCGTTGAGGAACTGGGTGAGATTGATTACCACCTCGAGGGAGGCGACCTCGAGGACGCGGGAGTAAAGCTTTCCCGATTGTCGGCGCGTTTCCCCAGCGATCCTGAGATTGTCTCCCGGCAGGAAAGACTTGACCTGCTGGTCGCCGAAAAGGAAAAGCTCGCGACTGCGCAAATTCTAGCGACTCCGACAGAAGACGCCACCGCCCTTTTTGATGATTTCGAAGATCTGGTCGAGCCCCCCGCTGCGGCCCCGGTCGTGGGCGTTCCCGAGAGCCCGGCCCCAGGTGGCGGCGAGGAGAGCCTGTTCGCGGATGAGGACGACTTCTTCGATCTGGCTGCAGAGCTCGAGGAAGAGTTAAGCCAGGATGGCGACGAGCTCCTCTCCCTTTCCGAGGAAGAGCAGTCGCTCGAAGAGATCTTCAAGGAATTCAAAAAGGGGGTCGAGCAGCAGCTCGATAGTGAGGACTACGACACTCACTACAACCTCGGAATCGCTTACAAGGAAATGGGACTCACTGATGAGGCTATCGGCGAGTTCCAGCTTGCCTCGAAGGATCCGAAGCGAATCGTCGAGTGCTGCTCAATGTTAGGCCTCTGCTTTCTCGAAAAGGGTATGCCACAACTCTCGATCAAGTGGTACCGGAAGGGGCTCGAATCACCTGACGTGACAGAAGAAGAGACCGTCGGACTTTTGTACGATCTCGGCTCAGCACAGATGGAGGTTGGAGACGCGACCGAAGCGCAGAAGACCTTCACGGAGGTCTACGGACTGAACTCGAACTATCGCGACATCGCCTCGCGAATCAAAGAGCTCGAGGACGTCAACCGCTGAGATTGACGAGCACGCTCTCTCCTTTGAACCGAGCTGGGAGTGTCCGCTTCAAACGGTACGCACGGCCGGCTCCTCAGTTGCGCACGGTGGTTCTATACCGCGAGTCTCCCACTCCCCACACCAGAGCTCCTGAAAAGATCACACGCGGGCTCGCCCCCTGATGGCGCTCTCTGAGCTGGCCCTTCTCGTCGCTTCAGGGATTGCAGCTGGCCTCATCGGCTCGCTTTTTGGACTCGGCGGTGGAATCCTCATGGTTCCTGTCCTGGTACTCGCTCTGAAGGTGCCGATGCACAACGCTGTGGCGACCTCGCTCCTCTGTGTGATCGCGACTTCCAGCGCTGCGGCAGCCAGGTTCGTCGAGCGAGGAGTCGCGAACGTGCGGCTCGGTATGACACTCGAGCTCTGGACTGTCCTTGGCGCAATGCTCGGAAGCCTCGTCGCCGGGCTGCTGCCGGGGAACGCGCTGGTCATACTTTTCGCTTCTGCCATGACTCTGATGGCCATCCCGATGGCGCGCAAGGAACCGGCACTCCGCACGCTGCCCCCTCCAGAGCTGCCGGGGAACGCGAAACCGCGTTTCCAGAAACGTCTTGGCTCCCGCTACTTCGACGATGCCGAAGCACACGAGGTCTCCTACGAGATCAGTCGCCTTCCGCTCGCGATGGGAGTCTCGGGTGCGGCAGGTTTGCTCAGCGGCCTCCTGGGAGTCGGCGGAGGGATACTCAAAGTGCCGGTTCTCACCATGTATTGCTCCGTTCCAATGAAAGCGGCGGCGGCGACTTCGAACTTCATGATCGGCGTCACCGCACTCGCCAGTTCGGTCGTTTACTACGGCCGAGGTGAGATATCCCCGTTGGTCACCGCGGCCTCGGTCGTTGGCGTGGTGATTGGTTCCCGAGCCGGTGCGCAGATCTCGGGGAAAATCAAAGGTAGCGCCCTCAGACGCGCCTTCGCAGTCCTGATGATCGTGATCGCGGCTCAGCTGTTCTGGAAGGCACTGAGCGGAGAGATCCGATGAGCCGGACAATCCGAGCAACGAGCCTTACCCTCCGGTCCGGAGTGGTAATCAGCTTCAGCCTGCTGATCGTCGGTCTCATCCTTCACTACGTTCAACCGCAGCCCGCACGGCTATTGAAGCCGTCGAATCCGGTCTCGTTGGTTGCGTCCGCGTTGAGGGGCGACTCGTTCTCCGTGATTCACTTTGGCGTGCTTTTGCTGATGATGACACCTCTGGCACGCGTCATCATTCTCACCATCGAATTCTTCCGCACTCGTGAAATGTCTTTTGCGATCATTTCCATCGGTGTACTCTTGCTTCTGGTATTGAGCGCTGTGATTGGACTTTCATGATGGAGCGTCTTCAAATGAACGTGAACGTCGAATCTGCGATCCGATTTGTGAACCTCACGACTTCCGGTCTCCTGGCCGGGTCCCTCGGTTTCGGCGAATCTGCTCTTACACCCGGATGGGAGAATGAACGCGCCGGCTCGGATGAAGGGAAACGTCGGAACTCGGAGGCCGACAAGTACTTCAACGCCATCGGCCCCATTGCTCTCGCGACATCGATGACACTCGTCGTTGGCGCCCGAGGCGAACGAGCACGCCGCGTCCTGGACGTTCTCTCCGCACTGGGGCTGGCAGGCGTCGTCGCGACAACGCTGCTGGGCACGGTGCCTATCAATCAGGAGATCGAGCTTCAGCCTCCCGCGGACTATCCGAGCGAAGTTTCGCAGTCGCTGACGAAGAACTGGACTCGGGCCCACGCGATGCGCACCGCGCTTGGAATCAGCGCGTTCATCTGCGCGGTAGGCTCGTCAGTCGCAGGCGCGATGACAACCGAGTCGAGGTAAAGCGCGAATCTGCGCGGGATGTCAGGGCGTGTCGGTCTCACACTCGCCGGGCAGGTTGTCTCGAATTTTCTCGCTGCTATTCGTTGGCGCCTGTGTACTTCCCTCACCCAGCGCAGAGGCGCACGAAGGCTGGGGCATCGTCGTGAATGCGGCGGGTCAGGTCTACATTGGCGACATCCCGGCGAACATCATCTGGAGAATTTCCAGCCAGGGAAGAGTCGAAAAAGTCCTGCTCGGCAAACATTCACACGCACTCGCTCTCGATTCCGACGGGAACGTGTACGGAACCAATCCTCACCTCACGCTTCCGATTCGAAGTGTCTGGCGGCTAACGCCGGACGGGCAACTCACTGACGTCATTCCACCCACCGAGAATCTTCCACTCGGATTGCAATCGTTCCTCATGGATGGCGTCGGGAGTGTGTACTCAGCCAGCCCGCACAACGCGCAAGCGCGGAACGTGATGCTCATGACACGAAGCGCAACCGGCGTGATCACCAGGCTGGCTGGAAGCACGGCGGGATATAGCGACGGAACTGCTTCGCAGGCAAAGTTCATGGGAATCGATGGAATGGCATGGGGACCGGATTCAGCGATTTATCTGACGGACGGACCCCACGTTCGCCGCGTGGGAACGGATGGAACTGTGAGCACGCACGGCGCCGGCCCGCTCACTGCGCGAACATGGGATGAAGATCTGCTGGGAATTGCTGTGGATGCGGGTGGGAACGTCTACACCGCCGACTACGCCAATCGACGGATTCTCAAGATCACGGCCGACGGCGTGGTGAGCACCGTTCTGCACACTGGTTTGCTTTGGGCGCCGTCTGGAATCGCGGTGGCGCGCGACGGGCTGTACGTTCTCGAGCACTTGCGGATGCCGCTTGCGATTCTTGGCGATGTCGCGATTGGACCTTACATGCGTGTCCGTAGAGTGTCGGCGGACGGAAATGTGACTCAACTGGCACAGATGTGGGGCCGGCACAGTCTCGCCGCGACAGTGGTGGTCACTGCAGTGGTGGGTTTGATTGTCCTTGCAACTTGGTTTCGCCGCCGAAGGAGGCCGCCCAACACGCCGGACGCTCTCACTCCACGGGCAGGCTGACAAGGCGCTGCAGCTACAGCACCGACGCAGTCTGATCTCGTGACGCTGCTAAACACCTGACCCCTCGGTCGCGACATTTCGCCGTGCCGCCGCTTCTGATGACACCGGTTCACTGTCTGGCGTCGTTGAGCCGCGAAGCGGCGTAATCCCTCTCCCCGGCGGGGAGAGGGAAGCGAGCGGAGCGAAGCAGGGAGAGGGGCGTGAAAGTCTCGCCAGTCCTTCGAAAAGGGCGAGGTCTTCGTATCTCTCGCGGCCCCTCTC
>DATLXH010000073.1:0-2407 GCA_035576005.1 Thermoanaerobaculia bacterium | reverse complement strand
GTTACCACGACGCAGTTACGGTCAGCTTCAGTCAATGAACGTTTGACCAGAAAGGACTTTCACCCTTCTGCTCGCGTGCGCTTTCGGGCGCACCTCCCGGTCGCTTACGCGACCACCCTCTCCCCGCCGGGGAGAGGGTTTCGCTCCTACGGGGCGCGCGTCCACGCCCGGTATCATCACCTCTTCACCAGCGTTCCACGTTGTTCTCTCGCTTCTAGATGACACGCTGGGACTTGTTGATAGAGAGCTGTGAATGCGAGCTCGCCGCTTACGTCTCGTAGAAGAACTCTTCGCGGACGACCTTGCCTTCCTTGACGGTGTAGAGTCCCACCTCGTCCATCTTCATTCGTTTGCCCGCCATCGGTCCGACTTTCGCGGTGATGTCGAGGTTGTACTTGACGATGAAACGATCCTCATTGGGGAAGGGTCCTTCAACCGATACGCCGTGCACCTCGTTGTTCTCGACCCACCACTTGTTCTTTTCGCGGATCTGATCGATCCCTCTCATCTCCCGAGGCATCTCCGGCATGCTCATCGCTTCGATACTGACGATGTCTTTACTGTAGAGCGAATCGATCGCTTCCATGTTTTTCCCTACGCGGCACAACTCAACCAACTTCTCACCGATCTGCTTCGTGTCCATAAAGGTCTCCTCTCGAAACCAAATTCAATCACGGAACATCGATGGCCTGGAGCTGCAGTTGTGAACTCCCTGCAAATTGAATGATAAGAGGTGAAGACACACCCCCTCGTCGAGGTCCCGAACGGGCGAAACCCTCTCCCCGCTGGGGAGAGGGTGGTCGCGTCAGCGACCGGGAGAGGGGCCGTGAGAGATACGAAGACCGCGCCGGTTCTACGGAATCGCGAGACTTTCACGCCCCTCTCCCTGCTTCGCTTCGCTCGCTTCCCTCTCCCCCCCGGGGAGAGGGAACGCCGCTGCGCGGCTCAGGAACATCAGCGAATTGCACCGAGCCATTCAGGAGAACTGCGTCGAGCTGCACCCACCTCAGATTCCAATCACATTCCATCTTACAGACAAACGAACGTTCGTGCTATTCTGCCGTATCGAAGGAGATCGCCATGACGCCACAGCCCACTGCCGATGAGCTCAATCCCAAATTCACCGTCATCAGTTCCGTCCACTTTGATGAGCTCGACGCGATGAACATGCTCCACAACTCGCGCTACGGCGTTCATGTTGAACGTGCCATCGTCGCCTGGTATCACTCGCAAGGGAGAACGTGGGAAGCAAACGTTGCCGACAACCCGGATCAGTTTCACGTGGTTCGCGATCTCCACATCGAGTTCCTATCTCCCGTGAAAGGAGTAGGGACGATCCGAATCGACATCTGGGTGGAGAAGATCGGCCATACCAGCTGCGTCTACGGCTTCCACTGCTCGAGCGCTGACGGCCGCGTCGCTCACGCCCGCGGAGAACGGACCATCATCAAGCTCGATCCCCTCTCCATGCGCCCCGCACCCTGGACGGACTTCTTCCGCGCCGAGCACTCGACTCTTCTCAAGGATCTTCCCGCTTACGCATGAAGACTCGCGCCACGACCGAAAAGCCGCCCAGCGCTGGCCAGCGAACACGCTCCGCAATTCTCGAGCATGCGGTCGATCTGGCTTCCGTGGAAGGCCTCGAGGGTCTCGCGATCGGTCCGCTCGCCTCGGCACTCCAGATGAGTAAGAGCGGCCTGTTCGCTCACTTCGGCTCGAAAGAGGAGCTTCAACTCGCGACGATCGAAGCGGCACGCGAGCGGTTCATCAACGAGGTCTTCCTCCCCTCTCTCGAGCGCAAGCGCGGGCTGACTCGACTTACCGCTTTGTCGGACGCCTGGATCTCGTACGCAGAAAGAAAAGTGTTCCGCGGAGGCTGCTTCTTCGTTGCCGCCTCGGCGGAGTTCGACAGCAAGCCTGGTCCGGTCCGCAATCGGATCGCAGCCGTGATGGGTGAATGGCTCGGTGCGCTCGAGCGCGCGGTAACCCTGGCGCAGGAAAGTGGCGAGCTCGATCCGGCCGTCGAACCGTCGCAGCTCGCTTTCGAGCTCAACGCTCTGTTCATGGGAGCGAACTGGGCATTCCAGCTTCATCGCGACAAAAGTGCCTTCGTTCACGCAAGGGTAGCGATCGAGGCACGACTCGGAGGACTCGAGCTGCGGCCAAAGCTGCGAGTCATGAGAAAGCGCGGTTAGCTGCCGAGGTTCGGCGACGTTAAAGAAAAGAGCGTCGCGGGACAGACAAGAGTGTCTGTCCTACATGCGCCCCTAGCCCGCATTTCTCACACTGTCATGTCGAAGTGCCGTAAACCTGTGGAAAATGTTCTCGATCGCATGATTGAGGAGGCAGTTGGCGAGTCGCGAGCGCGACATGCACATGAACGTGTGCATGTTGTGGTCGTCGCCTG
>DATLXH010000072.1:0-43077 GCA_035576005.1 Thermoanaerobaculia bacterium | reverse complement strand
ACTCTTGACGAGGTAGACAACGCGGTGCTCCTGAGTGAGCCTGCGGGACCATGCGCCGTCAGCCAGATACTTGAGCGGCTCAGGTTTACCAATACCGGTGAACGGTTCGCGAATGATTGCTTCGATCAGGTCGATCGCTCGAAGCGCGACTCTTCGATCGTTCTTTACCCAGAAGTGAAGATCCTCCCGGAACTCCGGGTGGAATACGGCCAGACGCGAGGCCTTATTCGAGCTCTTCGTCAAGGCCTAGTTCGCGCCGGAGCTTGTCGAGCGGTTCGGGACGAACTTTCCGCTTCTGAGCTCGGCCGAGCGCGCGCAACAGACGCTCAGCGTTGTTCGGAGAACGCAGCAAATGAGCGGTTTCGATGAGTCCGCGAAGTTCTTCTGCCGCGATCACGGCTACGTCCTCACCGTCGCGCCGACGGATGATGACGGGTGCACGCGACTCAACGACTTCATCGAGCAGCGCCTTCAGGTTTGCCCGCGCGTGTGTATATGTTGTTTCAGCGGCCATGTGATCCAGTACAGGATGACTGTACAACGAATTTTACCATTTGTCATCCGCCCTGGGGAGAAAGGATCTTTCGAGCTCTCGCGTGATCGAACGTGCAGTTCGATTGAGGCTTAATGGGTGACCGTCGGCGGCTGTTTCATTCTCGCCGCGCTCGAGGGTGGCCGCCCCGCTTCAACTTTTCGAAGAAAGCGCTGGAACCGTGCGTCGTCACGCAGGGCGTCGAACATCGGCGTGCGCAGACTGTAAAAGGCTCGGCCCTGGGTTTCCTCGAAACCCTTTTCGAGCCACTGGATCGCGCGCTCACGCTCGCCGAGCTCCGCGTACACCGAAGCGATCAGAAACCAGTACTGACCGTGATCGGGATCAGCGAGGATCGTGGCGAGCTTTTCTTTCGCCTCGGCCGTTTTCCCGCTCCTGATCATCATCCGCGCCAGTGAAGCATCCGCGAATACAGATGGCCCCGGCAGACTCGCGACTTTCTGATAGGCTGCCGTAGCCTCTTCATACCGTTTCATCCCTTCGTAGGCGTATCCGAGCGTCCCGTACCCATCGCGGAACTGCGGGTCGAGATCCAGCGCTTTGTTCGCCTCTACGAGCGCAGCCGGGAAGTCCCGCAAGGCAATCAGCCGGTTTGCTGTATTCGCCATCATGATCGGGGCGAGAGGATCCAGCCGCTGCGCCGTTTGAATCTCACGCAGGCTCTCTTCGAGCCGGCCCTGCCCGAGCAGGACTCCCGAGTACCACTGATGTGCGCTGGCGTAGCTCGGGTTCAACCTCATTGCCGTGCGAAGAGCGTTGGTCGCGCCGGTCCACTCGAAGCGTGAGTGCAGAACAAGTCCGAGCGACGCGTGCGCCTCGGCGAGCTCCGGTTGCAATTCCAGGGCACGCCGGGCGAGGCGCTCCGCGTCAACGTTTCCCGGGCGAAGAATATTGGAGGTGTCGGCCAGTCCGCTGTAGGCGAGCGCGAATGCCGGATCGACACGGATCGCCTGCTCGAAATAGTCTTTCGCCTTCAGCATCGCCTCACGGTTTCTCCGGTTCCAGTGATACCGCCCTTTCAAATAGAGAGCATAGGCCTCGCTGCTCTGAGTCGATTGCTTTGCGACGCGCTGCTGTTGTTCGGGCCTGAGCTTCGGTCGTAGCTGGCCCGCAATGGCGCTCACCAGATCCTGTTCCAGAGAGAGAACGTTCTCAGCCGGCTGCTCGTAACGCTCGCCCCAGAGCTGTGTTCCGGTCGATGTGTCGATCAGGTCGGCTTGAACCACGAGGTTGCTCCCGCGCGTGACGAGTTTTCCAGTGAGTACCGCGTCAACGCTGAGTTTTTCTCGAATGTCGTCGAGGTTGAGCGGCTTTCCTTTGAATGTGAACGCGGTGGTCCTGGCGACGACGCGGAGGTCCGGCAGCCGCGACAAGGCGTTGATGAGCCCCTCGGTCAGGCCATCACTCAAATAGTCGCCCTGAGTATCGCGGGTCGCATTCTCGAACGGAAGAACCGCGATCGACCGAATCGCCTGCGCCACCGGCGCGGCGATGGGTGAACGAGGCCGAAGCAGCCAGACCGTACCGGGGAGCGCGAGCGCGGCAACTGCTGCCCAGGCCAGCGCCGGTCTCCGGATCCACCAGAGCTTCTGCCGCGTTTCGACCCGGCCCGCGGAACCTGGCGTCGATGAGGTTTGCCCGACGGTCTGTCGCGCCAGCCGTCGCAGGTCGACGACCATCTCCCCCATGATCTGATAGCGGTCGGCTGGGTCTTTCTCCAGCGCCTTTTCCACCACCGATCGCAGCGCGGCTGGAACCTCTTCAGACAGCGGCTCGGGCGTCCCGTGGGAGATGGTCTTCAGCACTTCGAGATCCGTCGCGCCTGCGAAGGGCTTCCTCCGTGCGAGCATCTCGTAAAGAACCACGCCGAACGAGAAGACGTCGCAGCGTGCGTCGAGCGGAAGGCCCGAGGCCTGCTCGGGGCACATGTACTCGACCGTTCCCACGATCATTCCGGGGCGGGTGAGATCGTCCCACAACTGCGCGGTCACGTCCTCGGGCGTGCTCGTTTGAGCCAGCTTGGCCAGGCCGAAGTCCGCCAGTTTGGCGTAGCCGTTCCTGGCCACTAGGATGTTGGCGGGCTTGATGTCGCGGTGTGTGATCCCCGCCGCGTGCGCGGCAGAAAGCCCATCGGCGACGCCAGCCAGCAACTCGACGATCTGTCGCCAGGTTCGCTTCTCAGCCCGCGCCCAATCCTTCAATGTCCAGCCATCGACGAACTCGGTCACCAGATACTGCCGGCCGTCGAATTCACCCGCATCGTGGACTGTGAGAATGTGCGGGTGGTTCAGCGATGAAGCCAACTGCGCCTCGCGCTGGAAGCGACGCCGCGCGGCTGGGTCGGCCAGTTCGTTCGACAGGAACTTGATGGCAACTGGCCGGTTGAGCTTCGTGTCGAGCGCCCGGTAGACCGTGCCCATGCCGCCGGAACCAAGCGGCGAAACGATTTCGTACGACCCGATGCGAGTTCCTGGTTTCACTTTCCGAACGATTATAGTGCCGCGAGTGTGCTCCGATTCATTGCCCATTCGCCTTCGCCCGGCGCTCGACGCGCCACCTTCTCCCTCTCCCTCGGGAGACGGGAGCCGTCGCGGTAATCACGAGTGCAGCTCTTCGATCAGTTGCTCGCGGAGCAGCTTGCCTAGCGGAGAGCGCGGAATCGATGTCACGAGCAATAGTTCCTTCGGTCTCTGATAAGGAACAACACGCGCGGAATACGCATCGCGAACGGCGGACTTGAAACAACATCATTACCGATCGAGGAAGTCGCCGGTCATCAGGTTTTGACGGGCGTTCCTACACGGCGAGACTCACTCCTTTAAAACGTCTGGACCACGTGACATGGCCCCCCGGTCAACCTTCGTCATGGTCACTCCACGGGAATCGCGAAAGTAACGTTCGGTGGTGACGAGGGGTGAAAGAAGCTCGTCCTCGGCATCAAAGTCCCACGACACGCGGTCGAGAACGTCGGCTGCGGCACCGACAGGCTCACTGACCGGGGCAATGACAGGAGGGTCCAGGACGTCCCGCCGCAACGATTACCTGCGAGGCGATCGCTTCCAATCCACAACAGCGTCAGCACGCGCGGTGCATGCTGAGTTCGTAATGACACAAATGACGAGAAGCCCCTTCAATAGTCTGGTCAGTTTCATGATCAGTCCTCCAGATTGTGATCGACGCAACCACAGCGTCGCAGCCCGCACAATCGCCTGGCGATCCTCACTGCAGCAACCGGTAATCTCGTGCAAAGAGAGGCTTGACGCGCTTTGCAGTGGAATGCAGTGCTTTGAGGCGTATAGATAGTGAACTGCCAGCGGGGAGTAGAGCGTGCTTTTGAGCGCCGATAAAATTAGGCGTCATTGGAACGCTATTCGGGGGGGGGGACGTGCGACGAGGCCCGTTCGGATGGCCCTGGGATCGTGCTTTAATACCTCTCAATCTCCCATGCAGACTTCAACGATCGAGCCCGGTGCCGCGCTCCTTCACTACCGCCTGGTCGCGCCAATCGGTGCGGGGGGAATGGGCGTAGTCTGGAAGGCGATCGACACGACTCTCGACCGCGAGGTCGCCGTCAAGATTCTTCCAGGAGCGTTTGCGAACGACCCGGAGCGACTCGCGCGGTTCGCCCGCGAGGCGAAGCTGCTCGCGTCTCTGAACCACCCGAACGTCGCCGCGATCTACGGGCTTCACCAGTACGCCGGCGGCGTGCACTTCCTCGCGATGGAACTGGTCCGCGGTCGCACATTGACTGATGAAATTGCCAACGGGCTCGCTCCGGCACGAGTTGTCGAGCTCGCCGCCGCGATCGCCGACGGACTTGCCGCGGCGCATCGACAGCACGTGATTCATCGTGACCTCAAGCCTGACAACATCATGGTCGATCACGACGGGCGTCCGAAGATCCTCGACTTCGGCCTTGCCAAGCTCGAGGGCGATGCCACTACGCCCGATACCGAGACGGCTCTTCGCGATGCGACAACGACGCGCAAGGGAACGCTACTGGGCACGGTCGCCTACATGTCGCCCGAGCAGGCGCAGGGTCAGCCGGTCGACCCGCGATCGGACATCTTCTCGTTCGGAATCGTTCTGTACGAGATGACCACCGGTCAGCGTCCCTTCCGCGGCGACAACACGATTTCAATTCTCTCGTCGATCCTTCGTGACACGCCGGCTCCGGTGATCCAGCTTGCGCCGACGGCACCTCTTCCTCTCGATCGCATCATTCGCCACTGTCTCGAGAAACATCCCGACGCCCGCTATTCCGACGCTTCCGCCCTGCGCGACGAGATGCTAGCGCTCCGCGCCGACCTCGCCTCGGATCCGGGGAGGTCACGCCCGGCACCGCCCCGTTCTGCAGGGCGCTGGATCCTTCTCGCAGCCCTCGGGGTGCTGCTCCTGGCTCTTCCCGGCGCCTGGCTTCTCGAGCGACAGGCGCAAAAGAGATGGGTGCGCAGCGAGGCATTGCCCCAACTCGAAACCATCGTCAACCAGATCCAGAGCGAGGACGGGCGAGAGAACTGGGATGCGTTCATGCTCGCGCGAAAAATCGATGCAGTGGCACCATCGGATCCCCTGGTCGAACGCCTTCGTCAGAAATTCAGCCGCGAGCTCACCATTAAATCCGATCCTCCAGGTGCAACGGTATCCGCCAGGCCTTATAACGACCGTGACGCCGATCCGGTCGTCATCGGAAAAACGCCGCTCACTGAGGTGCAGTTTCCGCGAGGGTTCACGCGAGTCCAGCTCGAGCTCCCGGGCAAGCGTACAGCGGAAGACGTCGTATGGAACCACCCCCTTGTCGGAAGTGCGTGGAGCTACAGACTGCGTAACCCATCCGAGGTGCCTGACGAGATGGCCCCTGTTCCCGGCGGTGAGTTCGCGCTCTTCATTCCGGGGCTGGACCACCTCAAGCCTGAGCCGACGAAGGCGTTCCTGATGGATCGCCATGAAGTGACGAACCACGAGTACAAGCGTTTTGTCGACGCTGGTGGATATCGCGACAAAAAGTACTGGCTTGAGCCGTTTGTCGACAAAGCTCGAACTCTCACGTGGGACGAAGCCATCAGCCGCTTTGTCGACCAGACCGGACGTCCCGGTCCGGCGACCTGGGAGGTGGGAACCCACCCCGAGGGGCGGGGAAAATACCCTGTCTCGGGAGTCAGCTGGTATGAGGCCGCGGCGTACGCTGAATGGGCCGGAAAACGGCTGCCTACGATCTTTCACTGGAATCGCGTAGCGTTCACGGTGGGAAGCTCGATCATCATCCCCGCGTCGAACCTTTCGGGCGACGCATTGCTTCCGGTCGGCAGCACGAAGAGCATGAATCGATTCGGGGTTGCGGACCTTGCCGGGAACGTACGTGAGTGGATGTGGAACGCCAGTGACGAAGGACGGGAACGTTTCATCCTTGGCGGAGGCTGGGGCGACCAGGACTATGCCTTCGTCGACTCCTACGCACAGTCTCCGTTCGACCGCTCTCCCACGAACGGATTTCGCTGCATTCGTCTGACTGAACACGAGCCCAACGTCGCGCTGCAACGGGGCATCGACAGATCGACGCGCGATTTTTTCGCAGAAAAGCCTGTTCCTGACAGTCTCTTCGCGCAGTATCTCAGGCTTTTCGCTTACGATAAAACACAGCTCGACGCAAAGATCGAAGAGGAAACGCCCACGCCGTTGGGAATCCGCCAGAGGATTACGTTCGCCGCCGCGTACGGAGGCGAACGAATGACGGCGTACTTGTTCCTGCCGTCCTCGGGCAGGCCACCATACCAGGTGGTCGCCTACTTTCCAGGCTCCGGATCCATCGGAGCACGCTCGAGCAAGTCACTCGAGCTCGGCCGGGTCGAATTCCTCCAGAAAAGTGGCCGCGCAGTCCTCTGGCCCATCTACAAAGGGACATACGAGCGAGGCGGAGACCTGAAGTCGGATTATCCCAGTGAGACCACGTCGTACAAGGACTACGTGGTCATGTGGAGCAAGGACCTGGGGCGATCGATCGATTACCTCGAAACTCGCAGCGACATCGATGTCAAACGTCTTGCTTACTTCGGCCTGAGCTGGGGAGGCGCACTCGGCGCCATCCTTCCTGCCATCGAACCGAGGATCCAGGCAAATGTGCTGTACGTCGCCGGTCTGATGTTCCAGCGTGCCCTGCCCGAAGCAGATCAGATGACATACCTGCCACGGGTGAGGCAGCCGACACTCATACTCAATGGCGAGTTTGACTTCTTTTTCCCGCCCGAGACATCGCAACGTCCGATGTTCGAATTGCTGGGGACTCCGCCGGCGCACAAAAAGCGACTGGTGTTTCCTGGCGGCCATTCCGTACCACGCAACGAGCTGATCAAAGAGTCGCTCCTCTGGCTCGATCGCTACCTCGGCGCAGTGGTGCCGAGCAAATGACGCGGTGTGGGTTGGCTGAGGTGAGTGAACCTCGAACGAGGCGTGCTTAACGAAGCAGTCGCACGAGTCGCGATGGTTTCACCAGCCGTGCGGCGCGTTCATCCGCCGTGATCCAGACTCCGTCAGTGAGCGCAGCGAGTGCGACGTAAATGGCGTCGTACCCCCGACACTTTCCACGTGAGCGCATACTTTGCCGTGTCGGAGAGAGCGCAACTGAGGGACGGGGGCGCCTATACTAATCTCCATGAGCTTTTATCGAGTGCTGCTTCCAGCTTTGTTCATCCTGCAACTGGCTATCCCGTCACACGCAGCCAGGAAACCCCTCATTCAATCGAGGACCGAGCTGCAGGTCGATGCGCCATGGTCGATGGTGATCGCGAAGGGTTCAAAGCTCGACATCAAGGGAGTGGCTGGCTCCATCAGTGTCACGCGCGCGCCGGTCGGCGCGACAACAGTCACGATCGAGCGGGATGCCGGCGCCGCTGTTCCACGGATCGAGCTGGTCACGCACGATCAAGGCTACACGCTCTGCGCGATTTACCCTTCCCAGAACCCGAAGAAGCCAAACGAATGCGTTCCAGGCGGCGGTGGCCGGATGTATCAGGGATTCAAGAAAGGCCAGCCCGCGGTACGCTTCCGGGTCAGCGTGCCTGAGGGCGTAGACATTCTTGGTCGTCTCTTCGACGGCGACATTTCCGTGGACGCTGGAGCGACGAATCTCGATCTGGAAGTGATAACCGGCAGGATTTCCATCGCCGCGTCGTCAGCGCAGTATGTTCAGGCCACGGTGGGGCTGACGGGCGACGTGGAGGCTTCATTGATCGCGAGTCCTGCGAAGCGTTCCGTGTCGCTCTCAATTACCAACGGGACCCTACGCGCGACAATCCCGAAAGGAAGGGTCTTCTACAATATCCAGTCGCGCTATCGGATCGACACGCCGTTCGAGCTTGAAGCAGGTGCGATCCCCGAGAACTGGATGGGCGAGCTCGGCGATGGGGGCGAGACCCTCCATCTCGACCTTAGTTCAGGCTATCTCGGGCGCATCGTGCTGCGAGGACAATAGACGTCGTCATCCTGGGAAGCGCCGCCAATTCGGCCCCGTGCCCCGCATGGGTGGAGGAAATCTTGAAGAATCTTCTTGCCTCAATCGCTCTGATTCTGTTTGTTGCCGGCTGCACGAGTACATCCTTCTCTCGACCGGGCCGACCAGCCGGACCGCCCACTGCCTCAACAGCGGTTGCTCCGTCCGATGCCCCTTCGCGAGAGCTGGGCAGGTTGGTCGAAGAGTACTTCGAAGAGACGCTTCGTCTCAATCCGACCTTTGCAACGTCGATCGGCGACACCCGTTTCAACGACCGCTACGAGGCGTCGTTCAGCGAGGAGCAACGGGAAGCGTCGCGCGCTCTCGACCAGAAGTATCTGGATTCAGTTAGAGGAATCGAAGTCCGCGGACTCGCTGAATCAGAACGGCTGACGAGAGACATTTTCATCCGGAGCCGGTTAGCATCCCTCGGCTCGAGCCGGTTTCCTGGCCACCTCCAGCCGCTCAATCAGTTTTACAGCTTCGCCTCCTCCTTTGCACAGCTAGGCTCGGGAAGCGGGAACCATCCATTCAAGACGGTGGAAGACTACGAAGATTTTCTCGGACGCATGGCCGGCTTCGAGCGCGCCGTCGATGTGGCAATCGCAAACCTGCGGAAGGGAGTGACGGCCGGCATCGTCCAGCCGCGCGTGCTGATGGAAAAGTCGATACCCCAACTCGCCGCTCACGTGGTGGACAGTCACGAATCCAGTGTCTTCTGGGGTCCCATCAAAAGCATGCCCTCGACGTTCTCCGATACCGATCGGACGCGGCTCACCGCCGCCTATCGCGACGCCATTACCTCCCGTGTCGTCCCCGCGTACCGGCGGCTTCACGACTTCATACGGACCGATTACCTTCCGCACAGTCGCGCCTCGGTCGGGCTCACTGCGTTGCCCGACGGCGAGGCCTGGTATCGCAACCTGGTCCGGAACACCACAACGACCGAGCTCACCCCGGAGGAGATTCACGAGATCGGTCTGCGCGAAGTAGCTCGTATTCATGGCGAGATTGAAAAGGTAAAGAGCCAGGTCGGCTTCAAAGGTGACCTGCAGACTTTTTTCAAGTATGTCCGCGAGGATCAGCAGTTCCACTACACATCGAAGGAGGAGATGCTGGCGCTCTATCGAGCGGCGAAACAGCGCATCGATGACTCAACCGACCGCCTCTTCGATGTGAAGCCGAAAGCCGATTACGAGATTCGTCCCGTGGAGGCATTTCGGGAGCGCTCTGCGGCCGGTGGCTCGTACTCTGCCGCAAGCGCCGACGGCTCACGTCCGGGCGTCTTCTACCTGAATACGTTCGACCCGCAATCGCGCTCGAAGCCGGGTATGGAGTCGCTTCTGCTGCACGAAGGGTCACCGGGCCACCATTTCCAGATTTCAATGCAGCGCGAGCTGGAGTCGATCCCGCGCTTTCGTCGCTTCGGTGGCTACACCGCTTACATCGAGGGATGGGGGCTGTATGCTGAATCCCTCGGCAAGGAGCTGGGGCTCTACACCGATCCGTATCAGTACTACGGCGGTTTGTCGGGCGAGCTTTGGCGCGCCATCCGGCTCGTGCTCGACACAGGGATCCATCTGAAAGGGTGGTCGCGCGAGAAGGCCATCGAGTACGCAAAGGCGAACTCCTCGACTTCGGACACGTCAGCAGTTTCTGAGGTCGAGCGTTTCATCGCGATCCCGAGTCAGGCTCTGGCCTATAAGATCGGGGAGCTGAAGATCCGCGAGCTTCGCACGCGGGCCGAGAAGACGCTGGGCGGCAAGTTCAACATCAAGGCTTTCCACCGCGTAGTGCTCGAGGACGGCGCGCTGCCGCTCGACGTGCTGGAAACGAAGATCGATAAATGGATCGACTCGAGCAGGTGATCCATGGATTTCGCGCACGGGCGCTGAACACGAGCGCAGGAGTCGGAGGAAAAGGGTGAGGTGCGCGGGGTGAGTACTTAACGTTCAGGCCAGCCTGGTCTGCCGCGATGAAAAACTCAGGTGGTTCGAAAGGGGAGACTATGGCGAAGAGCAAGGATCGTGTTTTCATCGGAGTAGGTGGTCATGTCGTGGCGATCGAGGCAGCAACAGGGACGGAGATCTGGCGTACCCGGCTCAAGACCTCCTCCTTCGTGACTCTGTCCGTCTCGACCAATCGAATTCTTGCGGGCGCGGGCGGCGAGCTCTTTTGCCTGGACCCTTCAACCGGAGACGTTCTCTGGCACAACAAACTGAAAGGGCTCGGATTCGGCGTAGTTGCATTCGCCGGAACCAGCGATCTGGTCGTTGAGACTGCCGCCGCTTCACAACGCAGTGCAGCCGCAGCTGCGAGTTAGTTTAGTTAAGTTAGCAGGTGAAGGCGAGCCGCCGCGCCTCTAAAAAAAACGGCTGTGCACATCTTCCTTCCGCCATCGTTATAGAGGGTGAAGGAGATACAACTCATGAATCTTTTCATTCGCCTGGTCCTGGCAATCACTTTGAGCCTCGCGCTCGCTCTCGAAGTATCCGCTCAGGAGAAAACGTCCTCTGTCAGCACCGCGGTTGAGACGGTCGGAGTCGGGGAGAAAGCCGCTTCCGCGATTGCGGTGACCGGTTCGGCATCCAGCGAGCAGGTCCGCAGCTGGTTCCAAAATCTGTTGAAGGAGAGGCCTCCAGAGCTCGCAACCGTTCTCGCGACCGAGCCGGCATTACTCGGGAATGACGCCTTCCTGTCCACGTATCCGGAGCTTGCACGATTCGTCGCGGAGCATCCCGAGGTGCGTAGCAATCCGAGCTTCTACCTGCGAGGTTTCAAGGTCCCGGCCAATAACGCATCGATGCTGGACGAGATCATGGAGCCGCTTCTCATTGCAGCGATGTTCGCTTTTGCCACCCTGTCCTTTGGGTGGCTGGTTCGAACCGTAATCGAGCAGCGGCGATGGAATCGTCTCTCACGGATCCAGACCGAGGTTCATAACAAGATCCTGGACCGGTTCGGGACCAGTCAGGAGCTTCTGGAGTACGTTCGAAGCCCGGCAGGCACCAGGTTCCTCGAGTCAGCGCCGATTCCCCTCAAAGCCGAACAGGCCACGCAGAACGCTCCTGTGAATCGCATCATCTGGTCCATACAGCTTGGAGTTGTCGTTGCGGTCGGGGCGCTTGGTTTGCTCGCGGCCAGCGGTTTATTCGATGGGGAGACCTCAAAGGGATTGATGGCAATGGGTACGATCGCTTTCTGCGTGGGCGCCGGCTTCATAGCTTCAGGCGCAGTATCCATGTTTCTTTCGCGCCGACTCGGTTTGTGGCAGACGGCTCCAGACGCTGCAGAGGGCCTGATGGAAGAGGTGAGATGATCGGACCGATGAGCTTTCCACTCGTGATTCACGAATCTGCCACAAATGAGAGCTGCGATCGTCAGAGCGAGCTGTCGCTGATGGATCAGGAGGAATTCCGCGCGTTTTACGAACGGACCGCCCGACCGTTGTGGTCCTATCTTTCACGAACGACGGGCAACCCGCAGTGCGCAGACGACTTCCTTCAGGAAGCCTACTACCGCTTCTACCGCGCGGGGGCGCGACACGAAAGCGAAGCGCACCGGCGCAACTCACTTTTCCAGATTGCCACAAACCTGGTGCGCGACGCGGCACGCAAGACCAGGAACTTTCAGGTCATTCCGCTGGAAGAAGACGAGACCTCGTCCCGCACAGTCCTGCTAAGCGAGGCTCCCGTTCCTGAACGGCAGGCCGCGATCCGCACCGATCTCTCGCGAGCACTCAATCAACTCGAGCCCGTCCAGCGTGAGCTGCTCTGGCTTGCGTACGCTCAGGGAGCTTCGCACCGGGAGATTGCCGAAGTTCTTGGCTTGCGGGCGATCAGCATTCGGACCATGCTGCTGCGCGCGCGACGTAAGCTTGCCGTCATTCTGAACGGCGGGCCTTTGAGCGACGTGATGGAGGGAAGGCGATGAATATGATCAGCTGCCCTTATGAGGACGAGCTTCTCGATGCGCTGGGGCGAGGATTCATCGGCCGGGAGATCACCGCGCACGCATTGGAGTGCGTGCCGTGCAGTGAGCTACGCATGGTCGCCGGTGCCTTGCTCGACGAACGTGCCGATGCGATCGTCGAGGCGCCGGTTCCAGCGGCCGGGACGATGTGGTGGCGTTTGCAGATCCGGCAGAGGCAGGATGCTCAGGCGACAGCGCGGCGTTCTCTGCTGATCGGGCAGGCGGTGACACTCAGTGTAGGAATGGTGATGGTGATTTTTCTCCTGGGCAGTCATCTTACCGTTGGAGCTCGCGAGGCGCTCGCCTCTGTCCGGCTTGGCACGCCCGTACTGCTTGCCCTTGCGAGCTGGATCGTTCTCGCTCCGATTGCGGGTTACGTTGCCATCAGGCAGAAGTGATTGGTTGCCCTCTGTATGACGGCTGACTGAGCCTGGGATTGATGCCGGCGTCCCCAGGCTTTCTATAATCCGATAGAACCGGGCCGACAATCGAGTGGGAAGTCAGCCGCCTGGAAAAATCCATCCGCCGCTTGAACCATCCAGCATTCAGAAAGCCACTGAGCGCGGTCGGCCTGGTTTCACCCTGACAGAGAGACCTTTCTTCGTCCCCGCCGGCAAACTGTCCCCAGTGTTCTCAAGCAGATTCGACCGGACCAGAAACGACAGGATCTCTCGTCCCGACTCAGCCGAAAATACATGCGCTTCCGGAATGAGCCGGTCAAGCAGGGGAATGCTACCTAAGGTCTTGCGCGTGATCCTCGTGACATACGTCGCGGCGCCAGCGGGGATTCCGGCCAGGTCGTCACGTCCGTTCACGAGGACGCGGAGGTTCGCCGCGCCTTTCGTTTCGGCAAATATTCGCTCGAGCTTTCTGCCAAAGCGGGGATCGGTCACAACAAAGTAGACCTGTTCGTGTTCGAGGCGCTGTCGAACTCCGGCAAACAACTCCGAGCACATCGTGACCACGATGCTCGGTATGCCGTAACGATCAGACAACTTCCGGACTTCAGCTGCGTGGAGAGAGGTCGTGATGAAAACATCGACGCGCTGCAGCTGAATGTCTCGCGACTCCTCACCGTCCGGAGCTTCGAGGTCGATGGCGTGGACCTGGAAGCCGAAGTCCGTTCGAAGCTCTTCACTCACTGAGAAAAGCTGATCTCCGTTGCATTCGAGAACTGCAGCACGGCGGCTCATAGGCGCGATGCCGCGTCGAAGCACGTCTGAGAACGACTGAGGCGAAATCCCTTTTCTGATGGCTTCAGTGAGTACACCAACGATCAGGTCTGCGGCCTCCGGTCTGAAATCGTCACGTCCAGGCGCGAGGAAGATCCCCGATCGCTCACGCATCTCCACCAGGCCCTCTTTTTCGAGTCGTTGATAGGCGGCCAGAACCACCCGAGGATTGGCTCTTACCTCACGAGAGAGCTCGCGAACGCTGGGAAGTCTCGAACCGCGCGCGATGAGTCCCAGGTGCATTTCGCTCACGACCCTCTGCCTGATGATCTCGGTCACGGTGTCACGTTTGTCTGTACCCATTGATAACCCCTCATGGATATCCGTCACGGATACCCCTCACGAGATGTCTGAAGAAAGGTCTGTCGGCGTTGCCGCTTGCGTGGAATGACGAGTTCTTCGAATCATCCCCTAGTTGCGGCTGATGCAAAAGATCACGAACACTTTTTCGGCTCTCACTCTTGTCGCGACAACATCTGGTAACCGTCGTCTATTCTGATGCGTCTCCGAATCTGATGCGTCTCCGAAGCATCAGACTGGTCCGTCATTTGCAGATCTCTGTCGCCGAGTATTGATCAATAGATCATCAAGCGGCTGTCATGGAGAAGATGCATGAAAAAACTAAGTCAGAGGATGTTTCCAGTAATGACCCTGCTGTCGATGGCAGGGCTGGCGTCTTGTGCGTCCGGCACATCGACCATGTCCGACGGCAGCATGTCCAGTCGCGATGGGATGCGCATGGAGAGCTCCGCGGCCGCCACGATGGTCAACTCATGGCCGATGGAGGCTAGAAAGGCTGCTATGGCGGCAATGAAGAAATATGGCGCTCCTGACGAGGCCACCGAGACGATGGTCACATGGCACAACAAAGGACCATGGAAGCGATCGACGGTCTACCGGAAAGAGGTTCCTCACGACTTCCCTGGGCCGCACATTGATGTGTGGGAGCAGGTAGTGGACTACAAGGTTCCACCCGCCAGCTTTGACGATCTTGCATCTTACGATGGCAGCGTGGTCGTTGACCGAACGCAGGGAGAAATGTCCGCGCGCTGCGATATGGAAGGGGCGAATTTCCTAGCGTTGAACCTGGCCGACGACATCGTCAAGGGAAGACGTTCGGTGAGCGAGGCGCGCGACTTTTACGCGGCGACAATCAAAGCGTTCAAGGCGGGTCAGATGTCGCCCTACATGCAGGGTCTCCGCTTCGAGACCATGACAGGGACCAACGACCCCGACGTGCCGGCGATGAAGTAACAGAGATAGAGCGAATCTATTTTTGCGAAAACCGCGGGGCGGGAGCGTATGACTGCGCTCCCGCTCTCGCGCGTCTCAGACGCATCGTGACGTCCGCAAGTCTATTGCGAGACTATTGCGCCCCTCACCCTCCTGCGCTTCGCTTACTTCCCTCTCCCCGCCGGACTTGCTTGCTAACACCACGAAGCCTTCTTCTCGTCCATCTTTGATCTCCCAAAGGGCATCCGGCTACCTCCACTCCGAAGGTAGCCCATGTGTTCGGGATCTTCTCGCACACCTGTTCGGGATGTCCTAGGACCATACAGCCGTGGAGAGGGAGACCGCGATAGTGCGCACCTGAGGGGTGCCGGAGAGCGGGAAGGTTATAGAGCATTCACAGGCCTTGGCCAGCGGAGAGCCGAAAGGCCCGGCATCTTTGTAGCCCAGGCCGTTAGGCTTGGGAAAACGAGTTTCGGGACCCGTGTCTGAGGCACCGCAGGATATCGGGTTACCAGTCGGCCCTTCGACCATTGCACAACCGGAACTTCCCGAGTGACGCGAATGATGCCGCCCCTAACGGGGCTCGCGTTGTATTTTCGCGGTCACGATTCCCAGGCCTGACGGCCTGGCTGCGGAGATGACGCCGCTTCGCGGCTCGGGCTGGGGATCTCGCGCCAGCTTTCGCCGCGGACCGGAAATATCCAAACTTCCAGACCCTTGGCGCGGCGGCAGGCTCGACGTAATCGTTAGTTCGTCGTCACCTCTGCCGCAGGAAGGGGGAGATGGCGGACTCATCGAAGTTCCTGGAGGGAGAAGAAATCCCAGAGGGGGCAACGGAGGAGGAGTCCGTTGCCCCCTCTGGATCAACGGTCGGTTGCCCGACCGAAGATCTGTCGAAAGAATGAGGTAGAGAAAGCCAGGTTATTGTTGGGAGGAAAGACCCCTGCGATATACGCCGCGTCCCCTGTAACGTTATCGATGACAGTTGCGAACGGCACGACAGAGCCCGAACCCTGAACGATTCGGAAGTCGGCGCTGCCGATATCAAACGTAGAGTCCGAAACGGCGCGACTGCTGAACTGGATTTGAGAGATGTTGCCTGCAGCAATAGTGAACGTGCGTCTTGCGTTTAGGATTGGTCCGCCTGCATTGCGAAGCGTCACTTCAACGTACAACGGCTCGGATCCGATGTTGGCGGCCACGAAACCCAGGTTCGTTCTGTACTGAGAGTTGACGATGAGACCTGGTACGTAGGCCACGGCCATCGTTGTGTTGGTGTTGCCAGTCGCATTGGTGAGAAAGTCTCGAGCTGGTGGAACCGTCACCCCGACTGTGCCGCCACTATTGAGGGTATAAGTGCGGCTCGTCACAGCGAACGGGCGGGCATCCTGAGATCCGATCAGTATGGCCCCGACACTATTGTTGTTAGTCGTCCGTCCACCGGTGAACCCGTTGAGCACGTCCTTGATGAGAAGGTTACCGCCCGCAGGAACGACGAAACCGGTGGATCCCGTGCTGCCCGCCGGAAGGATCGGAAAGATGTTCTCCGCGAAGTTCTCTCCGCTCTGGATGAAGATCAGGTCGATGGTCAACGGAGTCGACTGGAGGTTCTGTACCGCGATGTCGGTCATGAAGAGCGTGTTGTTCGCGCCCATCACGTGGGCGGCCGTCGGAATGACATAAAAATCCGCGTAATGGTTGGCTTGCGCAGCCCCGACTGGGAGCAGGAGCAAACCGAGCGCGAGTGCCACCAGGCGCATTGCTTTGTTCATAAAGTCTCCTTCCAAGGTTTTCGTGTGGAAATCACCAGCGGCCGGGCGCGGCCGCCGGTAGATTTCAGGCAGAGTCCGCTTACAGTCGCGTCCGATCGTCTACGTTGTCCTTGCCTTTTGGATTCGGCTGAATCGGAAATGACAGGAAAGGAAACACGTCCCGAAACGTATCGTCGTTTCTGAAGACGTTGTCGTCGAGCGGCACGCCGTTATTGATCAAAGTGAATGTGCCATCCACGACGTCGTCCTGCAGACGGCGCCCTCCCATTTTGCCGAAGCCTCCGCTGGCGTTGTTCCCCCCGCCCGGACCCGTGTTTGGCACCGTCAGATCCAGTCGGAGAATGTCGCCCTTCTTCTGGATGGCGGTTAAAATCATGTCGATGAATTGGGCGTTCGTGCCGAGGTTCTGTAAGCCTTTGGTGATGTCGGCTACGAACCTGCCTGCTGCATCGTCCGCGGTGGATGCGCCGTTGTATTCATCTTTCCTCGCCGGAGGAACGAGACCGTTGTTGACCAGAGGATTGCCGCAGCGATCGACCGTCAGGTACGATCCGGATGACACCACCTGCCCGTCCCTTCTGATGATTTGAAGGATACGACGTTGCGTGACAGCGTTCACTCCGATCACGTTACCTGCGCCTTTGAGCATTGCGGCCGGAACGCGCACCACGATTGCCAGAGTGTTGAAGCCGGCGTATGTGTCGCGGCCGTTGTCATTGACCAGCCCACGCTCGAAGACCGATTTATCCGGACTGCCGGGCGTTTTGAAAGACGAGAGCACCCACCGGTTGGCGGCAGTATTGTCGAGGAAGAACGGGTCGTCAGGTGATCCGGCATAGAAACTCGAAGCGCCTGAGTTGGTAACAATGAACGGTGGAGGAGTGTCACCCTGCAACCCTGGCGTCGTCCGTCCGGTGAAGCTCGATCCGTCGGGCAATGTGATTGTTGCCAGCTGATCCATCTCGCGGCCGAGACCGCGACTGAACGTCACGTCGAGGAACCGGTCAGGCGTTGCGTCGCCAGTATTCTCGATTTCGAACCGGTAGCGGATGTTGTGGTCGAAGATCGACTGGCCGATGATCTCGGATGAGATGATGAAGGGATTGGTCGTCATGATCAGCACGACCTTGGTAGCGTCGCCCGGATCCACGAAGGCGTAGAGGTCATTGAGATCGGTTCCATGGTCGTGGGCGAGTTGTGGCCCGTCGATGTGGTCCGAGGCTTTCAGAGGCGTTGACGCGATGGCCAGACCGATCGTCATCGCCACCGCCACTGCACTCATTTTTGCGAAGCGTTTCATTGGTTTCTCCTTTTGTTCCTTTACCTGACTGTGTTGCTCGTTGGGCGAAACAGCGTCGCTTCTAAGTTTGCAGGTCGCGAGCCACTGTTGCTTTTAGCCGTGCATCAGTTCGTGTAGGATTCTCCCTAGCCCGCATTCTCACGGACCTTGGTTGTGAGATGGCGGAGGGTTGGCCTGGGTGCGAGGCGTCCGGCGATTTTGCCGACGAAGGCATAGTGAACACTGTGTCGAGTAGCGAAATTGGCGAGCAGCGAAGCAGACAGGCTGCTGTCCGTCGTCTGGACCGCGAGGGGTCTGTGAGAAATGCGGGCTGGAGAGAGATCGTCCGTCCGCGCCCACCGTTGCATGGAGTCAGGGATGGCTCAGGCGGCCAGGGCGCAGTCTGATCTTCCCTCGGTAGTCACTTCATGTCGTCAAGCCGCACGAGCACCCTGAGCGTGCAGCGATTGACATAGGCGCCCAGCGCCAGAAGTCCCATGACCACCGGCATGTAGATCATGCCGGCGGCAAAAAGGATGACGCGATGGGTGGGGTCTTTCAGATCGGCTGTGAGCAGCAGAGCCAGAAGAAACAGCCCTTCGAACATGGCACCGCCGAGAATCGCTACCTTCACATTGCGCTGCGCACGGTCGACTTCGTTGAGAGCCTTCGAGCGGATTTCATCGAGTGTAGTCATGGTCATCCTCGCGTCATGAAGTAAAGAAAGAGAGTGATACCGAGCAGATCAATTCCAACGAATGCGGCAATGGCGATTTTCTTTTTCACGTGAGCTCCTTTCGTAGCTGTTTGAGTCCGTAGGCGAGACGCGATTTGACGGTACCGGTGCTGATCTCGATCGCCGCTGCGACGTCCGAGATCGATAACTCCTCAAAGTAGTGAAGGTGAATGACGGCACGGCTGGCATTGGTTACATGCGGAAGCGCTTCGGCAAGGCGCTCCCGAAGCCACGGATCGGGCGGCTCCACGGTGACTGACGCGTGCTCCTCGATGGCTTCCGTAAGAGGCTCGTTCTTCATCGCGCGGAAGGCTGCCCTCGAGGCAATTCGGAAAGACCATGCGCGGAACAGGGAGGGGTCGCGCAGCCAGACCAGCTTCCGGACAATGGTGATCAGCACCTCCTGCAATACGTCCTCGGGGGTGCAGCGATCGCGAACGATCGCGCTCAGATAACGGAGCAGCGGCTTGTCGACGGTTTGCAACAACTCGTCGAACGCCCCGCGGTCGCCTGATTGGGCCCGGAGCACCAGAGCGCGTTCAACAGTCGTGGCGTCCATTCACCAGGAAAGAGGCTGCAGGGTGGGAAAGTGTTCGGTTCCCGATTGAGAGAGCCACAATCGAGTGTAAGCCCGCGCGGTCCGGCTCAGCAGAGCTCCACGAAGACGATATACCGCAGCCGGACGATTTCTCTTATGATCCAGACCTCTGAGGCGTGATTCGCAGCAGCCCGGCAGTACGACGGTTGGTGCTTTGTTCCCGATCCGCCAGAGTGCTGCTGTGATTAGTGCTGCGGAGCAAAGATCGATTACAAGGGCTCAATGCGATGACGATGTCTGAAACAGAAGTGCGCGCAGCGATCGAAGCGATTCTTTTCGTTGCAGGAGAACCGGTCAGGCTCGAGGATCTCAGCGAAACCTTCGATGAGAAGGTACCGGTCATTGCAGCGCATATCGATGCGATCCGGGCGGGCCTGGGTGAAAGGATCCAGGGGTTCACCGTGGAAGAAACAGCAGGAGGATTCAGACTCGCCACCCGGCCGGAACAGGACCCGGCCCTGAGGAAGTTTTTCGCGAAGAGGGGTGAGGGACGACTGTCGATCGCGGCGCTCGAGACTCTTGCCATCATTGCCTATCGCCAACCGATCACGACGCCGGAAATCTCAGAGCTCCGCGGTGTGAATACCAGCGGAGTGCTCAGGACGCTTCTCGAGAGGCGGATGATCAGGATCGCCGGACGAAAGAATGTTGTCGGAAGTCCTTTTCTCTACCGCACCACTCGCGATTTCCTCATTCACTTTGGACTCAATGAGGTGCAGGACCTGCCGAAGCTCGATGAATTTTCGGAAATTCTAGGAGAGAACATGACCGAAGAGCTGTTTGCGACAGGCTCGTTGGATGAGCCGGTATCCCGCCCCGCTTTCGTTGATGATGCCGGGAGCAGCGAGGGAGCGGAGCTGATCAATGAGGGCGACCGATCGGATCGCGAGACAGCACCCTCCGACCGCCAAACGTCAAACGAGAAGCAGGTCATGGCGGATACCGCCGATCACGAAGCAGGATTTGATGACTGGGAGTCTGATGAAGCGGCGATCGAGGAGCCGCCCGTCCAGGAGCCTCGGGTTGACGAGCCTCCAGCTGAAAAGCCTGCGTTCGAGGAACCACCTCCAACCGAAGAACCAGACGAGAAAGAACCTGGGATCAGTGAGCCGCCCGTGGAGAAACCTGCGGTCGATGAGCCTGAGCGACTAGCGCTTTCCGAACAGGAAGGGCCGCATCGCAATACCGGCGCGCGTCACGAAGACGGCAAGGGTGTCGATCTCCAACGTTCTACAACGACGCGCGCTGATGATGAAGTGACGGTAGAATCATCTGACACCGGTAAAACTGAATAGATGAAACAGGAACGACTGCAGAAGATCATCGCCGCGGCGGGATTTGCCTCGAGGCGGGAAGCCGAAGAGATGATCCGCGGGCAGCGCGTGACCGTGAACGGAAAGATCGTCACGGAGCTCGGGACGAAAGCCGATGCTGCGAAGGATCACATCAAAGTAGATGGCAAGCTGATCACGCACCCCGAGGAGCATCGCTACATTCTGTTGTACAAGCCGAAAGAAGTGATGACGACCGTGAGCGATCCCCAGGGGCGTCGCACGGTGATCGACCTGATCCGCGGGATCAAAGAGCGGATCTATCCCGTCGGCAGACTCGACTACCACTCCGAAGGGTTGATTCTCGTCACGAATGATGGGGCGCTGGCGTTCAAGGTTTCACACCCCACCAGCGGGTCGATCAAAACCTACCATGTGAAGGTGAGGGGTGTTCCCGAAGAACGACTGGTCGAGAAGTTGCGGCGCGGCATCACAATCGACGGCAAGCGGACGCTGCCCGCTGAGATCAGCCGGCTGCGCACGACCGGCAAGTCCGGCGACGAGGGCAACAGCTGGTTCGAGGTTCTCCTCCGCGAGGGGCGGACTCACCAGATCCGTAAGATGTTTCAGGCAGTCGGGCATCCCGTCTCCAAGCTCAGACGTGTCGCAATTGGACCGATCTCCGACTCGAAACTCACCGCAGGCGCATGGCGAGAATTGAGTGAGCAGGAGGTAAAACTCCTCGGCAGGCAGATGGAGCCTAAAAAAGCAAGAGAGGTCAAACCGCCTCGTGAGACGCCAAAGGCGAGAGAGACTTCGAAGTCGAGAAAGACTGTGAAAGCGAAGGCAACGGGAAAGCGCGCATCCACAAAAGCCAGGAGTACAGGCAAGGCGGCGGCGCGGCCGGTTAGAGGGCGTTCCGCTTCGCGCAAGGAGAGCCCGACTCGCAGGCCCGGTGTCGGTGAGTCGGCAAGCCGTCCACGCAGGAGCGCCCCGAGCAAACCTCGCGCGACCGCCAGCCGCAAGTCTCGATGAGCCCGCTGATCGTTGCGATCGATGGTCCATCGGGCGTGGGGAAATCCACAACGAGCAGGATGCTGGCTCACGCCTTGAGCGTTCCTCACATCGACACCGGAGCCATGTATCGGGCCATTGCCGTCAAGGCGCTGCATGCTTCGGTTGCTCTCGACGACGAGGCTGAGCTCGAAAGGATCGCTGCAAGCTCGCTGATCGAGTTCGTCAGGTCGGGGGAGGGCGTTCGCGTTCTACTCGATAAAGTCGATGTTACCGACGCGATTCGAGCACCCGAGGTGAGCATGGCCGCCAGCACAGTGTCGGCCATGCCTGCTGTTCGCAGGCTGCTGGTCAAATTGCAGCAGGAGCTTGGCAAGAGAGAGGGAGGGGTTCTCGAAGGGCGTGACATCGGAACGAAAGTGTTTCCGGAGACAGCCCACAAGTTTTTCCTGACAGCGAGTCCGGATGTCCGCGCCTCGCGGAGAACTCGCGAGCTTCGGGCAAGAGGAATCGAACAGCGACTCGAAGAGGTTCGCGCGGAGATCGTGCAGCGTGACGAACAGGACTCGACCCGTGCCGATTCGCCGCTGCTTGTGGATGACTCCTATTTCGTGCTCGATACGTCGGATCTCTCGATCGATGAGGTAGTGGAGCGGATGCTGGCCCGCATTTCCCACAGCCCTTCACCGTGAGGCGGCGGACTGGCCGCTTCTGGTCACTACGTCTGAGCAGGGGCCGCCTGTATCGAAGGCGTCCAAACGACATTATCGCGTGACAGACGAGAGTGTCTGTCCTACACGCGCATGTTAGCCCGCATTTCTCACAGAATGCGAGCGCAGGGACGCACGGCGTGCGTCCGGTACCCTGTCCCTGACCGAGAAGATTGTCGTCGGCCATCGCTTTGGACGAGGGTTCATGCCGGGGATGCAGAATTCCTGATGCGAATGTCTGGGTGCCGGACGCAGGCCCTGCGTCCCTACGCCCGCCCCGGTTCCTATCGACACAGTGTCAACTATGCTCTCGTCGCGAAACCGTCGTGCGCCTCGCATTCAGGCCGCTCTCGGCCACCTCGCGACGAAGGCCTGAGAGAAAAGCGGGCTAACCCGCTCAGGGATGACACCCTCATGCTTCTTCTCAGCGACCGCGTCTCGCGATGCAACGTCGTGAATGATGCCTCAGGAATCTGTCAGAGGTCCGTCGGCCCGTCCCTGAATGAATTGCTGGACGATTGGATTCGTCGACGCCTGAAATGCCTCGGGCGTTCCCTGTTCGACGATTCTTCCCTGATGAAGGAAGGCGATTCGATCCGCGATTTTGAAAGCGACTTTCATGTCGTGCGTAATCGTCACAGTTGTCGTATCCATCGTGCGATCCATCTCCAGAATCAGCTCGGCCACAACGTCACTGATCACCGGGTCGAGTCCTGTAGTCGGCTCGTCGAAGAGAAGAATGTTCGGCTCGAGCGAGATCGCACGCGCGAAGCCCACACGCCGGCGCATGCCGCCGGAGAGTTCCGACGGGCGACGCTTTTCGACGCCGGACAGGTGCACCTGTTCGAGGCAGTCTGCGACTCGCTGCGTGATCTCGCTCTCCGACATCTTCGTATGCCGTCGCAGTGGGAAGGCGATGTTCTCGAACACGGTCATCGAGTCGAACAGAGCACCTTCCTGGAAGGTCATCCCGAAATTCTGCCGGAACTCGTTGAGCTCGACGCTTCTCATGCAGCACATGTCCTGCATCCCGATCGCAACGTGACCGCGGTCGGGTTGCATGAGACCAATGATGTGCTTGAGTGTGACGCTCTTCCCGGTGCCGGAGCCGCCGACGATTACCACCGATTCGCCTTTTGCCACCTCGAGGGTCAGACCAGTGAGGACCTTCTTCGATCCGAACGATTTGTGCACATCCCGCAGAGAGATGAGGACGCCGTTTTTGGGTACCAGCTGAGTTCGCGGCATCAGTAGAAGAGCTTCGTGAGAAAGAAGTCAGAGAAGAGGATCAGAAGGGACGCAGTGACCACTGCCGCAGTTGTCGCGCGTCCCACCCCTTCCGCGCCGCCGGAAGTGTTGTAGCCCTTCACGCAGCCGGTCAGTGTGAGGATCAGACCGAATACCGCCGCTTTATAGAGGCCGCTCCAGAGATCGTTGAGCGCGAGAAACTGGTAGGTATTCGTTTCATAGACGACCGGGTTTGCACCGAGGAGTTTCACCGCGACGATATACCCGCCGTAGATGCCGAGCGCGTCTCCCAGGAGGGTCAGAAACGGAAGCATCACGATTCCGGCGACGACTCTGGGCACAAAGAGATAGTGAATCGGATTTGTGGCGAGTGCCTGCAGCGCGTCGAGCTGCTCGGTGACCCGCATCGTCCCGATCTCGGCAGCCATGGACGAGCCAACACGTCCGGTAACCATCAACCCGACGAGGACAGGAGAAAGCTCCCGAACCATGGCAAGCGCCACGACACTGCCGACGAAGTTCTCTGCGTGGACCCGCTGGAACCCGTTGAAGGTCTGAAGCGCCATGACCATTCCGGTGAACATGGTGGTCAGGAACACAACCGGGATCGAGTCGACGCCGACGCGCTTCATCTGCCTGAACCACTCGGAGAATCCGAACGGACGCCGGAACATCCAGATGAACGTGCGGGCGAGCATTTGAAACCAGTCGCCGGTGTCTTCGACGATCCGGAGAAAAAAGTTCCCGAACGATTCAAGGATGTTTGAGGAGGCCATTGCGGGAGACATTGTATTCGGTGGCGGGCGGAGGTGGCTCGCTGGACACGCCCCGGGATACGGTGAGCGACCGGGCTACACCCTGAATTTCGAGTGAAGAGCTGTCAGCTTTCCCTCAGAAGAATAGAGCCGGGGAACCCTGGCGCTGATCCGACAGAAGACGTCGTAGGAGATTGTGCTGGTCAACGCTGCAAGCTCCTCGGCGGTGATCTCCTCATCGCCCTGACGTCCCAGCAGCACGACTTCGTCTCCGATCGTGACGCCGTCGATGTCGGTGACGTCAACGGTGACGAGGTCCATCGAGACTCGGCCGACAACCGGGGCACGCACCCCTCGCACCAGCACTTCTCCCTTGTTCGAAAGAAGCCTGTCGTATCCGTCAGCGTACCCGACAGGGATCGTGGCAATGCGGCTGCGCCGTCCGGCCTTGAAGGTGGTCCCATATCCGACCACGCTTCCCGCCTCGACTTCTTTGAGACGGAGGATCCTCGTGCGCCAACGCATCACTGGCTCGAGTTTCGAGGCCCCTCTGTCGAGCGCTTCAGCGCCATACAGAGAAATGCCAACCCTGACGAAATCGCCTTCGCGGATTGTGCCGGTCATCGTTGCGCCGCTATTTGCCATGTGATGGAGCGGCGGCTCGAAGCCAGCCTCGGCAAACAGCTTCACCATCGCGTCAAAGCTTCCGATCTGGGCCTTCGTGAACGGATCCGCCGGCTCTGATGCATTTGCAAAATGCGTGTAGAGAGCCTCAACGAGAAGAAGTGGGTTGCGTCTCATCTGGTCGATCACGGCCGGCAGGTCCGAGCTGATGAGTCCCATCCTGTTCATCCCGCTGTCGAGCTTGAGATGAGCTCTGAGGGGCGAGCCGGATGCCGTGGCAAATTCCGCGGCCTCGACGAGCGATTCCGGGGCGACGATGCCGAGGATCAAGTGGTGCTCGCGCACCAGGTGGAGTTGTTCGCGAGTGATGGCGCCCAGAACCAGAATCGGCAGATCGACGCCAGCGAAACGCAGCTCAATCGCTTCCTCGATGAGCGCCACGGCGATCATCGCTACGTTCTGCGCCTTACAGCTTTTCGCGAGTGCGACGGCACCGTGTCCGTAGCCATCGGCTTTCAGAACCACTATGAGACGCGATCGCGGCGGGAGTGCGCGAGCGACGGCGGCGACGTTACGCTGAAACGCGTCGACGTCGACCTCGACAATCGTCGGGCGATAGAGACTGACCGAAGTGTCAGGAGCCGTAGACATGAATGTTTCGCCCATTGATCGGCCGGGAACGCTCTGACGCCAGGTAGAGGATTACGTCCGCGACTTCGTCAGTCGTCATGTCGGGAATCAGATCGGCGCTGACTTCTCGCAGCATTTTCGTGTCGACCGATCCCGGTGAGACGGCGTTGACGCGCACTCCGCTTCCGCGGATCTCGGCAGCAAGAGCTTCGGTGAACATGATCACCGCAGCCTTCGCCGTGCAGTAGGTCACCGAGCCAGGCCATTTTTCGGGACCTGAGACTCCTGAGATCGAGGCGACATTGATGATCGACCCGCGAGCGCGCTCGACCATGCCGGGAAGTACGCGGCGAGACATCTCGAACACGCTGGTGAGGTTGACGTCGATCATGCGTCGCCAACGTTCGCTCGAAGACTCCGCGATGAGGAGAGGGTCGACCATGCCTGCGTTGTTGACGAGAATGTCGCATGGTCCGAAGCGCGACTCCGTGTCGCGGAACAGCCGTTCGAGATCGGTCGTGGAGGCGACATCGCCTGTGACCGCGAGAAATTGATCGGGATGCTTCGAAGCGAGCTCTGCGAGCGCGGCCTCCGATCTGGCAAAGATTGCGACCCTGCCGCCGGCCGCCGCAAATCGCTCGGCTGTCTGCCGGCCGATCCCGCTGGAGGCGCCTGTGATGATGACCACTCGATTGATGAATTCCTGTTCATTCATTCTGTCGAACTCCAGAGCAACGAAAGTGCCGAGTGAAACGTGGAAGCACCGCGGCTGAGAAAAGAACGACTGGTGTCGTCCCGAGCCTGGGAAGCCAGTGCGCGCGCGCTCTGTCCCCACCATTCTGCGTGCCGCCTTCTTCATTCTGCTTATAATCAAAAGCACAATCGCAACAAACACAAATCGAGGAGCACGTTATGAACCCTGACCTCAATGCCTGGATGCAGCTGATCTTTCGCTGGCTCCATGTCGTCGCAGGCGTCGCATGGATCGGTCATCTCTATTTTTTCAACTGGGTCAACGGTCCATTCGCGAAAACGATGGACGCAGCGACGAAAAAAGCCGTCGTCCCCGAGCTGATGCCGCGAGCGCTCTACTGGTTTCGCTGGGGTGCTGCCTGGACCTGGATCACGGGCATTCTCCTCGCCGGACTCGTCTACTACATGGGGGGTGCGCTTTTCGAGGACCCACAGGCCGGTGGAAACGAAGGTCTGTGGCTCCTGATCTTCCTGGCGATCGCGATTGGCGGCTTCGTGATTTACAACGCCGTGATGAAGGCAGTGAAAAACATCATTGCGGCCAACATCATCGTTCTCGTTCTCCTCGCCGCTGCCTGGTGGGTGATGGAGCACATCGGTCACTTTGGTGGACGCGCTCTCTACATTCACGCCGGTGCCCTCCTCGGGACGATCATGGCGGGCAACGTCTGGATGATCATCTGGCCGTCGCAGAAACGGATCATCACTGCGATCAAGGAAGGAACTGCTCCTGACGCCGATCGTGTCGCCCTTGCGGCGCTTCGCTCGAGGCACAACACCTTCATGTCTGTCCCTCTCATCTTTTTCATGGTCAGTAACCACTACCCGACTGTCTATGGAAGTCCGAATCGGGATGTTTATGCTGCCGTGATTCTTGCCGCCGGCTTTTTCCTCACATGGCTTCTTTACAAAAAGTCCGCGTCAGTCAAAGGCTTCTAGTCCATTCTCGCGGCGGTCCGGAGCTCGGCACCCGGGCCGCCGCGAAATGTTTTTCGGAGTGAGCACTGGCGAGAATCTTCAAGGTAGACGCGTTCACCGATTCCCCCTTCAAAGGAAACCCGGCAGCGGTATGTCTGCTGACTGAGCCTGCGTCAGACTCCTGGATGCAGAACATTGCGCGGGAGATGAACCTGCCGGAAACCGCTTTCCTCGTTCGTCGGGGAGATGAGTTCGATCTGCGATGGTTCACGCCGACGGTCGAAGTCGACTTGTGCGGACATGCAACGCTGGCGAGCGCTCATATCCTCTGGGAGAAGGGGATTCTGAGACCTGAGCAGCAGGGACGATTCAACACTCGTAGCGGTCTGCTGACGGCAGCGAGACCGGGCGAGTGGATCGAGCTCGATTTTCCGTCGACTCCGGAGGAAGCGCTAGAGGGGACAACTCCGGACTTCGAGACCATGCTCAATTGCGCAGTCGTGAATGTTGCGCGAAACCGCTTCGACTATCTGGTCGAAGTAGCCTCCGCCGAGGTTGTTCGCACGTTGCGACCGTTGATCTCGTCGCTTGCGGAGATTCCGGTTCGGGGACTGATCGTAACGAGCGCGAATGGAGCGGAGCCGTACGATTTCGTGTCGCGTTTTTTTGCGCCGGCAGCGGGGATCGATGAAGACCCCGTGACCGGGTCCGCTCACTGCTTTCTCGGGCCCTACTGGGCCGCGCGCCTGGGCAAGCTCGAGCTTCTCGCTTATCAGCGCTCGTCGCGCGGAGGAGAGGTGAGAGTCGAAGTCCGTGGGGATCGCGTAATCCTGGGCGGCAAAGCGGTCACGATCATGCACGGGACCCTGACCGTGTGAGTGAATCGTCGCTCATCGTCGAGGCGCATGCACCATCCATGATCGGCGAGGTTCGCTCGCTGTTAGGCGAGTACGCAGCGGTGCTGGGCAAGGATCTCTGCTTCAGGCAGTTCGACGCTGAGCTGGCAAATCTGCCCGGCGAGTACGCACCGCCGGCAGGGCGAATCTACCTGGCAAGCGTCAATAATGAGACTGCGGGTTGTGTCGCTCTGAGGCCGATGTCGCCGGATGCTGCGGAGATCAAGCGCCTCTACGTTCGCCCGCTGTTTCGCGGCAAGGGAATCGGAGAGGCGCTGGTGACGCGGGCCATCGTCGAGGCTCGAGTGTTCGGGTACCGATCGGTCTTTCTCGACACGCTTCCGTCTATGAAGAGCGCGATTGCCCTTTATCGCTCGCTGGGGTTTGTAGACATTGCACCGTACGGGAGCAATCCTGTGAAAGGTGCCATCTGTATGAAGTACGAGCTGTAAGCAGGCCGTTCCACCTTTCGTAATACCAGCGCCTGCAGATCATTTTCAGCATTCAGTTAGTGCGAGAATGTTGAATGTTGAATTGACCAGCGTCCCAGGCCAACTATGTCGATAAGAGAAATGCTCGAGAGAATTGAGAGCGAGACTCTCGTTCCGCAAGCTGCGCTCAGCCAGAACAGCCGAGGCCGCGATCGCGTGGAACCGGAAGACGATATCCGTCCGTCGTATCAGCGGGATCGCGATCGGATCATTCACTGCAAAGCGTTCCGGCGGCTCAAGCACAAGACGCAGGTCTTTCTGGCTCCGGAGGGTGATCACTACCGGACCCGGCTGACGCACGTTCTGGAGGTCACGCAGATCGCGCGGACAATTGCGAAGTCACTACGTCTGAACGAAGTTCTGACGGAGGCCATGGGACTGGGACACGATCTGGGGCACTCGCCATTCGGCCACGCCGGAGAGGCCGCGCTGACCAAGCTCGTCAAGGGCGGCTTCGATCACTATCGTCAGTCCGTTCGCGTGGTCGAGGTTCTCGAGAATGACGGAGCCGGGCTCAACCTGACAGTCGAGGTCAGAGACGGGATTCTGAATCACTCAAAAGGAGAGAAAGGGGAGCTGCTCAGAAAGCGGCCGAAAGCCCGCGCCCTGACGCTGGAAGGCGACATCGTCAGGATCTCGGACATCATCGCGTACGTAAACCACGACATCGACGACGGCGTGCGAGCGGGCCTGCTCGAAGAGAACGACATTCCTCAGTCGATCAGGGAAACGCTGGGACAGAATGGTCATGACCGGATCGGCAAGATGGTCAGGGACGTGATCGCCGCAACGCTGGCGTGCGATTACGAAGCGATCAGTATGTCACCCGAGGTTCTCGGTGCCCTCGAGGAGCTGCGAACTTACATGTTCGAGCACATGTATCTGATCCCATCCGTTCGTTCCGAGTTCGAGAAGGCTCAGAAGGTCCTGACCTCCCTGTTCGAATACGTGACGACGCATCCGGAGAATTTCCTGAATACGAAGAGTGGGGAGCCGATCGACCGGCTGGCGCTCGACTTCATTGCGGGAATGACGGATCGGTACGCCATGAACCTTTACGCGAAACTGTTTCTGCCGCGCCCCTGGGTTTAGCACGCCGGGTGTCCGCGCTGAGTCGCTGGCTGCCAAAAAAAATGCTCCGCGCCAGCGGAGCACAACAGGACGTCGAAGACGGTTCTTACTTTTTCTTGCTGCTTCGCTTCGTGTTCATCATCTCGCGAAGATCTTTACCGGCCTTGAAGCGAACGTTCTTGCTTGCGGGAATCTGGATCTTTTCGTTCGTTCGGGGGTTACGTCCCTCGCGCGCCTTGCGCTGAGAGATCGCGAAGCTGCCGAGACCTGGAACTGCACATCGCTCGCCGCGTGAGCACGAGTCGCTGATGTATCCGACAAACGCATCAAACGCTGAGCCCGCTTCCTTTTTTGAGATTCCTGCCTGTTCGGCAATCGCGGTGATGATCTCGGCTTTTCCTGCCATTGGTACACCCTCCTGTGGGGTCACACATTCGCAACTTGTTTGTGGGAAAGTTCGGACAATCTAAGGAAAGTGTTTCTGATTGTCAATCGGATTCTCCCGTGCGAATTGCCGTCCGATTTGTTCTTCAGGAATCTCGATTTTTTGCGCTCTCAAATCTGGTGAAAAGCAAGCGACGAGCGTCACAAAAGCACAGCTGTCTCCTGCGAACATGGAATCAGTACGAAAGTGACCGTGAACAGGTATAAATGCGTGTCGTTATTCTATTCCGAAAAAGGTCTCCAAATTAGTAACTGATTTTCGGTATCAATATATCGGGTAGTAATAAACTATTGCTTATGTCGTATCCCATGAGCCGTGAAACCGTCAGTCCCGGCCTCAGGTGTCAGCCGAAGTACCCCGTTCTCGATCCATCGTGCCACCTCGCTCCCGGCGCGCGAGGCTAGATCGAAACACTCGAGATCATCACTCTCGGCCACGATCGCCGCAACCACGGCGTCGTTCTCCTCTTCCTCCAGCGAGCAGGTGGAGTAGATGCATTCGGGCGCCACGGTCAGCACACTGCGGAGCATCTCGCGCTGGAGCGCCGCGTGCGCTTCGAGGCTCTCGCGAGTCACGCGCCATCTAGCCTCGGGGTTCTTGCGAAATGTTCCACTCGCACTGCATGGCGCATCGAGCAGCGCGACATCGAAACGGCCGCGGAATGGAAGGAGCCTGGCGTCCCCGGCGATAACGCGTGGCTGCGAGTCAAAAAAGCGGCGGTGAGACCGGCGCAAGGTGCCGAGCCTTCCAAGGGAAAGATCGAGGCTCGTGACCGTGTGCCCGGCAAGACTCATCGCGAGCGACTTGCCGCCCGGTGCCGCCGCTGCATCGAGGACCCGACGCGGAGATCCTCCCAATAGCGACACGATCACTGCACTCCCTTCATCCATAGGGAACAGAAGGCCTTCTTCCATCTCGCCGGCCAGCGCTGTCGTGGACGCCTCGATCCGGATCATTGCTTCGGAGAATCGGGAGGGTGAGGCTCTCAGCCCCTTCTCGTTCGCGCGTCGCGTCAGCTCGGACGCATTCACTCTTTGTGTGTTGACGAGCAGATCGGGATAAGACAGTTCCTGGTCTGCAGCGAGCATGGCTTCTGTTCGACTACGGCCGAATTTCTTTCGCCACCGCGAGACCAGCCATAGCGGATGCGAATAGCGTATCGCCAGTGATTGATCGTCGTCGCGCTGTGGAATCAAAGTCTGCAGGTTGGTGCGAGTTGCGGAGCGAAGCACAGCGTTGACCAGCTTTGTTGCATGCGGGGCGTGCCGGGCGGAAAGATTGACGCTCTCAGATACGGCGGCGTAACCGACCACATCGCTGCGCATCAGCTGGAACAGGCCAAGGCGCAGGATCTGTACAACAGCGGGCTGCAGCTTCGCGAGCGAACGTTTCGAGAGCTGCTCGATGAGGAAATCGAGCTGACCGCGCCACCGGAGTACCCCGAGAACGAGGGTACGGACGAAGAGGTCTGCGTCGTCTCCCCGGCCGAGAAGTGGCGCAGCGAAAGCACCTTCCTCCTCGACCCGCTGGAGGATGACGAACGCTCGTTCACGAAGAGTCACTCGAGCCGATCTCCGGTGCGGCGGTCTCGCGAGCGAAAATACTCCGCCGCATCGACCGACGGTTTTCCGGGGCGCTTGACCTGTACCAGTTCCAGCGAACGGTCTCCTGCGGCCACGATGGCGGTCCGGCCGCCGAGAGAAACGATCTCGCCCGGCGTTCCGGATTCTTCCGACGGTCGCATTCCGACTACTTTCACCATCTCGCTCCCGGCCTTGAAAAACACGCCCGGCCAGGGATCGAATCCGCGGAACCGGTTATAGATCGATCCGGCGGCAGCGCTCCAGTCAATCAAACCTTCGGAGCGCTCCAGCTTTGCTGCGTGCGTAGCCTGCGCGTGATCCTGCTCTGTCTCCCGTGACGTTCCCTGTTCGACAGCGTCAATCACGTCAAGCAGTGACGCTGCGCCTTGGCGAGCAAGACGAGCACTCAGCTCAGGCATGCGCTCCTGGTCGCCGATCGATAGTCGCGCCGTGCCGAGGATCGGACCATGGTCCAGCTGCTCGTCGACCCGCATGATTGTCACGCCGGTTTCGCGCTCACCCGCTTCGAGTGCGCGCTGAATCGGCGCGGCACCTCGGTATGCGGGAAGCAGCGACGCATGGACATTGAGAAATCCGTGCGTCGGAATGATGAGCAGGGTTGACGGAAGGATTCTTCCGTAGGCGATGACGATTCCGAGATCAGACCGCGATTGGCGAACTCGCTCGAGGAACGCTGGGTCCCGAACCTTTTCGGGCTGCAGACATTCGATTGCCCTTCCCTTCGCCTCGACGATGGTCGGCGGCGACTGCATTTTCATCCCACGGCCGGATGGGCGATCGGGCTGTGCGACGACCAGCGAAACGATGTGACGTGAGTCGAGCAAAGCTCGCAGCGACGGCATCGCAAAGTCGGGCGTTCCGAAGAAGACGATATTCAAGGCGGGGATTCTAGCCCGCATTTCTCACAGTTGACGGGCAGTGTCACGCGACGCTCCGGCCGATCGAAGGCCTCCCCCCTCAACGATTGAACTCGCCGCGCGACTATTCGTGCGGCGAAGTCGACGTCACGGCCGAGCCGGTGGTCGATGAAGAAGGAGGGACAGCGGGACGCGGATTCCCCACCGGTGCCGGCGTTGCCGTCCCCGTCGATGGCCTGACCGTATCGTAAGGGCCGGCCGATCCCTCTGCTCCTGATGATGGCTCCGGAGAGCCGGTTGCCTGTCCTTGCGCGGTTGGAGTCCCGGCCTTGCTATCCGCTGGACTCGATGGGGACGAGTTCTGGTAATCGCGAGGTACAGGCTCACCTCGGCACGAGCATAAAAGCGCGATCATCATGACGGTGACTATCTTTACCATTTGCTCCTCCTGGGGAGAGTTGCTTCGAACTGCAGCATGCATCGCACGGTAGATGCCAGTGCGCCGCCCCGAGGCTTACCGATCCCTCCGCGAGAAACACTACAATACGGCCAGGGAAATGACGACTATGAGACAGGCAATCCTGCTTACGGTTCTATTCGCACTTTCATTCGTTTCTGCAGCCTTCGGCCAGCTCTCGGAGGCTGACCAGGCATACCTGGACCGGGGACAGGGGATCCAGTCAGGCAGGCCGGCAACGGCCAACATCGATGCCGCAATCGCCGGCTATCAGAGAGCGATCGTTCAGAGGCCTGACGACCTGGAGTCGAGATGGAAACTACTGCGAGCGCTTCGTTATAAAGGCAGCTATGTGGCAGCTACGAAGGACCAGAAGCGGAAGGTGTTCGAGCAGGCGAGAACCGTTGGCGCGGAGTCGCTCCAGATTTTCGACAAGATGCTCGCGGCGAGAGGGGCGGGTCCTGTGGCAAGAACCGCTGAGAAGAGAGTTGCGGACGCGGCAAGACAGATCCCGCACGCGGGCCAGCTTCTTTATTGGGACGCGGTCTCATGGGGCGAGTGGGCCCAGGTCTATGGAAAGCTTGCCGCGGTCAAGGAGGGGGTGGCTGACCGGATTCGGCGAGAGTCGACGATCGTGATGATGATCGACCCGAAGATCGAAGGGGGTGGCGGCGCGAGGGTGCTCGGGCGGCTTCACAACCAGACGCCGAGAGTGCCGTTCCTCACTGGATGGGCATCGGGATCAGAAGCAGTGAAGTATCTGCGTCAGTCTCTGGCTGAGGACCCCACCAACAAGATCACGCAGGTGTTTCTCGCCGAGGCGATGTTCGCGGCGGACAAGGCGACGAAAGCGAAAGCAGTCCAGATGCTTCGTGACGTCATCGGCGCGCCTAACGACGCGAGTTATGCCGCCGAGCACGCGGGGGCGCAGCAGGACGCGCGAAACCTGCTCAAGCAGTGGGGAGAGAATTGAGTCAGGTTGTCCTCGCCCGCGTTTCTCACAGACCTTCGCCGCGAGACGACGGATAGCGGCCTGTCTGCTTCGTTGCACGGCAATTTCGCTCCTTGACATAGTGTCGACTATGCCTTCGTCGCAAAATCGCCGTGCGCCTCGCAGCCAAGCCACTCTCCGCCGTCTCACGACAAAGGTCTGTGAGAAATGCGGACTAGCGCCTGACCCTGACGTCTGACCGTCAGAGGCGGTGCAGACATCGAACGGAGCGGACTGCGTCCCCTCAGCGGCCCGCGAGTGCAACGACCAGAGAGCCGATGCGTCTGGTCTCTACAATTCCACTCTCAGTGGCGCAGTGGTAACGAAATCTGAGTCCGTCAGAGCCTTCCGCTGAAAGCGAGAGCCCGACATCTTTGAGCCCGCGTTGATTTTCGCCACTGAGCGCCTTCCAGGCGGCTTCCTTTGCAGACCAGAAGTGAATTGCTACATCGTCGATCGACGCCATGCGGACCGCCGATATTTCACGTTCCTGAAGGAAAAACTTCCATCCACGCTCTGATAGCGGTCGCACTCTCTGCACGTCGAGACCGATCGTTTCGTGATCGATCGCCGCTCCACCCACACCATCTGTATGGCTCAGCGAGAGTGCTACAGCAGCGCGGCTCTCGAGACGAAGCTCTGGCCGCCGCTGCCGGCCGCCGCTCACCGCTACAGATCGTGGGTCGCTGGCTAACCCCCTGCTGCAGGCCAGCCACTTCGCGGCCATCCTCGCCGAGAACCACTCAGTCTTTTGGTGAGGAAAGCGTAGTCCGCGAACGGCGGCGAACTCATCCTCGTTGAAGAAGCTCTCGATGTCGCCGTGGAGATAGCCGGTGACGACCGCTACTCTGGAGAGCCATGCCGGAGGCAGTTCCAGCAGGTTCATGGCCTGGGGGGGAGTTGAGACGGAACGGCTGTCAGCAGATCTGAGTCACTCGTTAAAGGATCGACGGTGTTCGCGAAGGCGATGGCGCTGCCGCTGAAGAGCTCAATGTGTATTGAGTGTGTAGCCGTCAACGCGACACCGAGCGCCGCTGCTGCGTCTCCTACCCGAAAGATCTGAGACTCGAACGCGCCTCCCAGCAAACGTCGGCCCTCAGGCTTTCCCTTCGCGTCATGGGCGGAGATCCAGAATTTTGCGGGGACATCGCCGACGCTGACGACACCAAGGTCAACTCTCCGGTTCGGCTGGCTCGAGAAGCCGGCAATCGTCAGGAGTCTGCGATCGCCACTCGCGCCAGCCGCATCATCAGTCGCAATTGGAGTCAGCAGCGACGCCTTTGATGGGCGGAGTGCGTCGTACGTCCTGACGGTGACGAGGGGCCGGGAGTCGGAACGGTATTCGAGCCAGAGCGGACCCACGCTCTCCGGCGACTCGAAAAGCGTCGCGACCACATCGCGATGGAGTGCTGTCGATCGACTTCCAAGCGTCAACTCGCGATCGATGAGGCGCTCGCCATTCACATAACGAAGACGTAGGGTCGTGGGCTCGTCTCGAGGGTTATGGACCGTCAGGTCCGACTGCCAGAATGCGATCGCCCCATGGAGATTCGCAATCGACGGAATGATCGCCCGCTTTCGGCCCGATCCGAAACTCTCGGCCTGTGAGGGGAGACGCATTTGACGCGCGTAGTGTGGGAGGTCGAGCGGTGTGGGATCGTACTTCCTCTCCCATATTTCGATCCCGCGGACGTTGCGAGCCGGCGCATACCGATCTTTTAGATAGGCCGCAACGGCCGGTGCACGAAGCGCGTTGTCTACACCGTCGAAACTGTCGTACCCCTCGGGAGATCGCATGAGGACGACCTTCGGTTGACTCTCGAAGAGCGCGCGGATGACTTCGAGCTCGAAACGCTTCGGCGAGAGAATCGGCACCTGGTAGAAACGGGTCGGATTCCTTCTGTCAGCAAAGAAGTAAAGCGCCGGCTGATTGGAAAAATCGAATATCGGTTCGTCAGGCTTCACGAGTTTTGCGACTTCCCTCGAGACCGATCGAACGCGATCGAGCACCACGGCCGCTTTTGGATCGTCCTCCGGCTGGCTCTTCAACCGCTGTTTGTAACGGGTCGTTTCATCGAGGCGCGAGTTGATGAGATCGGGCACCCATAGAACGGTCACAAGGAGTGGCAGCAGACATGAGGCTGCAATTCCGATCGCGATTCGTGATCCGGTCGAAGAGGCATGCCAGATCGTCTTCGCTCTGTCTGCAAGAATCACGAGCAGCAGTACGACCATCGGACCTATCAGGAAAGCGGAAAAATACTGATGGGGAAAGTCGGCCCGACCCAGGGCAGTCCTTTGCGTGACGAGTGCAAAACAGGAGAGCGTTGCGAGCGAAAAATCGAGCCAGGACAGTCGCCGTTGCACCAGCCTGGCCAGCAGATAGGTGAGCGAAATTGCAATCACGAGCGGATTGAGAACAAATCTGAACCGATCGGTAAGAACGAAGTCGGATAGTGATCGCAGGTTCAGGTCATTCCGAAATGGAGCCGACAGATCGGGAAATGGAAGAGACCAGGTCGCGTCGATGATCGAAGGCACCGTCACAAACGAGGTGACGAAGAACTCGGCAAGCACGCCCCGGGCCTGCAGATAAATCAGAAACGGTGTGGCACCGAGGAGCACGCCTCCGAGGAATGGGGTGACGCTTTTGACGATCGAGGTACCAGGTCGATTCGTCGAAAGAACTGGCTGGGTCTGTTTTACATTCACCCACCACCAGAGCAGAAGAACTGCCGTGGCGGACACGAAAGAATAGAGACCGATCTCGAGACTGAAGAAGAGCGCGAGAGACGTCACTACGCCGGCTTGCACGATTGCCGCTGTGCGGCGATGCCTCAGACCATACAGAAGGAGCGTGACTACCGCGATCTCTAACAGAACGCGCTCGTTGTCGACGAAGGTCACGAGACCCGCAAGAACAGCAAGCAGAGCCAGCGGTATCGAGTCAAAAATGACGAGGCCAAGAAGCCAGAGTGCTGGAATCGCCAGCGCTCCGAGCACTACCCGACGCATGGAAGGAACCGAGATGTCGCGTCCGAACCATTTCATCAACCAGGCGTCGAGCAAACCGTCGTCGAGCATGCCATGGAGCACGAAGACATCACGGTAAGGAGTCTTTCCTCGAAGGTAATCGGCTGCCGGCCCGAGCGATTCGCCGCGATGAAACAGGTCGACCCAGGGAGACTGCGCTGCGGACGATGCGTAACTGAAGGCGTAAAGGGTGATCGGGAGGATCAAAAGGACGATGAGTCGCCTGATCGTGCGGCCGCTGATTGAAACGGGCCGCACAGACAGAATGAACATGAGGGCGATGACGAGGGTGATGACAATCAGGGCGATGAGCTCGGTATCGAAGGCCGTCAGGCTCAACGGCGGCAGAAGGAGCAGGGGGGTTGAAGCGAGAGCGATCTGACTGAGGAGACGTGTAGAAGCGTGAGATGTCACACGCTCGCCGATGATCGCCACGATCAGCGCACAAACCCAGAAGAGAAGGAGGAAGAACGAGATAAAAACGAGCTCGAGAAACAGCGTTGGGATATGAGCGATCCGGGTCCCGGTTGCGATATAACGAAAGAGAATCCAGGCAGCGCTCTCGATTAAAAGGAGGGTGTGGAAGGGGCGAGTGTCCGGCGCGAAAAGTGTGCGGAACCTTCGGTTGGTTCGAAAGAGCAGCAGGGTACGTGCGGCGGCCTGCGAGAGGAAGATCGGCAGGATCAGAGCCCAGCCTTCCTTGCGTGTGGTCAGCCAGAAGAAGGGCGCCAGAAAGAACGGAGTCGCGTAGAGAAGAATCGCAGGAAGATCCCGTAAGGCGTTGCCGCCTGGTCCCGCGAGGCGAGCGAGGTCGCGCGTCGCAAACGTCCTGAGCGCGACCGACGCAACGGGCACGAGCGAAAAGAACAGGATTGCGGCTGCATAGTCGCGGGCTTTCGACACCGCGAGGATCGTAACGATGCCGATCGCGGAAGGATGTGTGGGGGGAAAGATCCGGACCCATTTGAAAAGACAGAAGCAGATCGCCGCCGCGAACATGAAGCTGGCGACCCAGAGAATGGCACCAGCGGCGGCTTCGGGAAGCGAAGCATCGCGCGGCTTGTCTTCGAGTGCAGACATATGTGGGGAGTGTAGCGGAACCCGCCCCCTTCTCCCCGCGGGAGAAGGTTGCCCGTGAGGGCGGATGAGGGTCTCTTACGGTAGGTGGAGAGAACGAGGCCAATGAGCATCTAACGGTCATGCCGCAAATGTGTCAGTCGGACTCCGCTCTAACTCTGGGAGATGAGTGGAATCTCGATTAGGAGCAAAACTCTACGAGACTCTCACCCGGCGCTCGGTTTGGCGGCCCCTCCCGCGGGGAGAGGGGGAGATGAGACTGTCTTGCTCGCCAGGAACTCGATCAGTGATTTCGCCAGCGACGCCACTGTCGCTTGGGCGGCTTCTACGTTCGGCGTGATTCCCATGGCGGCGAGGGACGCGGTTGTCACCGGGCCGATGGAGACGACGATGGCGTGCTCGAGAATTCGCGTCTTCTCGTCATCCGTGAGCATCTCGAAGAAGTTCGTGACCGTCGACGAGCTGCTGAAGGTAACCGCGTCGATCGCATTTGCCGCGATCTGCTCACGCAGCGAGTCCACGAATTGATCGGAGGCTTTCGTCTCATACGCGATGGCAAGATCGACGTGACCGCCGCGCGCTCGAAGCCCTTCAATGAGATCGTTCCGACCTTCCAGCGCGCGAACCACAGCTGTCCGCCGGCCACTCTGATCTTCGGCAAGGAGTGGAAGGAGTGCGACCGAGAGGAACTGCGGAGGAACAATGTCCGGAGTGACTCCGCGGTTTCGGAGTGCAGCTGCCGTGGCCGAACCAACTGCCGCGACGATCAGTCCTGCCAGGGCACGCGAGTCCTTGCCGGTGCTGGTCAACCGATCGAAGAACGATTCGACTCCGTTCGTCGAACTGAAGACGATGCTCTCGTAAGACGAGAGCTCAGCGATCACATGATCGAGCGAGTCGAAGTCGGGTGGAGGGACGATCTCGATCATCGGAAACTCGAGAACCTCTGCGCCGGCCTCTTCGATCAGTGAGGCAAGCCCTGAGGCCTGATCCCTGGCACGTGTAACGACGACTCGTTTACCGAAAAGCGGCCTGTTCTCGAACCAGTTCAAGGTCTCATGGAGCGTGACAACGTCTCCGACGACGATGAGCGCCGGTGCAGTCAGGCCGGATGATTCGACCAGTCCGACGATGGACCGCAGGTCGCCAGTGACTGTTGTCTGGCGCGAGGTGGTCGCGTGCGCGATGACGGCGACTGGCGTTGTCTCCTTCCTCCCGTTGGCAATCAGATTCCGTGAGATCGGCTCGAGGTTCGCGAGCCCCATGAGAAACACCACGGTCCCTTCCATCTGCGCGAGCAGATTCCACCGCACGCCGGTCGAGCTCTCACTCTCATGCCCTGTAACGAGAGTCAGCGAGGTGGCGAAGGAGCGGTGAGTGACAGGAATCCCCGCATAGGCTGGTCCCGCAATGGCGGAGGAGATCCCTGGAACGATCTCGAAAGGAATCCCGTCTTTCCGCAGTTCCTCGGCCTCCTCTCCTCCCCGACCGAAAACGAAAGGGTCGCCTCCCTTGAGCCGGACGACACGATTCCCGTTTCTGGCTTCGTCGACAAGAAGCCGATTGATCTCGTCCTGAGAGAGCGTATGCGCGCTCGCCCTTTTCCCGGCGTAAACGGTTCGTGTGGTGCGTGGGATGAGCTTACGAATGCCCTCTGACACGAGTGCGTCCAGGACGACAACGTCGGCAGATGCAAGCAACTCGGCAGCGCGAAGGGTCAGAAGCCCTTTGTCCCCCGGTCCTGCTCCCACCAGGAAAACTTTCCCGGTCATGCCGTCGTTCCCCTCGCCAGCAACTCCAGCGCACCTTCCGCGATCAACTCGCCCGCAACGGTCACAACGAGTGTGGAGGCAAACTCGGGTTCGGCATTCCTGATGACGCGAATGGCATCGTTGCCTTCGAGATCGGAGAGGAACGCCCGGATCACGATCTCTTCGTCGGTGAGCGTTGCATGCACCGCTACGGCGGAGTAGCAATCGAGGGACGTTCCGAACTGCTCGAGCACTCCGCGCTCGCATTGACTCTCGAGTGCGGCCCGCGGGTCGCTGATTGCCGCAACCGTCCTGCGAAGCTCGACGCGTTCAGTGAGTGTCTCCAGAGCGACGGTTCCCTGCCCGGCGGCCGGAATCATCTCGTCGACGCTGAACTTGTACGTCACCGCATCGGCTCTGCCGAGTCGATCGAGTCCGGCCGCTGCCAGAACCATCGCGTCGTAACGCCCCTCCTGCAATTTCGCAAGACGCGAGTCGACGTTGCCTCGAATCTCCTCGAGAGCGAGATGGGCGTGGAGATTTTTCAGTTGCGCGCGTCGCCGCGGCGCGCTGGTCCCGACCGTTGATCCGGACCTCAGTGCACCCGGCAGAATGCCGCCGAGCTGGATCCATGCGTCCCGAGGATCCGCCCGTGGGAGGAATGCTGCGAGGGTGAATGCGGACGAGGTGAGCGTTGGGATGTCCTTGAGGCTATGCACTGCGACATCGATCTCTCCCCGCTGGAGTGACTCTTCGAGCTCCTTGATGAAAACACCTTTCCCGCCAATCTCTGCGAGCGGAACGTCCGCACGACGATCGCCGGTGGTACGGATCACGTGGATCGTGCTGGCGATGCTCGCCGCCTCCAGCAGTCGCGCCGCCGCATGCGCCTGCCACAGGGCAAGCTTGCTTCCACGAGTTCCAATACGGAGAGACTCAACCGCCATTCGCGACGGACCTTGTAGCCGGACATTCCAGTGTCGGGCGGCGCTCGGGTAGACCCGACGCTTCGGTGTGAAAGCCAGACTGAGCGCAGAGGCGCCGGACATTGGAATGTCCGGCCACAATCATGCTCCGTGAAAGATGCGTTCTCGTCATCGCAGGCCGAAGATGTTGCGGATGGTCTGGCGGAGCGTCTCACGATCCTGAGGTTGCTCACTCGCGGATTCCTTGAGCCTTACGATCGGGTAGTGCAGCACCTTGTTGATGATCGATGTTGACAGCATCTCGATCGCGGCGCGCTGCTCGGTGGTGATCGGACCGAGTTTGCGGAGACATCGATCGAGCTCGCCTGTCCTGATCTCCTCGAGTCGTGATTGCAACTCAACGATTGTCGGAATCGCGTCAGCAGCCTGTTGGCGACGAAGAAATCCGTCAACTTCTCCCTCGACAATCTCCTCGGCCAGCGCCGCTTTGCCCTGACGTTTCTCGAGATTCGATTCGGCGATCTCCTGGAGGTCGTCGATGTTGTAGAGGTAGACGCCGTCGAGTTTGCCGATCTCGGGATCGAGATTTCGCGGGACGGAAAGATCGATGAAGAAGAGACTTTGCTTCCGCCGCCCCGCCGTTGCCGCCGAGACATCGGAGGCCGTCACAACATGGTGCGACGCATTCGTGGAAGTAACAATGATGTCGAACTGATCGAGCGAAGAAGCGACGGACTCGTAAGGGATTGGCTCGCCCTGAAACTTGTCGGCCAGCTGGACAGCCTTGTCGTAAGCGCGATTTGCGATGACCAGCCGGCCAATTCCGGTCCCGCATAGATTCTGAGCCGTCAGCTCCCCAACCTCGCCTGCTCCGAGCAGGAGGACCTGGAGTCCCGTCAGGTCTCCGAAGATCTTTCTCGCAAGCTCGACCGCGGCGTAAGGAATCGAGACCGCGCTCTCGCCGATGCCGGTCTCGGACCGAACCTTCTTTGCAACGCGCAAGGTGTGTTCGAAAAGCGTTCGCAGCAATGGATCGAGAGAGCTTGCTTCATTCGATTGCTGGAAAGCGCTTCGAACCTGACCACCGATCTGTGGCTCGCCGACAACCATTGAATCGAGTCCCGAAGCGACGCGGAACAGATGGCGGATGACATCGCGGTTCCGCATGACATAAACGTGTTTCTCGACTTCCTCGCGCGGGGCGTTACTGAGGTCAGAAAGAAGCGCGACGACTCCGTCGGCGACGTCTTCGTTGTCGGTGGAAACCACGGTCTCCACGCGATTGCAGGTCGACAGCAGTGAGGCGCCCCGCACTCCATCGAGGCGTTGCAGTCTGGCGAGAATCTCCGGAGTCAACGTTTCGCTGATGCTCAACTGCTCGCGCAGCTCGAGCGGCGCCGTCCGGTGGTTCATCCCAACGAGAATCAGCGCCATTGGCGCACCTCGCGAATCGAAGGGTCAGACATGATGGATTCCGAAGATGGCAATCCCGATGGAAACGAAAGCGACTGCGGCCACGACAAGCGTCTTTCGCGTCCGCTGCGAGCCATCCAGATAGGACTGGAGCAGAATGGCGAACATCACCCAGGCCACGATTGCCCCGACCTCTTTTGCACCGCCGCTGAAGAAGCCTCCCGAGGTGCGGTAGGCCCAGAGCACGCCGGCGAGCAGTCCCAGTGTGTAAATACTGAAGCCTGTAGCGAGCGAGCGGTAGCTGACGAGATCGCATACCTTGAGGCTGGGGATCCACTCGAACAGCGCGCCTCGACTCTTCGACTTGAGCGAGCGTTCCTGCATTTGTGACAGGAGCGTGAAAGCGAGACTTACCAGAAGGGCAGCAACTCCCACGGTCGAAAAGAGGAGGTGCATGGTGAAGAGTCCCGAGCGAAGGGACGGTTCCTGCGGCAGGTAGGGTTCACGCACGACGGCCGCGACGGAAAGGAGAATGAGTACGAGCGGGTAGACGAAGAACGCAGCGGCCCGAATTCGAAACTTGAAATAGAGCAGCATCTCCGCCGCAAAGATCGTCCAGGAAATGAAGGCCGCGGTTTCGGGGAGGTTCGTCAGAGGAGGGTGACCGGTTCTCACGCAGATCGTTCCGATCCAGATGGTGTGCAGCACGAATCCGGCAATCATGAGGAACAGCGCGTATCTCTGGAAGGCAATGCTGCGATTGAAGAGTCCGGCCAGCACAAGAAGAGTGCCTGCCAGGTAAAAGGCTAGTGCCGCGTAGAGGGTCAGGTCGGGGGACATAGGGTTGGTCGCGTCGAGCGCGAGTCTTCGATTATGTCATCCTGAGAGGCTGCTAAGAAATGTGATCACGCTCGTCGAATGCGTCATCCTGAGAGACTGTGAAGAAATGTCATACGCGAGTCTGCCGCCCGCGTACGCGGGCTGGGGGACCGACACCTCTACACCCGGCTGAAGCCGGGTGCTATGAATCTTTCGCCGCCTACGGCGACTGAGGATGTTAGATCTTTCGCCCGCTCACGGCGACTGACGGTGTCGGATCTAGCCCGCATTTCTCACAGACCTTCGCCGTGAGACGGCGGATAGCCCGCATTTCTCACGCTGATAAAGAAAAGCCGCCGCACCATGCTATTAAGTTGAGTGTGACCAACAACTTGAGAACATGGGAGGCGGCGGCGTGCAACAGACACAGTGTAACGGGGAGCAACTCAACTTCCAAGCGAT
>DATLXH010000071.1:0-73088 GCA_035576005.1 Thermoanaerobaculia bacterium | reverse complement strand
CCCGCATTTCTCACAGACCTTTGTCGTGAGACGGCGGAGAGTGGCTTGGATGCGAGGCGCACGGCGATTTTGCGACGAAGGCATAGTCGACACTATGTCCAGGAGCGAAATTGCCGTGCAACGAACGAGACAGGCCGCTATCCGTCGTCTCACGGAGAAGGTCTGTGAGAAATGCGGGCTCGATACCGTAGGGTACAATCCGCCCCCCGATCGGCCTTTGCCGCCAACCGTTCAGAGATCACCCGAATGAAGAAACCGTTCTACATCAGCACTGCGATTCACTACGCGAATGATCTGCCGCACATCGGCCACATTTACGAAAACGTCGTGGCCGATGTCATTGCGCGGCATCGCAGAAGGATGGGAGACGAGGTTTTCTTTCTTACCGGCACCGATGAACATGGCCAGAAGATCGAGCGATCGGCAGAAAAAGCAGGCGTCACGCCCATCGAGCTGGCGGACCGCGTTGTCGAGTATCACCATCAGCTCTGGAAGACGCTCGGGATCAGCCACGACGACTTCATCCGAACGACTGAAGACCGCCACAAGGTCGGAGTTCACGAGATTGTCGCGAGGATTCGCGCAAACAATCCTGATGACATCTACATCGGCGAGCACACAGGGTGGTATTGCCAGAGCGAAGAGGCCTTCTTCCCGGAGTCGCAGGTGGCGGGAGGGAAATGCGAGAACGGGCACCCGGTAGAACAAACGAGTGAGCGGAACTACTTTTTCCGCCTCTCGAAATATGCCGAGCCTCTGCTGGCGCACTACAAACTCCATCCGGAGTTCATTCAGCCGGCAACGAGAATGAATGAAGTGAGGTCATTCGTCGAGTCGGGGCTGCGCGATCTTTCCATCTCACGCACCGCGGTCACCTGGGGGATTCCTTTTCCGGGCGACCCGGCTCACATTGTCTACGTCTGGCTCGACGCACTGACCAATTACATCTCCGCTCTCGGCTTTGGCTCCGAAGACCAGACGCGGTTCGAACGATTCTGGCCCGCATCGATCCATCTGATCGGGAAGGACATCGTTCGTTTCCACGCGGTCTACTGGCCAGCGTTTCTTATCTCTGCCGGCCTGCCGCTCCCCGAGAGGATCCTGGGGCATGGCTGGTGGTTGCGTGACAACGTCAAGATGTCCAAGTCCGTCGGTAACGTCGTGCGTCCTGATGAAATTATCGAGACGTTCGGCGCCGATGCGTTCCGCTTCTTTCTGCTGCGGGAGATGGTTTTCGGCCAGGACTCGAACTATTCCGACGAAGCGTTCCTGAACCACTTCAACAGCGATCTGGCAAATGACCTGGGCAACACCCTGTCTCGCGCCATCAAAATGACCGATTCGTATTTCGACGGGAAGACTCCGCCGATCCGATGCATGGTCAATGACCTGCGCGACGCCTGCGAACGTTTCGTCCCCGACTACCTGAGGGAGATGGAGCAGTTTGCGTTTCAGCGTGCGCTCGATGCGGTCTGGAAGCTGCTCGATGAAATCAACACATACATCGTCACGCGTGAGCCGTGGCGGAGATTCAAGCAGAGTGGGGCCAGCGACGCGCTTGCCCGCATCCTCTGGGACATCCTCGAAGCACTACGAATCGTATGGGTCATGATGGCGCCGTTCATGCCGCAATCGTCCGCTGAAGCGCTGCGGCGGCTTGGAGCAACACAGTCAATCGATAGCAGCGCGTTCCGCTGGGGCCTTCTCCCCACGCGAGCGGCAGTCATCGCAACAGATCCGATCTTTCCCAGAATAGACATAGCCGCGTATCTGCATTCAGATTCGACGAGGCAAGGAGCTGCATTGAACGAAGAGAAAAAGGACGACGCACCCAGCCCGGCAACCGCCGGTCCAGCACTCGAGACGACTCAGGCAATCACTCCCGACGCGAACAGAATCAAGATCGATCAGTTTTTCGAGATCGATCTGCGCGTCGCGGAAGTCCTCGCTGCGAAGAAAGTCGAGAAGTCGAAAAAGCTGCTCGAGCTCAGACTCTCGCTCGGAGATTCCGAGCGGACTGTGGTTGCAGGGATCGCTTCAAAGTATCAGCCCGAAGAGCTGATTGGGCGAAAGGTCGTGATCGTGGCCAATCTGCAGCCTGCAAAGCTCATGGGAATCGAATCGAACGGAATGGTTCTTGCGGCATCGATCGACGGCGAGCCGAGCCTCCTTGCGGTGGACCAGTCGGTCCCCGCCGGGACAAAGGTCAAGTGACATTTCGGAAGGAGTGGTGACGATGGCGCGAGGTTGTTTCCTGAGTCTCTTCCTCGCGGTGCTCGCCATGGTTCCAACGGCATGCGCGAGGTCAGTATCAATGACGGCAGACGCCCCTCTTCGAGATGCGAGGCAGCTTGTGGTGGTAACGACCCCCGGCTGGACCAGCGTCGACGGAACGATGCGGAGATTCTCCCGTGACTCGGGCGAGGCTGCCTGGCGCGAGGTGGGCGTTGCTACGGCAATCGTGGTTGGTCGGACAGGGCTCGCATGGGGCCGTGGTCTGCATCCCGAAAGCAACGATGGTCCAACCAAACGCGAGGGGGACGGCAAGGCGCCCGCTGGAATCTTCACTCTTGGTACGGCATTCGGCTTCGGCGATCAGGCCTCAACCCGACTTCCTTACCTAACGCTCGATGAACGCACGGAGTGTGTCGACGATTCAGCGTCGCGCTTCTACAACCAGATCGTCGATCGAAAGCAGGCTATCCCCGTCGACTGGTCGAGCTCGGAAAAGATGCGCGGGATCGACCAGTACCGGATGGGTGTCGTCGTCAACCACAACATCCCGGCGGCGAGGGGCAAAGGATCGTGCATTTTTCTGCACTTATGGGGCGGCGCAGGCACTGGAACCGTGGGCTGCACGGCGATGGCATCGGAGGATCTGAAGCGGCTCCTCGAATGGCTCGATCCGTCACTTCGACCTCTTGTCGTTCAACTACCGGCCGGTGAATACGCGAGGCTGAGGAACAGCTGGTCGCTGCCGTAAGTCGGCAGAGGGGTATGCGACCCCTACCCTGAGAACGCACGCCCATAGTGCTGAGGCGTGAGATGCAGGTCGCTGAGCTGCCGCCGCTCCGCGCGAGTGGCGCCGTAAGCCGCCAGTCCCGTACACGACTGCCGCCGTGGGACGGCAGACTCGTTCAGGATTGCCGCCGTAAGACGGCAGACGCGTACGCGGCAGCCGCCGTATGGCGGCGACCCCCGCTCCGCGCCGAGTAGATGACAGTCGAATGGTGCTTGTGTCGAAGATCTTGCGACGGCGCCGTAAGCCGGCACCCGGCAGCCGCCGTATGGCGGCGAAACATCCGTAGCACCCGGCTTCCAGCCGGGTGGAAGCGACGCCCGAATCGACCCCAGCCCGCGTCAGCGGGCGACAGATCGGCGCCAGGTAAACACATCTTGTCGCCCTACCCTGGCGCTTGTCACCTTGCTGAGGCCGGGTGCAACAGATCGTTCGTCGCCGCTTACATTCCCATCGGGTGCCAGACGGTTTTCATCTCGAGAAAGTCATAGATCGCATACGGCGATTGCGCCAGTCTCGTGTCATTCCACGACACCTTCTCCGCGTCGAAACGCACGATTCGCTTCATGTTCCCGGTCGCGAGGATTTTCATCTTTTCGACATCGGCTTCCGCGACGCCAGTCAGGTCGATCGCGTTGACGTCCATGTGCGACGTCAACCACGGCACCAGTTCTTTCTTGAAGCCGGAGATGAGATTGATCACGCCGGGTGGCACATCGGAGGTCGCGAGAATCTCTCCCAGAGTGATCGCTGCAAGGGGGGCCGCTTCGGACGTGATCGCCACAACGGTGTTTCCTCCAACGAGGGAAGGAGCGATCCGACTCACCAGCCCAAGCAGCGATGGAAGCTCAGGCGCGATCGTACCGACGACGCCGGTCGGTTCCGGAACGGTGAAGTTGTAGTACGGTCCCGCAACCGGATTCACCGAGCCGAAAACCTGGGGATACTTGTCACACCAGCCGGCGTAATAGACCCAGCGGTCGATCGTCTGCTCCACCTCTTCTCGAGCGACGCTCTTCCTCGCGCCGAGGGATCGAAGCTCCCCCTCGAGCTCGGACTTCCTCGACTCGCATACCTCGGCGATTCGATAAAGGATCTGGCCCCGGTTGTAGGCCGTCTTTCCACTCCACACCGGAAACGCCTTGCGGGCGGCGGCAATGGCATTGCGAACATCTTTGCGCGATCCTCGACACGCGTTGGCCAGCACTTCATCTCCCTTCACAGCTCGAACGGGGTAGAACCGCCCTGACTCGGTTCGCGGAAACTCACCGTTGATGTACAGCTTGTAGGTCTTCCTGACGTTCAGTCGCGACATGTCGATCTCCCCCGCCTCATGTCAGTTCAAGATAGGCGCGGAGTCCATGAAGACCTCCCTCGCGACCGAATCCCGATTCCTTGTAACCGCCGAACGGAGACGAAGGGTCGAACTTGTTATACGTGTTGGCCCAGACGACTCCGGCTCGAAGTTTGGAGGCGACCTTCAGAATCCGGGAGCCCTTCTCAGTCCAGACTCCGGCTGATAGTCCGAACGGCGTGTTGTTCGCACGCTCGATCGCTTCCTCCGGAGTACGGAACGTCAGCACAGACAGCACCGGTCCGAAGATCTCTTCCTGCGCAATGCGGTTCGACTGCGCGACCCCGGTAAAGAACGTCGGACGGAACCAGAATCCTTTGTCCGGCAGCGAACATGACGATTGAAAAATCGCCGCTCCCTCTTCAGATCCACTCGCAACCATCTCGGTGATCTTGTCCAGCTGGGCCCGCGAGTTGATCGCGCCGATGTCGGTATTCTTGTCGAGCGGATCGCCGAGTCTCAGTGTGCCGATTCGTTCGCGTAGCTTCCGGACAACAGGCTCGAGGATCGATTCCTGAACAAACAGCCGTGATCCCGCGCAGCAGACATGACCCTGGTTGAAGTAAATGCCGTTGACAATCCCTTCGACCGCCTGGTCGATCGGAGCGTCCTCGAACACGATATTGGGCGCCTTTCCACCGAGCTCGAGCGTAAGTTTTTTCGATCCCGCCGACGCCCTGATTTTTTTTCCAACTTCCGTAGAACCGGTAAACGCGATCTTGTTGACGTCGGGATGGTTGACGAGAGCCATTCCCGTTGCCGGCCCTCCCGGCACGATGTTCACGACGCCGGGCGGGAGCTCCGCTTCCTGAATAATCTCCGCCAGCATCAGTGACGTGAGCGGAGTGGTTTCCGCAGGCTTGAGCACTACCGTGTTGCCGCACGCCAGCGCCGGCGCGATCTTCCACGCGGCCATCAGCAGTGGAAAGTTCCACGGAATGATCTGGCCGGCGACACCGAGTGATGCGACGTTCCGATTCGGAAACGCATACTCGAGCTTGTCCGCCCATCCCGCATAGTAAAAAAAATGCGCTGCTGCCAGCGGCACGTCGATGTCACGAGACTCTTTGATCGGCTTGCCGCCGTTCATGGTCTCAACGACTGCCAGAGCACGCGATTTCTCCTGGATGAGTCGCGCGATTCTGAAGATGTATTTTGCACGCTCGGATGGCGTTACCTTCCGCCAGATTTTCTCGTAGGCTTTCCTGGCCTCGCGTACAGCGCGATCGACATCAGCGTCATCTCCTTCCGCGACTTCGCTCAGCACATCCTCGGTCGCGGGATTGATCGTTTCAAAGTATCTACCTGACTGAGGAGCAACGAACTGCCCTCCAATGAAAAGCTCGTAGCGAGGCTTGATCCGGACGTGATCAACCGCCTCCGGAGCTGGCGAGTAGTCCCAGGCCAGGCCAAAAGCCGAGGCCGGTCCGGGTGAGAGTCTTTCAAGAGTTTCGGGCTTCACGGGCAGGGTCGCCTTGGTCATAGGGTCATTCCATTAAAACAGTGTCAGTCGCTACTGCTCGAAAAGGTTTCGGTGGCGATTAAGAGACTCAATCGAGCGTGAAATAGTCGCCCGATTGATAGGCCCCACTTTGCTCTTTCCTCAGCTGCATGAGGATGTCGTTCGCAAGCGAGCTGGCGCCAAAGCGAAACAGATCGGGAGTCATCCATGTCGCCCCGAGGGTCTCGTAGAGAATCACGAGATACGCGAGCGCGAGTTTGGAGTTAGCGACCCCGCCCGCCGGCTTCATCCCGATCTCTTTCCCTGTTGCATGATGGAAATCTCGGATCGCTTCCAGCATGACCAGCGTGGTCGGGAGCGTTGCGCCGACTCCGATCTTGCCTGTCGATGTCTTGATGAAATCGCCTCCCGCGTACATCGCGATCATGGAGGCGCGTCGTATCTGATCGTAGCTCCCGAGCTCGCCGGTCTCGAGGATGACTTTCAGATGCGCCGGTCCGCACGCTTCCTTCACTGCGGCAATCTCGTCGAATACTTTCTGGTCGTCTCCCGACAGAAATGCCCCGCGGTCGATCACCATGTCGATCTCATGCGCCCCTGCGGCGACCGCGCGGCGCGTCTCCTCGATCTTGATCTCGCTGTACGTCTGCCCGCTGGGGAAGCCAGTGGCAACCGACGCGATCTTCACCTCGGAGCTTCCGAGAGCTTCTTTCACGAAGGGGATCATGGCGGGAAAAACGCAAACGGCGGCGACATGAGGAACGGTGCGATCGGAAGGATCGGGACGCATCGCTTTCTGGCAAAGTGCGAAGACCTTTCCTCTGGTGTCTTTTCCTTCCAGAGTTGTGAGGTCGATCATACTCATCGCGAGCTTGAGACCTGAGACCTTCGCATCTTTCTTCAGACTTCTTTTGGCCAGACTCGCCGCGCGCTCCTCGACCGCCACGGCATCGACAGGCCTCGTCAGTGAGTATGCGTCTGAGAGGCTCCGTCGAAATGGGAGGGAGTCGCGTGAGTACGAAATCACAGCAGTTTCACTCATGAGGTCCATACCTTAACACCCAGAGGGCCCGGCGAGCAGGGCGACGGCTGCGTCGCGACGCGTCCGGGCAGCCCGATGACGCTAACCAAAGATCTTCGTCCTCTAGTCGCTGTACTTTGCGGTGGCGCGAAGTGATCGGTGGAAGAAACGCACCAATCCCGAGCGTCGAGCGAGGGATCTGGGTGTGGGCCTTACGGCGGTTCCTCTATTCGACAACCTCGGGGATGAGCGTCCATTGGTTTGCGTCGAGCTTCCAGATGTCCGAAAAATACTCGCCGCGGTAGCCGCCGTAAAGCGTCATCTCATTCGTTGAGGGATCGAAATCAATTCGACCATTCATTCTCGGCGATGGCGGGTTCCGGACGTCAACCTTCTGCCATGCCGTCCCGTTCCACTCCCAATGCTCGTTCAGAAACTCTTCCTTGTCGCTCTTCCCGCCGAACATGACAGTCTTCGATGTCGACCGGTTATAACCCGTCTGCGCCCCGTAACGTGAAGCGGGTCCGCCGGTGATCTTGAGCTTGGTCCAATTCGTTCCGTCGAAACTCCACATGTCGGAGAAACGCGTGATCCGGTCCTCAGCGGACTTCCGCCCAATCCCACCAAACAGATAGGTCTTCTGCGACACAGGGTCGAAGAAAAATGCGGCGAGCATCCGGGCAGTGGGTGTCGTCTTTTTTTCGTTCTTCGTCCAGGCCTGCCCGTTCCAGGTCCATGTTTCTTTCAGATAGTCCGAGAAGTTGCCGCTGCGTGTACTGCCCTCGGAGCCGTAGCCACCGAACATCACCGATCGCTTGTTCTTTTCGTCGTAAGTCATGTGAGAAAAACGGCGCGAAGGCGGTTTCCTGGTGAGGTTGTCGAACTTGAACCACGCTGTGCCGTCCCACTCGAACGTCGACGAGTCTTCGCACAGAATGACGAGACGGCCTCGGTCGCTATCGAAGGCTCCCACTGGATAGCTGCACGCGGAAGGTTCGCCCTCGGCCTTGATGCGGCTCCAGCGATTGTCTTCCAGCTTCCAGAGGTCGTAGAGACTGCCGCGCTCATTCTGGCCGCCGTACAGCCAGACCACTCCGCGTTGCTCATCCCCCTCGAAAACAAAAAGGGAGCGAGGTCCGGGAGCGAACTCGTCGACTACCTCAGTCCAGACTCCATCGCGATAAAGAAGAGTCGCGTTCTTGTCCCGTTGATCGTTGCCGCCGAACAGTACCGTGTTTCCTCTCTCGACATCGTAAGCAATTGAGTAGCCCAGGATGAAAGGTGCGGCCGGCTTCGCCTCAACGTTGGTCCAATCGGTCCCGTCCCACTCCTGCGTGTCATCTTCAATCGACCCATCGGGGCAGGAAGCTCCAACGAAAAGGATCTTGTCGTTATGATTCTGATAGACCATCGATCCCTGATTGACGCATGGAGGAAGATGCGCGGGTGTGAGTTTCTCCCAGGAACTGGAGAGCCATCTGTACATCTCCGTTTCATTCTTCTCGTTCACGCCCAGCATCACAGTCTGCTCACGAACCTCGTCATAGGCGAGGCTGGGGTTGGTCAGTTTCGGTCCAGCTCCGTTTGCTAGGAACCATGAGCTACCGTTGAACTCCCACGTGTCGAACAGCGACGCGGTACCGTCGAACCCGCCGAACAGAACGATCCGGTCTCGACGAAAGTCGAAGGCGGCAGCTGCATCCCTTCGAGCTGACGGTCGAACTGTCGTGACAATCTCGGTCCATGCGGTGCCGTTGTAGGTCCAGGCATCATCGAACCTCTTGTCCGCGTCGGCTCCACCGAAGAGAACCAGACGGCTACGAACCGAGTCATACACCATCGGCGCGCCAAAACGGGCTGCCGGTGACTTGGCCGGGTAGTGTCGGATCCAGCGGATGCCGTTCCACTCCCAGGTGTCGCTCAGGGTGTAACGCACGCGACTCGCGTCGGGCTGAGTACGACCGCCGAACAAAATCGCTTTCTTGAGCTCTTTGTTGTAGGCGAAACTCGCTCCGGTCCTGGCAGTTGGATATGCCGACACTGTGAGAGGAAAAAGAAATCCGATCAACGTCAGGGTGAGTACGGCAACATGGTTCCTGTTCAATGAAAGACGCATCCGGAGATCACCTGTAGTTTGTTAAATTTAGACCAGGAAAGTACTTGCGCTCGAACGAACCGCCGCCCGGACAAATTCCGATTTGGCTGACAGCATGACGGCCACCTTAGCCCGGACGATCTACCTTGAGACGGCCCACCAAAACAAAAGTGCCGGCCCCTGAGGGCCGGCACTGAGATTCGATGCAGCGTAAAGATCAATTAGCGACGCATGCCGCGCAGTTCGCGCTCGATGTCCGCTTCCTTCCACTTCGCCTCGCCGTACTTCTCCTGAATCTTGCCGACGAGCTTCTCGCGGGTTCCGTCCATGCGATCGAGATCATCATCGGTCAGCATGTTCCACTTTTCTTTAATCGAACCCTTGAGCTGTTTCCAGTTGCCTTTCGTCTGCTCCCAGACTGAGTCGGCCTTGTCGCCGGCGTAGTCCGCTGCATTCGCTGTGGCACCTGCGACACGGGCACCTGCGCCGGCAGCCATGCCGCCTGCCATTGAACCGGAGCCGCTCATGCGGGTGCGAACACGGTCGTAAGCATCGCGGGTTGCGTCTTTCATCTCACGCCACTCGCCCTTTGCGTTTCCACGAGCCGAGCTCCAACCCTTCTCGAGGTCGGTCTCAACTTCGTTGAAAGCTCGGCCACTGTGTGCTGGATTCGCCGCTGATTCGTAGCCATACTTGTAGGCGGGGCTGTACTGATCGTAGCTACTGCCACTCTTATAGTAAGGGCGCTTGTTGTACTCGCCTTTCCAGTAAGCATCTTCCTCGGTTGGGTTCACGGCTTCTGCCGCACCCTTTCCGGCGTAACCGCCCGCGACGGCGCCGATTGCGCCACCAACGAGAGCTCCTACCGGGCCACCGACTACCGCGCCAATGGCCGCACCGGCTGCTGCTCCGCCGCCCGAACCACCGGCGACACCGACAGGATGAGCACCTGGCTCACCAGTGATCGGATCAGGGTTGCTATCAGGGGTTGGATCGAAGCCTTTTCTATCGTTGTCTTTCATATTTTTTTCTCCTCAATTACTGGGACTACTCAACAGCAAGTGACGTGCCGAATTACGGCTGAGGACAGCAGCCCTGTGAAACTAACTGGTCCGCGGTTCCAAACCATATTGATGAGCGATGTTCTTGAGGTGAACCGAGGCCGACTCATCGTCATTGCCCATGGTTTCCCGGATGCGACCGATCTCGGCCAGGTCTGTCTGATTCAAAGCGAAACCGTGGGAGCGTAGCGCCTCGTCCGGGTCCGCCATGAGTTTCTTTCGGAACTCCGGATGCTCAATCGCGCGACGCACAACTGCACCGATCATCTCGTTTCTCATTCGTTCTCTCCTCCTGAATGCGGATGAGTGAGAAGGCTGCAAGCCTCACACCCGCGACGAGGTGCTCCATCAACGACTGAGGGGGTAGGGCCGCCTCGGGTGACACAGAGGTGTCGGCCGCACGCCGTGCGGCCCTACACCCGCCCCCGAGACGCAGCGAAGGCTGGCCGGCAGCGGCGAGTCTCTACAGCCGAACGCGGAACGTGAGGAGTGTCTCGCCCTGAGAAAGCTCTACCGGAGCGTCGATGAAGTGCGTGGCTCGTTCGAGCGTGAGGTCGTACCGTTCGAAGATTCCAACTCTCACCCCGACATCCACCTTCGACCAGTCCCACCAGACAGAAGGCGCCGGGAACTCACGCGGGCCTCGAAAGTGGTTGATGATCGCGCTTCCCCGGACCGCCGGCTGGATGGAAGTAATGACCGATCTTCCGCGCAGATTGCCCAGGGCAACCGGAATCGTGTAACCACTCTCCAATTCATACCCCGATCGATTCAGCCCTGCGATCTCCTGCTGTACTGCAAGTGCGTAGACCGTTAGCCCGCTCCACTTCCCGAAAGCACGAAGCCCGCTATCCCGCTTGCGATTGCCGCTGATAGGAAGGGAGATTCCCCCTGCGCCATCCAGGAGGTCGAGGTCGCCCCCGTAGAATGTGCCGGTCAGATCTGCCTCGACGGCCAGCTCACGCTGGTAGTGAAACATCAGCAGGTCGACTCCCCGCTCGCCATTGCCATCACCGAACCGGTAGCCGAGCCCTCCGCCGATCTGAGGATTCGAGTCGAACAGATACCCTTCGACCTCTGCGTTGTAGAGGATCGGAAAGCCTGACTTGATCTTTGGGTTCGGATTCGGGCGACGCAACTCTGAGGCACCGTTGTCGCCTGCCAGCGCATTTGCATCGCGAAAGAAAAGGGGATTCCCTTTCGAGACTTCTGCACGCCAGTAAAGTCCACGGCGATAGGTGCCACCGGCCAGCACCGCTACATCCTCGAAGCGATTGAACGAGGTCGAGGCCACTCCATACGACTCGAGCAATCTGACGGGCTGCCGCTCCATCTTGGGAGCCTTACCTATCTGAACGAAAAAGGAGCTGCCCGCCGGAAGAGCAAGCCCCTCTGGTTTCTGACCGAACCGGAGCCAGAGCTCGTCGGCGTCTACCACGCGATCCTCTGACGTCGGGTTCCTGCGATACAGATCGAGCGCATGGATCCTCGCCCTCCCCGCAAAGTTCTCCCCGTACTGCGCGTCAGCAGTGAACTGAACCACACTGACTTCGGCGTGAGTCCCTGCGTCGACCGTCTCGAGAAATGCGGTCGCCGCGCCGGGCGGGAGCTGAATCGGCCTGAAGGGAAAGCGAAGAGCGAACCGATCGTTCTCGGTCTGCCGGAGATTCATCCGGATCTCCGATCGGAAGCTCAACTTCCATGGTGACGTTTCGTCCTGCGCGTGCGAAGGAGTCGCAGCCGCCAGAAGCATTCCCAGAATTACGAATTGTCGCAAGTCACACCCCGTCCTCATCCCACGCACCACTGATTGTCAATCTACCGGAGACAAGCAATCTTACAGGACTCATTGCTCACGAGTCAGAAGCGACCCCGCTCGATCGGGATCAAGCCGGCGTTCTCGCGACTGAACGAACGCCTCTTCGAATGCGACCTGGATGATAGCGGCCGCGGGGATCGCCATGATCCCTCCAATGATCCCCAGCAGAGAGCTTCCCATCATGAAGGCGATGAAGATTGCGAGAGGAGACACGGAGACCTTCGCGCCCATGATTCGCGGGACCAGGAAAAGGTTCTCCAGTTTCTGGATCATGATGGCCATGGCCAGCACACTCCAGAATTGCCAGCTCGATTTGAACAGAGCAATGATCACAGCCGGAATTGCTCCGGCGATCGGCCCGATGACCGGTACCATCTCTCCTACGGCTGCGAGAAGTGCGAGAGGGAGCGCGTAAGGAATTCTGAGACTGACCAGAATCACGAAGGTTACTGCGCCGATGATCGCAGCGAGAAGCAACTGCCCCGATAGCCATCCGCTCATGCGCCGCGACATGCGGATGATCATCAACCTCTTTTTTCCTCTGTCATGAGCGGGAAAGAGAAGTAGGAAAAGGTTTCTGAGCCGTTGGGCGTCGATCAGCATGTAGACAATGAGAAAAAGGATCGCAAGCATCGAAGCCACCACTCTGGCTGCGCCGCGCAGATAGCCGAGAATGACCGCCTTCCCACCACCGGTGACCCGGTAGTTGCTCAGCGCAGTTCGCGCTGCGTCGACCGGAAAGTGTTTTTCCAGCGGCGTCAGGATCTTGGAGTCGATGAGCGTCGGCAGGTTGCCGGCCATCTCCGCACCTTCCTGCAGCAGGCGGGGAAGAACGAGAATGATGAGCAAAATCGCCGCGATCAGGAACGGGAAGTAAACGATCAGGACCGCCGCACCCCTCGGGATCCGCTTCCGCAGATACCGTCGTCCCAACACGCGCACGCGGTGCACCACGGGGGAGATTCCGGCTGCAAGCACTGCCGCGATAAATATGAGGATGAGAATATTGCGAACCAGCCACAACATCGCGATCAGCAGCGCGGCCAGGAAGACGAACGCTACTTTGCGCTTGAACATCTCCATCTCACTGCCCGACCATGGTGAGGAAGACCGGGTCGCTTCAGCCGGAGCTGCCTCTGCAGCCCTTTCGATTCGACTCATCCGAGATGCCGCGATATGGCCGCTTCGAGCTCACGGCGACCAACCCCTCCGACCACCCTTCCCTTTTCCACGCCATCCTTGAAGAGAATCATCGTAGGGATCCCGCTGATCCTGAACCGCGACGCGGAGACAGGATTCTCGTCCACATTCAGTTTGGCAAACGTCACATCGTCTCGCTCGCGCGCCATCGCTTCAATGATAGGAGCTATGGTACGACACGGGCCGCACCAGGCTGCCCAGAAATCGACCAGAAGAGACTGGCCCGAAACGACCGTCGCATCGAACGTGGCATCCGTCAAAGTCACGGGAGAACGCAGCCTTAGCGCCTCGAGCGGCTCTTTGCATTTGCCACAAACCGCCTTCTTTCCGGTCGCCAATGGTGGCAGGCGATTCGCCTGACCACACGACGCACAACGTACGACGGGATCTCCCATGTCCGTGATCCATGCGAAGGAAAAGCCAGCGCTGCATGGACCCCGCGCTCATCATCATGATCGGAATCGATTCCTCGTCGAGAAACGGTTTGCTGCTGTCTCAAGCCCGCATTTCTCACAGACCTTCGTCGTGAGACGGCGGAGAGTGGCTTGGATGCAAGGGGCACGGCGATTTTGCGACGAAGGCATAGTCGACACTATGTCAAGGAGCGAAATTGCCGTGCAACGAAGCAGACAGGCCGCTATCCGTCGTCTCACGGCGAAGGTCTGTGAGAAATGCGGGCTAGCGAAACCCCACGACCTCGACGCTCCCCTGATTACTGCGGCGGAGGGTTTCCCTGGTTGTACAGGATGTCGATACTCTTCTTCGTAATCTCCAGCGGGATGTCGTCCTGAAAGTCGAGGAATGCCTGCTGCGCTTCTTTCAGGCAGATTCCACATTGCGCAGCGTGATCGTCCTGGAAGCAGGTGAGAAGCGACTTGTGTGCGAGCTGTTCGTTTTCCTTGCACCGGCAGTAGCAATACATCCCATCGAGCCGCTCGGGAATCTGTTTCGCCTTCGCATACGTGTCTCGCACCTCAGCATTCTCGAACGTTGCGGGATCGACAATGGTCGATGCCAGGTCAACGGGTCCGGCGGAGGCGGCGGGAGGTCGCTTCCTGCCCCTGTCCCGGCTCGCAGTCGAATGATGCTGCTCGTGCCCGGCGTGGGAGTGACCAGAGGGACTGGGGGCGACCTTCGTACCCGTGTCTGGTCGAGCAGTGATGGGGCGACTGGCCGGCAGCGAAAACTGCGTTACAGCGTGGTCGGAGGCCGGCGGTTCGTTCTTCACAACCGCCGTTCTGGCGGAAGATACCGGCGTTGTGGAGGAAACCCGCGACGATGGTTCGTTCGAGCAACCAGCAACGATTCCGACAGCGAGGTAAACAGGAAAGAGAAGGTTCGTTTTCATCGGGGCCCTCGTTTAACCCACATTTCTCACAGAAATGCGGGTTAGCGTTATCGAGACTTATGACGGGATACACTGCCAATCGTTTCGCTGGCTGTCGGGCCGAATAGACAAACGGTGAGACCGCGGAGCTGAGCGGGAACTGCCCGGGCGAGCATGAGATATAGATGAGCAAACTCACCACCGCCACGACCGCCGATCTTCCGGCGATTCGAAGCCTCTTCGCTCGCGCCAGTGACATCTCCCCGGATCTCGCCGCAGTCGCCGAAGAGAAATGCTTCTCCCCTGGCTTCCGAGGTTCGTCGCGCGTCCGGTGTCTTTTCGACCGGAATGAGCTGCAAGGCGTCGCGGTGACCTGCGGCCGGCATCTCCGGATCGTTGTGGTGGACCCGGGTCAGCGACGAAAAGGAATCGGCACCATGCTGATCGGAGATGCGGAAGAGCAGGTCCGATCTTCGCGGTCACCGTATCTGGAAGTCGCTTCGGAAGCGGGAAACTATTTCACTCCCGGGATTCCATTCGAGAACCACGAAACGATCGCGTTTTTCGAGGCGCGCGGGTTCTCGAAAAAAGATGAGGCGTTGAACCTTCGTGTCCCTTTGAGGAACAATCCTCTAATTCCAGCGAGCCGGGATCTCGATCAACGGATTGAGCGCGGGAGCTCCGCGACCAGATCAGGCATTCTCCAATTCATCGGAACGCACTTCGGGCCGATCTGGCAGTTCGAGGCTGGCAAGGCATTCGAATCCGATCCGCCGACGATTTTCATCGCGAAGCTCGAAGGCGTGATCGCCGGATTCACTGTGCATGACGTGAACAATCGGGGACTCGGCTCATTTGGTCCCGAGGGAGTCGACCCCTCGGTCCGAGGCCAGGGGCTGGGGCGGTCGCTGCTGCTCGCTTCGCTCGCGGATCTTCGGGATCGAGGCTTCCTGGAATCGACGATACCGTGGGCGTCGTCGGTCGATTTCTACACAAAGAGCTGCGGCGCGGTTGTCTCCGGACGTTTCGTCATCCTCGCAAAGCGCTTGGAGATGTGAGCGCGTGCAATTAGTATCGAGGCGACATGAAGAGAGCAGAGCCGGTCAGTTCCCGAAAGATACGCAAGGAGCGCAATCGAAGGAGAAACGCCTTCCTCCCTCTGGCCATCGGTGCATCGGGCGGCGTGATCCTGGCCACCGTAGCGTTCATCTTCTTCAAGGAGCAGGCCGACAGAGTCGTCGCCGGCAAAGCTGACGCGTTCGACACCTCGCTCATGAAGTACGTTCACCGCTATGAGAACGAAGCCGTTGATCAGGGGATGATCGCGCTCACCCAGCTCGGCTCGCACGCGGTGATCGGTGCGTCAGCCGGCATCACAGCGATCATGATGATTCGTCGCGGGCGGCGGCACGATGCCTTCTTCGTCCTCATGTCGACGGGCGGCGCAATGGCGCTCAACACAGTCTTGAAAAATATCTTCCGCCGCCAGCGACCGAAAGAGATGTCGCGGAGAATCAAACTTCCCAGTTCGCACAGTTTTCCAAGCGGCCACTCTCTGCTCTCAGCTGCCACCTACCCGATCGTGGCGCACAGTCTCGTGCAGAGGCGATCCACACGGACGCAGACCTTCGTCATGACTCTCACCGGCTGGACGATCGCCATGGTCGGATTCACAAGAATCTATCTCGGCGTGCATTTCCCTTCCGACGTTCTCGGAGGCTTTGCGGCGGGCCTCGGCTGGCTGGGACTTACAGCGGTCTCACATTCCTTCGTCGATTCTCGTCCCTCGGCTGAGATCGCCGAGCACGCCGAAATGATTGGCGAAGACGGGTAGTTAACCGCGTGTGACGCGTCCATCCTCACCACTAACGACCCGAGGTATTCGAATGTCTGCCACCTCCTCGTACGGCGCAAACATCGCCTTCATCGAAGAGCTCCACGAAAAGTACCGTAATAATCCATCCTCGGTCAGCGCGAGCTGGCAGGAGTTCTTCCAGGTCCAGGAGCCGAGCCTCGAGGACGACGACACCCCGACGCCCGCCGACGGAGGAGCGAGAGCCGCAGACCCAGGATACGAGAGCTGGCCGACATCGGCGGTGGCTACTCAAACCGCCGGAACGGCCCAACCTGCGGCAGCCGCACAGCCGGCCGCAGCCGTCGCTGCTGCCGAGCCGCTTCCCTCACCGGGAACAGCAGCAGCCCCGGCTGATGTCCCCACTGCGCCTGCAGCGGTCCATGCGCCAGCGCCAGCGCCTGTCGCGCCCTCCGCGCCGAAAGCGACGTCCGACAATGGTGATGTGCGCGCCCCGCTTCGAGGTGCCGCCTCAAAGATCGCGCAAAACATGGAGTCGTCGCTGACCGTTCCGACCGCAACTTCGGTCCGGACGATCCCGGTCAAAGTGCTTGAAGAAAACCGACGCGTCATCAACCACCACCTGACAGTTGGCGGGCAGCACAAGGCTTCCTACACTCACATCATCGGCTTCGCGATCGTGCAGGCGCTCAAGGAGTCTCCGCGCCTCAACGCAGCGTACCTCTCCGCCGATGGTCAACCCGTGCGCCTGGATCGCGCCCATGTGAACTTCGGTCTCGCGGTCGACCTCGAGAAAAAAGACGGCACCCGATCTCTCGTCGTACCGAACGTGAAGAAGGCCGACACGCTCGACTTCGCCCAGTTCCTCCGCGGCTACAACGACGTGATCCGGAAGGCGCGCAGCAACTCCCTGGAGATCTCGGACTTCGAAGGCACGACCATATCCCTCACGAATCCGGGCACCCTCGGGACGATCTCCTCCATTCCCCGTCTCATGCAATCGCAGGGAGCCATCATCGCGACGGGCCAGATCGATTACCCGGCCGAGTACTCCGCGACTGACGAGACCGTGCTCGCCGACCTCGGCATCTCCAAGGTCATGACGATGACCAGCACCTACGATCACCGAATCATTCAAGGTGCAGAGTCAGGAGCTTTCCTCGCGAAAGTCCACGCCCTGCTGCTCGGTGAAGAAAGTTTCTACGATCACATCTTCCGCGACCTGCGGATCCCGTATGAGCCCGTCCGATGGTCGAGAGATCGGAACCGGTCACCCTTCGGCGGCACGAACTCGGACGAGGAAGTCAGTCGCGAGGCTGCCGCGATTCAGCTCATCAACGCATACCGCGTGCGAGGACACCTTCTCGCCGACCTCGACCCTCTCGACTACAAGATCGCGCGGCATGCCGAGCTCAACCCCGCACACTACGGCCTTACCATCTGGGATCTCGACCGGGAGTTCGTCACTGGAGGACTCGCCGGCCGGAGCAGCGCGAAGCTGCGAGAAATTCTCGACACGCTCCGCGAGACGTATTGCGGGAAGCTCGCACCGGAGTACATGCATATCCAGGAGCCTCAGCAGAAGCGCTGGCTCCAGGATCGGATGGAGCCTTCACGGAATGCAGGACCGCTCGACGGTTCCATCAAGCGCAGAATTCTTCAGAAACTCAACGACGCTGAGGCGTTCGAGAAGTTTCTGCACACGAAGTACGTAGGTCATAAGCGCTTCTCACTCGAGGGAGCAGAAACCGTCGTGCCCCTGCTGGATCATCTCTTCAACCGCGCAACAGAAGAAGGGGTGGACGAAGTCGTAATCGGTATGGCACATCGCGGACGTCTCAATGTCCTTGCGAACGTTATCGGGAAGTCATACGAAAAGATCTTTCACGAGTTCGAAGGAGACATCGACCCGAACACGACCCAGGGATCGGGCGACGTGAAGTATCACCTCGGCTCGGACGGCGTCCACACGTCGCCAACCGGCGCAACTCTCAAGCTGACGCTTGCATCCAACCCCAGTCATCTCGAGGCAGTAGACCCTATTGTCGAGGGGATGGTCAGAGCCAAGCAGAAGCTGCTCAACGACCAGAACCGTGCGTACGTTTTACCCGTCCTTCTTCACGGAGATGCTGCATTCGCCGGTCAGGGTGTGGTTGCCGAGACACTCAACCTTTCGCAGCTGAAGGGCTACAGGACGGGCGGAACCGTTCACATCGTCATCAACAACCAGATCGGGTTTACAACGGGACCGCAGGACGCGCGCTCGTCTGTCTACGCCACCGACGTCGCGAAAATGGTCCAGGCCCCGATTTTTCACGTCAATGGCGACGACCCTGAAGCGTGTATCCGCGCCGTGACGCTTGCGTACGAGTTCAGGCAGCAGTTTCACAAAGATGTCGTCATCGACATGGTCTGCTACCGGAGACACGGCCATAACGAGGGTGACGAGCCTTCCCTGACGCAGCCGAAGATGTACAAGCTCATCAAGGAGCACAGGTCGGTCCGCAAGCTCTACACAGAGTCGCTTCTGCGAAAGGGCGATATCGACCCGCAGGAAGCCGAGCAGTGGCTGGAAGACTTTCAGAAACGGCTGCAGGAAGCTTTCGAGAAAACGAAAGAGGAGACTGCGCCTCCAACTACTGAGAAGCTCCTCTGGACTGATGAAGAGATCACCGGATTTCAGAACCAGCCTTCACCCGACACCGGACTCTCGCAGGCGCAGCTCGAGAAGATTCAGAAAGCACTGACCGAGATCCCTTCCACGTTCTCGCTCCATCCCAAGCTCAAGCCGTTCATCGCAAAGCGACAGGCCATGTTCGCAGGAACTGATCGGGTTGACTGGTCTCTTTCGGAAGCCATCGCATTTGGAAGCCTGCTGCTCGATGGCAACCGCGTCCGGTTGAGTGGTCAGGACAGCGGACGCGGAACCTTTTCGCATCGGCACGCCTTACTTTTCGATTCTGTCAGCGGTCTCGGATGGGTTCCACTCAACGCCCTCGCCAAAGAGGAATCTGTCCCGGTGGATGCGCCTTCGGAGCCGCAGGTGGACAACGCCCTGACGACCACGGACACCGCACCTGTGGCGGCGCCCGTGAGCTTTTCGGTCTACGACTCCCTTCTCTCCGAATATGGAGTACTCGGATTCGAGTACGGATACACAGTTGCGGACCCTTCAGCACTCGTGTTGTGGGAAGCGCAGTTCGGTGACTTTGTGAACGGTGGTCAGATCATCATTGACCAGTTCATCTCGAGCGCCGAGGAGAAGTGGGGACAGCATAGCGGGATCGTGCTGCTCCTGCCGCACGGCTATGAGGGACAGGGACCGGAACATTCGAGCGCGCGGCTCGAGAGGTTCCTGACACTCTGCGCAGAAGGCAACATGCAGGTCGTCAATGTGACCACGCCAGCGCAGTACTTTCATGTGCTTCGCCGTCAGATGAAAAACGATCCGCGCAAGCCGTTGATCATCGTCACGCCCAAGTCGTTGCTCCGCCATCCGCGGGCAACCTCTTCGATGGACGAGTTCCTCGGCGGCCGCTTCGAGCCGGTGCTCGACGATGCTTCAATCACCGCGGAAGATCGCGCTGGCATCAAGCGAGTCGTCATGTCGGCTGGTAAAGTTTTCTACGATCTGAGTAACGCACGCGATGCTGCAGGCTCGAAAGATGTCGCGCTTGTGCGGGTCGAGCAGTTTTATCCCGTACCAGGCGCCGCTCTGATCGACATCCTGCTCCGCTATCCCAACGCGAAAGACCTCGTGTGGACGCAGGAGGAGCCGATGAACATGGGCGGCTGGCCATTCTTCCGCGATCGCGTCGCTCCCCTGCTCAACAGGCCCAACGGCGTAGCGTATGCGGGGCGACCCATCAGCGCGTCCCCGGCCTCGGGCTCGCATCACCGTCACGAAGAGCAGCAGAAGGCTCTCGTGGCCAAAGCCCTGGGGCTCTGAGCTGTAACGGCGAATGCGGGGTGAGAAAAGAAGCCCGCCCTGACCGTTGCGATCTGGAAAAATATATGGCACTATGTATGGCATGAAGAAGACGACGATTTATATCCCAGCCGATCTGAAGCGCGACCTCGAAGCCGCGTCGGTGCGGGAGGGACGCTCTTCTGCCGACTTCATCCGCGAGGCAATCGCAACGGCCATTGACGCCGGCAGGTCCCCCGATCCCCGCATTCCTCTTACCGCCCGAGGTCTCGGCGATCCGACCATCGCCGAACGGACAGAAGTATTGCTCGAAGATTTTGGCAGGTGATCCTCCTCGATACGAGCGGCGTGCTGGCCGCGCTGTTTCCCGACCAGCGCAGGCACGCTGAGTGTGCTGACGCCCTTCTCAGAAGCGTCCCTCCCCGCGTGCTCTCCCCTTTCGTTCTGGCGGAGCTCGACTACCTGATCCTGAAATTCGGTGGAGTCGACACGGAGCTTTTGTTTCTCGACGAGGTTTCGCGGGGTGCCTACGAGGTATCGCCCTTCACGGCTGCCGACATCAACGAGGCACGCGAGGTCGTCGAACGCTACAGAGACCTGAAACTCGGCTTAGCCGATGCCTCGATCGTGGTTCTCGCGCGCCGCTTCGATTCTCGAGATCTCCTGACGCTCGACGAGCGTCACTTCCGCGCCGTACGCCCGCAACCGCGAAGAAGCTTCCGGATTCTCCCGACTGACGCGTAGCCAGTCATCCCGAGCGGGTTAACAGCGGGAACGCTGTTGAAGAAGTGATGACACGCGGCGGGACTCGCGCACCGAAGGGGCGAATCCCTCTCCCGGCGGGGAGAGGGTGGTCGCGTAAGCGACCGGGAGAGGGGCCGCGGGAGATACGAAGACCTCGCCCTTTCCGACGGACTGACGAGACTTTCACGCCCCTCTCCCTGCTTCGCTCCGCTCGCTTCCCTCTCCCCGCCGGGGAGAGGGATACGCCGCTTCGCGGCTCAACCACGTAAGTCAGTGAATCGGTGTCATCAGAAGCGGTGCACGACCTACAAGCCTTCCACCACAACCATACTGGAGCGGGCGCAACTCTCGCGGATGCGTTTGGCCTCTGCGTATTCGGATGACATACGCCAGGCCTTTGCATCTTCCATCGAGTCGAACTCGAGAACGACGAGCCGTCGCGGCGTCCAATTGCCATCGAGAACTTCCGAGCGCCCGCCGCGCACGAGGTAGCGTCCGCCATGGGCGGCAATCGAGGCTGACGCGAGTCGCTTGTAGTCCTCGTACCGGACAGGATCCAGCACCTCGATGTCGACGATGACCAGAGCGCTCATCACTTCATCCTGGTTGATGGGTTGCTATGCCACCAGACCCGTGTCGCCTTTCCATCAGCACCCATCTCAAATCTCACGACTTCGCCGAGTGATCCATCCTTCCGAACGCGTCGGAACTCGTTTGGCGCGCTTTTGCGGAGGCGTTCGAGCTCCTTGAACGGGTCCATCTCCGGCATTCCGACCACCGCAAGATCATCTCCCCACGCGACGAAGATGGTCTCACCAGACCATGGAAATTCGTCATAGGAACCAACGTACGGTGAGAGATCGACTGGAGGCACTGCCAATGCCGGTGCCGCACTGCTTTTGAGTGTCGGCGCAATGAGGTCGTACATGGCCTTTGCGTAGCCGCCGGTGTTCACACCCGAGGCATTCGCGAGGACTGCAACGGCAACCTTCTCGTCGGGCTTCATCATGAATTCGGTTCGGAAGCCCGGACAGGAGCCGCCATGTCCGACGAACACCTTCTCCCCTTTCTTCCAAACGGAGAAACCGAGACCCCAGAACTGTTCGAGATCGGGTTCGACCCAGTTCGCGCGTTGCATCTCGCGAAGCGTGCGGGGATCGATGACCGTGCTGTCCTTATTCGCCAGGACTCTGAACTGCCATTCCGCGAACCTCGCGAGATCAGTGGCGGTTGACGCAAACCCTGCGGCGGGAGCGATGCCGCGAACCTGGAACGGCGCCAATTGTGTGCGCGTCCCGTCGCGCCGCTTCGCACTGTAACCAACGGCCAGCCGTTTGCCCTTCTCCTGGAGCGGGATCTCAGTGAAGGTCGACGAGAGTCCGACCGGCTGCAGAATTCGCTCGCGGATGTACTGCTCGTAAGGCTTGCCTGAAACCGCGCTGACGACTTCTCCGGCCAGGGTAATGCCGAGGTTCGAGTACTGGAAGTAGCGCTGCGAAGGATAGAGCGGTTGTTGTGAGGCAACCCGCGCAACGATCTGTTCCCGTGTTGGAAACTCGAAGTCTCCGGTCCAGTAGGGGTAGTCAGACTCGCGAGGGATGCCTGCGGAATGTGTGAGGATGCCACGTAACGTTGCGTCGCGACCTTCGTCCGCAGCCTTCATCTGGAACCACTTCAGATGCTTCGAGACGGGGTCATCAAGGTTCAGCTTTCCCTCATCGCGAAGCTGCATCACTGCGAGACTCGTGAAGAGTTTCGACACCGAGCAGATGCTGTAGAGCGTGTTGGCATCCGCCGCACGATTCGTGGCAGGATCAGCGAGGCCCGAGCCTCCGCTCCAGATCACCTTCTGATCGTGAACGATGGATGCGGACACTCCGGGAATGCCGTCGTACATCCGCTGAACATCGAGCCATCTCCGCGCGAACTCGACAGCCTGCGCGGTCGTGGGCGGGCGCTTCGGGGTGTCGTCTGAGAAGGCGGGAAGGGTAAACAGGAGAACGGGGATCAGGAATCGTCGCATCAGCGAACGATATCAGAGCAGTAAGACAGAAGAACTGTTTCGTCATTCGCGGAACATGTCTCCAGGCGCCCGGTGGATCTTGTTGAAAGGGACTGTAGTCACCGGCGTGCCGCCCGTCGGCGCGGCAGGAGCTCGGGAACGCTACTGACGAGCAGACGGGTAAAAATTCTCGATACTCCGTTGAATGGCGATTCGAATGCGAATCGATGGTAGAAGATGGCCGAAAGGTCGGGAGAGCGGGGAACGATAAACGGTGCTCCCTCGTCCCCCACCGAGGTGGAAACTGGAGTGATCGACGGGACCAGAATGGTGCCGTCACCGTTGACGGCCGTTACGAAAACATCGGCTGGCGGCGACTGGCCGGTCTGAATGCCCACAAGATACTTCTCGCCGTCCCACACGACCATCGCGCCTGCGGATGGTAAAGCGGAGAGGAGAATCCCCCGGGTTTCAGCAGGGCCATCGAGAGAGACGCCATCATTCGTTACCCGCTTTGCGTGAACCAGGGGATTGATAAAGACGACCAGAAACTCCCGCCCGCTCGAAGCGACGCTCGAGCGGCCGCTGATGATTGGCGCCAGAATGATCGGGTTTCCAGTGACCATGCCCGACGGAGACACCAGCCGCGCCTCGACTCGGGTTACCGGACCCGGGCACGTGACCTGGCAACCGCTTCCTCGTATCGCACTCCACACCACCAGGAACGCTTTGCCGTTCCATGCAATCGATGGGTCGAAGTTCCCAAGTGGGCTATTCGAGGAAATCGGAAAGGGCACCGGATCGACCAGCAGTCCGTCGGGGGCGACTCTCGATCCGACAATGTCCTTCGACGTAGCGGATGCCCATACGACGAGATGGTTCACGCCGTCCCAGGCGACGGCAGCAGGCGTAAAGGATGCGTCCGAAGAGATGCGGAAAGCGCCGGGCGCGAGCAGCGTTCCATCCCCTGCGACACGCGCAGCGTAGATCGCGCCATTCGAAGCGTTGCGCGTTTCGCGCTCGAGCCAGACGACGAGGGTGTTCTGTCCGTTGAAGCTCGCTGCAGCGTAGCGTTGGTCGTTGAGAGAGCCACCCCGCAACAACGTGCCACGGCCCACGGGGGCTGGCTCTTCCGCGCCATCAAACCCAGCGGCTCTCACTTGTCCAGTTAGCCCATCGCTGGAAGTTTCCGACCACGCCACAACGTAATTTCTGCCGTCCCAGATCGCGCTCGGACTGAGTTGCGTCGGCAAGCTTTTGGAGACATCGATTCCAAGTGGCGGTGAAACGGTGTCCGGCCCTGGTTCAACAAACCTCCCGATTAAGCCAATCCGATCGGGGAAGCGTGCGAACGGGTCCGGAGTGGTGAGGATCAGCGTGCGCTCTCTGTTCGCGGCAATCGCACGGGTCGTCTCGCGGATTACCCCACGTGTGATCAGAATGGGCGGGTCGAGCCCCTGATCTCGCCCGATTCGTCTCGCCTCAACCCGATCCCTGACACGGTACGTAACGATGTACGAACGACCGTCGAAGGCGAGGTGCGGCTCGAAGGAAGAAAAATTGAATCTGGTATCGAGCTCTGCTGACAACTCGATCACCTCGGCTCGAGGCGTGCCCTCCGAGTCAATTCCGCGCCCTTTGAGCCGGGAGAGGTTGCCTACATCCTGCCACACCACGAAAAACTCCGACCCATCTGAGGCTACTTTCGGTCCGGAGGAATATCCGGAGCTGAGTGGCGTGGAGAGGATCGTCTCTTTGGCCATCACGTTCCCTTCGCCATCCGACGCCACTCCCGCTATCGACGGGTATCTCGCATAATTCGTCCAGACGGTGAAAAAGGTCTTGCCATTCCACGCGACGTCGGGGCTGTGGCCACGGTCCCTCGATAATCGAATCTCTTTCGCAATGACCTGACCGGACTTATCGAGCAACGCACCCATTACGAATGAATCGAGGCTCAACAGCCCGCTCGTGACGAGCATGAAACGGGATCCATCCCAGGCCAGCGAAGGCAACTTCCCTCGGATGCCGGGACGTGGAACGGAAGAGAGGCCGCCGCCACCGCTGATTCGCGCAAGACAGATCTCTGAGGCGAAGGGCGCTCCGCAACTCCAGGTGATCAGATAGCTTTCCCCATTCCATACAACGTCTGGATCTCTACCCGCTGGCGCTTCCGGAGGCGCACCCGAGACGAGAATCGCATGGGGATCAAGTACGTCGCCGCTTCGCGAGAGTCTTGCTGCATAGATCGCCTCTCGACCCCCTCGGGAGTCCTGCCAGACGGCAAGAAAATCTTGTCCATTGCTGGCGACGGCAGCTTTCGACGCACTCGTCACCGCCTCCCCGGCTACAAGAGAAACGACCTGCTCGGGACCGACGGCGAGACGCCTCGTCTCAGCGACTGAACCACCGGCCGTTAGAGCAAGACTCATGGCTATGACGGTTCGAGCCCAGTGCGAGCGGCGCGAGCGCGGGGCCAGGCCCACCTCCCTGCGGATTGTCGACGAGACAACGCTCGTGCGGCTCAACGGCGCATCCAGCGTGGTCGCAAGCTCTTCTTGATCGCCTCCGCTGAGGATCGATCTCGAGAAGAGTCGACCACTCCGGGCAATCAAAAAACAGAATGAGGTGACGACAGCAGACAAAGGAAGACTCCTATGGAAATGACCTCGCCCACGACATGCTGAGGAAGTTGTTCTCGCTTTAGGGGAACAATATCACTCTACACCATATAGTTATTCAGGACCATTTGCGCCCGACCTGATTTTCCATAGCGATAAAATCTATGTCCATGAATCCGCTCCCAAGCCTTCTATGTTCTTATGACATAAGAAGTTCATCAGTCGTGTGGGCCCGCCAGATGAGTAACGCTACGCCCGGTTGTAACGTCGAACCAGCATGTCGTTGAAGATTGCGTTTCGCTTTGCAGCACTGATTTTTGGTGCCGCGGTGGGCACCGCTGCAGGTGCCGGCCAACGAGCCACGCTCGAGCGTGACGGCGTGAGAGTCACCGGTGGCGAAGTCTGCCGGTTCGCTGCAGCAGATGGCGAGAATCCTTTCCAGCGCTGGCTCTCGTCTCAGGAGGTTGTATGCGTCGACGCTGGCGCTGCGATCGACATTCCTTCAGGCTTGTGGAATGTCTTTGCGCGTGAAGGGGGGAGCTCGCTCTCGAGCCAACTCCTCGTTGACGGAGATGCAGCTCCAGCCCAGATTACCCTGACGCTGAATCAAGCGGCGACGCTCGTTTCCTCGCTTCCACAAGGCCATACCGCGGTCGCTTACGTCCCCGCTTTAAACAGCGCGTTTCCAGTCGCGGCCTCCGCGGACTCTGTCACCGTGCCTGCCGGTGAGCCACTCTGGCTCTGCGTCCTTCGCAAATCGAAGCTCGTCGCGCTCCTTCCCATTGCTGCGATCGCGCCGGGCACCGAGCTCCGTGTCGATGCACGCTCCGCGGGACCTCCATCGATCATCGGATGGCTTCAGATCTCCGAAGGTGACAGGGCTGCGATCAGGAATGCACGCGGCGTAACACTTCCAGCAGTTCGTGCTTCCGGGGGAGGACCGTGGCGCGAATCCGATCCCCTTCCCTCGCTCCCCTCTGTCAATGGTTCTTTCTTCCGTGTGCGCGACGTTCCAGCGGGAGACGTCGATCTGAATCTCGAAGGGCGCGGCTGGGTGCCGAATCGCAGGCGGTTGAAAGTCGAAGATGGGCTCACCGTCGTCGAGCAGCCGTTGATCGCACGGCCTGCAGGGACGCTGATCGTCAACTGGAGTACTCCCGACGACCTGCCCGCGCTCGACCGTCTGCTCGGCTCATGCGCGGACGACCGGCGACCTCGAACGATCGAAATCTCAATCGCTGCATGCGAGCGCGGCCGGCGTCCGAGTGAGTTGTCCGAATCTTCGGCCTGCACCGTCTTCAGGACCGATACCTTCGAGCCACATCTAACCTTCGGCGCTTTGCGAATCGACGATCTGGCATCAGGTTCTTACCGTGTGGAGATGCGCTTCGGAAAACTTCCGCCCATCGCGGCAATCGGTTTCGTACGGCCACTCGGTGTGGCCTGGTTGCCTTTGCTCGCGCAATACGACGAGGTAGCGGGGGCTGTGACCATGGGAGGCGAGCCACTGGGCGAGGACGTGACAATCCAATTTCCAGGAGGCTACGGATTCGCGTCACGCGACTCTAGCGAGTATCAAGCGGTCGTCTCGCGTCTTCTTGCCCCGGATTCTCAGATCAACGTAGCCTCATGCGACGGAACCCCGCGAGAAGTCGTCGTGACCGATCAACCGATGAAACGCGGTGGACGCTTTGACATCGACATCCCTGCAAATGAGCTCACGATCGCGGTCCGGGACACGTTCACGAGAGAAGCGTTGAATGGCGCTGCCGTACGTTACGGCGTGATGTCACTACTGATCCCCAAGCGCGAGCTTTTTCATCGCGACCTCAAGGCCGGTAGTGACGATCGGGCGTCCGGCCAGGTCGTCATACCGGCGATCCCCGAACGTGAGATCCGGCTCTCCGTCACGCACCCCGGTTATCAGCGCCAGGCCATCGAGGCGTTCACCATGACGCGGCGCGAGAAGAGGAGAATCGACGTCCAGCTCGTACCACTCAGAGGAAATCGTGCGAAGATCGTCTCTCAGGCCCCCTTCGAAAATGGCGCGGTTTTCTGGTTTTCCACCGCCGGGCTCGAGACTGAGCGAGTCGAGTTGGCCAGCGACGGCACTTTCGTCTGGACACGGGATCACCGACCTGACGAGACGATGTCCGTCGTTTCCGTGTCACACCCTCTGTGGATCCTCCATGCCCCAACCCCAGCAGGAAAGGAAGAGATGAGAATGCGTTTCCCCGATGGTTCAGGGCAAAAATTCGATGTCGTGCTGGGTGGAGTCGATCGCACGACCACCAGGTTCATAGGCATCGTCATAGGAGGGGTACGAGCGCCCCAGCCGGCTCTCAGACACCATCAGCAGCTGCGCGGGCTGCCGCCGCCGGTAGCCCGAGGCGAGCTGCCCACGAAGATCGGTGGTCTGGCGGAGACGGGACCCATCGAGTTGCTGACCGGTCCGGACCCGGACAGCGTATCGAGTCGTGCGCTGGCCATCGATTTCTTCGCTCTGGATGCTTTCAAAAACGCTCCGCGGCAACGGGTCCCGGCCGGCGCGATCTCAATCTCACTCTTCTTGAAGTGACGAAAGGGAAAGCCGGGCGCCACGCCGCGGCGCCGGCGGGCAGAGGCCCTGGCCGCCTCACTTCATCAGGCGAATCGCGAAAAGGACGACTTTATCGCCGCGATCTCCCACGATAACGCGCCGTCGCTCCGAAGTCCGTTGGACGTGACCGGCTGACTTACAGAGTCTGGTGGCCCTCCACCCAGCCAAACGAGAGTCTCGGATTAGCTGGCGAGCTCTCCAGCCGGCCGTAACGGAAAGGCCCTTGCGTGCCACGAGTTCCCGGCTTGCGTCTCCCATTTTCCCGACACGACATCGCCGAGTTCGGAGATCGCGATGTCGAAGATCGCGGTATCGAGTCCGACCTTCCCCTCCTGAGCAAGCTTGCGGAACTCGTCTCGAGTCGCCACGACGATTTCACCGTTTTTATCGCGATGGAAAACGCGGGAGGAGTCGATGAGACTCATTCCCAGCTCCTGCTCGAGTTTCGCGATCAGAGAGAAGAGCTTGTCGATTCCGCAACCGGACGGCGCGTGCGATTCATCTGCGGCGACGATCAGAAAACGATTCTCCCGCAGTTCGCGGGCCGATACGTTCGGCTGGCCATGCGAGGCCCATTGCGCGAGAAAGGCGTCAACGGCGTCGAGGAGCTTTCGGGATGCTTCGACGCTCAATCGCTCGTTCGAAGCAAAGACCCAGGCGTGAGACCCGGAAGGCATCTCAGAGAATTTCATCGGCACGCTCCTTCTCGTTTTTCACCTGCGTCAACGCTCCGCAGCTCTCGTGCATTTCGAAGCAGCCCCCGATCATCGAGCCAATCAGCGAGCCGATCAACTAAGTTAGACTCCGCACGAATTCGTTAACGAAGGGCCTTCATGAATATCCTCATACTAGGTGCCGGCCGCATGGGATTCGGCGCATCCTGGGATCTCATCCACAACTCGCCTGTCGATCACGTAACCGTCGCTGACGTTGATCCCGCCCGCCTTGCGGAGCTCGAGGCGAAGGTCGGGTCTTCAAAGCTGACGATTCAGCGCGCGGACGTCGAAGACCGCGAGACGACGCTGGCGCTCATGAAAGGTCACGACGCGATCATCAGCTGCGTCGTATACCGACACAACGTCGAGCTTGCGAGACTGGCGATTGCCGCGGGCGCGAACTTCTGCGATCTGGGTGGCAACAATGATGTCGTTGCTGCCGAGCTGGCCCTCGACAGCGACGCAAAGCGGGCCGGTGTCAACGTGATCCCCGACTGCGGCCTCGCCCCGGGCATGGTGTCGATCCTGGTCATGCACGCGCTCGCGCGTCTGGACAGTGTCGAAGGCGTTCACATCCGCGTCGGAGGGTTGCCACAGAAACCGCGCCCCCCCCTCGACTACCAGCTCGTGTTTTCCGTTGAAGGATTGATCAACGAGTACATCGAACCCGCCCAGGTGATCCGGGACGGCCGCATTCTCACGATCCCCTCCATGACAGAGGTCGAGTCACTGAGCTTCCCATCCTTCCCCACGCTCGAAGCGTTTCAGACCTCCGGCGGAACGTCCACACTCCCCGACACCCTCCTCGGCAGGGTTCGCGAGCTCGACTACAAGACCATCCGTTATGCAGGTCACTGCGAGAAATTCAAGACCATGATCGATCTCGGTCTCTGCTCGAGTGAAGGGATCCAGGTCCATGGCGCCGACGTGACACCTCGCCGTCTCTTCGGAGAGCTCCTCATGAAGAATCTTCCGGCAGACGAACCCGACTTCGTGCTGATCCGTGTGGAGGCCGTCGGAATCAAGGGAGCGACGCGGCAACGAATCCGCTATGACATTGTCGATCGCTATGACGAGAAGACCGGCCTTTCGGCAATGATGCGAACCACTGCATTCCCCGCCTCGATCGTGGCGCAGATGATGGCGAGCGGAGTGACAACAGCGAAAGGCGCTCTGCCGCAGGAGAGATGCATCCCGATTCAGCCGTTCATAGACGAGCTTGCGCGACGTGATATTCGCATCGTCGAGCAGACCGAATTTTTGCCCTGATCGCGCCCAACGCCATTTACAGGAATCCTCATGCCTATCGAACGACTATTCAAACGACTGAGTGCCGCCTTCGGCGCGGAAAAGCCGGAGACCGCGTCGATCCCCGATAACGCCATCTCTCTCGCCACTGCCGCCGTCCTTTTAGAGATCGCGCACGCGGATGAGAGCTTCTCAGATCACGAAAGAGGCCAGCTCGTCGAGTTCCTCAGGACAGAGTTTCAGCTCAGCGAACAGCTTGTAAGTGAGCTTCTCGAGCTGGCCGATCGGACAAGAAAAGATTCGATCGACCACTGGAGCCTGACGAACCTGATCCGGAAAAGCTCGAGTCAGGACCAACGGCTCGACATCGTGAAGACCATGTGGCGAATCGTCTACTCGGATGGGTTGCTCTCGGCTCACGAGGATCATCTCGTGCGTAAACTGGGCGAGCTACTCGGCCTCGAGCGTCACGTCGTCATCAACGCGAAACTCGCTGTGACTGCAGAAGGATCCGGAGCGGGCTAGTTGGCGTGTTTCTAACCTCTTCCTGCAGCTTGTCGGTCCCGGCAGCATTGTCATGCCCGCCCGGCACCGCTCTCTGAGTCTACCCTTCCATCAGCTCTTGAGGCATGTCGAAGTTCGACCAGACGTTCTGCACATCTTCGTGGTCGTCGAGCGCTTCGAGCAGTCGCATTGTCTGCTTGGCTTTGACTTCGTCGACCTTCACATAAAGACTCGGAATCATTCCGAGCTTCGATTCCACCGACGGGATCTTCGCCGTCTCGAGGGCCGCGCGAACAGCTTCGAACGCGTCGGGGGTGGTGTAGATCTCGAACACTTCCTGTTCTTCAGTCTGCAGGTCATCGGCGCCTGCTTCGAGGGCGACTTCCATTAAACGATCTTCGCTGACGGCCGACTTTTCGACCACGAAGTAGCCCTTCTTCTCGAACTGGAACCGCACCGATCCGGGGGCGCCAAAGTTCCCACCATGCTTTTCGAACATGTGACGGATCTCGGGAGTCGTCCTGTTGCCGTTGTCGGTGAGCGCTTCGACCATGACGGCAACTCCGCCCGGGCCATACCCTTCGTACGTCACTTCTTCGTAGGTGCTCCCCTCGAGCTCGCCCGTTCCCTTCTTGATCGCGCGGTCGATGTTGTCCTTCGGCATGTTGGCAGCTTTCGCCTCCACGATCGCCGCGCGGAGTCGCGGGTTTCCGTCGACATCGCCTCCACCCATGCGGGCAGCTACAGTCATTTCCTTGATGATTCGGGTAAAGATTTTTCCTCGCTTGGCATCAGCGGCGCCTTTCTTGTGCTTGATGGTGCTCCATTTACTGTGGCCTGACATCGAACATTCTCTCCTTGGACGACGCGATGGAAAGGCCGGATTATAGCGAAGGGAGGGCTGGTCGCGTGGACCATTCGACCGAAACCTAATTCCGCCCAGCCCAGGCCAGGCGCCTTAGGGAGAGATGCGCGACGTAGCGCCACGCCCTCCCACTCGCGAGAGCCTCATCACTTACGAAGTCGAGGCCGGCAGACACCCTCTCCCCAGGCCCGGGGAGAGGTCGGCGAAGTCCGTACGGAAGCGTTACGGAAACTGAACGCTCCGTATCGTCTTGAATGGAATGTAAATGTTGGTTCCGTCGGACGCCTTCCTGCCCAGAAGGTCCTCCACGTAACCGGCGCAGCTGTCGACGAACGTTCCGTCGAACTGCTGGCCGTTCTTGAGCTTGAAGTTGACCTGCTGGCCGTTGGGACAACAGCTGCTGCTGGTCACACTGGGCCCGGAGATGAGGGCAATGTCGCTTTTCTCGAGAGTCACCGACTGAGGACCTGTGCCTGTCCCGCAGACGGTAACGTTGGGAGTGTTGCGAGGACTGACCAGACCGAGCGCATAACTGAACTGAACGGTATCGAGCACAAGCCGGGTGGTCACTCCATTGGTCGTGGTGACGGCGACTGTCGCACTGGCGGCCAGAGCAACATCGGCACTGTTTGACCCCGCCGCAAGAGCAATGACGCGGCTCACGATGACGAAGCCGAACCTTTCGACGACGAGAGTCTCGGTCCCCGAGCTTAGTGACGACAGCGAGTATCTCCCGTCAGCAGACGTAGTGGCCGATTTGCCCTGCAGTGTCACCACCGCGCCGGACACCGGGGCGCCGGTCACGGCGTCGGTAACGATGCCGGACAGGGATGCCACTTCTACTCTCCCCGCCCTCGCGACCCGTCGCCGGTTCCCCTGCGCGGCAGGAGCGATGGTCTCAGCAGCAAAGATCGCTTCCCACTCACCCGCGACCAGAAACGTCGCTGTCACCATTGCTGCGATTGTCATGCTGCCTCGTGCTCGGCTTTTCATTATGAAATTGTCCCTCGATTCGGAATTGGTCTGACAGATACGGCTCAACGTGTCTGAGAGTCTAGGTCATGGAACAAAACAACCACGTGACTTGAGTCAACATTTCGACGCATAGGAGCTGAAAAAGTGTCGCGATGGTCGCGGCGCCCGTCGCATCCATGAAACCGGAGTAGAAGCTTGCGAGGTCCCTCGCCCCTCCCGCCTTGCCGTGCGTTAAAAGTCCGCGATCCGCCTGATGATCGAATCGACGGTGGGCCGCACGGCCACATCAGACGGCTGGTTATTCACGATGATGGAGAACAAGCGGATGCGCCCGCTCTTTCCCTCGATGAAGCCACTCAGCCCTGCAACCCCGCTCAAGGTCCCGGTTTTCACGTAGAGCCTGTCCACGTCGAGCAGCCGCCTGCGCATGGTTCCCGGATCGCCAGGCGCGGCAAGAATCGCCGCATACGAGCCTCGGCGGGAAGGCTCGGCCATGAAGCGGAGCAACTTGATGATCGCGTTGGAAGTGACCTTGTTTCGTGTCGAAAGGCCCGACCCGTCGGCGAAATCGAATTCCAGCGGATCGATCCCGACCACCCAGGTAAGAAACTCCCGCTCGACTTTTTTCGAGGCTGCGAATGTCGCAGGAGTGCCTTCGCGAACGGAAAAACTCTTGTACAGCATGTCGCCGAAAACATTGATGCTTTCTTCGAGATAGCTCGCAAGAAGCATGGACAAAGGAGGTGACGCGAGCGTTGCGATCGACTCCCCTTCTCGTTTCGAACGGCTCGCCGAGGCCATGCCTGTCACAGCGATGCCGCGTCGATTCAGAAAATCCGACACTGCTGCAGCGGCAAAGAGCGCTGGATCGGAGACTGTAACGATGTCGTTGAAAGCGCGACCGTCCAACGGCGCAACACCGGACACAGTCAGCCGGTTCGAGGCGTCGGACTTGACGGAAACAGCAGCAGGGTCGCCGCACGTCACCTCAGAACTGGATTGAAGGAATGTGGGATCTGACAGCACGGCCTGTCGTCCGCAGCGCTCGACGATCACTCCTACATTCCCTTCGTTGAATGTCAGAGCATCCACAGGCGCGGCGTTGGTGGAGCCAACATCCTCAATCTCCCAGCTGGGCACGAGGGTCTGCCCATCGAAGCGCGAAACGTCTGCCACGACCCCGCCGGAGATCGATCGGATTCCGAGTTGCTCGAGAGAAGTCAGGATCGGAAGCAACACCCGATCGCGGTCGTATTCGTAGCGGCCGCCCAGTGACGGATCACCGCCGCCACGAATGATGAGATCACCCTCCAGCCTGCCAGCGCGGATCGGTCCATCGATCAACACCTCGGTCTCAAACTGGCGGGAGAAACCCCAACAGGCGGCTGCAGCGGCGGACACGAATAGCTTGCGGTTCGAAGCGGGAGTCATCATGACGCCGGCGTTCCTGGAGTAGAGAACCTTTCCGTCTTCTTCCTGGATTGATATCGCCCAGACCGCTCGATTCAACGGCGGCTGGTCAATGAGTCTCTCGATGAAGCTCGAGAGCGTCGGCTGAACTACGGGGCGCGCCTCCAGGGGTGCGACCCGTGACTTTTCGTTTCCCGCTGGGGGTACGGATGCGCAGGCGCCCAGGCTGATCGCGATGGCCAGTGAGAGCAGGGCAAGGAAGCTGCGGGTCACGTGAGAGGAAACTGCTGTCATGCGAAGCTCCAGTCCTCAAACGACGGTCCGTTCTCGAGATTCCACGCGGCCGCCGCTGAGATGGAATCTCCGCGAAGCGAGGGGAATCGCACTCCGAAGCGCAGTTCGAGTGCCGCAGCACTGATCCGCTCACCATAGTCGCGCGCGAGCCGGTACGGCTCGAGTGGCTTTTCATCCCCCGGCGAGTTCTTCACACTTTCGTGGGGTTTCGGGGCTTCAGCCCGCTCGAGGGTCAAGGTGACGCTCTCTTCCACTTCACTCTGCTTGGTCAGCTCGGTCACCTGCTGCGCCGCGTCGAGAAGAAGGAGGGAACGAAAGCTCTCGGGCTCCCCACCACTTGCGACCATGCGAGCGCGCAGTTGCTCAAACAGTCTGGGCGTCCGCATCGTGCGTCCTCGAGGCGCGGCGGGCTCTGCTCCCTCCGAGGTCCACTGCCATACAACGGTCCGAAGAATCGGATAGCGCTCGCGCTCTCCGAACACAGCGGCGAGCTTCCAGGCATTGACGGCGAGCGTCAGACCACTTCCACCGTCGGCCAGACTTTCCGCTGCCTGCAGGAAAAAGTCGGGCCCGAAATCCCGCTCCTGGATCCGACCCGCGAGCCATCGTTCCGCACGATGCCGATCCCGACTCTGAATCGCCTCGCGAATACCGGCAGTGGTGGCGTCGTAGGGGTCTGTGACGGCGGGCGGCTCGGAGATCGGCGGCTCGCTCCAGGGCAACCGGCTCTGGGAGGTGTAGATCGCGGCCTCCGTGACCCAGTCGTCGAAATGATCATCCAGAAGTTCTTTCAACTCGAAGATGGCGAGGATCGAAGCGATTGCGGCTCGCCCGTGTTCCGTGGGCGCGAACGCCAGAAATGTGAACCGGGCAACGGCTTGAAAGAGTGTGTCAGAAGATTCCGTCTCGCGAAAGCGACTCACGGCCGCCGGAATGGCTGCCACGTCACGCGCGATGAGCGGCTCGTAGAGCAGTGAAATGGATGAGGGCATAATCGGCTCTCAAAAACTGAGAGGAATGAGAGCCTTGCGCCTGAATGCAGAAACAAGAATCAGGGAGTTGAGCCGTCCATGACTTTTCGCTCTCGCCTGGTTTCTTCGTTCCATCTTCCGCACGGACTCAAGGGGTCCGGGGCGGCGGCGCTGTGGTAGTGGCAGGTGCTGGCGTCGTCGACTGCCGGTCGTCGGCCAGAATGGCGCCCTCCTGCACGGAGCGCGAATCTTCAACCTCCGTCGTCTGCGTGGTCACGCTCTCCGTGCTTGTCGGAGGAGGCGGAGTCGCTGCCGTGATGGTCGGTCGGTCCGCGTCGGTCTCTATTGTGGTCTTCTCCGATGTACAACCAGTCAGCATTCCTGTGAGCACTACCACCATCGCGATCGCTATTGTCTTCAAGTCTGGTCTCCCTCAGCTACCAACGGCCGGTGCACCAAATGCGCGCGGATCGGACATGCAAAATCCCTGACACGATTTTGTACAATACTCTCAAATGGAACGAAACCGTCGCGTTGGTATCTTTGGTTGGGGCATCGTGGCTCCCAGGTCTCCCGATGTCGACACCTTCGCAAGGAACCTCGAGACCCCGGGAACATGGCTCGAACCGTTTGAGGGGTACGGACCATCGAATTTTGTGGTCGGAAAGCCGGCCTTCGACTTCGAAGTCTACAGGCCGTGGGTCGACAAGCGATTCTCGCCCTCGAAATTCTCACAACTGAAAGACAAGATGGGTCCTGTCGTTCAGTACGCACTCGGCGCATTCATCCAATCCCTTTCACAGAATGAAGGAATCGAGACGTACCTGCAGTCGCTTGGCGCTCGTTGCCATATTTACATCGGCACCGGCCTGGGCGAGCTGACGATCCAACACCAGGAGTCGGTTCGTTACGATCGCTCGCGCCGGCGATGGGACGCTTTCTGGGCCGCTCCCGAACGCTGTGCAGCACGACGTCAGCATGATGATGGCACGCCCGATCCGGGAGCCCCCTCCGACCCCGCTTTGTTCGAGCTCGGGAGCGAAGAGTGGATGGACGCGAAGCAGGCGTGGGAGACATTCTGGGCTGCAAAGAGTGACGCGCTGCGGGAGTATCTCGCCGACGCGCGACGCATTCAGGCCGAGCCTGTTCCTCCTTCTTCCGGTTCCGCGAAACTGGGAAGCATTCGTCAGAAGCTGAGCGGCATCAAGGCTCTCAATCGACGGTGGGGCTGTCCCGATGAGCCGTGGGCAAGCGTTTCTCCCAACCTTCTCTGGAACATCGTAAACATCCCCGCCTCGCAGGTCTCGATGATCGGAAAGATCACAGGACCGGCATTTGCCCCGGTGGCAGCGTGTGCGTCGTTCGGAATCGCACTCAAAATGGCATACGACGAAATACAACTCGGCGAAGCAACCGCCGTCGTCGTCGGAATGAGCGATCCCCCGCCGACTGAGATTTCCATCTCCGCCTTCTATAACGCCAATGTCCTGTCAGCAGACGCGGAAGTGTCACGCCCTCTGACCGGTTTGAAGGGAACGCACGTATCGGGTGGATCCTGCGTCTGGATCGTGGGCGACGCTGAGGCTCTCACTGCTCAGGGATTCCGCCCGCTGGGGCTGGAAATTGTTTCCGCGGGCACATCGTCCGACGCACACCACATCATTACCCCTTCGAAAGCGGGTCCGCAGCTGGCCATCCGCGAAGCGATGCGTGGGCTCTCGGTCTCGGATGTCACTACGTGGGACATGCATGCGACCGCGACACCGGGCGATACGACAGAGATTGAACACTCACAGGAGATGCTGCACGGCGATGTGATTTTCAGCGCGCGAAAAGGGACGTTCGGTCACGGCATGTCCGTTGGAGGAGGCTGGGAACTGACGGCTCAGCACCTCGGGATGATCGCCGGAAAGCTCTTCCCTGTCTCGATCGTCGACGAAGACCTTCACGCCGACGTCAAAATTCGTAATGCTCGTTTCGTCGACTCCTCGGGATGCGGAGTGACCGGGGGACTGGGCGGAAAACTCAGCATGGGAATCGGCGGCATCAACTCCTGCGTCATCAGCCGCGCATGGGAGCCGGAGTTCCTCGCGGCGGTCGCCGAGAGGCGTGGAGCCGTGTCAGCGGAAGACGAACCAGTCCGGACCTAGCGCTGCACGATCAGCGGAAGGTTTGCTTCCAGCTCTCGTCGTTTGCGATCAGCTGCAGCGACTTGTTGAGAAGATCCAGGTGCTCAGGCTTGTTCAACCATGTCGACCGGCCTGACGGGTGGGGAAGAACAATCGTCTTGAAGTCGTGATTGAAACGAGATCCTCGATGGGCGACACCGACGATGGTTTTCAACTCGGATAATCCGATGATCTGTTTCGCGGCAAGCGTACCGACCGCAATGATCAGTGCGGGCTCGAGCAGCCGGATCTCCCGCTCGAGATGAGTCGAGCAGTTCGCGATCTCCAGCAGGTCGGGAACCCTGTCTCCGCCACCCTTCGCATCTTTCCCAGGGAAACAGCGGATGACAGCTCCGATGTAGACCCTCTCCCTGAAGGTTTCCTCACGGACACCGAGAGTGGCAAACCACGAGAAAAGCTTACGACCCGCGGTATAGGCGAAGGGCTGTTTGAGCTCGACTTCGTGGGGTCCGGGCGCCTGCCCGATGAGCAGCACTCTGGCCCCTTCCACCGCCCCGGTCACGGGAGTCCCGAGAACCCGAGGACAGAGTCTGCAGGAGAACAGGATCTCTTTATGCCGGTCAAATTCTGTTTGTTTCAAGCGAGCGATTGTGTCATCCCTGTAGGTGGGTTAACAGCGGGTACGCTGTTGAAGAAGTGATGACACGCGGTGGGAATCGCGTCCGAAGGGGCGAATCCCTCTCCCCGGCGGGGAGAGGGTGGTCGCGTAAGCGACCGGGAGAGGGGCCGCGAGAGATACGAAGACCTCGCCCTTTTCGAAGGACTTGCGAGACTTTCACGCCCCTCTCCCTGCTTCGCTCCGCTCGCTTCTCTCCCCGCCGGGGAGAGGGATTACGCCGCTTCGCGGCTCAACGAGGTCAGACAGTGAACCGGTGTCATCAGAAGCGGGAGAACGTTGCATCGCTACTGAGAAAGAAATACGAGGTGTCGTCCCGAGCCTGGGCGGGTGTCAGGGGCGAGGGACGACAACCGCCAAGCCGCCGTACCGCTGGGCACTTTTTGGAAAAGTGCCGACAAATCACTCTCCCGCTCTTCTGCCACATTTGACCTCACCACCGCCCCCGCTTACCATCGCAGCAATGCCCCTTCGACTACTGCTCTGCCTTGTTTTACTCTCACCGTCAACCGTTCATGCCTGGACATCGGCTGCCGAGGAAAGAATTGCGCGGAAAGGGGTCGAGCTTGCCCCTGGCGATCTTCGCATGTTGATTGAAAAGTATGAGTTCGAGTTCCGGCAGGGACTCGCGAGAGCAGCCGCTGACGAAGGAACCGACAGCCATCGCTACGCTGTGACCTCGCGCAACGGACGGCTCAGGCAAAGACTCGAGAAGGAGATTGCGTCCTCGATCTCGATGATCCGCAAGCGCGACTCGCTTCGCAGCGTGGTAGAGCGTCTTGGCGTGATCTCGCATTTCGTCTCGGATGCGAACAATCCGTTCCACCTCGATGACTCGGATCCACGAATGACTGGCTGCAAGGACGATTACGAAGCGTACTTCGAGAAACAGATGCCGAAGTTTCCGTTCGTCTTTTATGGTCTTCAGAGGAAGCTCGAGCCTGGCGCGTACATCGACCAGATGTTCGCGAGAACGGCGCGTTTCTATCCGTTGATCGCGGAAGAGTTTCATCGATATGGCGACCGCCGCTCCGCCGCCGAATTCGATGAGAGGTCGATTGCATTCGGAGTCGGATCGATCAGTCACTCACGCGCGATCACGGACCTCGTCAACATCTACTATTACATCTGGCGTGAAGCGGGCGGCGACGTTCGAAGCGCGGCAGGTCTCCGGCGTGGGACCGTTCTGCTGAATGAACGCTGATTGACTGACGACCTCTCCGTCCCGGGAAAAACGTTTCCGGTCTCAGCAGAGATAGTGCTGATGGATCGTCGCGGGATTTTCAGCGTTTCAGCCTGACGCAATGACATTCAGGGGACTGTGAGAATGCAGATCAGACGAGCCATCCTTTCGGTTTCGAACAAGGACGGAATTGTTGACCTCGCCCGGTTCCTTACCGGCAGAGGCGTTGAGATTCTCTCGACCGGTGGAACTGCGAAGCATCTGACCGATGCGGCGATCCCCGTCACGCCGATTGCCTCATGGTCGGGCGCTCCGGAGATCCTGGGAGGCCGCGTCAAGACGCTCACTCCGAAGGTATTCGGCTCGATCCTTTTCGACCGTTCCAAAGAGAGCCACATCGCCGACTGCAAGGCGAACGCAATTCCCCCTGTCGACCTTGTTGTCGTGAACCTCTATCCCTTCGAGGAGACAATCGCCCGCGGGGATGTTTCGATCGCTGAGGCAGTCGAGCAGATCGACGTTGGCGGTCCCTCCATGCTGCGCGCAGCAGCGAAGAATCACGCGCACGTTGTCCCTCTATGCTCGCCTCTCCTCTACCCGGAGTTCATGCGCGAGATGGAGTCAGGCGACATCTCTCCCGAGTTCAGGCTCCGGGCGGCGATCGAGGTCTATCGTCTCACCGCCGGCTACGACGCCGCCATCGCAGCCTTTCTCACCAGAGACTCGGTCACGGAAGGACTACCGGAGTCAATTTCACTCCGGCTCGTCCGAGCGCAGGAGCTTCGCTACGGCGAGAACCCTCAGCAACTTGCTGGTTTTTATCGAACAGCCGCAGCCTCGACTGGCGAGTTCAAACAGCTCCAGGGGAAGGAGCTTTCGTTCAACAATCTCATCGACCTCGACGCCGCCATCAAGCTCGCATCTTCTTTCGATCGCCCTTCGTGCGCGATCATCAAGCACACGAATCCGTGCGGCGTCGCAGTCGCAGAAGCGGCGGTCGCTGATGCCTTCCGATCCGCGATAGCAGCTGACCCTGTGTCTGCCTTCGGCGGGATCGTTGGAACCAATCGGGAAGTCACCGAGGAAGCCGCGCGCGTCATCGAGCCGCTGTTCCTCGAAGTTGTCGTGGCGCCTTCTTTCTCCCCTGCCGCTCTCGAGCTCCTTGGCAAAAAGAAGAACCTTCGCCTGATCCAGACGAGACCCGCAGATCCGCAGTTTGAGATTCGAAGCGCTGCAGGCGGCTACCTCCTGCAATCACCAGATCGGATTTCTTCGCCAGAGGGCTGGAGCTGTTCGACGCGACGTGCTCCCACCGAGGCGGAAATGCGCGGCCTGGAGTTCGCGTGGATTGTGTGCGCTCACGTGAAATCCAACGCGATTGTCCTGACCAATAGTCATCAGTCGATTGGAATTGGCGCTGGACAGATGAGCCGCGTCGATTCAGCTCGACTTGCGATCATGAAGGCGACGCTTCCTACAGCCGGAGCCGTTGCGGCGTCCGACGCTTTCTTTCCGTTTGCTGACGGCCTGAGTCTGTTACTCGATGCAGGAATCACCGCGGTCGTCCAACCAGGCGGTTCCGTCCGGGATCATGAAGTGATTGCCGCCGCCGACGATCGCGGCATCGCAATGATGTTCACCGGGGAAAGACACTTTCGGCATTAACCCGCATTTCTCACAGACCTTCGCCGCGAGACGACGCATAGCGGCCTGTCTGCGAGGCGTACGACGGTTTCGCGACGAGCATAGTTGACACTGTGTCGAGAGCAACCGGGGCGGGTGTAGGGACGCAGGGCCTGCGTCCGGCACCCAGACATTCGCATCAGGAATTCTGCATCCGGCATGAACCCTCGTCCAAAGCGATGGCCGACGACAATCTTCTCGGTCAGAGAACAGGGTACCGGACGCACGCCGTGCGTCCCTACGCTCGCATTCTGTGAGAAACGCGGGTTAACCCGCATTTCTCACATTCCTTCGCCGCGAGACGACGGATAGCGGCCTGTCTGCTTCGTTGCACGGCAATTTTGCTCCTTGACATAGTGTCGACTATGCCTTCGTCGCAAAATCGCCGTGCGCCTCGCATCCAGGCCACTCTCCGCCGCCTCGGGACGAAGGAGTGTGAGAAATGCGGGTTAACAGCAGGACAGACACTTTTGTCTGTCCCGTCTGCTACCTAAGTCAGTTTTGCGCCGGAACCGCCGGACATTGGAATGTCCGGCCACAGGGACGCGATCGCGAATCTGAATCAACGCGCCTCCGCAACGCGCATACTGGACACGAGCACTGACGAATACAATCGCGCCCACCATGCCAGCCTCCAACATTCGCCTCATCGTGACTGACGTCGACGGCGTCTGGACCGACGGTTCGATCGTCTATCAGGGCGACGGCCACGAGATCAAAGCCTTCAACGTGCGTGACGGCCTCGGCGTGAAGATCGCGCAGAAGGCAGGCATTATCATCGCTGCCGTGACGAGCCGGCGCTCTCCCGCCCTCGAACGACGTTGTCGAGAGCTCGAGATCATCCATCTCGTGCAGGGAGCAGCGAGCAAGCTCGCTGAGATGCGTAAACTTGCCGCAACACTCGAGGTCCCCCTCGACGATGTCTGCTACATCGGCGACGATCTTCCCGACCTCGCTGCAATGTCTGCGGCCGGGTTCTCCGCCGCTCCCTCCGATGCAACCGCCGAGGTCCGGCGGGTAGCCACGTTGACTCTGGAGAGCCGTGGTGGACGCGGTGCGCTTCGCGAGCTCGTTGAGCTGATCCTTCGCGAGCGTGGCGATTGGGACCGGATCGTGTCAGAGTTCAGTCGTGAGTCGGTCGCTGTTCCAAACGTTTAAGAACTCGGTCATCTATTACGGCGTCCGCGTGGCGACAGCGATCGGCAGGACGCTCACGTTAGGCGGCGCACGATCGGTAGGAGTGCTCGTCGGGCGGCTGGCCTACCGAGTCGTTCCCAAAGAACGGGACAAGGCGCTTCGAAATCTCGCGCTGGCGATGCCAGAGCTCCCGGAAGAAACTCGCCGACGAATCGCACGGGCGGTTTTTCACAATCTGGGACGCTCCCTGTTCGAGATCTGCTGGCTGCCAAAGCTCGACGAACCGCGGCTTCGTGCAACCACGACCATCGCAGGACTCGAGCATTTCCAGGCTGCCGTGGATCGCGGTCGAGGTGTCGTGCTCTTCACCGGACACTGCGGAAACTGGGAGTGGATGGCCTCGGCGATCGGACTACTCGGGTTCCGGATGAATGTGATTGCCAGAGAGATCTACGATCCCCGCCTCAACGAATTTATCGTCGCGTCGCGCGCGGCTCAATCAGTGAAGACGATCGGACGTGGGTCGGCATCTTCGGCGCGCGAAATTCTCCAGACGCTGAAGAACGGCGACATCCTGGGCGTGCTGATCGACCAGAACATCAAAGCGGAAAACGTGATGGTTCCGTTCTTTAATCGTCCTGCACCGACGCCGATAGGACCAGCCAAGCTGGCAATCCGCTCCGGAGCGGCAGTGATCGTCGGGTTCATTGAGTTCCGCGACGGTAAGCAGCTCATCCGGTTTCAGCCACCGATCTTTCCGACGCGCTCTGATGACCCGGCGGAGTTGACCGCGACGCTGACGGCGGCCATCGAAGAGCAGATTCGGCAAGCACCAGAGCAATGGGTGTGGATGCATGAAAGATGGAAGGTGCGAAAGAGCAATCCCATCAATGTAGGACAGACACTCTTGTCTGTCCCGGAGTGATGTAGCCCGCATGACTGGGGCTTATCGGAGGCGAAGCTCCGTTAGCCTTACTTCTCGAGAGTGTCGACTACGTTGTTCTTTGCGCGATGACAGACAAGAGTGTCTGTCCTGCATGTCAGATCACGATGGTTTCGTGGATTTCCCTGCCCTCTCGGAACCGATCCATCGCCAGCGGCGAGCAGTCGAGGGTCCGGTACTCGCCGAAGTGAATCAACTCGCCGAGGGCGAGACCGGCTGCGGGCGCCTGCATCGCTCCATGACCGGAGAAGCCCGTTGCGATCAGCAGATTCTTCACGTCGGGATGGAAACCGATCACGGCGTTGTGATCTGCCGTATTCGTGTCATAAAGCCCGCCCCACATCGACATGAGCCGGCAGCGTTCCATCCCGGGCACGCGCTCCTGGAGGTAGTAGTTGATGCTCTCCTCGTAGTACCGGGTATCGGGGGTTACATCGAATCCCGGCGGCGTATCCGCGTCCGCCCGGCCAATCAGCAGGTTCGCACCCTCGGGTCGGAAGTAGACCCCGCCATCGATGATCGTCATCGGGATCTTTTCGAAGCCTTCGATCGGAGGCATGTTCGTGATGAAAAGCATCCGTTTGAGTGGAACGACAGGAGGGAGCTGCTCAGCACGGAGTCCTGATTGCTCCATCAGCTGGTTCGTCCAGGCACCGGCGGCGATCAGGACGTTCGAGCTCTCCAGAATGCTCCCATCCGCCAGCTCTACGCCGTGACAGACGCCGTCGGATATCAGCAGTTTCGAAACTGTCATACCGAGCTTGAGCTCCCCGCGACCCTCCATACATTCGAGTCCGCGCTCGAAGTAGGCCTGCGCGGCAGCGGAAGGATCGAAACTCCCGCAGTCGGGACCGAACACTCCTCCGACAATCTCTTTCATCTGCAGGACTTCGTTCACATCGGGGTCGATGTGATCGATCGACGTCAACAGACCGGGGACCTTCTCCCTGACTCCCGCTGCGTCGAGAAACTCGATACGGACTCCATTCGCCGCCCAGCGTGCGCCGAACTCCTTCGAATTCTCGAAGTTCTCCTCGTATTGACAGAACAGATAGCCGCGCTGATCGAAGCCGATCGGAAACCTGAGCTCCTGCTCGAAAGTCTTGAGCTTCTCAATGGAGTAGCTCGTGAGCTTCATGTTGATCTCAGTCGTCCAGATGTTGCGAAACCCGCCGGCGGAGAGCGCAGTCGAACCCTTCGAGAGCGCGTCCTCGCGCTCGAGCACCAGGGTCGTGCCGGGGTAACCCAGCTGCCCGAGGTGATAGAGAACGCTGCCGCCGATGATCCCGCCGCCGATGATGATCGTGTCGAAGTCAGGCATTCTTTTCCGAGTGCAGCAGGTCGTTAGTCGAAATGGCGCTCATGCTTTCGCGACTACGACAGCACAGACGCGTGCTGCTCCCCCTTTCACCAGTGCGATGGCGCAAGCCTCGAGCGTCTCGCCTGTGGTGGAGATGTCGTCGACGAGCAGCACGGACTTCCCGGCGGCACGTTCTGACGCCGTGAAGAGGTCCCTGACATTTGCTTTTCGCTCCTCGCGTGGGAGAGTCGATTGAGTCCGTCGCTCTTCCCGCTTCACGAGCAACTTCGCGTCGTACTCGAGACCGGTGAGTCGGACGACGCCTTTCGCGAGAAGCTCAGCCTGGTTGTAGCCGCGTTTTCGGCGCTTTTTCCCATGCATCGGGACCGGGACCACCACGTCGAACGCGTCTCCACGAGCGCGAAGGCGCTCGACCAGCAGGGTCGAGAGCGGCGTTGAAAGGAAGTCGTGCCGATCGAATTTGAAGGCGTGGAGCACACGCTCGAGGGAGCCGCGGTACTCGCCCCAGGCGTCGATCCATGCGCAGGCGTGACTCGAGGCGCTACACGGAATGCAGGTAGCAAGTTCCCTCTCGCCTGTGAACTGAAACGGGGTGGAGCAGCGACGGCACTTTGTCCCCGTGATGGCAGGCAGTTCAAGCCAGCAGCGCTCGCAGCATGAGCCCCTGCGGCTGGTCCAGCTCAGGTTCTCCTGGCAGACAATGCATGAGGCGGCCAGAACGATTCGCGCTGTCTCGCGTCCTAACAGTCGCAGAGACGAGGTGATTGGCGTGAGATTCACGCCGACAATTGTAATTGCATGGAGAGGCCACGATTGAAAGAGAAAAACCCTTTGCATATAGTGAGCTCAATGAAAAACGCACTTTTGCTCTTCACACTGATTGTTTCCGCCGCTCCGTCCGTCATGGCTCAGACCTCTGGCTTCGGCTTCCTCATCGGAGGAGCGCAGCCCGCCGACAACGGAATCAGTTTCCGATTCAACGAATCGGTTCGGGAAGTTTTCTACGAGACTGAGCTCGACCCCGGCACGCACTTCAAGATCAAGGCAGGACAGACCGATCTCGAGCGCGACCTGGAAGTGGGAGCTCCAAACTTCGAGCGCAATGGCCGGCTCGATTATATAGACGGACTCATCGAGTACCGCTTCTATGAATCGTTCGGATCGACCGGGCTCTTCGCGGGTCCCGGGCTTTACCGACGTAGGTTCGGTAGCGAAGAAGAGACGAACTACGGCCTGGCGGCCGGGGTCAACGGGCTTTTTCCGATCACGCGGCGTTTCGGGATCATCGCTGAGCTTACGTACCGGTGGGGAAACTTTGAGACCAACCGCGCCATCGTTACTGCGACCGGCGGCCTGCGAGTCTCGTTCTAGCCCCCATTTCTCACAGACCTTCGTCGTGAGGCGGACGCGATGCGAAACGCCCGCGACCCTTGGGTAGCCGACGAACACAGCGGAGCTGTGGGGCATAGGACTTGCTCCCTCAATGAGCGGTGGAACCATCCGTTCCAACCTCTCGAATCGAGTAGCTGAGGAGATTCATATGGCAGGCAAAAATGTCAAAGACGTGATGACGAAGAATCCGGAATGTGTCACCGAAAAAGAGACTCTTCGTGCGGTTGCAAAGATGATGGCGGACAACGACTGCGGAGCGATTCCCGTCGTCGATTCGACGTCAACCCGTAAGCCGGTAGGAATGATCACCGACCGCGATATCGTGATCCGTGCGATCGCCAAAGGGAAAGACCCCGCTACCACAACCGTAGCGGACGCGATGTCCAAGGGCGTCAAGACGGTGAAAGATGATGACTCGATCGACAAAGTCTTCAAGGTGATGAGCGACGCGAAAGTCCGTCGTGTTCCTGTCGTCGACAGCAAAGGTGGGGTCGTCGGCATTGTCGCCGTGGCTGATGTGGCCGAGACCAACCAGGACCGCAAGCTGGCCGACGCAGTCGAAGAGATCAGTGAACGGGGCAAAGGGTCGAAGTAAGCGACCTCCCTTCACGCGCAGAGAAGCGTAGAAAAACGCGAGTGGTGCAGGGCTGCGAGTGCAGCCCTGCACCACGCTAACTCGAACGTCTTCTGAACCGCGCCTGGTAGATCTCGCGTCCCTGCTCGATGTACTTGGCCTCGTAATTCGTCCGCGGCCGAATCCCCTCTTCGCGACCCAGCGCGACCGCAAAATGCCTCTCGAGAACAGGGACCGCCTTGTCGAAGTACTCCTTGTGATCGGTCACGTAAATACCTGTGCCACCGGGGCTGAGGCAGCGAACCATTTCCTGGCAGACCTCGTCTCGGATCATGCGCCGCTTCCGCTCCCGAGGCCGGGGCCAGGGATCAGGAAAGTAGATGTGGAACTCGTCCACAGACTCGGATGCAACCATGTCGCGAAGCACCATGTAAGCGTCGAGATGAATCGCCCTCACGTTCGGAATTCCGCGTCGGACCACACGCTCGATGATGAAACGATAGTAGTGGAGTGACTTTTCGATCCCGACATAGTTTCGATCGGGATCTTCGAGTGCTGAGTCGACCAGAAACCTCCCCTTGCCCGAACCGATCTCGATCAGAACGGGAGAGGCATTACCAAACCACTCTCGGAAGTCGATCTTGCTGAGCACGGTGCCGCGCGGCTCGAGGCCCGGAGTCAGAGGATCAGTGGGGTAAGGTTCGTCGTCTACGACGATGCGGGTATCGGGCGTCATTCCGGGCTGTCCTGGGAAACGATCTCGTCAGCAAGCGACCGCATGGATTGCAGGAAACGTCGGCTGGCGGGCTGCATTCCAAACGGATCGCTGAGTTTGGGGACCGCGTGAGGCCTGGTGCTATGATCGCCGCTAAACTTCCATACGACGGAAACGACATGATATCGAGGTATTCAGGGAGGTTGCTGTTGCGTCCAATCAACTTTCGTTTGCGCCTGTCGGTCGTCTCACTGCTGGCTCTGCTACCCGCCTCCATTGCTCTTGGCTCGGGCTTTTCCATCTTCGAGCAGGGAGCGAAAGCCACGGGAATGGGCGGTGCGTTCGCGGCGACCGCCGATGACCCGAGTGCCATCTTCTACAACGTAGCCGGAATCGCGTATCAGCGGAAAGTGGCCGCAATGGTGGGCGGAACCATTATCAACTTCGAGAATCAGTTCGAAGGCGCCGGCGACGATGCGCTCACCTCCGGACGCCGCGAGTTCTTTGCCCGTCACACGTTCATTCCGCCCAATGCTTACGCCGTGATCCCGATTGGTGACAACGTCACCGTTGGGGTAGGCTCGTTCGGCGCGTTCGGGCTTCGCACGAATTGGGACAACGAGAATCGCTACAGCGGGCGCTTCATCTCCCAGGACGCGAACCTGAAAGTTGTCTCAGTCGAACCGGCAATCGCATGGAAGTCACCAAGTGGCCGTTTCGCGCTCGGACTCGGCGCCGAGTATCGTCGGTCACACATATCGCTGGAGAGGAACATCCCGGCCATCAATCCCTTCACCAACCGGATTGTCGATATCGCCCACGTGCGGCTCGACAGTGACTGGAGCGATGCGTGGGGGTTTAACGTCGGTGCGATCTTCAAGCTCAATGAGACATGCCAGATTGGACTGTCCCATCGCAGCGAGATGACCATCGACTACACCGGCGACGCGAAGTTCACACAGATCCTGACCGGCAACGCTCAGCTGGACTCGATCATCAGGAGCTCCCGCCTCCCTCCCGATCAGGACATCAACACGTCGATTGATTACCCGTCACTGACACATCTCGGTTTCGCAACGACTGCGGTTCCGAACTGGCAGATCGAATTCGACACAGTCTGGGCGACGTGGAGCAATTTCAAACAGCTGTCCGTCAATTTCGAGACCACACCTGTCAACTCATTCGTCACACCGCAGAACTGGGAGGATACGTTCTCCTACCGTCTCGGGGGAAACCGCCACGTCACAGAAAACGCCGACATCAGACTCGGAGTCCTCTACGACGAGAACCCCCAGCCAGTTGAGGGTGTCGGGCCCCTTCTCCCCGATTCGGACCGCATCGGATTTTCGTTCGGAATCGGATATCGTCGCGGCCCGTTCACCATTGAAGCGAGCGACCTTATTCTTCACTTCTTCGATCGAGACACGCTCGGCAGGAATCGCGACAACTACAACGGGACTTATAAGACGTCAGCAAATCTGCTCAGCATCAACCTCGGCTACACCTTCTAGTCATTCCAAAGGAGCCTTATGATCCGCACGTCGAAGTCGGCAACACTACTCGCGGCACTCCTGGCGCTCACGTCACTGGCGTCCCCTGCAGTTGCGCAGAGCCCGGCAGCACGAGGCCGCGCGGACTTCAGCCGCTTCGTCGCCCTTGGCGATAGTTATGGCGCGGGCCTCACGAATGGCTCGCTCGTCTTCACGCATCAGCGATACAGTCCTCCCGCGGTCATCGCACGCCAGGCTGGGGCAATCGACTTCCAGCAGCCGCTTGTCAGCGATCCAGGGATCGGACCGGAGCTCGAGGTCACCAACATCCTTTCGTTCCCCCCGCGAATTGTCCCGAAGTCTCCGTCGAACGGCTCACCGCTGAATCTCAACCTTCCCCGGCCGTATAACAACCTGAGCATTCCCGGGGCCCGCGTCAACGATCTCCTGACGCTCACAGGCAGAGAGCCGGCGAACAGCACCCCTCGGGTCTTCGGACAGTTCATCCTTCGGGGTCTCGGTGGCACAGCGATCGATCAGGCACTGGCGCTCAATCCAACCTTCATCTATCTCTGGATCGGCGGAAACGACGCTCTCGGTGCAGTGCTCAGCGGTACGCCTGCTGCACTCACACCACTGGCCGATTTCAGTCGCGACTACAATCTCGTCCTCGACAAGCTCACGGCAGGCGCTCCAAACGCGGGGATCGTGATCGGGACCCTTCCAGCGATTCCGATTGCGACCGTTCCTGTCGCAGGAAGCGTCGCACCGTTCCTGATTAACCCGGCAACCAGATTACCGGTGCTCGGACCCGATGGCAAGCCGATTTACTACCTGGCCGACCTCGGCGGCGGGCAATTCGGCCAGCTTCCGGTAGGAAGCCTCGTGCTGTTGACCGCCGCAACGAAACTGGGAAGCGGCTTCGGCATCCCGAGCGCCCTGGCACCACTCTTCCCCTCCCTGCCCGATGTGGGCAAACCTCTGTCCGACAATGACGTTCTCACACCAGCAGAGCAGGCCGCCATCGAAGCGCGAGTCGGCGAGTACAACAACGTCATCACAGCGGCTGCCGCTGCGCGAAACATCCCGGTAGCGGACGTGAGCGGACTCTTCAAGAGGATCCAGGCGGGCGCGTCGTACGGGGGGATTCCCATCGACAGCTCATATCTCACCGGCGGCTTTTACAGCTACGACGGCTTCCATCTGACGGACATCGGCTACACGCTTTTCGCAAACGAGTTCATTCGTGCGATCAATCGAGGCTACAGGACGCGGATCGCGTTCGCGTCGATCTCTGAGTTCTTTGCGAACAACGCACCGGAGGTCACTGCGGATTTGAAGGTTTATCCGGCGATTCCGCTTTCGATCTCAGCTGAGGCTGTTGAACAGATCCGCAGCTTTGCCGCACGTGTTCAGGAAGTGGCACTAGCCCCTGAAGCGGAACCCGAGCCTGTATCGGGCAACGATCAGTAGTCCGTCCTTTCCATCCATCTTCAGAAAGGCGAGCAAGGCTCGCCTTTCTTTTCTGGCTCCGTACCTCCAAAAGGGCGACAGACCCTCCGAGTCGATGAAACGTAAACGGATACTGGTCAATGACACCATGCAGCACGGCTACGGATACTTCCTGACCGAGCCCCCTGGTAAGAACTTCGATCCCGACTTTCACCCTGAGCTGACACCTGAAGAGATGCTTCGGCTCGGTGTCTTCGGTGGCCGTTACATGACTGACTGCCGTGATGAGTTTCCTGCCCGATGGTTCAAGGCGGCTCGCCTCTCGCCTCAGCGTCACGATCCGGAAATGAATTTTTTCGGCGTCAGTGCATCGCAACCTCTTTCGGTATGGCGTGAGAAAGGATGGATCTACCACGAAGATCCGCGGGGCTGGTTTCAGTGGTATTGCCGATACTTTGCCGGACGACGCTGTCCGGATGATGCACGTCAGATCAAGCGATGGCGCGCCATGACGCGGCATATCGCCCAAATCAAGCAGAACTGCTGGGATGGTGACATGAAGTGCCGCCGCAAACAGCGCCAGGCCCTGCTCCACTGGGCCTACGACTCGCGGAAGATGTAGGTAGGGCCCCGAAGGGGCCTAAACCCTCTCCCCGGCGGGGAGAGGGTGGTCGCGTCAGCGACCGGGAGAGGGGTCGTGAGAGATACGAAGACCTCGCCCCTTTCAACGGAATCGCGAGACTGTCACGCCCCTCTCCCTGCTTCGCTTCGCTCGCTTCCCTCTCCCCGTCGGGGAGAGGGAACGCCGCTGCGCGGCTCACGGATCAGGAAAGCTAACTTGATGCAGCAACGATCCCTCAGCACTGCTATCCTGAAGTCAGCACCTTTTTGATGTTGTTGCTGCGATCTCGATCCACGCGCGTGATCTCCGGATCCTGGGGTAGAAACCAAACTCCTGAGGAAGGTAGCCCAGCCTCCCTCGAATCCACTCTGGGTTGCGAACGATGTCCTGGCCGTCGAATTGGATCGATCCTTCGTCAGGCTCCTGCAAAGTGGCCAGGGTGCGCATGAGCGTGGATTTGCCTGCACCGTTGGGCCCGAGGAGACCGAAACCGATCGTTGAGCCTCAACTCCGTAGGTGACGGCGGCATCGGCGGTAGCGTCAAGGCGGCTGTCAATGTTCCGTTCAGCGATCGATCGGCCATGCGCGTGGCCGCGTACTACACGCGCTACGGCGGCTTCATCGATGCAGTTCAACCGAATCTGAGCGTCAACGAAGACGTGAACAGCGGCGACCGCACCGGCGCGCGCGTGACGTTCCTTTTCGAACCCAACAGCAGGTTGAAGATCACTCCCCGTATTCTCTATCAGGAAGTGGACATGAAAGGGTGGAACCGCGTCGACGACTTCAACATCCTGGCAAATCCGTTCACAACGACCCGGCCCAAAGTGAACCTCGGCGATCGCGAACAGTTCACACAGTTCGAGGAGCCTTTCACGGACACATTTCTCCTTGGTGACCTCAACGTGTCGTACGATTTCGGCGGTAATACTCTTACCTCGGTTACCTCGTTCTCCGATCGCGATGTGCTGGTCGTGCGTGACGCCACTGCGCTGACAGGCAGTATTACCGGAGGGACGATCGGCCTGGCATCGAACATCTATACGCTCGATGCTCCGCTCGACGATGCCACCACCGCAAAGGCGTTCACTCAGGAAGTTCGTCTGTCCGGAAGCAGGGACCGCCTGCAATGGGTCACCGGAGCGTTCTACAGCAAGACCGATCGCCAGTACGGCCAGAGTCTCCTGGTAAGCGGATTCCAAACTGCGACCGGAATCCCGACGAAAGGAACCTTCGGCGCACCCAAGGACGTCCTCTTTTTCTCGGACCTCGGGTACGACTTCACCCAGGCTGCGATCTTCGGCGAAGCGACGTACTCCGTGACAGACCGACTTGACCTGACCGGCGGACTGCGCGGGTACAACTTCAAAGAGGACCGGGTACAGACGTTCGACGGCATTTTCGCCGATCCCGGCACCACCCGGGGATCCTCCAAGGCAAACGGCGTCGTTCCCCGTGTGATCGCCGGTTACAAGTTGAACGATTCGACCCGACTCAACGCGCAGATCTCGAAGGGATTCCGTCTCGGTGGGATCAATGATCCGCTCAACGTTCCGCTCTGTACAGCGGCGGACCTTGTGACATTCGGCGGACGGTCGTCGTGGAAGGATGAGCAGCTGTGGAACTACGAGGTCGGCTCGAAGTCGCGAATCATGGGGAATCGCGGATCAGTCAACCTCGCAGCTTTCTACATGGACATCCAGGACCTGCAGGCAACCGTGACCGCGGGGACATGTTCGTCGCGAGTCATCTTCAATGTCCCCAAAGCGCGAAGCACAGGCGCAGAGGTTGAATTCGAGCTGGCGCCATCTGACAAAGTGGACTTCGCCATCTCGGCCAGTGTCAACAACTCCAAGCTGCAATCAACGCTGACTTCCACCGACAAAAATGGCGTTGTCAGCATTATCTCGGGTATCGAGAAAGGTAAGCGTCTGCCGACAGTTCCCGAATTTCAGCTCTCTGCTGCGAGCACGTATCACTGGCAGACGAGCAGGGGCTGGGCCGGTTACCTCACGGGCGCGTTCCAGCACGTCGGCGATCGGTACACGCAGATCGGTGACCAGGCGGCCGGCTTCGGCACTGTCAATCTCGCATCGTTCTCGCCGAACAACATTGGCGGACCGTTCACGACGAACACGTTCACGTTCAATCCAAAGCTCCCTGCCTACGACACACTGAACCTGCGAATCGGATTTCTCAGAAATCGGTTCGATACCGCATTCTTCATTAACAACGTGACTGACGAGCGTGCACTGCTGGCGCTCGATCAGGAGCGAGGCATTCGTGCACGAGTTGGCTACCTGACCAACTCGCCGCGGACGTTCGGCATCAGTACACGTGTGAATTTCTAAGTCGTTGACCGGCAAGGGAGTCTCTCGCCGAAAGTTTCTGGGATGTGTCGCGTCAGTGCCGTTGCTGGCGCGACTCGGCGGTGAGTCTCTCTTTGCCGGCGCCCGGCCGCGGGTTGCGGTCGTGGGGGCCGGTGCCTTCGGTGGATGGTCTGCGCTACAGCTGCGTCGACGGGGCGCTGAGGTTGTGCTCATCGACTCATGGGGGCCCGGTAACACTCGATCGAGCTCCGGTGGCGATACCCGCGTCATCCGCGGAATCTACGGACCCGACCGGATCTATGTGGAGATGGTCAAGCGGGCGTTCGAGATGTGGGAGAGGATCGACGCTACGACGGATGAGTCGCTTTATACGCAGACAGGTGCGCTATGGCTGCATCGAGGTGACGACGCTTACGTGCAGTCATCGTTGTCAATCATGCAGGAGCTCGGACTCCCCGTAGAGAAGTTGACCATCACTGAAACGGCGCGCCGATATCCTCAAATCGATTTGCGCGGAATTCAATCGATCTTTCTGGAACGCCGGGCCGGTGTGCTCTCTGCGCGACAAGCGTGCATGGTGGTTCGCGACACCTTCGTCCGGGCCGGTGGGACTTACCGAACCGCCCACGTCAAACCGGGACGAATCAGCAAAGGGGCCATGAAATCGCTCGAGCTCGAGGATGGCTCGCGCATCGAAGCCGACGTCTTCCTTTTCGCTTGTGGCCCCTGGCTCGGAAAGCTCTTTCCCGATGTTCTGGGTGACATCATCCGCCCCACACGACAGGAGGTTTTCTTCTTCGGAGCTCCGCGCGGATCTCAACGATATCTCTCCGGCCGGTTTCCAGTATGGATTGACTTCGGTGATCGGATTTTCTACGGTGCACCCGACGTGCACGGTCGGGGCTTCAAGATCGCGGACGACACACGCGGTGAGCCGATCGATCCGACCGACGGCGATCGAACTCCCAGCAGGGAAGGCATTGAGCGGGCCCGACAGCTTCTTTCCGAAAGGTTCCCTGAGCTCGCCCGTGCACCCTTGCTGGAATCGCAGGTCTGCCAGTACGAGAACAGCCCCGATGGACACTTGATCATCGACCGCCACCCCGAGGCGGGCAACGTCTGGTTCGCTGGAGGAGGCTCGGGACACGGCTTCAAGCTGGCGCCGGCAGTCGGCCAGATGACCGCGGAGCGAATTCTTGCCGGCAAAGAAATTCCGAAGATGTTTCAACTCGCTCGCCTGAGTGAGGCAGCAAAACCTTCGACGCAGTTCGATAAGAAGCCAGATTCTTCGAAGAAACCGTGAGCCGTCGCATAAGCGAGACGTCGACCACACCTGCCATCGCCGCGAAGCGCGCTCCCTCTCCCCGGCGGGGAGAGGGAAGAGAGCGGAGCGATCAGGGAGAGGGGCCGCCAGAGATACGAAGACTCGGTTCTTTCTCCCGGTCGTCTCAACAACCGCAACCGAATGGCGAGACTTTTACGCCCCTCTCCCTGCTCCGCTTCGCTCGCTTCCCTCTCCCCGCCGGGGAGAGGGAACGCCGCTGCGCGGCTCATCGCAATGCCGGCCTACGCACGTTCAGTTTAGACTGGGGGGGATGCCTGATCTCTTTGTCGCTTCCCTGAGCGGAGCCTCCGCAAGACAAGCTGTAGTCGAGGAGACCGCTTCATCTGCGTGGTTGTACATGACCTCGCCGGAGGGCGCGGAACCGATCGCGGGTTGTTTTCTGTACAACGTCGACGGAGATCAGCAGGCCGGTGGCCCAGCTCCTCCTCCGCTCGCCGGCGAGTACGCGTCGGACTTCCGTGTCCAACTTCCAGTGACCGAGGATGACATCGAGTTGCTATGGTCATCGACGGGTGAGGCGGTAGCCGTTCGCATTCGCGGTGTGATCACAGGCTTCATCAGCTCGACGGACCTGCTGGGCTACAGCCGCTCGGTGAATCAGGAGTGCGACTGGGCTCACCCTTTCGACAGCGAGCTGTTTTCCCGGTTGTTTCAGGCGGCCTGACTGCGCGTAAAATGGCCAGCCACCAACCACACAGGAGTCGATGATGTGCAGAAATATCAAAACCCTTTTCAATTTCGAACCGCCCGCGAGGGAAGACGAAGTTCATGCGGCATCGCTTCAGTTCGTCCGGAAGCTGTGCGGGTTCACGAAACCTTCGAAGGCGAACGAAGCCGCCTTTGACCTGGCCGTGGCCGAGATCACCGTGATTGCACAGGGCCTGCTGGCCTCGCTGATCACGAGCGCTGAGCCGCACGATCGTGAGGTCGAGGCGGCAAGGGCTCGCGCCAGGTCGGCTGAGAGATTCGGCAACGCCCGAAGTTGAATTCTCGACCGAGCGCACATTCCTATTTCATCGCGAAAAGAACTTTCTTGTCTCGCGTAAGAGCATCCCAGCGAATAACTGTGCCCGGGCCTTCCAGAACTGAATTTGCCGCGCTGAAAGGCTCTGCATCGGGAACGAGTTGCGCCGTGTGCCAGACGTCGGTCCGGATTCTCATACCCTTCTCGCTCCGCGCTACTTTCCCCTGATCAACATCGACAAGTAGCGTGTTCCAGACCTGATCCAACATAGCGGTTTTCCCCTGATGCACCAGTAGACTCACCCGAATTTTCCCAGGCGATACTTCCCTCCCCACCGCCGTCCGTAGAGACTAGCCCAACGGAATGGTTTGCTCCAGAGCTCCTTGCCCTTCCCCACACCAGCAGAGTAACGGTCTTGTTCTCAGTTCGAGGCACTACGACCCTTCCGTCAGACAGCAAGGTGGGCCAGGAGTTGAAGGTTTGAGACGAATCCCTGGCTGCTGAGGCAGGAGGAAGGTCGACCGTTCTTCCGGAATCGGATTCGATGACCATCATCGGATCGCCGCTGGTGCCTCGCAGGAGAAGTCGATCGCCAGTCGGCGACGCGGAAACAAGGAGCTTCTGCCAATCGACTCGCCTGGCGAGTTTCTGAGTGAGCCTCCGAGCAGGGATATCGAGGTCGAACAAGGAAAGGGTTCCTATAGAAAGGTGGCTATGGATAAGGGCCACCCGGAGCGTATCGGGATTCGCGAATCGCGTCTCTGCCGCCCGCTACGCGGACTTAGCGCCCTATTCGCGTTAGTTCACCCGGCCAAGCCGGGTGCTATGGATCTTTCGCCGCCATACGGCGGCTGGTGTCACCCCAGAGCCAGCCGCCGAACCAGCGAACGGATCGAAGCGCGTGACAAGGCGCCGCCGCGAGGTGAGGGAGCGCCGGAGACGACGTGGGCGAGGGACCATGCTTTTCGCAGAGGTCGACACTGAACCGCTCATGGTGCTGGGTCTAACGGCCGGCGAGAACTACGGAGAGGGTTTTTTTCTATATAGATCGTCGGCGCGATTGGGCCGCTTCCGCGCAGAAGGGCCGAATATCGCAGCGGCCGGAGGCGCGGTTCGACTCTACAGACATGCCGATGCATTCTTTGGAACCTGATCCCCCATTTCGAGAGAAGATGAACTGCATGAGCGTTCTCCGCAAGATGTTTGGACCGAGTCACAAGGAGATCTGGCGACAGCTGAGCGCCGAGGTCGAAGGGCGGTACATCGACGGCGGCTTCTGGAAGGGCGACAAAGTCGCAGTCGCGCATGAGGAATGGACCGTTACGCTCGACAAGTACGTCGTGTCGACCGGCAAGGTCTTGATCGTTTACACGCGAATGCGCGCTCCCTACGTCAATGCCGACGGATTCCGCTTCGCGATTCATCGAAAGGGGTTCTTCAGCAACATAGGCAAGTGGCTGGGCATGCAGGACATCGACATTGGCCATCAACCGTTCGATGAGGATTTCATTATCAGGAGTAATGACGAACATAAGGTGCGAGCCCTCCTGTCGAACGCCAGACTGCGAGAGCTCATCGCGGCCCAACGGACCATCCACTTCTCCGTTAAGGATGATGAGGGGTGGTTCGGTCCTACATTTCCGAACGGTGTCGACGAACTTGTCTTCCTCGTCACCGGCGTGATCACGGACATCGGGCATTTGAAGCAGTTGTACGAGATGTTCGGAGAAACACTCGACGAACTGTGCCGTATCGGCTCTGCTTATGAGGATGCTCCCGGAATCAGCTTGTAGCAGCAGAACGCGCGAAGTCGGTCTTCCTGCCTCGGCGCACGAATTGCTGTCCCGAAGGCCGTGACCACCGCCGCCTCCCCTCGCCTAATACTTTTCCTCCTCTCCATACTTTTGTCCGTATCGGCGTGCCGAAGCATGACCCCGCAGAGCTTCGCTACCGCCGGACCGAGGTTCGAGCCAGAGAAGTATTTTGAAGGGCAGACGCACTCATGGGGCGTGCTGGAGAATCCACGAGGAAATCCGATCAGCACATTTCGCGCGGAGCTCACAGGTCGCCGAATTGGAAGCGAGCTCGAGATCTCTCAGACATTCCATTGGAGCGATGGTCGAATCGAAGTGCGCACATGGCGCGTTCGGCGTCTCGACGAGCATCGATACGAAGCAACAGCCAACGACGTCGTCGGTCGCTCGACCGGAGAGGCATACGGAAATGTCTTCCGCTGGGAGTACACGCTCGCCGGCGCAACCTTCCTGACGAACGTCCGCTTCCACCTCTGGATGTACCTGATGGAAGATGGAGAAACAATGATCAACCGCGTGAACATCACAAAGTTCGGCGTGGTCGTCGGTCGCACCACGGAGTACTTCCGTCGTGGACCCGGGCCTGCTTCCCTCTCGGGAAAATCTGTCACAAACGCGACGGTGACCGAGTAGTCCGGTTCACCACGCCAGCCACACAGTGACGCGCGCTTGCGCACATCTTGCAGTCACTGATGACCGATTGCCCATGAACAATGATCGCGCCGAGCAGGTACTGAAGGTCATTTCGCGCGCATTTTCCGCGGGCCGCCCCGAAGAGTTCTTTGCCTCCCTGGTGCGGAATCTGGCCGAGTCTGTGGGCGGCGACTTCGCCTGGGTGGGAGAGCTGAACCCGACGGACCGTAGCATCACCACTCTCGCTGTCACCGCGGACGGTGAGCCAGCCCCCAACTTCACCTACGGTCTGGGCGGGACTCCGTGCGAAGCGGTGGTCGACACCGGAGGCTGCTACGTTCCTCAGGGTGCCTGGTCTCAATTCCCTTCTGACGAATGGCTGAGCCGGAAGGGAATCGAGTCCTATCTCGGAAGTCCGCTTCAGAGCTCGACCGGAGAGGTCATTGGACTGCAGGTCGTCGTGGCACGACGGGCACTGGCGGATCCGGAGCTCGCCCATAATCTCATGAGCGTGTTCGCTGCACGAACCGCCGCTGAGGTGGAGCGACTCAGGAACGAGCGCGCCCTTCATGAAAGCGAGGATCGATTTCGTTCGCTATTCGAATCGGCAGCAATCGGACTGGCCATCGTCGACGTTGACGCCAGACCACTCGACGTCAATGCCGCTCTCGTGGAGATGCTCGGTTACGACCGCCAGGAGTTCGGACTTCAAACCTTCAGCAGCTTCACCCATCAAGACGACATTCCGATCGCCTCCAAGCTTTTCAATGAGCTCGTGGCAGGGAGTCGCAATCAGTACACCGTCGAGAAGCGATACATCCGCAAGGACGGAACGCTGATCTGGGGGCGGCAGACGGGAAGCGTGATCCGCAATGAAGAAGGACGGCCGCGTTTCATCGTCAACATGATCGAGAACATTAACGACCGGAAGCTGGCAGAGCAGAAGCTCGAGTTTCAGTCGCTTCACGATCAGCTTACAGCTCTTCCCAACCGCTCGTTGTTCGAGAACCGCCTGGAACACTCGCTGCGCCGCATTGAAAGGCGCGAACGCGGGATCGCAATTCTTCTCGCCGACGTCGATTCCTTCCGACTGATTAATGACTCTCTTTCTCATTCCGGCGGGGACCAGGTGCTCACCCAGATCGCGCATCGACTCGAATCCTGCGTACGGCCGGGCGACACTGTGGCGAGGTTCGGAGGAGACGATTTCGGGATCATCCTCGAGGACATCGGAACGGTCGAGTCGGCTCAGGAAATCGCAGACAGGCTGCTCAAGCGAATGACCGAGCCGTTCATGGTGGGTCAGCAGGAGCTCTACTCGAGCCTGAGCATTGGTGTGGCTATGGCTGACGACCATTCACCCGGCCCCGAAGAACTGCTGCGCGCGGCCGACATCGCCCTGCACCGCGCCAAGTCCGACGGGAAAGCCTGCCATCGAACGTTCCTGCCGGGGGAAGGTGGCGCACCGACCGAGCGGCTCATCCTCGAGACGGATTTGCGTCACGCACTGGAACGGAAGGAGCTTTTCCTCATGTATCAGCCCATCATCGATCTGTCGACGGGTCGCATGAGCGGAGCCGAGGCGCTCCTGCGCTGGGCGCATCCATCGAAGGGAATGATCTCTCCCATGCACTTCATCCCCATCGCTGAGGAACTGGGGTTGATCGTCCCGATCGGGCTCTGGGTCCTCGAGCAGGCGACTCGCTGGGCGTCCGGCTGGCCCCATGTCCAGATCAGCGTGAATCTATCGGCTCGGCAGTTTCGCGAGCCAGGTCTCGTCGGCGATATCCAGCGCACACTCTCCTCTTCGGGTCTCGAGCCGACTCGCCTGAAAGTCGAGATTACAGAAACTGCCGCGATGTTGAACCCTGAGGCCTCAGCCGCAACTCTCCGGCGTCTCAAGGAGCTGGGAGTGGAGGTGGCCATCGATGATTTTGGAACCGGGTACTCCTCGCTGGCATACCTCAAGCGCTTCCCTCTCGACACCTTGAAAATTGATCGAGCATTTGTCTCCGGTCTTGGCCGAAACGATGAGGACGAATCGATCGTTCAGGCGATTATCTCGCTGGCCAGGGCACTCGACCTGTCAGTCACGGCTGAAGGCGTGGAGACCTCGGTCCAACTGGACGTTTTACTACGACTCGGTTGCACCACCGCGCAGGGCTACTATTTCGCGAAACCGCTGACAGAGGAAGAGATCCTGAAACAAGCTGGGAGCGATAAGGTCTGGAGCGCTGCCTCTGCCAGAGCCGGATCGATCCTCGAGTTCAAGCCTTGAGCGCAGAGTTCGCCCGTTCGCGATTCGATGCCATGGAGGAGTATGGAAACCACGGAGAAACGCCGCGTCCTCTCGCCTCAGCTTGCCCAGCTGAGACTGGAGCTCGAACAAGCGGCCCACCAGGCCATTGCCATCAGCAAGGGACTCACTCCCGAACAACTTGCGCAGCGACCGCAACCTGCCAGGTGGTCGATCGCTGACTGTCTGACCCATCTGAACATCACGTCGAAAGAGTATGTGACTCTTCTGAGCGCCGCCATCGAGGGCGCACCTCAGAATATCCCCCCGAGTGCCAGGCCGTTCAAGATCGGCCTGATGGGGAAGCTGTTCAAATGGACGTTGGAACCGCCGCCGAGGTTCAGGATCAGGACACCAGCGAAGTGCCAACCAATTGCACTCCCCCCGCAGGACAACGCCTTGTTCGTATTTCTGAATCTTCAGCAGCAACTGACGGCAATCGTCGAGAAAGCGGACGGAGTTGCGATCGATCACATCAAAGTTCAGTCTCCCTTCAGCAGGCGCATGAAATACAACGTGTTCGCTGCCCTCAATATCGTCATGGCGCACGAGCGGCGTCATCTCTGGCAGGCCGAACAGGTGCGCAAGGAGCTCGGGATTGGACCCACGCACGAAATGCGAAGCGTGTGAAGAGGCGCGTTGCGTCGGAGCCTGGAAGGCAGGCGGAGCATGTTAACAAGTTGATAATCACCATGGCGCCCGGCAAAACGGATGTCAGCGAATCTCTGACAAACCGAATTGTTACGATTCTGAGCAGAGATCTTCAAATCACAACCCTGCATCCCAACAAGGAGCGTGTCGCGATGCTTAAGTCTTTTCTCCCATCAACTCTTCTCCTGGCCGTCCTGGCAATGAATGGCTGCGCAGGATCGAGTTCTCTCCCTGCCAGCGCAGGTATCGGCTCCGATCCAACACTCCCTCCGCCGAGGATTACGATGATCCCGACGGTTCTGATTGCTCCGGCAAGAGGCTGGCCGGCAGGCAGGACTCCGACGGCCGCCGACGGCCTCGCTGTGAATGCGTTCGCCACAGGACTCGATCACCCACGCTGGCTATACACATTGCCGAACGGCGATGTCCTCGTCGCCGAGACGAACGCTCCTCCAAAGCCGGAGGACAACAAGGGAATCAAAGGCTGGTTCATGAAGATGTTCATGAAGCGCGCTGGCGCGACGGTGCCGAGTGCAAACCGGATTACGTTACTCCGTGATGGCGACGGCGATGGCATCGCCGAGACTCGCACCGTCTTTCTTCACGGATTGAACTCTCCTTTCGGCATGGCTCTCGTCGGTTCAACGCTGTTTGTCGCCAATAGTGATGCACTGATGCGTTTCCCATACGTCGAAGGGGTCACGGCAATCGATCAACCCGGAATCAAAGTCGTCGCTCTGCCGGCCGGTCCGATCAATCATCATTGGACGAAGAATGTGATCGCCAGTCGGGACGGATCGCGCCTCTACGTCACGGTGGGATCGAATAGCAACGTTGGAGAAAACGGCCTTGACAAAGAGGTTAACCGTGCCGCGATTCTCGAAGTTGATGCCGTAAACGGGAGTTCGCGAGTCTTCGCATCGGGCCTGCGCAATCCAAACGGGCTCGGTTGGGAACCCAAGACCGGAGCGCTCTGGACCACCGTCAACGAACGTGACGAGCTCGGCAACGACCTCGTTCCGGACTACATGACTTCGGTAAAAGATGGCGGTTTCTATGGCTGGCCATTCAGCTATTTCGGGCAACATGTCGACCGGCGGGTCGAACCGCAGCGACCGGACCTGGTCGCCATCGCGATCTCACCGGATTATGCCCTGGGCTCCCACACCGCATCCCTCGGACTCGTCTTCTACGATGGAACCCTGCTCCCGGAACGTTACGTTGGCGGCACATTCATCGGGCAGCACGGTTCCTGGAACAGGAAGCCTCGCAGCGGATACAAAGTCATTCATGTCCCTTTCGCGGAGGGGCGTCCATCCGGGGCTCCTGAGGATGTCCTAACCGGTTTCGTCGATGAGAAAGGAAAGGCACTGGGACGCCCTGTGGGTGTCGCGATCGACCGGCGAGGGGCATTATTGGTTGCGGACGATGTCGGCAACATTATCTGGCGCGTTAGCGCAGGTACACTTCCAATGCATGAAAATCGTAATCCTTGACGACTATCAGAATGCCGTTCGCGGACTCGATTGCTTTTCCAGACTGGAAGGCCACGACGTCGCCGTTCACAACGACATGGCTCCCAATCAGGATGCTCTGATTGCCAGGCTGATGGAGGCCGAAGCCGTCGTACTGATTCGAGAACGCACGGTGATCCACGGCGCTTTGCTCGAGCGGCTTCCCAATCTCAGGCTGATCAGCCAGACCGGAAAAATCAGCAACCACATCGACATCGAAGCCTGCACGGCGCATGGAGTGTCCGTCGCGGAAGGAGTGGGATCGCCCTTAGCGCCCGCGGAGCTCTGCTGGGCCCTCATCATGGCGGCAGAGAGGCGCATCCCGCAGTACTGCTCCGAGCTGAAGGAAGGGCGTTGGCAAAGCGCAAGAGGCGTTGGCATCGGAAGGGCTCTCAGAGGACATACGCTGGGGATCTGGGGTTACGGGAAAATCGGACGCCTGGTGGCCGGCTTCGGGCGAGCGTTCGGAATGAAAATCGTCGTCTGGGGTCGCAACGCCTCACTCAGCGCTGCAGCGGCCGACGGCTTCGAGGCTCTTCGCGACAAGAGGTCGCTCTTTGAAGGAAGCGACGTCCTGTCGTTGCATCTGCGACTCAATGACACGACGCAGGGGTGCGTCACGCTGGAAGATCTGAGAGCGATGAAGAGCGACGCACTCTTTGTGAATACCAGTCGAGCGGAGCTCGTCGAACCGGGCGCTCTGCGATCGGCCCTCTGCAGCGGGCGACCAGGCTTCGCCGCAATCGACGTCTATGAGAATGAGCCAGTCACCGATCCGAACCACCCGCTGCTGCTGATGGATAACGTCATCTGTACCCCCCACCTCGGGTATGTGGAGCAGGCAGGTTACGAGCTCTACTTCGACAAGGCCTTCGAGAATGTCGTGGCCTTTGCCGCGGGATCGCCACAGAACATCGCAAATCCAACGGCCATGCGGGACTAACGCACTCTCGACGTCAATGTTCGAATCCGTTCATCAGGATCAAGGGGAGCGGGGACTGGAGAGGGCCTCGCGCATCTTCTATGTCGTGGCGGTCTTTGACGCTCTCAGCCTTGCGCTGGCAGCCGTCACGCTCGTGGCGGGCTCCCCTGTCTATGGCCGGTCGCAAATCGCGTTCATCACACTGGCCGGCGTGCTCGCGCTCATCACCGGGAAAGGAATCGAGAAACAGCGGTGGTGGGCGAAGTGGAGCGGCTATCTCATGGCGTTCCTCCTGCTGAGGGACATCCCCATAGGCACCGTCATCGGGATCGCCTCGTTCGTTCACATCTTTCGCGCCAGCAAGGCCGGACTCTTCGTGCCTCGCACACGTAGCGAGCCGCAGTGAGCCAGCCCGCATTTCTCACAGCCCTTCGTGGAGAGGCCGTAGACAGGCGGCGGAGAGGCCGCGGAGAGTGGCCTGGATGCGAGGCGCACGATGGTTTCGCGAGGAGAGCATCGTTGACGCTATGTCGAGTAGCGAAACCATTGCAACGAAGTAGACAGGCCGCTATCCGTGGCCTCGCGATGAAGGGCTGTGAGAAATGCGGGCTAGAATGCCCTGATGCGACTGGTTGAAAGAACTCTTCTCGAGCTGAATGCCACGTTCGATGGCTCCGCGTGGCACGGCACGCCATTCAGAAGAATCCTTGACGGAGTCGATGAGGAGAAGGCAAATGCGCGTCCACTTGCTGACGCAAAGACGATCGGAGAGCTCCTGGCGCATGCAACGGCGTGGATCGAGATCGTGCAGCGACGGCTCGAAGGCGAAATCGTGAATCCGACGCCTGAGGAAGATTTTCCCAGCGTGGAAGGAGTGTCATGGGACGCAGCTCTGGCGCGCCTCGACGCCGCTCACACGCGCCTGGTGGACACGGTGGCGCGAATGAGCGACTCCGACTTTGACGATCTCGTCCCGGGCAAGAGTTACGACGCCTACACCATGATCCAAGGCGTGATGCACCACAGCGCCTACCACAGCGCTCAGATCGTCATGCTCAAGAAAATGTAGTTCTTTTCTCCTCTCCCGGCGGGTGGCGCGCTTAGCGCCGGGTTCTATGCAGGAGATGGCGTCGCGATGTGCATGAATGGCGATCTGTTGTGGCGATATCGCCACGCCATTCCTCTCGATACTCCTCTGTTATGGCAACGTCAATCGCGAGTCGCCGTTGCCAAAGGGAAGCGAAACGGAATGGCACGGAGACGCAGCCTGCCACGACATCATCATCATTCTTACAATCGAAACTACTTGATTACGGCACCGCGGAGGATATTGTGAAAAGGCGATCGGGCGTACTGGCTGCAAGCATCGTTATCCTGGGTTTCATGCAGATCCCATATGCACAGGCGCAGGCGCCCGCCCCGCGGGACGCCTCACCGATGGTTGACCGGTTCACGGTCGATCAGGTCGTTGGCGCGTGGGCCGAACGGCCGAGGCTCGGAGCCAGGGAAATGATCGCCAAGTATGGTCCACCGCAGGAAGTGACGACAGAGCGCCTCATCTGGAACAACCCCGGCCCATTCAAACGCATCGCCGTATTCAACCTCGAAACACCGCACGACTTCCCGATGCCCCACGTGGACTTTCTCGAGCACACGATCGTGTACGACGTGCCGCAGGCCAAAGTGGGCGCTCTGATTGCCTTCGATGCGAGCAGCACGATCAATCGCACAGTTGGCGAGCTCTCGGCACGCTGCGATCTCGAGGGTCACAACATCCTCACACTGAACCTCGACCATGACATAGTCACCGGCAAAAAGAGTGTTGCAGAGGCACGCAAGTCGTTCGGCGAGAATGTCCGCCTGGACGTCCTCGGGCAGCATCCTCCCTATGTCGAGGCACTACAATTCCAGCCGCATTCGATGGCATCGGCGGCGTTCTCGGACAAACCGGTGATGCCAGGCGCGCCCGTACGCGCAGCCGACGTTCAGGCAGACACGCCTGAGAAACCAAGCGCGGCGATGATGGGCGACGCCGAGATTCTGGCCTCAGTCATCGCCATCGATCTCAACGAAGTTCTTGCCGCCGCCCAGGCACAGACCAAGCAGATCAGCGGGCCGGTCATGGATTACGCGAAGATGCTCCACAAGGAGCACGGGATGAACATGGATCAGACCATGAAGCTCGGCCTGAAGATTGGCGTGACGCCGGTCAACGCCGAACGTGGATAGCTCGCTGAAGAAGGTGCAGGCGAGCTTGCTTCGATCGTACCGCTCAATGGGGAGCAGTTCGCGAGTGCTTACGTCTCCATGATGATCAAGGGCCACAAAGAAGCGCTGATGACCATCGACACGCAGCTCCTGAGCATGGTGAAAAGCGAAGCTCTCAGAAAGCACCTCAGCGTGACGCGAGGGCATATCGCTGCTCATCTGACGAGAGCTGAGCAACTCCAGGGAAAGATCTAACGTCGGTCGGTCCGCTTATGCTCTCGTACTGAGAGCGATCACTGCACGCACCGCGTTCGCCAGAAGGCGGCGATTCCGAATCGCCGCCTTCTTTCCTCGGGGGGAATGTGAATCGATCTCCTTCCCCACTCCTACGGGTGAATCGATCATTACGATGGCGCTCACGCCACCTCAGTGCGAGAACGGCCTCGAAGCAGCGGGATGACATCCTCTCCGAATCGCTCCATCTCTTCATACTGCGGGCTGAACTGCAACAGGACCAGGTCGACGCCGGCGCGCGCTAGCCGGTCCAGCTTTTCGGCAATCTGCTCCGGCGTGCCGACGAGCTCGGAGCGCAGCCCGCGATTGGACACTGAGTAATCCTCGATGGCAAGTCGCTGATCGAGCCTGGTCCCGTCCAGCCATTGCTGAAAGTTTGCATTTCCAGCCGCTGAGGCGCGGACATCGGTGATGCGGGCCACCTCTCGCTTTGCTTCCTGTTCGGTAGAGCGGCAGATCACGAAGCCGGCAACGCCGAACGTCAGTGGAGCGGCCTCTGGTGCGAGCCGCTCACGCCGCTCGCGCATGTCATTGATCCTGAGAGCGATCTTAGCGGCGGGATCTCCATGCATGACATACGCATCGGCTTCCGAAGCGATCAGATTTCTGGCGGTTTCCGATTCGCCGCCTGCGTAGATCGGCGGGTGCGGTTTCCGAAGTGGCTTCGGTTCGGCGATGGCCTCCTTTGTCTGGTACAGCTTTCCGTTGTACGTGAATCGCTCGTTATGCCAGATGCCCTTGACCACCGCGAGCCACTCCTCGGTGCGACGGTAGCGATCGTCGTGCTCGTCGAAGGCGACACCGTACTGTTCCGCCTCGTCCCGCCACCACGATGAAACGACGTTCAGCGCCAGCCGGCCCCCTGAGATCTGATCGATGTTCGCGGCCTGCTTTGCCAGGAGCGCCGGGTGGTGGAAGGTTGGCCGGACTGCTACCATCAGCTCGAGGCGTCGTGTAACGGCCGCGAGCGCGGCGGCGGTGCTCCAGGCGTCGAGGCTCGGCGCCGCGACGCCTTTGATGTCATTCAGATTCAGCTCGGCGAGCAGTGACAGATCGAACCCGATCTCCTCGCTGCGACGCGCCAGTCGTTGGACGTACGGCCACGTAGCCTCCATCTGTTCCCCATAGACGTTGCGGAGCCAGCCGCCGAACATGGGCATCCAGTATCCAAACCGCAGCGTCATCGCGCACCTCCGGCCAGTCGGGCTGCGGCGAGGCGGCCACGGGCCAACGAACCCTGCCTGACTGTTTCGCCCTCTACGACTGTTTCTGCGGTTAACACTCCTGGATCGATCGGCGTCTCTGCGACGGACGCACGCCGCCCGAGACGCCGGTCGATGAAATCTACCACCCGCGCCGTCGGATCGAAGCCGACGACACAAAGCGGATCCGCAACGAAGTTCGACAGTGCGTTGATGTCGTAGTAGTAAATCTGACCGTCACGGCCACTTTCCAGATACTCGATGCCGCCGACATCCAGCCGTGCCTCTCGGGCAATCCTCTCAATCGTGGCGACGACGTCAGATGGCGGCGTGTATGCTTCGACCGACAGCTGCTGTTTCTCCGCACCCGCTGCGCATGCGGTGCTGGTGAGCTCGATCCCCGTCGTCGTCCTGCACACATCTGCGGGGCAGAGATCGAATCCCGCGTTGTCGGCAAGGTGGATGCGGATTCCGTAGAGGTATCTTCCTTCGAGCGTCTCGACCCGCACGATGGACTGGGTCGCCGGAGGGTGATACTCCTGCAGCAGAATGACATCACCCAGCGGCTGCTCGATCGTCCCCTCGCGGACCGCCGTGGCGAGCTCCTCGACCGTCGCAAACAGGCGGATCCCGGCGCCGCTGCCACCGACATTTGGTTTCACAACCAGCGGAAACTCGAGCGCGCTACTGACTGCGACCAGGTCAGCAGGTCCGCCCGCAATCCGGGCGCGAGGCGCGCGCGCGCCAACGGCCTCGAGCAGGTCGAGTTGCGCGGCTTTGCTGATTTCGAGATCGAAGGTGCTCGCGCCGTTGATCGTCTCGACACCGTCGCGTTCAGCCCTGGCGAGCCAGTTGCGCGCCTCGCCGATCAGATGTCCGCGACCGCGAGTCCATGACGAGGCGCTGACCCGGTTGAAGACAATGTCGCGCGAGGCATCGATCTCGGCGCTATCGAAACTACTCGTTGAGACATCGATCTTCCGGAACGGCACGCCACGCCGCTCGAGCTCCTGAAACAGCGGCGTAAACCAGTGGGGGTGTTCGTAAACAATCGTGAGGCGCTTCGGGTATGCCATCGCTTCTCCTTTTTGAGCCGCGACGACGCCCCACCACGCCTGAGGGCAAAAACAAAAAACCCGCGCATGGCAGCTTGCCGTCGCGGGTTGTGGTGTTCGTTGATGAATGAGTTATCGCTGAACCAGGCCTCTCCCGCATGTCGTCATGGGACAACACATACACATCGCGGCAGAGGAGAGATACAACATGGGACGGGACTTATACGCTTCTACGCGAGGCGCGTCAATTCGAAATTTGTAAACACACGGCCGGCACCTTTCTACTGACAGCAAGTACGACGTGTTCCCCGGCTGGGACAGGGTGGTCGCGTACGCGGCGGGAGAGAGGCCGCGAGACATACGAAGATTGGCCCTTTCCGACGGACTGACGAGACTTTCACGCCCCTCTCCCTGCTTCGCTCTCCCCGCCTGTTCAGCCTATAGACATCCTGGACGGATGTCCGCGGACACCTGTCCAGGATGTACCTAGGCCATACACGCCGGGAGAGGGGAGAAACGCACCGCTAGGTCCCGGAGGGCCGCCCGCGTGGTGACGGTTTGGAGATGTCGATCATCGCCATGCGCTCTTTCTCGTCGTACCAGCAGTGGAACCGCTTGATACCGGGAACCTCGATGTCGTAGAAGCGAAAGAAGCTCGGAACATGGATGGAGGTCGACTTGTCTGACTGTCGGATCTTCGCCGAGCCCTCGTCCTTTTTGTCCGACGGTTTGATCCCGATGACCTTTCTCTTTTTGTCGTAGAAAAGGTTCGCGCTCGACTTGCCGCGAAGACGCAGCATGTTGGCGACCGGAGAGGGAAGACGGATGAGGCGGGACTGCACGATGGTGGCTGACGCAGGGAATTGATCGAAGTCAGCCTGGGGCTCCCACTTTTCGAACGGCATACCCAACTCCTCCCCATCACGGCTCACCGCTCCACTTCGCCTGAGCCGATCATAATTTCTCTATCTATTTTGTCAACCATTAATCGCTAATGGTTTGGGAGTGGAAATAACACATCACCCCAAATATCTATTGCCGGCTTCCGTTTCGCGAGGGTCAAAGTCAGGCAATATCAGGTATGAAAGAGGGCAAATCTTGACAATCTAAATATCTGATTAAACGTGACTTATGAGAGTCACCTCCAGTATTCTTTCACCCCACTGGCTCGCGCGGAAAACTCGTCCGATGTCTGACTGCCAGCTCCGCCGGGCTCCCTGACCCATGCCTGGACCCTCTCGCGTCGCCACGTCCGAGCCGTCCATCCGGGCCTGAAAGAGGCATCTGCGCCGGTGGACTTCTCCGAACTTGTGATCCTCGGCGACTCCGAGGTACTCTCGGTGCAGGGACTTCCGCTGGTCGCAAAAATGGGATGCTTTCAAAAGTCCTGAGTGCGGCGACCTTTGGAATTGATGCAGTACGAATTGTCGTAGAGGTGGATTCCGGACACGGCGTTCCAGGTTTTACGCTGGTGGGCCTTCCCGACGCCGCTGTGCGCGAGGCTTACTCGCGTGTCCGTTCGGCACTGGCGAATTGCGGGCTCCGATTCCCGCAACGATTCATCACCGTGAATCTCTCGCCCGCCGACGTGAGGAAAGAGGGCTCGGGCTTCGACCTTCCGATTGCAGTGGGGATTCTCCATGCGGCCGAATACCTTCGGGACGAGCACCTCACCGGGAGGCTGTTCGTCGGGGAGTTATCCCTCGACGGGACACTCGCTCCCATCCGCGGAGCTCTATCCATCTCGGCAGCGCTGCGGGATGACGCCTCGATTCGAGAGGTGATCATGCCGCTCGCCAACGCGAATGAGGCTGCGGCCGTCGAGTCGATGACCATCATCGGAGTTCCTCACCTCCCGGCGCTTCTGGATCATCTGAGGGGTGACTCGACGATCGATCGTTGCGTTTCGGTACGGAGAGAGCAGTCCCCGATCGAGCCGACGGACTTTGCGGAAGTGCGCGGCCAGGGTCAGGTCAAACGCGCTCTCGAGGTAGCGGCGGCCGGCGCGCACAACGTGATGATGATCGGACCGCCCGGCTCAGGCAAGACGATGCTCGCGAAGAGGCTCCCTTCGATCCTGCCGCAACTCACGCTCGAAGAGTCGATCGAGACCACCAAGATTCATTCTGCTGCCGGGACACTGCGGCCAGGAGACGGGCTCATTTCGCGGCGGCCATTCCGCGCGCCCCATCATACGATCTCCAATGCCGGACTGGTCGGGGGAGGCAGTAACCCGAAGCCGGGAGAAGTCAGCCTCGCCCATCACGGAGTCCTGTTTCTCGATGAGCTCCCTGAGTTTCGGCGCGACGTTCTGGAAGTCCTGCGTCAGCCGATGGAGGAGGGCTATGTGACGATTGCCCGCGCGGCGCGAGCGCTGACCTTTCCGTCCCGATTTACGCTATCTGCGGCACTCAACCCCTGTCCCTGCGGCTACTTCAACGACTCGAGACGTGAATGCACATGCAGCGCGCCGCAGATCTCTCGCTACCTCGCAAAGATATCGGGACCGCTGCTGGACCGGATCGACCTGCAGGTGGAAGTTCCCGCGCTTACGCCCGAAGAGATCTCGTCGACACGGCTGGGTGAGGCGTCGAGCTCGATTCGAGAGCGTGTCGAAGCCGCGCGGCAGGTTCAGCGGGTGCGTTTTCACAAGACGACCATTCAGTCGAATTCCGAGATGGCGAGCCGGCACATGAGAAAACATTGCGAGCTCGACGGGGCGTCACGGAAGCTGATCGAGACAGCGCTCGAAAAGCTCGGGCTGTCGGCCAGGGCGTACGATCGGATCCTGAAGGTGGCGAGGACGATCGCAGACCTGGCCGGTGAGGACAACATCGCCACATCTCATCTCGCTGAGGCGATTCAGTATCGGGCGCTGGACAGAGCCTATTTTCGATGAGGACCCGCCGCGCAGGCAAGTGGGGCTCACGTCTCCATCTTCCGCCGGGAGAGGGACACCAGCCCACCTGTGCGCTCACCTGACTGGCAACAGTGTTGTGTTTGCGCCGATCCGCGCCCTGTACCCTCTCCAACTGATCTCATCGGATACGAACGGAACGAGCTGCGCGCCAAACTGAAACGTGTCGAGAAGTGGCACCGACAAGGACTCGCGCATGGTCAACCTGTGGTCGAGTGCTCTCGCGAGAAGCTGAACCTGAACAATGCGCAGAAGGATCACTGCCGGAATCGAAGCGGCGAGCATGGTATCGAAGGGTCCGAAAGCGAGCGACACCAGCGTGGCCAGAACCAGAATCATCGTCGGGTTCAGCAGAAACTCGCTGACGTAGAGAGGCCTGGAGTATGCGTAACGGATCTTGTTCCAGCGCACCTGCCTGTCGATGGCGCGGCGGAGAGTTCTCTTCACGATGACGTTGCTCACAGTGACCGGTGAAAGCACGACCCGGTAGCCGGCCTCCTTTACCGCGAGTCCAATGGCCTGGTCCTCAGCGAGAACGCGCCCGAAGGCCTCGAACCCTCCGATCTGCTCGAGCACGGACCGCAGAACGGACATTGACTTGCCGACAACGCATGGGATTCCTGCTGCGGCAGCCAGCACGTTCCCGCTCACCACGAAGCTCAGAAGATGAAGCGATTCAATGGTCGCTCCAAAATCGAAGGCACCTGTTCCGACGAACAGGTTCGAGACGCACCCCGTCCGTTCGTCTTCAAAGGCCTCCAGGGTCTTACGAATGTCTTCGGCGCGAACGCGAATGTTCGAATCGGAAATGAAAATGATCTCGCCTTTTGCAACCCGCGCCGCTGCGATGAGGCGAGCGACTTTCCTGTTCGGACTGTTCCGCGCCAGCGGCTCCGGACCGACGACCAGACTGAGCGCTCGATCCGGGTGAGCTGCCGCGACATGTCTAACGACGGCAAGGGCGGGATCATCCGCGTCCTCGATCGAGATGATCAGCTCGTAGTTGACGCCTTCGAGCTGCATGAACGATTCGAGATTCTGCTCGAGCTCATCGTCAAGTCCGCAGACGGGCTTGAGAATGGAAACGAATGGTGTCGCCGGCGTGGAATCGGCCTGCCGGGAAAACTGCGTTGAGAGTCTCCCCTTGAGGCCGGGACGAAAAAAACGTCTTTTCCTCCGGAATCGCCACGTGAGAAATACCTGCACGGACGTAATCACAGAGCCGACGACTGCGAGGATTACCAGGAAACCGGTGAGGACCATGTTGATCTCTCCAATGAGACACTCACAACGCACTCATCGTCTGCGCGCTTAGCCACGACTTGTTCAACCTCCAACTCCGGCGACCGCCGGCATTGCGAGATCACCCACTAACCGCAGACCCGAGAGAGGTTGCTCGAGTCTCGTCACCGCGAGGCCCTCGCCGCGTCGAAGCGTCTCGAGCACACGATCGATCCGTTTCTCGCATGGGAGCAGCGTCTTCCACGCGTAGAGATGCTGAGGAATGTGAAAGTCGCTGTTGCCGATATACGGAAGCCGTGCGCGCGCTACCGGCGGAAACAGATCCCATCGACAGGCCAGCTCCCAGAGATCGACCAGATCCCGCATGTCACTGCGACGCTTCCAGAGATAGAACGTGTTGGCGTACCAGTCGGTCTGTTTATGCGGATGGCAGGCGACGGTTAGAGCCCCGGCGCGCTTGGCCCGAGTGAGCATGTCTTCCACACTTCCGTCAGCGGAGATGAACTCGTCGATCCCTAACGCCAATGCGTGAGCCGAAGAGTGCCGGGTGAAAGTGTTCTGAGTCAGTTCGCAACCGGGAACGACCAGCATCCGGTATTGATCCCACGCCCTACGCGCTTCCTGTTCGATTTCCTGCCGGTACTCAGCAAAGTTTTCCCTCGTTACTGTCAGACCGAACCGATGAGTCACTTTGCCGATCAGATTGTCGGTGTTGACCACATGATCCGTGATTGCAATGACGTCATGTCCGGCGCGACCGAAAAGGTCGACCACCTCACCCATTGACAACTTCCCGTCCGACCATCGCGTGTGTACATGCAAGTCAGCCAGTAGCATCGTCCCCGCCCTCCTTCCACACGTACATTCTCGGTGGCCGACTGACAAGAAGAGTGGCAGTGACGGTCAATCTCGCGACTCGAGATTGACAATTCGAGGTGAAGCCCCCGCCACCGCGGGGAGGTGGGCGGTTCCCTGGCCCTCTGACCCGCTCACCCAAGTGACATGCGGTTGGATTGCGTCAGAAACCGAACGAAGAACGCAGAACGCAGAATGAAGAATTTCGAAACAGACGGCCTGACTTGCAGTTTGTTTTCTACGTTCTACATTCTGCGTTCTGCGTTCTTCGTTCAGCTCTTGGCTCAGCCGAACCGAGAAGTGTCATCCCTTCTCAACAACGTTCCCGCTGCTAGCCCAAGCTTCTAAGAAACTCCCAGTGTTTATGCGGGTTTGCGAGGTGTCATTCTGAGCGTCGGAAACCCTCGCTGGATCGCCGTGGCTGACCAGAATGACGCAGATCCGGACGCCGGCAGGCGTCACAGAAGGTAGCCGGTGGCTG
>DATLXH010000069.1:0-4705 GCA_035576005.1 Thermoanaerobaculia bacterium | reverse complement strand
CTGCCACGCAAACTTCCGCACGCCAAATTCATCCTTGATCCATTCCGACGAGATTCGCTTGCCCTCCCTCACGAGATCTGCAATGGCATGGACTGGTTTGATCCCGATGACGAGGTGAACATGATCGGCGACACCGCCGATCTCTTGCGGAAACGCGTCGAGTCGGCTCAGACAGCCACCAAGGAAGGCGTGGAGATCGCCCCGCCACTCAGCGTCGATGTAGGGAACACGGTCCTTCGTGCTAAACACGATGTGAATGTGAAGGCTGCTATGTGTCGACGGCATCGCAAGATCCTACGCGGCCCCTCCGGGGTCGAATGACTTCCGCGAATACATAGACCCGGTGGTCACTCGCTAACGCTCGCACCACCGGCTACCCTACGAGCCCCCTCCGGGGGCCTGAGACCCCGCCAGGTAAAGTTAGCGCATATGCCCCTACCCCTCTCCCGCCGGGAGAGGGAAAAGCCGCCACCCTACCCGAGCGGGGACAGTGTGCCGTGCCCGGAGAAGTTGACCCTTCTCAAAGCAGAATAGAATCGTGAGCATGAAAATCCGATTCATCACGACCTTGCTCTTCGCGGCGCTGCTCGAAGGGTGCGGGGGGAGCGAGTCCACTCAGGGCCCTCGCCTCAGTCGCGAGCCCGTCAGCATTCGAGGGTTTATCCGTGAGGTCACCACAGCCCCGCAGGGAAACTTCAAGCTCCTCACTGGCGAGCGCGAGCGTCAGGCGCAGATCTTTCGTGAGAGCTACGTGAGTATCGAAAACGCACCATATGCCTCAGGCGGGGTTGCCGAGAACGGTTCCTTCATCATCCTCGACGTACCGCCCGGCGACGTGACTCTCACCTTCCAGGCCCCGGGTATCCCTAACTCGCAGCTGCAGCTCAAGGGAGTTCCTCCCAACGGTGACGTGTTCCTCCACGCCATCTCGCTGACTCCATCCGCAGTTCAGGTTCTGTCACCAGAGAAAGTTCTCGTCCGCATCCCGGGAGATAAGGCAGTCACGAAACGATCTCCGCACCCGGCCGAGACGTTCGTGGGCATAGGCAGAGTGCGTGTCATCGTCGCGCCCCTCAGCGAGATGTCAGACCGGCGGGACTACCCGGACCCTTACGCTGCAGCGAACCAATAGAAGCAACGCGCCTTGCCGGGTTCGAATGCAGGACAGACACTCTTGTCTGTCGGGCGCCGTCCGAATCAGGGGCGGACTCCTCAATCAGAAGACGTGTCATGAATCCAGTCTGCTCCCGCCCGGCGAAACTTCCCTGTCGTCAGCAGCGCGGGAAGCAAAGTGATCGAAGCCAGGCAGCTGAGTGCGATTCCGATCACCGAGGCAAAGCCGATCGATCGAATCCCCGGATAGTGCGACAGGGCAAACGATGAGAATCCGACGATCGACATCAGAGCCGCCAGCACCACGGCGCGGCCGGTCTCGAGCGCGTTCTCGGGGAACGCGTCCGGCGATTCGTCGTAGCGCTGAAGCATGTAGACGGCGTAATCGGTCGCTGTCCCGACGAGCATCAATCCCACGAATACATTCATGAAGTTGAACTCGAGATTGAAAAGCGCCATGAACCCCAGCATGCACGTGCATCCTGCGATGAAAGGAACGAAGACGAAGCACGCTCGCGAGAACGATCGAAACCCCATCCATACCAGAGCGAAAACGAGCACGAGGCCCAGGGTGGTGGCGCGGATCGCGTCGGAGCGGGTGATGGTTCGCAATGTTTCGGAGATGAGATTGACTCCCGTCAGCGCCCCCTCCGGATGTCGTTTCCTGAAGTCCTGCAACTCCGCAGGGAGAAAGCGCGGCCACTTGCCGGTTTTCGGGTAGACGTACACAACTGACAGGAAGCCCGTCGGTGTCTTTTTTAAAAAACGTTGAACGGTTTCTCCGAGTCCCAGGCGGTCGAGCATATCGACCGTGAGCGGCTCCCTCGTCTCGACTGCCTGACGCATCAGCGGAAGGTAGCGATCATACGAGTCGGGCCGGAAGCCGTTGTCGGTTAGCGCCTGCCGGAAGGTCGCTTCGATGCGCGTGAATGAGAACTCCCCTCCTTCCCCCTTACGTAGTCGATCGATCACCGCACGCTGTTTCGTCTCAGTCGGCAGGAACGTATTGATCGATTGGTAGGACCCGATCACTCGTTGATTCACGATCCTCTCGAGGTCAGGAATGGCAGCCTCGCTTTTTGCGATGGCCTCCTGCGCGGTAGCGCCGCGCACGCCGTACATCATGGCGTCGAACGACTGTCCGAACGTGGCAGTTACCTTTTCCTGTAGCTGCGTGGCCGCGTTTCCCGTGGAGCGAATGGCCTCGAGACTGTCACTGAACCGCACTCCGGTGGCCGCGACCCCGGTCACGAGGACCACGAGGCACCAGCCGATGATCACCGCTCGCGGATTCGCAAGACTCGCCCGAACGAGGCGGGTGGACCCGAAGGCGTGGACGCGCAGTTCCCGCTTCCCACCTCTCCGTCGTTCTACGAGGATCAACACTGCTGGGAAGAGGAAAATCACGCAGGCCAGGAAAACCAGGATCCCGGTGCCGGTCAGGAACCCGAGCTCCGTAAGACCTCGGAACTCAGTCGCGAGAAACGCATAAAAAGTAGCCGCGGTCGTCAACGCTCCGACGATCACACCCGGAAGTGCCTGGCGCATCAAAGTCCGCACCGCGCTGGTCACGTCTGCTCCACGGTTCCGCTCGTCCACGAATCGCTCGTAGAGCACCGTCAGAAAATCGACACCGAGGCCGGCCAGCAGCGCTGCGAATCCCATACTCGCAGCCGACAAAGTGCCGTACGTAAGCGCACCAATCGCAAACGTGATGATGATGGCAGCCATCATCGGCACACCTGCGTAGAGTAGCGCTGACGGCCGCCGGTAGGCGTAGAGGTAAAGAAGCAATACGCCTACGATCGACGTCACGCTGTTGACCGTCATGTCCTGCCTGATGATCCGCTCGTCCGCAGCCGCGATCGCATACCCGCCTGTGTAACCGATCTCCGCGGGGGGAGCGTCACGATGATCTGACTGGAACTCTTTCACGGCTGCCGCTGTCAGGGCTCGCGTTTCTTCCATCATCGCCCGACTGAAGGGAAGTGCCTGCGCCGCCTGCCGTGGCCTCGAGACGATGATGGCCGCGCTTTGATCGGAGGAAACGTAATAGCCGCTCGAGTAGTCGATCTTCAGACCACCGCCGGCACTCTTGAGCTTCTCCATGTAGATCGGGAGAAGATTGAAGGGATCGACCTGCACCACCTGTTTGACCACCGAGGATTGCGGTGTGCTCAACAGAGCGCGATTTCTCTGGACCGACTCTCGAATGCCGGAGTCGGAAAGGTTCCGCGCCACCGCCTCCAGCTGTTCGGGAGAAAGGACGAGCATGGAATAGGGAAGAGCCAGATCGATCAGCGATTCCGCGTCGGGGAGTCGCCAGGTCACCGTCCTGATTCGTTCGGATTTCTGGAGTCGTTCCGCAATCCCGTCGATCAGAGGAAAGTAGGTGGAGGGCTCGGCGCCTTTGGGGAACGTAATGATGACGATGTGAAAGTCGAGCGTACCTGTCTCTTTCAAAAGGTCGCGAAACTCATTGACCTCACGATTCTTCCGAGGGATGAGATTGAGCACGTCAGGATCGAGAGTGAGGCGGGTTGCGATCAACCCCGAAACAATCACGACAAGCAGCCCTGCAACGAGCACTGCGCCCGGCCGCCTCAATAGAAGTGCTGTTATGCGATCAATAAAAGATCCGACCAAGAAGCCCCTTTGCAAATCGTGGAACCCGCGCAGCGGCAGGGCGCGGCACTCACATTCCAAGTACGTCCACGGTATCGGGAGTCGGCCCGACACGCAATCCCGGCGCTGACACGGAGTCCACCGTCCATCCACCTCGTCAGGTCAGATGTGCAATCATCCACCAAAGATGGATCTCTCTCAGCGGGAGTTCGAGAGGATTGCCGACGAGGCCCTCGAGTCTCTTCCACCACATTTCATCAAACTGATGGAAAACGTAGTCATCGTCGTCGAGGAAGAACCGAATGAAGGAGATCTCGCGGCCCTCTCAGATCCCCGGAGTGAACTCCTTGGCATCTACCGAGGCGTCCCGCGCCCCCTGCGCACTCACGACATGCTGCCGCTGCTGCCCGACCAGATAGCGATCTTCCGCGGGCCGATTCTCCGCACCTCGCGCAATGCACAAGCTGCTCAGCGTCAGATCCGAGAGACGGTGCTGCATGAGCTTGGACACTACTTCGGACTCAGTGACGGGGAGATGATCTACTGAATGAAGGAACAGGCGCAGAGTGTCATCCGAACCGGAGTACGGCGTGGAACGCTGGTGAAGCGGTAATGCACACGGCGTGAATTGGGGGCCCCGGAAGGGGCCGGGGTCCCTCTCCCCGGCGGGGAGAGGGTGGTCGCGTAAGCGACCGGGAGAGGGGTCGTGAGAGATACGTCGACCTCGCTCTTGTCGACGGACTGGCGAGACTTTCACGCCCCTCTCCCTGCTTCGCTTCGCTCGCTTCCCTCTCCCCGCCGGGGAGAGGGACACGCCGCTTCGCGGCTTAGCCCGCATTTCTCACAGACCTTTGTCGTGAGACGGCGGAGAGTGGCTTGGATGCGAGGCGCACGGCGATTTTGCGACGAAGGCATAGTCGACACTATGTCAAGGAGCGAAATTGCCGTGCAACGAAGCAGACAGGCC
>DATLXH010000068.1:0-7555 GCA_035576005.1 Thermoanaerobaculia bacterium | reverse complement strand
TTGGTGCGCCCTGAGGGGTTCGAACCCCCAACCCTCAGATCCGAAGTCTGATGCTCTATCCAGTTGAGCTAAGGGCGCGATATTGCGGTCGGCTCGGACGAGTCTATCTGCTCTCTGCCTGACCGTGCAAGGGTGATACAGGGGGTTCTTTGATCGCACCGTTAAACGTCTCATCATGGTCCGGCCGACACTGAGATTCCGGAGATTCGCCATTGGTCGAACGTTGCCAGCGACGGGCGTACCCATGTCAGCCCTCGAAGACCTCGCCGCCGTTGAACGGCAAAAGACAGATCTTCACGTTCAAAGCGAGCGGAGCAAATAGTTGGGCGGACCAGCTGAAATCGAGACCTTGCTGACATGATGGTGGCAAAGAAATCTCCCGACGTAGGATTCCGCCGAACAGGATGAAGTCGAAGTCAAACCGTTCCCTTCGCATCGAGGCCACTCTCCGCCGGCTCGCCACGAAGGAGTGGAGAAATGCGGGCTTCCCCTCTCCCTCGGGTGAGGGGAAACGACGCTCGGCGGCGGGAGTGATCAATTCCCAACACAAGAGGGCGGGCATCGCAGCCCGCCCTCTGGTGAAATGACTTGATGAGACCAGTCCTCGCCAATGGCGTCTTACTCGAGTCTCATCAAAGTATCGCCGGAACCGTTGTCGGTTGAGACCGTGTAGGGGATCACGGCTCCCTGGCCACGGACGACGTCTATGTCCATCTGCAGGTTGTGAAGATCCCCAACCGACTCCCGTCCGGGGCCGAAAATCTCTCGGCCAATCTCCCGGAATGACATCACCTGTCGCGCACTCAGGACATATTCCTTCGTGGATGTAGCACGAACCTCAACCAGACCACCCGGCACAGCTGCCGCGAAGCGCACCGTCACCCGAACCGTGACCGGTTGACCGGAGGTCTCGATCAGACCGAGAGACGTACGGAACGTACCGGGTTTGGCACCGCGCACACTCGCGGTCGATGCATCTTCGAGACCGGCGATCTTTCGGCTTTCCCCGACACGCAGACCACTCGTTAATGCCGTTGAAGGAATGCCCGTTCCGAAGCTCGCACCGGCGGTTGCGTACGATCGGCCCGTGACTGTGAACCTGGAACCTGCCTCCGGGGCGAAGACGACGTAACCGGCAGAGGATTTTCCACCAGCGTCCATGATGCCCATCACGTCACTGACAAGCTGAGCCTCGCCCGGCGCGAGAGTAATCTGCCTGGAGGTGGTTGCCATCGACTGGATGGCAACGCTGCCGGCTCCGCCTGCAGGTCTGCTAGAACGTTTCCGTCCCTGACCGGGGACGAATAGCGTCACAGTACCGGTGCTCACTTCGGTTCCACTGTTGACGATGGTTAGCTCCGTGCGTGGTCGAGCTTCCTGCTCGGTTGTCACGACCAGCGGCAGCAGTTGAGCGGCATCGGCTCGCACGCCGTTGCGTGCGTTCCAATCGACAATATTCGTCAGATCGCCAGTGGCCTGATCCAGAATCATGGCCTGCGCGACGATCCTGGCGTTGTTCTGACTCGTATTCGTGACCACCGCCGTGACCGCTCCCGCAGGCACGATTCCCCGAAGTTCGATGACGCCGAACGCACCGATTTCGTCGACCCGGCTATTCAACTTCCTCCCTCGAACGTCGAAGAATTCGGTCCTGGCGAGCGCGGGCAGACCCGCAGCTTCCTGCAGGTAGAGATCGCTACGGTTGCCGGAATCATTTCGCACTCCGGCCAGCATCACAGCCTGGTTGGGCCCGGATGCGCGGTCGGAACGGAAGACAGCCAACGATCCGCTGTAGGTTCCCCTCGGGCTGACAGAGTTCACCATACTTACGTGAGTGGAAATCTTCGAGGAGTCATCGCTCCGGATCTGAAGAGTCCCGCTGGTAGCCGAGCTGCCAAATATGGTCCGGCTCATATCGCCGAACGCGACCGGCAGGTTTGGAGAAAGAGCCAGGACTGCAGTCTGGGAAAGGGAGGCTGAGGTCCCGCTCCGCGAAAAGAAGAGGTTTACGCCGTTAAGAGAAACCGGTGCCCCTGAGTTGGTGATCGACAGGTCCGCCACCGCGCCGTCGGCGCGTCCGATGCCCGGAATGACCAGAGCCACTTCGCCCGGCTTGAGTGGCGGAGGTCCTAGTTGCTTGATGAGCGGCGTAGCGGTATCAATCACGGTGACTGGTTTGGATGTGGATGGCGGAGGTGTGGTGCCGAGCGGTCGAATCGATCCGACGGTCGAGGATCCGCCCGGGCCATCGGCGTAGACCAGCGACAGCGTCCCGGTCACCGAACCGTTGAGGGCGCCGGAATCCGGTCGCTTGGAGCGATCGATTGTGAAGAAGACCGTGACTGTCGCGCCAGGCGGGATCGTAACGATACCTTCCTGGGGCACAAGCCACGGAACGTCCGATACCAGTATCCCTCGAAGGGTCGCTGTCCCTTCGTTGTGGAAGTCGACGGAGCCATCAGGAGAGGTGAGGTCGAGTCGGTTGCTCGAAGGGATCGGCAGCACGGTTCCGGACGGTGGTTCCGCGGAGAGTAGGCGGACTGGTATGTTCATCCCTGGGGGCACGCCGTTCCCCGAGGGCATTGAGTTTCCTCCGTAGGCGCCGGCAGCCACCGGATTTCCAACGATAGTAATCACCTGGTTCGCGCCGGGAGCAAGAACGAAGCTCGATGGCGACTGGGTGAAGAACCTGCCGGTCTGAAGCAGAGTGATTTGTGTATCGGAGCCGCCCACGTTCGTAAGGACGTAACTATTGGTATCGCCCCCCTCGTCCGCTCTCTGGATGAGTCCGGTGGGGAATGAGGAAACCACGACCAGAGGCTCGACGATCACTTCCACGATTGCCTGAGCAGTCAGCGTCAGGCCCTGACCTTGTGCCGTCATGGTGTATGTCGTGGTGGAAGCCGGAGAAACAGTGATCGAACCGCTCGAGGGAACGTTGCCGATCCCGTTGTCGATGGTCACGGTTGTCGCGCTGACGGTTGAGAAAAGTAGCGTGGCCGACTCCCCGTTCCTGATCCGGATCGGTGAGGCCGTGAAGTTGATGATCGCCGTTCTAGGAATCACCGTCACAGTCACGGATCGCGTAACCGAACCGGCTGGTCCGGTGGCCGTGAGCTCGTAAGTGGTCGTCACTTCGGGTGAGACAACGATCGATCCAGAAGCGGTCTTGTTCCCGATGCCGTGATCGATGGAAACGCCGGTGGCTCCCGAGGTCGTCCAGGCAAGTGTCACACTGTTGCCCGCAATGATGGTGTCGGGAGTTGCCGTAAACGAGTTCACCAGTGGCGCGGCGGGATTGATTGTCACTGTGACTGTGAGCGTGGACGAGCTGGTACCGCCGGGTCCGATGGCCGTCAGCGTGTAAACCGTCGTGACCGTCGGCAGGACATCCGCCGAACCGTTCGCCGACTGACTGCCGACGCCATTGTTGATCACGACGCTCGTAGCATTGGTGGTGGTCCAGCGCAGGGTAGTTGAGCCGCCTTCAGTGATGGTCGGAGGCGTGGCCGTGAAGCTGATAATCGAGGGTGCATCGACGCTCACTGTGACACTGGCAGTCGCGGTTCCACCCGGGCCTGTGGCGGTCAGCGTGTAGGTCGTTGTTCCGGCTGGAAAGACGGTGACGGAACCGTTCACGGGCTGCGGTCCGACTCCGTTGTCGATGGTGACGCTCGTAGCGTTGGTGGTAGTCCAGTTGAGGGCTGTGAAGCCGCCCGCCGGAACTGTCGAAGGCGTAGCAGTGAAGCTGACCACATTGACTAACGGGTTGACAGTTACTGTCACTGTTGCACTCGCAGATCCGCCAGGACCTGAGGCTGTAATCGTGTATGTCGTGGTGGTAGCGGGAGTGACGCTCACCGATCCGTTGGCCGGCTGTGCTCCTACTCCGTTATCGATGGTCACGCTCGTGGCGTTCGCTGTCGTCCAGCTCAACGTGGAGCTGCTGCCGGCAGGCACGCTGCCCGGCGTCGCGGTGAAGTTGATTACCGTTGGCAACGAGTTGACTGTTACGGTCACCGTTGACGTTAATGTTCCACCCGGCCCCGTTGCCGTGAGCGTGTAGGTGGTCGTTGTTGACGGGCTGACGCTGATCGAGCCGTTCGCCGGCTGCGCACCGACACCGTTACTGATTGTCACGCTCGTGGCATTCGTCGTGGTCCAGCTTAAGGTGGTTGAGCCGCCGGCCGGGATCGTCGAAGGTGACGCCGTGAAGCTGCTCACCGTTGGCAACGAGCTGACTGTTACGGTCACCGTTGACGTTGCTGTTCCACCCGGCCCTGTTGCCGTGAGCGTATAGATGGTCGTTGTGGACGGGGTGACGCTCACCGAGCCGCTGGCTGTTGTAAACGTTCCCCCACCATTGTCGATGGTGATGCTGTTTGCGTTCGTAGTCGACCAGCTTAGCGTGGTCGAGCTGCCCGCTGGGATGCTCGCAGGTGTCGCCGTGAAGCTGCTCACCGTTGGCAACGGGTTGATAGTTACGGTGACGGTTGAGGTTGCCGTTCCGCCTGGGCCTGTAGCCGTGAGTGTGTAGGTCGTCGTTGTGGACGGGCTGACGCTCACCGAGCCGTTCGCCGGCTGCGCACCGACACCGTTACTGATTGTCACGCTCGTAGCGTTCGTCGTGGTCCAGCCCAAGGTGGTTGAGCCGCCGGCCGGGATGCTCGCTGGTGTGGCCGTGAAGCTGCTCACCGTCGGCAGCGGGTTGATGGTTACGGTGACCGTTGAGGTGGCCGTTCCGCCCGGGCCTGTAGCTGTCAGTGTGTAGGTCGTCGTTGCGGATGGCGTGACGCTCACCGAGCCGCTGGCTGTTGTAAATGTTCCTCCACCATTGTCGATGGTGATGCTGCTTGCGTTCGTGGTTGACCAGCTCAGCGTGGTCGAGCCGCCCGCTGGAATGCTCGCAGGTGTCGCCGTGAAGCTGCTCACCGTCGGCAGCGGGTTGATGGTTACGGTTACGGTTGCGCTCGCCGTTCCGCCTGGGCCTGTCGCCGTGAGTGTGTAGGTCGTCGTGGCGGATGGCATGACGCTCACCGAGCCGCTGGCTGTTGTGAACGTTCCCCCACCATTGTCGATGCTGATGCTGTTTGCGTTCGTGGTCGACCAGCTCAGCGTGGTCGAGCCGCCCGCTGGAATGCTCGCAGGTGTGGCCGTGAAGCTGCTCACCGTCGGCAACGGGCTGATGGTTACGGTGACGGTTGCGGTTGCCGTTCCGCCCGGGCCTGTCGCCGTGAGTGTATACGTGGTCGTTGTGGACGGGCTAACGCTCACTGAGCCGTTCGCAGGCTGCCCACCGACACCGTTACTGATTGTCACGCTCGTGGCGTTCGTCGTGGTCCAGCCCAAGGTGGTTGAGCCGCCGGCCGGGATAGTCGAAGGTGACGCGGCGAAGCTGCTCACAGTCGGCAAAGGGTTGATGGTTACGGTGACTGTTGCGCTCGCCGTTCCGCCCGCGCCTGTCGCTGTCAGTGTGTAGGTCGTCGTTGCGGATGGCGTGACGCTCACCGAGCCGCTGGCTGTTGTAAATGTTCCTCCACCATTGTCGATGGTGATGCTGCTTGCGTTCGTGGTCGACCAGCTCAGCGTGGTCGAGCCGCCCGCTGGGATGCTCACAGGTGTGGCCGTGAAGCTGCTCACCGTCGGCAACGGGTTGATGGTTACCGTGACGGTTGCGCTCGCCGTTCCGCCCGCGCCTGTCGCCGTGAGTGTGTAGGTCGTCGTTGCCGATGGGGTGACGCTGAGCGAACCGTTCACCGGCTGCGCTCCCACGCCGTTATCGATGGTTACACTCGTCGCGTTCGTCGTGTTCCAACTCAATGTGGTCGAGCCGCCCGCCGGAACGCTCGCAGGTGTGGCCGTGAAGCTGCTCACCGTCGGCAACGGGTTGACCGTGATCATGACGGTCGCCGAGTTCGTGCCGCCAGCACCGGTGGCCGTGAGTGTGTAGGTCGTGGTGGCTGTTGGGGAGACACTCACAGAGCCATTGGCGAGTTGGGAGCCCACACCGTTGTCGATGGTCACACTGGTTGCGTTAGTCGTGTTCCAGGTCAGTGTAGAGCTGCCACCAGCGGTCAGGGTCGACGGTGTCGCCGTGAAGCTGCCGATGAAAGGAGCCGCTGGGTTGACGGTCACGGTGACTGTTGCGCTCGCCGTTCCGCCTGGGCCAGTGGCCGTCAGAGTGTAGGTCGTCGTGGTCGTTGGAGAGACGCTCACCGAGCCAATCGTGGGTTGCCCGCCGACTCCGTTGTCGATGGTGACACCGGTCGCATTCGCCGTGGTCCAGCTCAGCGTGGTGCTGCCGCCCGAAGTCACAGTCGAAGGCGAGGCCGTGAAGCCGCCGATCGTGGGCGGCGCGGTGTAGCACTTGCCCGCAGTGCCCGCGTTGAAAATTGACAGGATCTCAGCACCGGCGAGCGCGTTACTGTAGAGCGTGACCTCGTCCGCCAAGCCTGTCAGAAAGTTCGTGACTGTCGTGTCATTCAGGATCTCGGCCCCGATGAGCACTGGATGAGTATCGTAGGAGATGACCTTCGAGGCTGTGACCGAGCTCGCCAGTGCGCCGTTCGCATACAGCTTCATCGTCTGTGCGGTCGGGTCGAACGTGAAGGCCAGGTGATACCAGGTGCCAGCTGTTGGTGCGAAGGCTACGCTGACATCGCCGAGCGTGCCGGCTGGCGCGGCCACTCCGGCCTGGAGAAGTCCCGCGTCGACCCAGAGCTTGTACGAATGTCCGCTCCCGGTTCCAAACGTCTTCGAGACGAGCAGTTGCGGCGTCGCCGTACTATTGATCTTGAACCAGCCTTCGAGGGTGAGACCGGCCGGGCGCAGAGACGCGGAGTCCGGGATGTTCACATAGGCGCTCGCTCCATTGAACGCCAGAGCGCTGCCAACCTTACCCGGTGCGGTGGTCGCACCATTGACGAATGTTCCGTGATTCGGACCGGTCCCGTCGCTCGCATCCCCTTCCGCGCGATACCAGCTGATGAGATTCGCTGGAGGTGGTACGCACACGGCTGTGGTGGCCGCCGTCAGCGTCATGGTTGTCGGCGTGTAGCTGTCGGTGAACGAGCCTCCCGAATAGTTGAGGCTCTTTGTCCCAAACGCGCCGCTGTAGGAGCCATAGGTGAGCACGGGGAACGTGTCGCCGCTGTTCGGGGTGTAACCGCCGACGGTCGTTGCGGCGAGCGTTCCGCCCAGCGTGAAGCCGCCTGAAACGTTGATGCGGCCGAACGTGGTGAGGCCATTGATGGGGAAGAAAAGGGTGCCGGAATTGGTGAACCCATTCGTGAGAGCGAGGGTCCCCGCTGCTGCTTCGATCGTTCCACCGGCGTTGTTGATCAGGTTGATGCCGAACTGCGAGGTGCCTGCGCCGGCGGTTTTTCGAAGCGTTCCGCTGTTGTTGAACGTCGAAGCAGCTCCACTGCCGGAGTACCACGAGGCATCGGAGGTGAGGTTGAAGTTTCCACCACTCAGGTTGTTGATCGTAGCCCCGTCATAGAACTGCATGTAGGGCCCTCCGCTCGTGGTGATGGTCCCCGAGTTGTTGATCGTC
>DATLXH010000067.1:0-19874 GCA_035576005.1 Thermoanaerobaculia bacterium | reverse complement strand
TTCTCCTTGCTCTTACCGGTGGCATCGCCCTTCCAGCGCTCAGCCACCGGCTACCCTCTGCAGCCCTTTCAGGGCAGATGGAAGCAGACCGAGGGACGGGCAGTTTCTTTCTCTCAGTCGCTGCACCAGCGGTCCGGGGCTCGGGATGACATGCTGCGAACCGGGAGGCGAGTGCGCGAAGGCTCAACGGGTGGTGCCGCGGGCGAGAAACTGCCGACCCAGATCCCGGAAGATCGCCACGGAATCGCGCGCTGCTCTGCGCATGGTCGACCGGTCGACTTCGTAGAGCCCGAAGCGCGGGCCGTAGCCGTCGAGCCACTCGTAGTTGTCGAGGAGCGACCAGTGAAAGTAGCCGTGGATCGGAACCCCCCTGGACTCCACGATCTCAATCTCGCGGGCATGAGCCGTCAGAAAAGGACCACGCATGGCATCGGTCCCGTCAGCAATTCCGTTCTCAGTCACAACCAGCGGGAACCCCGCTTGTGACGCCCCGATGAGTAGCGGCGTGAGCATCTCGGGGATCACTTCCCAACCATTGTCGGTAAGACCATGCCCGCTCCTGTCCCGATAATGGAAGTCGCCGATACCCCGCTCCCTGCCAGGCGATCGGAAGTGAAGACGCGAATAGTAATTCACGCCGAAGAAATCGAGAGATCCTGGAAGGTCGTCACTGCGACCCTTGATCCGTAGCAGCGGCGGCAGGACAAAGCTCCATCGGCCCGTTGCGAACGCCTCGAGAATGCTCTCGTTATAGCAACGGTGTGCCGCTCTTGCCAGGAGCCTGTCGAGTGGATTCCACCAGCGATCGGGAGCGAAGGCCATCATGTTGTGCGCGACTCCGACCGCCGCATCGGGATTGAGCTCGCGTACCACACTTGCCGCCGCGGCATGCGCAGTCAGCATGTTGTTGAACGCCGTGCGAAACAGAACAGGGTCGCGTATTCCGGGTGGAATCTGGCCGTCAAGATAACCGGCAAGCAGAAACACGAGCGGTTCGTTGAGGGGGACATACATCCGCACGGAGTTTCCCAGCGCCTCGACCACCTTCCGGGTGTAGCGCGCAAATCGCTCTACGGAGGCACTCGAGGTCCAGGGAGTGGTGGCGTGGAACCATGATGGATGCGTGTAATGAAAGAGCGTAACGACCGGCTCGAGATCGATCGCGACCAGATGTTCGATGAGACGCCGGTACCGACCGAGAACATCATCGGAGTACGCCCCCGATCGCGGCTCGACCCTGCTCCACGAAATCGAGAAGCGGAATGCGTTAGCCCCCGCCGCCTTCGCCAGTAACGCATCAGACTCATACTGTTCCCACGACGAGACCGCATCCCCGCAAGGTTCGCCTCTCGTTTTCAGAGCCTTTTCCCAATCCGTCCAGTCGCAGGGATCGTCGCCCTCGACCTGATAGTGAGAAAGCGCTACCCCCCATAGTCGAGGCCGGTCGGGCAGCGGAAACCGCACGGGCCTGCCCCCGCGTCTCATCTCACCGGGCATCGAATACGGCATTGGAGACGTCATTGGAGACGGCATTGGAGACGGCTGGTAGCGCCCTCGCCGCCGAGTGATCCATCAACCGAGTGGTACCTGTCGCCTCTCACGTTGATCGAACACGGCGAGCGACACATATCCGACCGAACGCACCAGCGCAATGCTCTGATCGTATCCCGCACCCACTTCCGTAGGGTCGTGCGCATCTGACGAGAGGGAAATCGGGATCTCGCGCGTATTCATCGCCCGAAGGATCTCCAGTGACGGGTATATCTCTCCGACAGGCTTGCGAAGGCCGGCCGTCGAGACTTCGATCGCGATGTCATGATCGCGGACGGCGTCGAGCGTTTCTGCAATCAGAGGGGTGAGGTCCGCATCCGGCAGGAATCCAAACTTCTTTGGAAGATCGAAGTGGGCGAGCAGGTCGAACTCGTCGAGCTCCACCGCCTCGCGCAATCTCTCGTAGTAGCGACGATAGATCGAAGTCACATCCTGCTGGCCGTAGCGATGAGCCTGATCAGGGTCGTCGATCAACCAGTCGTCCATGAAATGGACCGAGCCCATGACGTAGTCGAAACTGTAGCCGGAGAGGACTTCGTCCAGCATCTCCTCTGAGCCGCGAACATAGTCGGCTTCAACAGACACACGGACGTTGATGCGTCCCCGATACTCCTCACGCACCGCCAGCATCTCTTCATAATGCCCTCGGTACTGGTCCTCGGGCATCGCCCAGCGCAGGTCACGTTTTTCCGGCGCAAGAAAGTAAAGGTATAGATGGTCAGTCAGTCCGATCTCGCCAATGCCCCGACTCATGGCCGACTCCACGTAGTCGCGCAGCGTACCGACGGCATGACCACAACGGAACGTATGCGTGTGGTAGTCGGTCAGCATCGCGACCTGCTGCGAAGGTGAGCACCCGGATTCATCGGGCGCATTCTCTCTGATTCGGAGCCTCGACGTCGAACTCGCGCGCGGGTCTCACGAATAAGATCGGCTGGCCACCGCACGCGCCACCTTCGCCCTCAACTCCGATGGGCTGCCTTTGCAGACATACCCCGAGAGATTGTTCTCCTTCACAGCCTTCCTCAGAAGGTCCTCGTCGTTCGACGAGTAGAGGTAGAGAGGCACTTTCATCGTCGCAGGATTGGACCGGATGATCGTTGATAGCGTCGTGCCCGATAGACCAGGCATGTTGACGTCCAGTAAAACCAGATGTGGCTGCAGGTCGCGTATCCTGTTAGTGGAGCCCAGAGGTCGGTTCTGTACGTGGACTTCATAACCCTCCTCTTCGAGAATTCCTTTTGTCGTTTCGAGATGAACCTCGTCGTCGTCGATGATGAGAATTCGAGTCTTTTCACTGGTCATGAGTTGCTCCTTTGCAAGGCAGATCAACGATGAATCTGCTGCCAATCCCATAGACGCTCTCGACCTGGATGCTTCCGTCAAGCAGCGTCAACAGCTGTCGTGTAATGGTCAGACCGAGTCCTGTCCCGCTATGCCGCCTGGTGGCGGTATCCTCGAGCTGCGTGAATGCCTCGAAGAGGCGCTCGAGGTCCGCCGGACGAATTCCAATCCCTGTGTCTGAAACCTCGAGCATCAGGCGTCCGCGGTCTACGCGCTGAACCAGTCGGATGCGTCCCTGCTCGGTGAATTTGGTCGCGTTACTGAGAAGGTTCGTCAGGATCTGCCGCAGCTTCACAGGATCGGTCACGAGCTTTAGTCCGGACACCTCGGTGGCGAGCTCGACCTGCACTGGTTTGTTTGCAATGAGTACCCGAGTCGTATCGACAAGCTCCTCGAGCATAGGAATCAGGTCGAATTCTTCCTCGATCAACTGCATCTTCCCTGCTTCGATTTTCGACAGGTCCAGCATGCTCGTGATGACGCTGCGGAGATTCGAGGCGCTTCCGAGCAGAAGCGAGAGCCGATCTTTCAACTGATCGACATATCCCCGATCCGCGGAGGTCTTGATGAGATCCGCAAGCTCTACGATGGCGTTCACCGGCGAGCGCAGCTCGTGAGTCACGTTTGCCAGGAACTGGGACTTGATCTCACTCAGCCTCTGGTATTCACGAAATCGACTATCTGTCAGGTCCTTTTGAACCAGAATATTGGCCAGAGCATGGCTCTGCTGCACGACCATTCGCTTGACTGACAGTAACCCGAGATATTGCCCCGAAGAGTCGACGATCACGATGTCATCGTAGACGTCCTCAGGTTTGCGGTGGAGTGCACGATCGAGCGCAACGTCGAGACGCTCTTCCTTATCCAATATGAGCGGATGACGATCGGTGATTTCAAGGATCGCTTTCTTTCCGTAGAGCTCCCAGCCGAACCTGCGAAACACGGTAAAGAGAAATTTCTGCCGCGTGATGAGGCCAATCGGCCTTCTCCCGTCGACAATCGCGAAGGCATCGAGAGCGGGGTTGGTAAAGAGCTTGTCAGCGACTTCGTTCACCGTCGCGGTCGACGGGAAGGTCTCGCCCAGAGTGACAAGGTCACCGAGTCTGGGAAACTCCTCGGATTCGGGGATTGAGAGTTCGAGTTGGGCGGACATCATGACTGCAGTGTGACGGCGCCTGGTGAAGTTCACGACCCTGGCGCGTATAGCCAGGGTAAAGGCAGCTGAAAGTTCGTGCTGAAGCGCCCCGTCAACGGGTCCTGTCCTTGCAGCGAATGGCCCAGCGCAGTCTTTTCGCTACACGGCGACGCTAATGGAGGCTCTATGAAAATTACCCTGCCGCACAACACCGACAGAGAGACCGCGCGAGGCAAGATCGAACAACTGCTGATCGATCTGAGCAAGCGGCACGCTGGAATGGTCGACGACCTCGATCAGCACTGGGAAGGCGATGAACTGAGGTTCAGTTTCAAGGCGAAGGGATTGAAAGCAAGCGGCAGCCTCGCGGTTACTGACGACGAGCTTGTCCTGAATTCGAAGCTGCCGCTCATGGCACTTCCTTTCGAGTCCAAAATCAAGTCGGCAATCGAGAAGGAAGCGGAGTCGCTTTTCCGGATGGCTTGATCTGCCGGTCAGTCGTTTTGAATATCGAGAGCCCTCACCCGGCTCTCACGCTCCACCCTCTCCCTCGGGAAAGGGAATCGAGCTCGGCGGCGACCTGCCGCGAGACGACGAGTCGCTACGATTCGATGTGAAGGATCTTTTTCAGGACGTCGGGGTTGGGGTCAACGAAAAGACGCCCATCGATCTCAACGGCGGGAACCTCGCCATGCCTGTACGTCTTGCGTGAGGTTCGATCTTCCGGAGAAACGAGCTCGTGCGTGACTTGATGTCGTGAAAGGAACGTTGCGAGGAGACTGCTCTTCTGCCCTTTTGTAGCTGGAAAAAATTTAATTGTCATGGATACCGCCCTAACCCTCCCGGGATGTAATCAGATAACTGCTAATGCCATTCCATCATATAGTCTCACATTCGCTGAGTAGATCGGAACATTCCTAAGGTCGCGTGCAGGACAGACATTCTTGTCTGTCACGCGGGGCCTGCCGTTTTCAAGAATAAACGGCTCAAGCCAACACTTCGTCCAGAACACGCTGATTCTTGTACTGGATCTCGTAAAGTTTCCGGTAAAGGCCGTCTGTCCTCATGAGCTCATCATGCGACCCACGCTCGCGGATCTCGCCGTGATGGAAGACCAGAATGCTGTCAGACGACCGAATGGTCGAGAGTCTGTGAGCGATGACGATCGCCGTCCTGCCTGCCATCAGGATCTCAATGGCCTTTTGGATGAGCCGTTCGGTCTCCGTGTCGATTGACGACGTCGCTTCATCAAGGATCAGCAGCGGCGGATCGAACGCCAGGGCCCTCGCGAACGCAAGCAACTGTTTCTCCCCCACTGAGAATCCCGCTCCCCTCTCGCGGACGGTCGACGCGTAGCCGTCCGGTAGCCGGGATATGAACCGGTCCGCCTGCACTCGCGACGCGGCCGCAACCACGTCCTCATTCGAGATCGAGGCATCGTTGAGTGAGATGTTCTCGCCCACGGTGCCGGAGAAAAGAAAGAAATCCTGCTGAACGATTGCGAACAAACGCCGGAGCGACGCGATCCGGATCTGGCGGATGTCGATTCCATTGATCAGAATCTCTCCCCGCTGCACCTCGTAGAAGCGGAGCAGGAGACTCGTGACCGTGGTCTTCCCTGCCCCGGTATGACCGACGATCGCAACGCGCTCCCCTTTGTCAACGACGAACGAGACGTCCCTCAGGACCCAATCGCTCTCCTTGTAGGCGAACCAGACGTTTCGGAATTCGATCCTCTGAAGATCCATCAACTCCACCGCACCGTGATCCTCGATCTTCACTGGTGTGTCGATGAGCTTGAAGATCCGCTCGCTCGCTGCCATCGCCGCCTGCAGGATGTTGTACTTTTCCGACAGGTCGGAAATCGGCTCGTAGAAACGCTGCGCGTACTGGAAGAAGGCGATCAGCGCTCCGAGCGACAGCGCGTTCCTCAGCACCTGCCCACCGCCGTACCAGACGATCAGCGCGATCCCGATGGACTGAATGAGCTCGATGACCGGGTAAAAGATAGCGTAGTAGTAGATCGAATCGATGTTCGCGTCGCGATGACGGGCATTGAGACCTTCGAACTTGTCGCCCTCCTCGCTTTGACGATTGAAGAGCTGCACCACGGGCATCCCGGAGATGTGCTCCTGGAGGAATGCGTTGATCGCCGCGATTCGCGCGCGCACCTGCCGGTAGGTCTTCCGCGCGCCGTTTCGGAACCACACCGAGGCGAGAATGATGAACGGCGTGATGGAGAAGAGGACAAGTGCCATCTTCCAGTCCATGAAGAAAAGAACCGCGATGATCCCGGCGAGTACGAAGATATCGCCAAATATGGCGACGAATCCCGCTGTGAACATCTCATTGAGCGCGTCGACATCGGTCGTTACACGCGTGATCAGCCTGCCCACGGGATTGCGGTCGAAATACTGGACGTCCAGCTTCTGGAGGTGTCCGAAGATCTGCTTTCGTAGGTCATACATGACGTATTGACCCATGACGTTCATCAGGATCATCTGTGTGTACAGAACCGCAAATCCCAGGACCAGCGTCAAGACGTAGATCGAGGCAGCGAGGTTCACGCCGGCAATCGGGTCCATCGCCAGCCCATGACTCTGCAGCCACTGTCCGAGCGAAGCGCTCAGGCCCTTCTGTGGAGCCAGGCCGCCCGGTCTGACGAAGAGATCGATCGCGACGGCAATGATTGCGGGCCCCGCAATCTGCAGCGCCGATGAGACGATGACGAGCAGTACCGACACGATCGCTCGCAGGCGGTACGGACGGAGATACCGCAGAAGCCGCCGCGCCAGGTGTGGATCGAAAGCTTTCGACCCTTCGTCTTCGTGGCGCTCAACCTCCGCCATCAGGCGATCTCCTCGATCTCTTCTTCGATCGTCTGTCGCCGATAGAGCTCGGCGTAGTAACCGTCAAGAGCCGCGAGCTCGTCATGGGTGCCACGCTCGACGATCATTCCCTCGTCGAGGACGATGATCTGATCGGCATCCTTCACCGACGAGACGCGGTGAGAAACGATCAGCGCGGTTCGCCCCTGCCGCACCCCACGCAGCGATTTAAGGATTCGTTCCTCGGTGGCTGTATCCACAGCGCTGAGGGCGTCGTCCAGAATGAGAATCTGCGGATCGCGCACGAGCGCGCGAGCGATGGCCGTGCGCTGCTTCTGACCACCCGACAGTGTGATTCCCCGCTCCCCCACCACTGTGTCGACACCTTGAGGGAATCCACCGAGGTCGTCGGCGAGTCCCGCCATCCCCGCGGCTCGCTCCACGGCTTGCTGACTCGCGCCCGATCGTCCGAAGCGAATATTCTCGGCAATGGATTCGGAAAAAAGGAACGTCTCCTGAGGAACGATTCCGACCGTCTCGCGGAGCTCCTGGACCGGAATCGTTTCGATCGCACGGTTGTCGAGAAAGAGGGAGTCGGGGGGCGGTTCGTACAACCGTACCAGCAGCGAAAGAAGCGTTGACTTACCGCTCCCGGTCCGGCCGACGATGCCGATGGTCTCCCCTCGGCGAATCTGGAGATTGATGTTGCGAAGCACGGGATGATCTCCGTAAGAGAACGTCAGGTCCCGGAACTCGATGCGCGAGAATGGCGTGGGCTCGGCACGAGCCTCCGAGCCTGCGACATCAGCGGGAACGTTCCATACGTCAGTGAGCCGTCCCATCGAGGCCATGCCCCTCTGGAACAGGTTGATCACCCAGCCAAACGCAATGAGCGGCCAGATCATCCTTCCGAGGTAGAACTGGAAGGCGACGAAGCTCCCGACCGACATCGTGCCGGCGAGCATGCGGCGGCTGCCGAGGAAGAAAATCAGGACGAACATCAGCCCGATGATCGCCTGCAGCATCGGATAGAAAAGTGCTGTGAGCCGAATGAGGGACCGGTTACGTTCAACAAACTCCCTGTTCATGATCTTGAAGAGCTCGAGCTCGCGATCTTCCTGGACGAACGCGCGCACGACGCGGGCCCCGGCGAGGTTCTCCTGAACGCGCGCTGAGATGTCGCCGAAGTAGTCCTGCACCGACTTGAAGTGGACGTGAATCCGCTGACCGAAAACCTTGACGAGTCCCGCGACGATCGGGACCGAGATGAGAGCAAGTCCGGCCAGAGACTTGTCGATGCGGAGCATCATGATGAACGCGCCGGCAACTACCAGCAGCGACGAGACCGAATGCATGACCGCGGGTCCGATCAGCATTCGAACCGACGACAGGTCGTTCGTGGCTCGCGACATGAGGTCGCCTGTCCGCTGTTCGTGATAGTAGCGAAGGGGCAGGGTCTGCAGGTGGCGGTAAAAATCATTCCGCATGTCGAACTCGATCCGACGGGAGGCGCCGATGATGATCGAGCGCTGCAGATAGAGAAATACTCCCTCGATTGCCGACGCTCCCACGAGGAGAAGCCCGTAGCGGATCAGATCGTGGCGCGTGATCGCGGTGGAAAGCTGGTCGACGGCGTTGCCGATGATGAGTGGCTTGGCAAGCGAGAACGCTGCAGAACCAAGTACACAGAGGGCTCCGAGGGAGAGGGTGAACCTGTAACGGTGGAGGTAGTGGAGGAGGCGACGCCCGGAGGTCATACCTGATGAATTGTATCAGCGCGGATGAGGTGATCCGCGAGCCCCGGGCATCTCGAATCCGAGCCGAATGGGGGCTGCCCGCATTTCTCACAGACCTTCGCCGCGAGACAAACAAGAGTGTCGCGTGACAGACAGGAGTGTCTGTCCTACATGGCGTGTAGGACAGACACTCTTGTCTGTCTCGCGACGCGGCGCCCTGACTCAACGCTTGGATGACACTCTGTGTGTCTTAACAGAGGAGCTGTGAGAAATGCGGGCTAGTCCTGCACTGGGATCTTCCGGAGCTCCATGAGTGTGATCCTGAGAACACTCCCGAGTGTGAACCCCTGCGGAAACGCATGAGGAACGCGAATCCCTGCGCCCATCAACTCGAGGAAATCGAGAGGTGGCCTGCGTCGCGCGAGGATATGCAGCAACTTTCGCGGCAGCTCTTCACGGTCATCGACGGACAGATGCAGCGGCTGGAGGTAATAGCCGAAATGCATCGCTTCGACTTTGTTCTCCCCTTCCGCAAACTCCGGGAGCGTCACACTGAGCGAGAGAGCCCCGAAGGTCCAGTTCTCGCCCGTGAACTCCGTCCGCCATGTCTGCTCTTCTTTTCGGGTCAGTTTTTCGAGACGCATAGTTGGGAGGGTCGAACCTTTCAAGATGGTGACGTTCAGTGTCGCGTGACAGACAAGAGAGTCTGTCCTGCACTTTGGGCTAACGAGCTAACAATGCTCTCATGGCAGGTTGCCGCTCTGGATCAGCACCGCGCCGCGGAGCCGTTTTGCGACCTCCGCCTTTCCGGGATACCCCTCGATCCGATCCAGCATGGTGCCCGACGGGTCCATGAAAACCAACGTCGGGAATCCCTGTACACCGTAGCGCTGCTGAAGCTGGGCCACCACGGGCGTGTTTCGGCCTTCTTCGCGTTGACGGTCGACGACCTTGACCGGTATGAGATCGCTGTTCAACAGAGCGGCCAACTCACGATCCGCGAATACTTCGTCGGTGAGAACCCGGCACGGCCCACACCATGCGGCGGTAAAATCAAACATCCTGAGCTTCTGCTCGCTCACTGCGCGAGCAGCAGCCTCTTCCATCGGAACCCATCGAACCAGGTCCTGCCTGCGGCCGCCGGTCAGCGCGAAGCTCACGATCACGGCGATGACGACCAGAGCCAGCAGTACAAGAGGAACGACTCGGTTACCGCGTTGAGGAGAACCGACCTCAATCATCTGCGCTTTTCGAGCCCCGCAACGATTTCATCCATACGCCCCTGGTGGAATCCGTCGATTCTCTGTTGGAGGTCAGACTCGACAACTCCCTCGAGCAGGTCCGTGTATACCTTCTTGAGCGCCCCGGCGAGATAGACCTTGGTTTCGATTCGCCATCCGGGCCGGCCGAAGAATTCGGTTTGAATCGTGAGTTTCCTCTCGCCGATCTCGATGGCATCGAGTTTTCCCATCGGAGGATGTTGCGGTGGCTGGCGAGAGTCCATGTCCGTATGGTAACGGATAATAATCACCCCGAGCGATCGGTTCCAGCCGCGAATGTTGCCGCGACTGAGAAAAAAACGATGTGTCGTCCCGACATCGCGTTTCCTCTCGCAGACGCGGCAATCTGCCGGCACCCATTGGGATGATCTGGAAAAATGTCCGGAGGCGACGTCGTTCGTCTCCTCGAATCGTAGCCTCGCCTTTACTTGGTTCTCTGCAGTTGACGGGTTTGCGCTTTGACGAGTGCTTTCTCGCGATCAATGCCGATCCTGCGGTCGAGCAGACCCTGCCGGATCATGTTGAGAAGCTCTCCGAACTCGAGCTCGAGCTTCTCCATCTCTTTCTGGAGATTGAAGACGACTTCGACCCCCGCGAGATTGACTCCAAGGTCGCGAGTCAGCACCAGAATCATCTCGAGTTTCCGGATCTCGATCGGTCCGTACAGACGCGTATTGCCTCCCGTGCGGGCTGGGATGAGCAAGCCCTCGCGCTCGTACAGGCGGAGGGTCTGTGGATGGATGTTATAGCGCTCCGAGATGATCGAGATCATCACGTAGCCATCAGGTCGCGTGCGCCCCATGATCTCTCCCTTCCTTTTCGGCGGTTCAACCTGCCGGACGATCCCGTGCCCGACACAATGCCCGGCAACCCGACTGTCAAGACAGCAAAAACTGATTCCCCGCTGAGACAGCCAACGGCCACCTCAGCGGGGAAATGGCTTACTTCTTTTCGTCCTCTACGACTTCCGCTTCAATCACATCATCGGAAGATGAGCTCGAGCCCGCGTCTCCCGCAGCTGCGGAATCCGTTGACGACCCGCCCTGTCCCTGATTGCTGTACATCGCTTCGGCGAGCTTGTGGGATGCCTTCTGCAGAGTGTCGGTAGCACTCTTGATCGCATCGAGGTCGCCCCCCTGCATCGCCTTCCGGGCGTCCGCGATTGCGCTCTCGAGCGTCGCTACATCGTCTCCGGACACTTTGTCGCGGTTCTCGCTCAACATCTTCTCGATCGAGTAAACGAGCGAGTCGAGACCATTCTTAGCCTCAATCTCTTCCCGTCGCTTCTTGTCTTCGTCCGAATGCGATTCGGCGTCGCGAACGAGCTTGTCGATGTCGTCCTTCGACAGCCCCGACGAGCTGGTGATCGTGATCTTCTGCTCTTTGCCGGTGCCCAGGTCTTTTGCAGAGACGTTCATGATGCCGTTCGCATCAATGTCGAATGTGACTTCGATCTGAGGAATCCCTCGCTGCGCGGGTGGAAGACCAACAAGGCTGAATACACCCAGAGTCTTGTTGTCGCGCGCCATCTCGCGCTCTCCCTGGACGACCTTGATCTCCACCGATGTCTGGTTGTCTGCAGCAGTGCTGAAGGTCTCTGCCTTTCGCGTAGGAATCGTTGTGTTGCGCTCGATGAGCCGTGTCATGACCCCACCAAGAGTTTCGATACCGAGCGAGAGCGGTGTGACATCGAGCAACAGAAGGTCTTTGACGTCGCCGCCAAGAACGCCTCCCTGAACCGCCGCGCCAACCGCGACGACTTCATCGGGGTTGACTCCCTTGTGGGGCTCCTTGCCAAAGAAATCGGACACGAGCTTCTGCACCATCGGAATTCGGGTGGAGCCTCCGACCAGAACGACTTCGTCGATGTCTTTCGGGGAGAGGCCTGCATCCTTGAGAGCCTGCTTGACGGGGCCCATCGTGCGTTGGAGGATCTCGCCGACGAGTTGCTCGAACTTCGCGCGCGTCAGATTGAGATTGAGGTGCTTGGGCCCCGAGGCGTCAGCGGTGATGAAGGGGAGGTTGATGTCGGTCGACATCGTCGATGACAACTCCATCTTCGCTTTTTCTGCCGCTTCCTTGAGGCGCTGGAGCGACATCTTGTCCTTCGACAGATCGATGCCCTGGTCCTTGCGGAACTCTTCGATGATCCAGTCGATCAGCTTCTGATCGATGTTGTCGCCACCGAGGTGGGTGTCACCGTTGGTCGATTTGACCTCGACGACGCCTTCACCTACTTCGAGAACTGAGATGTCGAAGGTACCGCCGCCGAAATCGAATACGGCGATCGTCTCGTCCTTCTTCTTGTCGAGACCGTAGGCGAGAGCAGCTGCGGTCGGCTCATTGACGAGCCGCTCGACTTTCAGACCCGCGATCTCACCAGCGTCCTTCGTTGCCTGGCGCTGCGAGTCGTTGAAGTAGGCCGGAACCGTAATGACAGCCCGGTCCACTTTCTCGCCGAGGTAATCCTCGGCGGCCTGCTTGAGCTTCTGCAGGATCATCGCGGAGATCTCGGGAGGCGAATACATCTTGCCGCTCACGTTCACGCGGACGTCGCCGTTGGAGGCCTTCTCGACCTGGTACGGCACCATCTTCATCTCTTCATTAACTTCACCGAACTTGCGCCCCATGAAGCGCTTGATTGAGAAGACGGTGTTCTCGGGGTTGGTTACGGCCTGGCGCTTGGCAACCTGGCCTACGAGTCGCTCGCCATTTTTGGCAAAACCGACCACTGAAGGGGTCGTCAAACCGCCTTCGGCGTTGACGATTACCTTCGGTTCCCCACCTTCCATGACGGCAACCACCGAGTTTGTGGTGCCGAGATCAATACCGATAATTCTTGCCATGTTCTTCTCCTTCAGGTACTTAGATCAACTTGAGTGTCCACTCATCAAGTTTACGTTACTGAAAACCTGAGTCCTCCATTGTAAATTTCCTGACGGGGCTCGCGAAGGGCTTGCCGCCTTTCTCGCGCTGGGGTGGGCCGCATGGCGTGCGGCCGACACTCTGCCACCCGACACGGGCTCTCGCGAAGATGTGTCGCCGATGAAAGGGGGCAGATGGGTGATCGGGATGTGACACGCGAGAGGGGCGGCAATCCCGCGCGAGAAAGGGGCGCGATTCTGCCGCGAGTACGACTTTCAAGTTCGCGCGAGTACGAAACAAAAGCGGCAGCTGCGGCTGCCGCACTCCAAAGCTTCGCACTTCGTCCCCGAGGTGCTCCGCAGGCGTTCGCCAGCTTTCGAAACCTTCTACGCCCCCAAGGGTGCGACGAAGAGCATGCGTGGGGGCCGCGCGTCAGAACTACTGAATATTCTGGCCGGTCAAATGTTATAAACGCGTGGCAACTGCCAAGGAGGATTCATCAATGAATCAAGTTCCAACCCAGCCCTCATGGATTGACGCACGCACCGTAGAGAGCGGTGTCAGGGAAAGAACCTTCATCCGTTCCGTCTACGCCTGGATGTTCGGTGGTCTGCTCATTACCGCGCTCGCCGCAATGTGGGTCGCTGTATCCCCCGCGATGCAGGCGCTCGTTCTCCAGAACCGGGTGGTCTTTTTCGGTTTGATGATCGCTGAAATCGGAATGGTGATGTATCTGTCCTTCCGCATACAGAAGATGTCTCCGGCGGTTGCAGCCTCCCTCTTCTTTGTTTATTCACTGCTCAACGGTCTGACTCTGAGCGCAATCCTCTTCGTTTACACGGCAAGCTCAATCGTTCAGGCCTTCGTCGTCGCTGCCGGGATGTTCGGAGCGATGAGCATCTACGGTCTGGTGACCAAACGCGATCTCACCTCGTGGGGATCCTTCTTCTTCATGGGTCTGATCGGAGTCATGCTCTGCGGGATCGTAAACATCTTTCTAAAGTCGAGCGCGATGTCCTTCGTGATCAGCATCGTCGGAGTATTCGTTTTCGTAGGTCTCACCGCGTACGACACACAGAAGCTGAAATCCTACGCAACCGTTACCGGCCCGCAGGTCACGAACTTCGCGGTGATCGGAGCGCTGGCTCTTTATCTGGACTTCATCAACCTCTTTCTGATGCTCCTTCGTCTGCTCGGTGGTCGTCGCGATTGACCTGATCTCTGAGAAGATCATCCAAGCCGCCCGCTCCCGGGCGGCTTTTTTTGCCTCCCGGCCACTGACCTCAATAGGACGAACGAACCATGGACGCAAAGCAGACAGAAAAATTCATCGACGGCTTCTGGGAGTCGGAAGCGATTCCAACAATCACGAAATACATCGAGATCCCGAATCAATCTCCGCTGTTCGATCCCGACTGGGAAAAGAACGGCCATATGCAGCGCGCGGTCGATCTGGTTTGCGACTGGGTCGAAAAACAGCAGATCCCCAACTCCCGCCTGGAGGTCCTCGAGTCCGAAGGGCGCACTCCCCTTCTGTTCCTCGAGATCGACGGCGACAAAGAAGGGACCGTTCTCCTCTATGGTCACCTCGACAAGCAGCCAGCGATGGTCGGTTGGGAAGAGGGTCTGGGACCCTGGAAGCCGGTCCTGCGTGATGGAAAGCTCTATGGGCGCGGTGGAGCGGACGATGGCTACGCGATCTTCGCCGTGGTCTCTGCCGTGAAAGCGCTCAAAGAACAGAAAGCGCCCCATTCGCGACTCGTGGTGATCATCGAATGTTGTGAAGAGAGCGGCTCGGTGGACCTTCCTCATTACGTCGAGTTGCTTGTCGACCGGATTGGAAAGCCGGAATTGATCATCTGTCTCGACAGCGGTTGCGGCAATTACGACCAGTTCTGGACAACGACCTCGTTACGAGGCTCACTCGTTGGAAACCTCACCGTTAAGGTGCTCACCGAGGGGGTTCACTCAGGTGATGCGAGCGGCATCGTTGCGTCGAGCTTCAGGATCCTTCGGAATCTGCTCGAACGCCTCGAAGACTCGGAGACCGGCAAGCTCCTTCCGCCCTGGCTTCACGTCGAGATCCCCGAGAATCGCGCAGAGGAAACACGCGTCACGGCCGACGCCCTGGGTGACGCCGTCCATTCGCATTATCCCTTCGTGAAAGGGATGAAGGCGATCACCGACGACCCTTATGAGCTGCTGCTCAACAAGACGTGGCGACCGACTCTGTCGATCACCGGTCAGGCGGGCATGCCCGATCTGGTCCAGGGCGGCAACGTCCTGCGACCCGAGACCTCTTTGAAGCTCTCGATCCGCCTTCCCCCTTCCCTGCCTGCAGATGGGCTGGAAGAGAAACTCAGAACGCTGCTCGAGAGTGATCCTCCGTACGGTGCAAAAGTGACGTTCGAGACGGAGAAGGGTGCGGCGGGCTGGGAAGCGCCAGCGGTTGCGCCGTGGCTCTCGAGCTCGGTCGACCGCGCGTCCCAGTCGTTCTTCGGGAAAGAAGCTGCCTCTTTCGGCGAAGGTGGCTCGATCCCGTTCATGGGAATGCTCGGGGAGAAGTTTCCGGAAGCGCAGTTCGTGATCACCGGCGTTCTCGGGCCTAACAGCAACGCCCACGGCCCTAACGAGTTCCTGCACCTTCAAATGGCGAAGAATCTGAGCGCCTCGGTCAGCCACATTCTCGCTGACTACGTTCAGAGATAGCGAGTGCGTACACTCGAGGCGTCGTCTGACATTCGCGGTCAACGGCTCGGCATAGGGGTGGCTAGGAGTCTGCGCGGCAGAAACTGGCACAAAATTTTCTGCTTGCGACGATGCCCTACAATCGACGATCGGCGTTGAAGGCAGGGTAGAAGTACCCGTAAAAATGAGCAAAATCGGACGAATCCCGTTCTGTCGCGCAGACTCCTAGCCCGCATTCCTCACAGACCTTTGTCGTGAGACGGCGGAGAGTGGCTTGGATGCGAGGCGCACGGCGATTTTGCGACGAAGGCATAGTCGACACTATGTCAAGGAGCGAAATTGCCGTGCAACGAAGCAGACAGGCCGCTATCCGTCGTGTCGCGGCGAAGGTCTGTGAGAAATGCGGGCTGGGGGCCGGTCATGCGACGTTAGCGCTTGTTGTCACGCTGACTGTGGCGTTGATCCTGGCGATTATCGCGATGTCGCTCGCGACGATCTTTCATCTCATCGAACTTTCCGAGCTGCTCGGAGGAAAGGATGCGGCGGAAGTTCTGGCGAAAAGGCTCCCGGCGCGAACGAAGCTCCTGTCTCATCGAATCGAGCTCGGAACGAAGCTGCGCACGACGCGGATCGTCTGAATCGCGAAGCGCCCGAACCTGCTTCATTTTGGCAGCCATCTGTTCGCGCAAACCTCGTGTCGCTTCTTTTTCACGCTGACGCAACTCGCGAGCTTGAACTTTCTGCGCGTCCGTCAGGTTGAGGTTTCGCGCAACGCGATGAGCTGCATGATGACGGCGATGGTTACGCTTGCCTTCGCCAGCCTGCAGGCTTCCGAGAGTCGCCGTCATGATGATTCCTGAAACAATCAACTTCTTGAACATGGTTAGCCTCCGTATCTTTTGCTTGCCGGATCTTGCCGGCCGTGCTGATTCGACGCCGTGCGGGGTGGAACGTTTACGGAGTACGGAGCCGTAACGATTTCGAAACCTCTCCGCGCGGGATCACTCCGTCCCTTTCCAACGATTATGCATCCAGAGCCAGAGCTCCGGATACTGCAGGATCCACTTCGAGATCGTGTGGTTGATCCTCGTCGTGATCGCTTCCACGCTCCTCTCATCCGGTGAGAGCTCGTCGATGACGATCGGCTCATCGAATGTCACCAGGTGACTCTCGCCACGGGGGACGCAGAAGACAAAGAGAATCGGAGTTCCGAACCTGAGTGCGAGTTTGGCCGGCGCTGCCGTAGTCCAGGCTGGCCGGCCGAGGAATGGAACCAGGATCCCCTCATGTGGTCGTACCGCCTGGTCGGGCAGCAGAACAACGGTTCGTTTCTTTTCCAACGCGCGCACGAGAGTCCGCGCCGCGCCCTTCTTGTCAACGAGCTCGATTCGCGTCCGTACCCGAGTCTCCGTCAGGTCGCGCTCGAGCAGTTCGTTGTCGAGAGGCCGGGCCACCGTGGTGACACCTCCTTCGATGAGCGAGAGGAGCTGTCCGCCGATCTCCCAGCTTCCGAAGTGGGCGGTGATCATCAGGAGCCCTCGATTCATGGCGAGCATCTTGTCGAGCAGCTCACGATTCACGATCTCGCAACGACCTGCGATCTCTTCGAGCGGGAGCTCCTGAGCGCGAAGATACTCGACACCCATTCGCCCGAAATGTTCCCAGCAGGCTCGGACGATTCGCGCGCACTCATCGCGGCTTTTCTCCGGGAAGATTCGCTCGACGTTGTCGACAGCCAGCTTCGTGCGACGCAGGAGCACTGCTGATGCGGTCCTTCCAAGCAGCGTGCCCCACTTTCTCACGCGAGCGTCAGAAGCACTTCCGAAGGCGGATGATGCCGCGCGGTACATCAGGTACTCAGCGCGCTGCTTGAACCTGCTTTTCTTCGGCCTGTTTTTCATTGTTCCCATGTTACGGAGCCAGTGAAGTCTGCTGGTCCTTTCGATCAGGCGAGCGGGCCGGCAACGGAAGATGTTCGAGGAGTCTGCTGAAGAACTCCTCCTCCGGCTCGATCGTCATCTGAGCTTCGATCCATCCAACTTCGGGATCGCCGATCTTCACAAAATCTTTTTGCGTTGTAACCGCGCATTCAGCCTCGTTGCTTTGAACGGATCTCTCGACTCGCTCGAGGTCGTCGATCCCGTATCGGGTGTGGTCGGGAAACGGGATGGCATCGACCACGGTTGCACCCAGCCTTCTCACACTGTCGAAGAACTGCTCATTGTTAGCCAGCCCACTGAAGGCAACGACGCGCATTCCGCGAAGCCGATCAAGGGAATGAACCATTCCCTGCCAGTGAAAATCCCGAGGCTCGAGCTTCGCCGCAATCGCTTCGCTGTCGGCACTCCTCGCAGAGTCCGTGCGTAAGAGGACCAGGTCGGCGTCGAGCAACGCTGAGTCCCCCTCGCGGCTCCATCTGGCAGATCTGTCCAGCAGAACCACATCAACGTCGCGTTGCAGCCGCAGGTGCTGAAACCCATCATCGAGAATGAAGAGGTCACAGTCGCGGGTTTCGAGATAAGCACTTCCGGCACGGTGCCGATCGGCGCCCACGACCACATCCGTTCCCGGAAGTGACTGCGCCATGAGTACGGGCTCATCTCCGAACCGTTCCGGGTCGTGCTCTGACACGATGGCCCAACCACGGCCGATCGTTCCGCGATATCCGCGCGTGAGGATTACGACGTTGTACCCGCGCCGGATCAACTCTCTTGCGATCGTGATCGCGGCCGGGGTTTTCCCACTGCCTCCCACTGCGAGATTCCCAATCGAGATCACAGGCCGGGGGAGTCTTAGCGAGTGGAGCGTTCCGCGGCGATAGAGCTCTCTTCGACAACGATTGAGCATCTGGTAAGCGAGCTCGAAGGGACGCGAGGCGATCATTGCAGAAGCTCCACAATCCGCGCTGCCGTGCGAGCTGCTGCTCCCCGATTTCGTGCAACCGTGACCGCAGCGCGACTCCTGTAGCCCTGTCGCATCTCGTCGTCATTGAGCATCTGGATAAGGAACTCCTTCAGTTCCTCCGGCGAGGCCAGCTGCCTGGCTGCATTCTCTGAAGTGAATGTGGCCGCAATCTCACGGAAGTTCGACATGTACGGGCCGAAAGCGACCGGAGTGCCGACTGCAGCTGGCTCGATCGGATTGTGCCCTCCGCTCGGAACCAGGCTCCCGCCGACGAACGCCACAGACGCGTGTCGGTAAAGAGCAGCCAGCTCGCCGATCGAGTCGAGCAGGACAATATCCACCTTCCCTGCACCCTTCCCGAGGTTGGTGCGACGAAGATGCGCGAGCTGACTCGACGAGAGGAGACTTGCAACCACGCCGAAGCGTTCAACTTTCCTCGGCGCAATGATCACAAAACAATCAGCGGCGGCGATCAGATCGGGAAGCATCGGGATGAGCAATTCGTCCTCCCCTTCCACAGTAGATCCGAGGATCACGATCCTGCGACCGCGGGCCAGGTCGACGATACTTTGCTCGATCGGAAGTGTCGAAGAAGCCGGCTCGAAATCGAACTTGAGGTTGCCGACAATCTCGATCCGCTCCTTGGGTGCACCAATCGCGATGAGTCGACGGGCGTCCTCGGCGTCTCGTGCGAGGAAGAGGGTATACAGGTCGAGGATCGGACGGAGGAGCCAGCGGAAACGGCGGTAGCGAGGCAGCGAACGGTCTGAAATCCGAGCGTTCACGAGCATCATTCGCACCCCTCTCGCTGTCGCGAGCCTCGTCACATTCGGCCAGATCTCAGTCTCCATCGTTGCGAACACCCGCGGCCGATGGTGGTCAAGAAAGCTGGATACCGAGCGACTGAAGTCGAACGGGAAGTAGGCGTGAGTGGCCTCCGGGAAAATCCGTTGCGCGATCTCTCTGCCTGTCGCAGTCGTGGTCGTGAACACAATCTTGAGATCGGGAACGCTCGTCTTGAGCTTCGCAACGAGCGGTGCAGCCGCGAGAGTCTCTCCGACGGACACGGCGTGAATCCAGAGGTCGTGCGAGCCGGAAGAATGGCGAAAACGTCCCATCCGCTCGGCAAAGCTTCCGACGTACTTCCCGCGCAGGAAGCCGGTCGCCAGGAACCAGGGAAGCAGAGCGAGGAACACGAGGTAAAGCAGCACCTCGTAGAGGAGGAACATTGGGCTGAACTATGAGGGCGGGACGTTCGAGTCGTCAAGCGCGGAAGTCCTCGCGGCTGACGACTGTAAGTCGGAGTGCGAAGTCTTAATGAAGACACCCGGTGTCATCCGAGCGGGTTAACAGCGGGAACGCTGTTGAAGAAGTGATGACACGCGGCGGAACTTCGCGCCCAGAAGGGGCGAATCCCTCTCCCCGGCGGGGAGAGGGTGGTCGCGTAAGCGACCGGGAGAGGGGCCGCGAGAGATACGAAGACCTCGCTCTTTTCGACGGACTGGCGAGACTTTCACGCCCCTCTCCCTGCTTCGCTCCGCTC
>DATLXH010000066.1:0-7920 GCA_035576005.1 Thermoanaerobaculia bacterium | reverse complement strand
AAAACAGCCCTACCGATCACTCGAAGCCGCCGTGACACTTCGCTGTCTCCTCGACAGCGTTATAAGATCGTTCCCAAATGGTCTAATCACAATCTTCAAAGCGCACCGCTGCTCGTTCTACCACGCAGGCTCCTAGGTCTTGCCTTTTGCCCATTTACTTTAGAAAGCAGTGGCCTCGTCCGTGGGGCGAACGCAAGATAAAAAGGCAAAAGGCAAGACCTGGCCCCACTCCGCCCTTCCTGCGGAACGTTTCGGCCCGGGACTCGCCGAGGATCCGTTCGTCACGGACTTCGACGCCGGAGATGCGTTGCCTCAAGGCGTGGCTGGCGAAGTATCTCCCGTACAATTCGACCTCCGGTAGCTCAGGCATGTGCGCAGGGTTAATTGAGAACAGGACCTTTCGCATGCTGAAGATTAAGGACTCCGGAGAGACAGGCAGACGTGGGGAGCATCGAGCGCACCTCAGGGGCGATCGGTGGAAAGACCTGACCGGAGGCGTGGATCTGACTTCGGCTACCATTGCGTGATCCCTCATGACGATCTCCGCCGGCACCCGTCTCGGCCCGTACGAAATCCTTGCTCCCATCGGCTCTGGTGGGATGGGTGAGGTGTTTCGGGCGAAAGACACGCGGCTCGATCGGAGCGTCGCAATCAAAGTTCTTCCCTCTCACCTTTCTTCGAATCCTCAGCTGCGCGAGAGATTCGACCGGGAAGCACGAGCCGTCTCGGCGCTCAACCATCCGAACATCTGCACGCTTCACGACGTGGGACACGAGGGTGGGATTGACTACATCGTCATGGAGCTGCTCGAAGGAGAGTCGCTCGCGGACCGGCTTGTCAAAGGGCCTCTGCCGGTCGAGCAGGTGTTGCGCTACGGAGTGCAGATCGCGCATGGACTCGACAAGGCGCATCGGCAGGGCATCGTGCATCGCGATCTCAAGCCTGGCAACGTAATGATCACAAAGTCGGGCGCCAAGCTGCTCGACTTCGGACTGGCCAAGAGTGTCACAGGTCTTTCGGCCATGGGTGGTGCCACGGATCTGGCCACGGCGCAGAAACCTCTGACTCAGGAAGGAACGATCCTGGGGACCTTCCAATACATGGCTCCCGAGCAGCTGGAAGGAGAAGAGGCAGACGCACGCACGGACATCTTTGCTCTCGGAGCGTTGCTCTACGAGATGGCCACGGGACAACGAGCTTTTGCCGGAAAAACACGGACGAGCCTGATCGCTGCGATCGTGTCCAGCGAGCCGCCGCCGATCTCGCAGCTCCAGCCGCTGACCCCGCCCGCGCTCGAGCATGTGATCAGAAAGTGTCTGGCCAAAGAGCGTGACGACCGCTGGCAGAGTGCGCATGACATCGCCGAGGAGCTCAAGTGGATCAGTGAAGTGGGGTCGCAGGCGGGTGTGACAGCGATCCCTGGCAGACGGCGCCATCTATCAAGAATTCTGTTTCCGGCGATTTCGCTGCTGCTGCTCGGAGCGGCAATTACCCTCGGGACTCTGCTGGTCAGAGAGCGGGCTGACCGGCCAGGTCGTCTCGTAGCTTCGCTCGAGGCTCCGCCATCTTACAAATTCAGCACAATCGACGGGGGGCCCGCTATCTCACCTGACGGCCGGCATGTCGCATTTGTGGCGCGGGGTGAAAAGGGGGAGAAAAACCTCTGGGTGCGGCCACTCTCGAGCTATGAGGCACGAGCGCTTCCCGGCACCGAGGACGCGGCATGGCCGTTCTGGTCGCCGGACAGCCGATTCCTCGGGTTTTTCGCCGGCGGGAAGCTCAAGAAAGTTTCCCTGAAGAACGGGTTGCCTGAAATCCTGGCTGATGCGTCAGGGCCGTTGGGCGGCACATGGAGCGAAGAACAAGTGATCGTTTTTTCGACGCGCGTGCAGAGCCGGCTGATGAAAGTACCGGCGTCCGGGGGTGTTGCGGAAACCGTCAACATCGAGAGCGGCGAAGTTGCGGTCAGCCCCTGGTTCCTGCCGGGAGGGCGCAGGCTTCTCTACACCTCGTTTAGGTCATTCGGTGAGGCGGAAGGGGTCTACGTCGGGTCACTCGACGGCTCCGAACGAAAGCTGGTGCTCGCCGGCGCCTATTCGAATTGCCAATACGCGTCAGGGTATCTTCTCTTTTCGCGTGATGGCGATCTGCGGGCGCAGCCATTCGACCTCAAAGGGGAGAAGACCACTGGTGATGCTGTCCGGATCGCTGACCGGATTCAGTACAACGCGGACAGCGCGAGTGGGCTCTTTTCGGCCTCGAGCAACGGGATGCTGACGTATTTGCCTGGCGGCAGCGCGAACCTGTCGGAGATCGCATGGGTCGATCGCCAGGGAAAAGATCTGGAAGTGATCTCGACCAGCGATATGTACTACTCCCCCCGGCTCTCTCATGACCAGACTCGAATCGCGTACGACTTGAGTGATCACACCACGGCGAAAGGTGACATCTGGATCCGCGACATGCGCCGGGGTGTAACCAGCAAACTGACGTATGAACCAGCCAACGAATCGGGTCCTCTGTGGTCACCCGACGACGCTCAGATTTATTACTTCTCGGAGCAGAGTGGAAGGCCGCAGATTTACGTCAAGCCGTCGGGAGGCGTCGGTCAGGCACGACAGATTACGAAGGATCCTGCTCGAACATTCCCTCTCGCAGTGTCGCCGGACGGAAAACTCATTGCCGTGAGTCATGTAGATCCTAAAAAGCCCGACCCCAACATCTACATCGTCGATCTTTCCGCCCAGAAAACTTCTCCCTTTCTGGCCACACCGGCTTTCGAGACCGACATCAGCTTCTCGCCGGACGGGCGGTGGGTTGCGTATACATCCAATGAGTCGGGACGGTTCGAGGTGTATGTACAGAATTTTCCGAACGCTCAGGGAAAGTGGCTGGTCTCACAGTCAGGCGGCTCCGAGCCAGCGTGGCGCCAGGATGGCGGTGAGCTCTATTACGTCGCGAGCGACCGAAAACTGATGGCCGTTCCGATCAAGCTCGGGGAGACATTCGAGGCAGGAGCTGCTGTACCGCTGTTCGAGGTCCATCTCCGGGTCGGTGGGTTTGTCCGGCAGTACGACGTCACCAGGGATGGGCAACGATTTCTGCTCAATCGAACGGTGGGTGACGATCTGGCGGCACCGATGACCCTCGTTCAGGATTGGACCGAAGGTCTTCGCAAGCGCTGACTCTGTGGCCCAGCCGCCTAGCGAGATCGAGGGCGCGTCGCCTTACTTCGGCTACCATTGGGTGAATCCCCAATGACGGTCTCGCCTGGCACACGGCTCGGCCCGTACGAAATCCTCTCTCCCATCGGCGCCGGAGGGATGGGTGAGGTGTTTCGTGCGAAAGACACGCGGCTCGATCGGACCGTCGCAATCAAGGTTCTTCCCTCTCACCTTTCCTCGAATTCGCAACTTCGCGAGCGATTCGACCGCGAAGCGCGCGCCGTCTCCGCACTCAATCATCCCAACATCTGCACGCTGCACGACGTGGGGCACGAGGACGGGGTCGATTACATCGTCATGGAGCTGCTCGAAGGAGAGTCGCTTGCAGATCGTCTGGCCAAAGGTCCCCTTCCTGTCGAGCAGGTCCTGCGCTACGGAGTGCAGATCGCCGAGGGACTCCACAAGGCGCACCGGCAGGGCATCGTGCATCGCGATCTCAAGCCTGGCAACGTGATGATCACAAAGTCGGGAGCCAAGCTGCTCGACTTCGGACTGGCCAAGAGTGTCACCGACGTCTCTGTGATGAGCAGCGCCACGAACATGGCCACCGCGCAGAAGCCTCTGACTCAGGAAGGAACGATCCTGGGCACCTTCCAGTACATGGCTCCCGAGCAGCTCGAAGGGGAAGAGGCGGACCCACGCACGGACATCTTCGCCCTCGGGGCACTGCTCTACGAGATGGCCACGGGAAAGCGAGCCTTCGCTGGAAAGACGAAGACGAGCCTCATCGCGGCCATCGTGTCGAGCGAGCCGACCCCGATCTCTCAGATCCAGCCGCTGACCCCGCCCGCACTCGAGCATGTGATCAGAAAGTGTCTGTCCAAGGACCGAGACGACCGCTGGCAGAGTGCGCACGACATCGCCGACGAGCTGAAGTGGATCAGTGAAGCGGGATCGCAGGCAGGAGTGGCGGTCTCGTTTACTCTGAGGCGGAAGTCGCGCGAGCGACTGGCCTGGGCGCTGGCCGCGGCGTTGCTGCTGACCACCGCAGGGTTCGCGCTTCTCTGGCGGCGCGCCACGAGCGAGCCGCCGCGCCGTATGGAGACGTCGATCCTTCCGCCCGGGGAGGGACGCTTCGACTTCTCGTCCAACAACGCGGTCATCTCCCCCGACGGTCGGAGAATCGTCAGCTCGAGCCGCGGGAAAGATGGGAAGGCGCAGCTCTGGGTTCGACCGATGAACGGTGGGAGTGGCCAGCCGCTGCCGGGAACCGAGAACGCAAACTATCCCTTCTGGTCGCCTGACAGCCGGTTCGTTGCGTTCTTCGGCGGCGGCAAGATGAAGAAAGTCGACGTATCGGGAGGTCCGTCTCAGACGATCTGTGAGGCGCAGAACGGACGGGGTGGCGCCTGGAGTCGCGACGGGGTGATCATCTTTACTCCGACCGATCGCGATCCGCTCTTCCGCGTTCCGGCAAGCGGCGGCACTCCGGTGCCGCTCACGCAACTCGAGGCGGGCAAAGAGTACAGCCATCGCTGGCCTCTGTTTCTGCCCGACGGGAGGCACTATCTCTATCTGGCGCAGAACTTTGCCTCGCTGCAGGAGCGTGGCCGGATTTACGTGTCCGAGCTAGGCTCGAAGGAAAGAAAGTTCCTGATCTCCTCGAATTCACCAGTGTCTTACTCGCCGCCCGGTTACCTTCTCTACTACCGCGACCGCGCCCTTCTCGCGCAGCGCTTCGATCCGAAGAGACTCGAGCTTGGAGGCGATCCATTTCCGATCGCCGAGAACGTCCAGTACCACTCGAATACGGGCGGTGCGGTTTTCTCGGCTGCCGCGAACGGAACGCTCGTCTACCAGCAGGGAGGCTCAGGAACTCTGTCGAGGCTGGTCTGGCGCGACCGTACCGGGAAAGAGCTAGGTGTCGTGGGACAACCTGCCGATTTTAGACGGCCGCGTCTCTCGCACGACGGCCGTCGAGTTGTTGTTGATGTCGTCGATGATAAGCAGGGCGCGACCGACCTTTGGCTCTTCGATCTCATCCGCAACACCTCCAGCCGCTTCACCTTCGATACAATGGATGAGAACTTTGCCTTGTGGAGCCCTGACGACCGGTGGATTGCCTTCTCTCAGGATCAGACTTCGAATGCAACACGGAAAGTGGTTCGGAAGGCCTCCAGTGGTGCCGGAGAGCAGGAGACGCTCTTCTCGTCGGACTTTGTCATTCTGGCGACCTTCGACTGGACCAGTGATGGCCGGTTCATCATCTTCAACGGTGTGAATCCGAAGTTTCGGACCGGTCAGGACCTATGGATCTATTCCTTCGTGGACCGCAAGGCCATTCCTTTCGCTCAATCGGGGTTCAACGAGACCGGCGCGCAGGTTTCTCCGGACGTGAAGTGGATCGCGTACGTTTCGAACGAATCCGGACGCCAGGAGGTCTACATCCAGGAGTTTCCGCGGCCCTCCGGCAAGTGGCAGGTGTCCACCGACGGAGGAAACGCCATCCGCTGGCGTGGTGACGGCAAGGAGCTGTTCTACCTCTCCAACGACAAGCTGATGGCTGTGGACATGAAGCTGGGAGAGACCGTGGAAGCAGGGATTCCTAGGGTTCTTTTCGAGCTGCGAACGAAAGCAGCGCTTGGGGTTCCCTATTCAGTCACGCCGGACGGTCAGCGCTTCCTGATCAATACCCCGGTCAACGATGAGGTCTCGGCACCGCTCACTCTGGTTCAGAACTGGACCGCGGAACTGGTTCCGTAGGACGCTGTTCCCGCATGCTTCCACGCATGAAGCTCAAATGTCGGATTTTCGGGACCGTCATATCCCTTATCATTCACTGTCGCCCGTTGTTGAGCGCTGCGGTTCAGCACGCGGATCCAAGGAGACTCTGATGAAACGGAATTTGTTCATGCTCGCGGCTCTGATTCTTGCGGACGTAGCCCTCGCCCAGCAGGTCGTACCGGTCGCTGGTGCCGAAGACGTGCGACTTCGAAATCTCTCCCTGTTCGACCCGGCCATGGTCACGCTCCGATTCGATGCAGAGGACCAGCCTCCCGTGACTGCAGGCGCGCTGAAGCTGGACCCCGGTGAAGAGCTCGTCATCGCGGATGTCACCAGGACGCTTTTCGGATTGCGACAGAGTCCAGGCGGCCAGATCATCGTGCTTGGGCCCGAGGCAGTCGTTGCTGAGTGGAGGGCTACTGCGCTCGGAACGAAGTCCTGGAAGCCGTCAGTCGCCGTCATCAACTCGTCTGCAGCGATTGCTGCCGCGGCGGCGGGCTCGCGGCGGCGAGGAACCTCCCGGCGACCCGGTCAACTGGTGGAGGTCCCGACGCTCGTTCGCGTCGGCGACGCCACAGCCTTCACCGGTTCGTACGGTGTTTCGGGCACGGCCACGATCGTAGCGAAAAATGTGATCCGACTTTCGGAACTTCGTCACAACGGCACCGCGCCCGGGATCGACATGCGCATCGGACTCTCGACGACGGCGCGACGGAATTTCCCCGTGCTTCGGGTCACGGCACGGCAACCGTTCAACAACGCAACGCTGGACCTCACACTTCCGGACACGATCGACCTGAACTCCTTCGACACATTCACAGTGTGGTGCTACGAGTTCAACGTGATCATCGCGGAAGGACGTTTTCAGAGGCCATGACAGCCGCTCTCAGAGTGGCCACGCTTCTCGCTGTTCTCGCCCTCCCCACACCACTCGAAGCAGATGCATGGCCACGCGGTCGCAAGGCGGCTTACATCTACGCAGGTGCCGCCAAAGCTGAGGCCAGCGACGCGTTCGATCCCGAGGGAAAACTCGGTCCGATCCTGGGTCGTGGAGTGCGACAGGAGCGCCTCAACGCATACGTCGAGCTTGGCTTATCTGACGTCGCTACGCTAGTCGTGAGTGCGCCGTACGAGCGCGTAACCGCCCGAGGGTTCTTCAACGATTTCCGCACCGATGGTGCGGGTGATCTCGATCTTCGTCTCCGGCTGTCGAGAGTCGGTGCGGGAGGAGCGCTGGCCGTCGAGGGAGGCGCTTTCATTCCCCTCGGCTACGACACCCTGGCCTTTCCACAGCTCGGAAGCGGCAGCGTCGAGCCGATCGTCAATCTCGCATATGGCAGGAGCGTCCGCTGGTTGCCGTCGGGCTTTCTCAGCGTGCAGGTGGGTCATCGCTGGCGCGGCGGGGATCTGTCGAATGAGCTGCCGTATTCTGCGAAGCTCGGCACGTTCTTGCATGAGCGAGTAGGCACCTTTGTATTCCTCAGAGGATGGGAGAGTCGCGGCGACTTTGCTTCGATCGACCCGGCCTTCGCGTTCACGGGGGCGGATTCGGAACGCTCCAGTGCGGGCGGTGAGCTTTATGTGCGCGTCACCAGAACGATCGACATGAATGCGACCTGGATGCGAACGATTGGTGGAAGAAACAGTGCTGCCGGCGATGAGTTCAGCGTCGGATTCGCCGTCAATCTGAGGTAGCGCGAAGGCTGGCTTGCCAGTGCAATCGACCGCCGCCGAATTGTTCCATCCGCTGACACGGGCGAAGCCTTTGGAGTGCGGCAGCCGCAGCTGCCGCTTTCCGAGTCACGTCGCGACGCTGTCGCGAATCCAATCCCCTAGCCCGCATTTCTCACAGACCTTTGTCGTGAGACGGCGGAGAGTGGCTTGGATGCGAGGCGCACGGCGATTTTGCGACGAAGGCATAGTCGACACTATGTCAAGGAGCGAAATTGCCGTGCAACGAAGCAGACAGGCC
>DATLXH010000065.1:0-27934 GCA_035576005.1 Thermoanaerobaculia bacterium | reverse complement strand
GGCCTGTCTGCTTCGTTGCACGGCAATTTCGCTCCTTGACATAGTGTCGACTATGCCTTCGTCGCAAAATCGCCGTGCGCCTCGCATCCAAGCCACTCTCCGCCGTCTCACGACAAAGGTCTGTGAGAAATGCGGGCTAGTGCCCGTGGCGATCTGTCGCCCATTACACGGGCGTCTGACCAGCCGCCGAAGGCGGCGGCAGCTTCATAGCACCCGGGTTCAGCCGGGTGGAAAGTCGCGCATCACGTATCAGCCCGCGAAAGCGGGCGGCACACTAGTGCCTGCGGCGATTCTGTCGCCCGTTACACGGGCGTCTGACCAGCCGCCGAAGGCGGACGTCACGCGACTCCGCTGGGCATACCTGCTTAAAGCTTAAGCTGCGTGAAGGACGAAGGTACCGGAGCCGTGAACGCCACCAGCTTCCGTGTAATCGGATGAACAAACCCGAGATCCCGGGCGTGGAGCCCGAGGCGTCCGAGGGGATTGGGGAGGCCCTGACCGTACATTGTGTCGCCGACGATTGAGTGTCCTGATTCCGCGAGATGGACGCGAATCTGATTGCGCCTGCCGGTCTCGAGAGTTACCTCGAGCATCGAGTAGCTCTCGCCCGCAGCGATTGTTTTGAAATGCGTAATCGCTTCTTTTCCCCCCTTCGTATCGCTCTTCACCCGCAGCGAACGGTCCTCTGTCAGGAAAGAGCGGAACGTGCCGGTGGGGTCGCGGAGAGCTCCATGCACGATCGCAACGTAGACCCGTTCGATGTCGTGCTCCGCAAACAGCTCCTGCAACTTGTCGCGAACATGCGTGTTCCGCGCGAAGACGAGGACACCGGAGCTGTCGCGGTCCAGCCGATGTACCACATGAATGCGCGGGTCGTTGGAACGCCCGCCGAGGTGGAGGTTGAGAAACGACTCGACCGTCTCGCTTGTCTCTGCCGGGCTGGCCACGGTCAGGAGTCCCGGGTCTTTGTGGACGGTTATGATGCTTTCGTCCTCGTAGAGGATACGGACACGGGAACTAAGTCGCCCCCGATCCAGGCGAGGTCCTAAGTCGAGGTGATCGGATCCCGTGATGATTCTTCGTGCGTCGCGCTCGGTTACGCCATTGATGGAGACCCGATCGTTCTGCAGCATCTTTCGCAGTGTTGTCTTCGACGAGTCGGGGAAACGTTCCTGCAGCACGTCGAGTAGCGAGCGGGAAGTCATCGATGAAAACGTAGCATGGAACGGGGTCATGGAGGCGAGTTGTTGCCGGACATTCCAGCCGGATATTGGAATGTCCGGCCACGTTGGCGCCTTCACGCTCGGTTATAGGAATGCGAAACCATGATGTACGTGGGGAGTTTCGGGAAAATGAGGGTCAAAGTGAAAAGAACGTCATTAGTCATGTTGCTCCTGCTCACCACCGCTGCCGGGGCGTGTAAAAAAGTCGAGACAGGAACGGTTGCAACAACCGGCACCACGGGAGCGACGAGCACTTCTCCCACAGTCGCGACCGATCCCGTCCTCGCGACAGTAAACAAGATGGAAATACGGCAGTCGGAGTTCGATATCGCACTTGCGAGCGTCCCCGAAAACATGAGGATGTCCCTGGCAAGTGTCCCCGCCAGACGCGAGTTGCTCGATGAATTGATCAAGATGAAGCTGCTCGAGAGCGAAGCGCGCCGGCTTGGCGTGGAGAAAGATCCCGCGGTTGCCAGTCGCGTATCGATGGCGACAGGAAACATCCTTGCGAACGCCGCGATCGAGAAGCTGGCGACGCAGCCAGTGGCCGACGCAGAGTTGCGCGCTCTCTATGCGAAAAATCAGAAGGAGTTCGAGGGTCTGAAAGTCAGTCAGCTGACAATCGCCTACGCTGGCGGTGCGGTGCCGTCCGCCAAAGGTAAGACGCTATCGCCCGCCGCGGCGAAGGCGCGGGCGCAGTCGCTGGTTCGTCGCATCCGCGCAGGCGAGTCATTTGAAACCATCGCCCGTGCCGAGTCCGACGACCGGCAATCGGCCGCGCAAGGTGGCGACATGGGGGTCGTGACGCGGGGAATGATGCCGCCAGAGCTCGAGCAGTCTCTCTTTTCTCTTCCAGAAGGTTCGGTCAGCGAGCCGATTCAGAGCCGCTTCGGGTTTCACATTTTCAAAGTGACAGGACGTGCCACGAAAACACTGGAGGAGTCCCGGCCGCTCCTCGAACGGGAAGGGAAACGTGACAGGGTTCAGAAGATCATCGCTGACCTCAGGCAGAAGGCGACCGTGAAGTTCGAGGCCGCTGCGCCCGGAGGCGCTGCACTGTCACCATTTCCTCCACGGGGGGCCGCGGGGTCAGGCGCGGTCGCGCCACCAGCAACTTCTCCCGCGCCTCCGCAATAGTCGAGGGAGGGATGAGGATTGATCGCCCTTCTCGTTCGGTGGCTCGCGAATACGCTGGCGCTTTTCATTGTCACCCGGCTCGTCCCGGGCATCTCGGCAAATTCAATCGCGACGCTGTTTCCAGCCCGCATTTCTCACAGACCTTTGTCGTGAGACGGCGGAGAGTGGCTTGGATGCTAGGCGCACGGCAATTTTGCGACGAAGGCATAGTCGACACTATGTCAAGGAGCGAAATTGACGTGCAACGAAGCAGACAGGCCGCTATCCGTCGTCTCACGGCGAAGGCCTGTGAGAAATGCGTGCTAGCAGCGCTCGCCCTCGGGTTGCTCAACGCAGTCGTCAAGCCTCTACTTTTCTGGCTGACGCTGCCACTCACCATCCTCACACTCGGACTTTTCCTTGTAATCCTCAACGCTCTGATGCTCGAGATCACGGCCTGGCTCGTCAGGGGATTTACGATCAACAGTTTCATCTCGGCGCTGATGGGAGCAATCGTGCTGGCTCTCGTGTCGCTGGTTACCAACAGAATCGGAAAATCGAGGGAGGCGTAGGGCCGGCGCAGTGAAGTCTTCGCATGTTTTGTTACACTCGTCTCGCAGACAGGAGCTTTTGAATTGAATATCATCAAGAACCGTATCGACGATGTCACGATTCTCGACATCCAGGGAGTGATCAAGCTCGGCGAGAGCGCGCGCGATTTCTCCAGTTACCTCGAGAAAGTTCTCAACGAGGAGACGGGGCCCGTGATGATCAACTTCGAAGGGATCAACTATATGGACTCGACCGGTCTGGGCGAGCTCATTGGTTATCTCCAGAAGTTCGAGGATCGGCAGCGGAAGATGGCGCTCGTCCGCCCCTCGCACAGGATCCTTGCGCTGCTCAAGATCACGAAACTGGACACAGTCTTCAAGATCTTCGAATCACGCGAAGAGGCGATGACGTACCTGTCCGCGGCCTGACGGTCGCGAATGCAGAATGCGGAATTTGGCAGACTGCGCTTTCGCGGCTGAAAATTCTGCATTCTGCATTCTCAATTCTGCATTCGATATGATGTCCCGCTACCGCATCTACTCATGACATGACACAAACCTTCATTCCCATCCTGATCATGATGGTCATCGCAGCGATCGTCGGAACGGTCCTGCTCATGCTCTCCTGGTTCATCGGGACCCATCAGCGGAACCCCGCAAAGCTCTCGCCCTATGAGAGTGGCGTCCCGCCGCTCGACAGCAACCGCAAGCGTATCAACGTCCGCTTCTATCAGATTGCGATGCTCTTCATTCTGTTCGACATCGAAGCCGCATTCCTTTATCCATGGGCAGTCATCTATCGCGAGGTGACGGTGACGAACAATGGAATCGTCTGGTTTGCGTTCTTCGAAATGCTGATCTTCATCGCGCTCCTGGCGGTCGGATATGTTTACGTCTGGAAAAAGCGCGCCCTTGACTGGAAATAATCATGGCTGACCTGCACCCCGATAGCGCCTACTCGAGAGATCGTCACGCCGATCCGGCCAACGCGATCTCGTTCAGCCCGGCGAATCGCGTCCGGTTCGAGGCGCTCCTCGAGCGTTACCCCACGAAGATGGCGGCTCTTCTTCCGACGCTTCATCTCGCTCAGGAAGAGTGGGGCTGGATCTCTCCTGAAGCGGTTTATTACATTGGCGACCTCCTCGACCTTGCCCCGGCGACGGTCTTTGGAGTCGTGTCCTTTTACAACATGTACAACCAGAAGCCTGTCGGGAAGTATTACCTTCAGGTCTGCACGAACCTGAGCTGCATGCTCATGAATGCGTATGACATCTACGACGACCTCTGCGAGCGACTCGAGATCACGCCGGGCCAGACGACGCCGGACGGAAAGTTCACAGTGACCGAAGTCGAATGCCTCGGGTCTTGCGGCACCGCACCGGTTGTGCAGGTCAACAACGATTACCACGAGGACATGACGGTCGTGAAGATGAACGATCTTCTCGCGACCATGAAGTAAAGACGAAAACGAAACCATGGAACCCATCAAAGTCCTCACCGCGAACATCGACAAGCCGAATTCGACTTCCATCGACTCATACATCGAGTCGGGCGGGTACGAAGCTCTCAAGACCGCTCTCGGTATGACGCAGGAAGCAGTCATCGAGGTGGTCAAAAACTCCGAGATGCGCGGCCGCGGCGGAGCAGGTTTTCCGACCGGCATGAAGTGGTCGTTCGTCCCGAAGAATGCTCCGAAGCCAACGTACCTTCTCTGTAACGCTGACGAGTCCGAACCAGGAACCTTCAAGGATCGGGTCCTCATGGAGAAGGACCCCCACCTTCTCATCGAAGGGATGATCATCTCGGCGTTCGCGATCCGCAGTTGCCCGATGTCGTACATCTACATTCGTGGCGAGTTCTATTACGCGGCGACCGTTCTCGAGAAGGCCATCGCGGAAGCGCGTGACCGCGGCTTCCTCGGAAAGAACATCCTTGGATCCGGCTTCGAGCTGGACATCACGGTCCATCGTGGTGCGGGTGCGTACATCTGCGGCGAAGAGACCGGTCTGATCGAGTCGCTCGAAGGGAAGCGAGGTCAGCCGCGCGTGAAGCCGCCCTTTCCGGCGGTTGTCGGTGTCTTCGGTGGACCCACGGTCGTCAACAATGTAGAGACGCTCGCATGCGTCCCGCTCATCATCAAAAACGGGGCGGAATGGTTCAAAGGCTACGGGATTCCGAAGAACACCGGACCGAAGCTCTACTGCGTATCAGGTCACGTGAAGAAGCCGGGTGTGTACGAGTTTCCGATGGGAGTAAATCTCAAGGAGCTGATCTACGTCCACTGCGGAGGCATCCTCGGGGACCGGCCACTCAAAGCTGTCATTCCCGGAGGAGCATCCGCTCCTATGCTGCTTCCTGACGAGATCGATATTCCGCTGACTTTCGACGCCCTCATGAAAGCCGGATCGATGCTCGGGTCAGCAGGAATCATCGTCCTCAATGACACCGCGTGCATTGTCGATTCGGTCTGGCGACTCTCGAAGTTTTTTGCTCATGAGTCATGCGGCCAATGCACACCGTGTCGCGAGGGTACGAACTGGATGGAGTCGATCCTGGATCGCATCGAGCGCGGAGAAGGAAAGCCGCATGAACACGATCTTCTGCTCGACATGGCAGACAACATCGGCGGCAAGTCTCTCTGTGCCCTCGGTGATGCCGCGATCGGACCGGTGGTCTCGTCGATCAAAAAGTTCCGCTCCGAGTTCGAGTATCACTTCACTCACGGCACGTGCCTCCCCGAAACCAAACGCTACCGCCGCCTGGGTATGGTCGCCGCACACTAATCCTGCCCGCGAATCCCGCCGGATGCAGCGCCATTTCGCAAGCGACAATAACGCCGGTGTGCACCCGGAGGTTCTTCGCGCGATCGCCGACGCCAATGCAGGGCATTCAGCGGCATACGGAGCGGACAGGACGTTCGGGCTTTCGCACGAGCCGTTGCCGACGCCCTGGCGTGACGCCACGCGATGGCTGGGGCGAGTGGACGATTATCGAACCGCGCTTTTGCGGCTCGGCTGTCCACGGGCGCTTACGCTCAGTCTGATTTATGACCTCAGATTGATGCAGATTCTGACCCTCAGATTCTGGCGGGCGAAGAGGAGTGGGGAGGCCGCACTCCGGTTCGCGTGCGAGATCCACATTACGAATCCAGCAGAGACTCCCGGAACAGAGGGCGCCCCGCAAGCGACTTGTAGAAGGCGGCGATTGCGAGTGCTGCGATAGCAGCGAGCGGCATCCAGAAGGTGTGTGACGCCCACCCACTCAGTTCAACGGCCCCGGAATCCCCGAGAACGTCAGAGACCGCGACCATCGCCGCGGTCGCGACGAGACCGAAACGCATGATCACAAACAGGAGCAGCGACCATGCGGTGAGGCCTGAAATTAATGATGGAAGCAGGGACTCCGGCTCAACAGATGTTACGACAACAATCGTCAGGATCGCCGCCACCGCGACCCATTCGCGACGTAGAGCGATGCGAAACAGGAGTAACAAAAATGTGCCGACGAAGGCCACCGTAACGCCCTCTGCTGGAGACTTGAGCAAAGCGGCCAGCGAGTATTCCGCGCCTCCGAGCTGTAATAGCGAGCTTCTCGGAGCGTCAGTGCTACCACCTAACGTTCGCGTCACGATCGGCGTCACTGACCACAACAGTCCGAGAGCGGCGCCCGCTGCAGCTCCGATGAGCAGATCCCGACCGACGAGAGGATCGCCGAGTTTGCCTGCGAGCATCTTTCCCCAGGTGATCAATGCGTGCGGCCATCGTCGACGCACGTACGGCTCGAGAGCGAGGTAGAGCAGCCAGACAAAAACAGAGAAGATCATTGCACTCGCTGCGACCTGGATGAGGATCCCCCACTCGTACTCTGTAGCGACATGGGAAGTAGTGATCAACGATTGTGCGAGCGTCAGAAGGAAAATCATCAGAGCAATGCGGGCGGCTCCTCGCCGGTCGCCTTTGCCCAGCTTCAGATTCCGGCGCGCTATCAGCACCGAACCGAGGATCACGGCTCCGAAAAGCGTGAGGAAGATTCCCTGCGAGACCTTCTCGCTGGTAGTCACTGGAACCGGTTGCATCCTCGCGGGACGGGTCCAGAGCCCGATGAGCTCGAAATAGACGGGACGACCGCGGAAGGCCGCAGCTTCGATCCGGAGCGGCTCGCCAGTCGGCCACTTTCCAACCCACGCCGCGCGGGCGTCGGCAAACGAGGGGGGGACCCATTGCGGCTCCGCTGACGTGAGGCTGGTTAGGTCGATCGCTGCTGCGGAAAAGAGCGGCTGCCACTCGATCCGCCGCGCGGACGGCTTCGCCACGACCTGTTCGGGAACGGCGGAGAAGGAGACCAGTCGGCCCTCCAGATCAAGTGAGATCAGCTTCATACCTGATTGCATCTGCGGCGGATCAGATTCCGTGACCCGTCCAGAGAAAAAGTTGGTCCACGCAAGCGGCTGGTTCGCTTCGCGGTACCAGAACATCAGCGGAGCGGGCGAAGAATTCCGCAACCGCTCCCATCGCCGCGGGGATTTGTCACGCTCCCTGACATAGCGAAAAAGGTCGCCCGCTGCGTGGAACCCGAACGCTGTGTCCACGGGCTTCTCGTCGTATCCGAGAGCGCGGATGATCTCCCGCGACTTCAGCGAGAGCGCCTCAGGAGGCAGCTCGTGATTGACGTACGCCGTCAGGCTGCTCTGCGACTTCAGCAGAAGTGAAACGATCGACGCAATCAACACAACGAGAAGAAGCGGAATCGCAATTGCCGGCTTCAGTCCCGCCGAGTCGCCTGCGGCGGCGAGAAGCTCCGGTGATGGAGTCTCCCCGGCCGCAAGGGCAGCAGCGAGCGGGTCGCCTCCGGGTAGCGCAACGGCCACGGCCATCGCCGACTGCGGTCGATCGTGCGGATCATTTTCGAGACAGCGAAGGATGACCCGCTCGACTGCAGGATCCAGGTCGTCGACGATCTGTGAAGGATCGGTGAGGCTCTTCTGCTCGCGCTGCTCGCGCAACCCGGCGACGGTGGTTGCGGCGAAGGGTTGCCGTCCCGTAAAAATCTCGTAGAGCAGGAGCCCCAGCGCGTAGATATCGCTGCGAATCGTGACCTCGCGTCCGGCCAGTTGCTCGGGAGCCATGTAGGCTGGCGTTCCCTCGAACGCATTTCCCGTGGCACCAGCGAGCGAGGCGAGCCCGAAGTCGGTGATGCGCACCCGCCCCCGTTCGTCGAGCATGATGTTCGCGGGCTTGAGATCGCGATGAAGAATGCCTCGTTCATGCGCGGCCGCTACACCCGCGCAGAGCTGTCGCGCAATCTCGATTCCTTTGTCTTTCGGGAGGCGGCCGATCCGGTTGAGCAGCGACGCGAGGTCCTCTCCCTGGATGTACTCCATGGTGAGGAACTGCTCACCCCCGAGATCGCCGACGTCGTAAACGCGGCAGACGTTCGGATGCGCCACCTGCCGCGCCACCCTGACCTCGCCGAGGAGTCGCTGACGGCGATCTTCGTTTCCAGCGAGCGCCTTCGACAAAAGCTTGAGCGCGACTGGCTGACCGAGTTTCAGGTCGTCGGCGCGATAGACCTCGCCCATGCCGCCCTTGCCCAGGAGCGCGACGATGCGATACCGGTCACCGAACATTGCACCCGGAACGAACTGACCATGATCGATCCCGCCCGAAGAGGGGGGACGAAACGAATCCTCTTTCTGGATTGTCCCGCCAGAAGAAAAGTCGTAGCCGCACGCGGAACAAAGGCGCTCGTCATGCGGGAGCGGTGCCGAGCAGTTCGTGCAGGAGGCCATCGGTTCGCGGCAGTTTACAGTCAGTCGAAGCAATACGCGCATTCACGACTGACGAGGTTGGATTCGAGTGATTCGCTGGTGACGGGGCGGGCGTGAAGCAACGGAGAACCTGGCTGCCGGTGCCAGCTGCTCGGAGTATCGCAGATGGCTGGGGAGGGTGGCCGATTATCGAACCGCGATCCTCCACCTCCTTGTGCAGCCGACCCCTGCATCCTCGACGCTTTTTGAGGCTGCGCAATGATCCGGCTGCTGTTCGCCCTCGCCGTCGCTTCTTTCGTGTTGAGCCTGCCCCTTTCCCGGACCGCGATCGGAGCAAAGCTCCGGCTCGTCGGCGCCACCTGCTTCACCCTCGCCCTGTTGCCTTCCATCGTCTTCGGACTGTTCTTCTCCTCACCGACCGGCGCGGCTGATGCCGCCGGTTCTGCAGGATCGGTCGGCTTCGAAAGCACCGCGGCAGGGCTGTCGTGTTTCGGGCTGCTTGTCCTTCTCTCCCTACTCTCCTTCGCCCTTCTCAGCGTCCGGAAGCGTTTCCGGAAGGTAAAGAAGGATCCCTGGGACATCATCTTCTCTCGCGGCGGCGGGAAGCAGCGCGTCAAGCGTGATGACATCTCAGACGCGCCCTTCGACCTGGAGGGTTGGTGAGCAAGAACATCTACGACTGGCTGTTTGGAAGCCCCCAGGAAAGCTACCGGCGTGCGAGACAAAACGACGCGTCAAGGAGTGAGGGCGGCCAGTCACGACGCGCCACCGTTCAAGCCCTCGATGGGCCAGACAGCTTCATTCTCGGAACGCTGCGCGAGGGGACGCCGCTCCGCATCGCACCAGGCCAGCTGCAAGGTCACGGCGTAGCCTGGGGGGCGAACGGCATGGGCAAAACGTACGCGCTCAGCGTTCTCAGCGCCGGGTTCCTGCCGCATGGCCGGGTGAGACACATCGATCCGAAAGGCGAGAGCATCCTCATCGCTGCGGTGTCCGCCGCAAGTACCTATCTGGCGCTTCCAGAAGCGGAACGCGAAGCGTACGCGAGCCAGTTCCATGTCATCGACGTCGCGGTCGATCGGGTGACGCCGAGCAACCTCTTCCATCTGCCGGCGGGCATGAGCGCCTCGTACCTCGCAACGCTACGCGCGGCTGCGATGATCGATCTCTCGGACCATGCGTTTTCGGATCTGATGCATCACGCCGTCTACATGCTGTTCGCGGTCGCGATCGTGCTGCAGCGCGGCATCACGAAGAAGTTCGTGCGCAAGTTCTTCCTCGACGACACGTTCAGACAACGTGTACTCGCGCCGAAAATCTACGACGCAGCGCTTCGTGACTCCGTCGAGCATCTGGAAGCCATTCTTCCGCTCGTCACGCGTCAGTCGGTGGTGCGTCAGTTCGAGGTGCTGCTGAATTCCCAGCTTGCGCAGATTAGCTTCGGTCTGTCGCCCGGAGCGGTCACGAAGCTCGGCGGCACGTCAGATCCCCGAGTCACGCTCGCGAACTGCGGCGCATCGCTCCTCGTCCCGCCGAACGTCGCACGCACCATGGCGATCAACCGTGTGGTCGACGCCCTGACGGAAGCAAAGATCCGAACCGACGCAACACCGGAGATGCTCGTGATCGAAGAGATCGGGTCGATCATCAAGCACCCAATGGTCGGTCGGTATCTGCTCGAAGGATCTCGGACTGCCCGCTGGAAGAACCTCGCGATCGTCTGCTGCGCCCAAGACCCGTCAAACGCAATTCCTACAGAGCCGCTGCGGGCGCTGATGCTGAACGCGCGCTGGTTCATGGCGTTCGAAAGCGACCGGGAAGATGCGTCCCTTTTGCTCCCGCACCTTCCGGCGGTATCCGCCGGCTCCGAGGCTGCCCGAAAACAGGCGTTCCTCGCCGAGATGGCCCAGCTGCCGGCGCAGCACTGCTACTTCCTCCGTAAAGGTCTGACGCCGCTACGCGTCCGGACCCGCGACCATGTTCCTGCGAAGGGATATAGCCGGGATGCGCTACTCGCGATTTTCAATGAACAGATCGCCGCTCGTTCGATGGTGCGCATCGACGATGCAGAGCGCCTGATCGCAGAAGAAGAGCGAGATCTGCTTGGCGGAGATATCCGTCCCCAAAGCCCTCAGATCGCTTCCTGCCCGGCCGCAGCCCCGCTGGGAACGGTGGAGGATCTCTTTGCCCTGCTCGACCGTGCTGCGACGAAAGGAGAGCCGGAAACATGATTCGATACACCACGCTCGCCCTGCTCTATTTCTGTGCGTCTCCTGTGTACGCAATTCTTGGCTTCCGGGAGGCCGTGAAGCTCTGGCGCACGCGGACCGTGCTCCGCGAAGGCGCCATTGCGTGCGTCCACTGTGGTGCGGCGAATCAGCTCGATGTTCTCGCTAGATGCGGCAAGTGCAAGACCGCCGAATACGGCAACCGACTCCGCTGCAGTGCCTGCGGTGATACTGCGAAGGCGTTCGACTGTGATGCGTGCGGTGTGACGATCCGGGTGCTCTGATGGCCGTTGTGCGCACCAGCCGAACGCGCCGTCTTCCGCGTGATTTGGACGGCCTGGCCGCTGTCGCCCGATTCCGCATGCTGACGCGGACGCAGCTGCATCTCTGGAAGTTTGCGGGTGTCTCGGACACGGTCGTCCGCCGATTCATCGAACGGATGCTGGAGCGCGGCTGGCTCGGCGCCGAACGCCTGAACAAGAACGGCGCGCAGGTGCTCTGGTGTACCTCGGCCGGGCGAGACGCTCTCGTCGAGGAGGGGAGCGGGACAGAAACGGAGTTCTTCCCGGGTCGCGGGCCGGTTGCGGCAAAGGATATGGCCCACACCTCCGCGATCGCGGACGTGGCAGTGCGACTCTCGGAACTTGGTCGCGCCGGCGACCGGATGATGCCGGCTTGGTTGCTACAGCGGCAGCTGGCTGGCAGGACCGAGGTCGTTCCGGACCTGCTCTGCCTTTCGCGCGCCACGGACCAACATCGCGGAACCGTGCTCGCGGTCGAAGTCGATCTCGGCGGCGAACCAATAGCAAGTGTGCTGGTGCCGAAGACGGCGAAACTCGTAGCCTTTCTGCAGACGTACGCAGGTTCTACGATCGGTGTCCTGCTCCTGACCGTGGGAGAAAGACGGCGCGCCACGGTACGGGAGTCAGTCCGAGCGGCGCGACTGCCACTTCCCGTAGTCGTCGAAGATCTGCGTGACTTCACGCACGTCGAGAGTGTACGGTCGAGCCGTTCGGACGAGTGAACGGATGTTCACGGCTAAACGTTGTGCAGAGCGTGAGATGCGGCCGCGTCCACTGGGCGCATTATGGGCTCGAACGCGAGCAGTTCGGTAGAACAGCATGAGACGAGCAGCGGAACGAGCGACACGGTGACGCGAGGGACCGTTCCACCAGGTACAGTCCGAAGTCGCGCCTAAAGTCGGGACGGACCTCGCCCGCATAAGTTCGCGCAGAAGACGCCGTGGCTTCTAGCGGCCACGTCTCGCATCACCATCCGAACGACAGTGCCGTGATTGCATCTCCGAGGATTGACCCGAGGTGCGCCAGAACGGTGTCCGCAGTTTTCGCTCGCCGACTCTTCCAATTCGATTACGTCAACGAAGCCGTCGCTGTCGATCATCGTCGCGCGGCTCGTTTATGGTCTGACGAGCCTCCGGGCACAGTAGTGCCCACGCCTCGATGAGCGTGCCCTGCGCGCTGTGGCGCCGGGAGGGGTGGAGCTTGAAACACCTGATCCTTGCCGACGTAGTACAGGCATGCGCGCGCACCGAGCCGAACGTAATCGTCCGCTGCGCTGAGTACGATTAGCCGCTGCGCCGCATCGAACGCGATTCGTGCCACGGCGTACGCGCGGTGGACGTGGACCTCGGGACCGAGTCGCTGAAAGTGTTCATTCCGAAAATCTCTCCTGCGCGACATCTGTCCGCCTGGGCGGCCGGGCTCCCAGCCGTCGTGCTCATACTGACCGTTGCGCCGCGTCGCATCTCGGCGATGGAACGTCTCATCGCGGAAGAGTCACATAGCGTCGGAGTGATCGTGTTGCCGTTGCCAAAGTCGAATGGCCGAGCTGCGGTCCGGGACCTCGCCGCCATGCTCGCGGAGATTCTTGACTGAAAGTCACGACGACTTCTCCGAGCGTCGCTGAGACGACGGTTGCGGATTCACTCGCAGAGGCGCAGGATCTCGGTCATGAAACGATCGCACCCACGCCAGCATCCGACACGGAACTGACTCAATGTGGCCTGACAACGAGACAGAGATCGATTTTCTAAACTTCTCGGACGTTGCCGACACCGTAGGGGAGTGCGCCAACCAGCGAGTACGTGACGTACTGCTACGACCGGTTCCGCTGGAGCGAAGCATCAAACGACCATTCCGCTTTCACGACCACGTCACACCTTGTCGAGCATCCTACGAGCAAAGGCATCAACGCGTTCACGCTCGGCGACCTGGTCGGCCACACGAGCACCAGAACGACCGAACGCTACGCCAGGCCGAGCACCGAAACACTTGTAGCAGTTCAGCAAGCGCTGGCATAAGACCGTCCCCGGCGAGCGGGGAGAGGGAGACACGGAGCGTAGCGGAGTGCGGGTGAGGGACCGGCCATCTGCAAGTCCCCCCTCATCCGTCCCGCTCTGTCCGATTTGGATGAGTGTAGTCCGACTTCTTCGCAGGCTGGGGCCTCAGAAATTGAAACGCAGCCCAATTTGGATCGTCGAGTAGTCTCTGGAGAACGCATTGACGGAGCGATAGTCGTAGCGCGAAAGGAAACTGACTCGCCGGTTCAGGCACACGGCAAGGCCGGCGCCTGCATTGAAGCCAAATTCGACGTCGCCGTTCTCGTTCCGATACGCACCCGCGCCGAAATGCAGCGAAGGCACTGGGCAAAAGCGTCTCCACGGCGCGAACTCGAGCTCCGGCGAAAGGTGCGTCAGCTGAAAGTCGCTGCCCGCGCCAGGATTGGCAAAGCGGTCACGGCCGAGATAGAGACCGAGCGAGGCGCGTCCGCCCCACGCTGGGAAATGGAACGCCGGCCTGATCCCCAGACTGGTAGAGGAGTCGGCAATCGTGTCGAAGGAGCCATGCGGGAATGTGGCGCCGCCGAAGAAGGAGAGAGAGTACCGCGTCTCGGCTTCGCACTTGCAGCCCTCGCCGCGTGGCGGCGTGGGGAGGCCTTCGCCCGGCTGGATCGGTCGCTTCGGTTGTCCCGGTAACACGAAGGCGGTCGACAGGTAGCGCTCATAGGGCGTGCCGGCGTTCGACGTCCCGGCGGCTTTGAGACGCACATAGTAGGCACCCGGGATCGTCGCCAGATACTCGAGACCGTAGATCCCGTCGCTGGCGTCGCCGTCTGTAGATAATCCGTTGTCGGACAGGGTGACGAAGTTCTTCACGCCATCGGGCCGGCGCACATAGCCGGAAACACTCCCGCCGCGCACCGCGAACTTGTCCGCGATCCACACGCGCAATGGCATCGCATAGTCGCCGCTCGGGCGCCTGGCCAGCTGCTTCGGGCCGACACGCGCGGTCAGCGACGTCGGTGCCGAGGCGACCGCAAAGAATTCAGCGGACAGATTGTTTGGCTCGACGAGATAGCACCACAGACCGGGTTGGGGCTGGCGGATGCGGTACACGGAGTGTTTTGGATCCGTCCGCACCGTGATCATCGGCGGCGCGGCGACGATCGGGATTGCAGCGCTCGGCGCGAACAGACGCACAGTCGCCGCGTTGTCGAGATCGGTGTGGAAGGCAACCGTCATCCAATCCAGGCCCGGCTCGCCCACGAAACACGCAATGCGGATTTTCTTGTCCCGAAGGCCGGGGTTGGGTGGCGGAAAGCCTTCGGCATAGAAGAAGCGCTGTTCGCCGCGCACGTCTTCATCGACCGACTTGTACCAATCGGCCAGACGGCTGAGGAGGAAGAACGAGCCTGAGCCTTCATTGAGGTTTATGAACTGGCCGCCGGTGACCGACGCGATGTCCTCGAGAAGGACGTCATCTGCATCGCCGCCGACGCCGACCGTGTCCACGCGAATGTCGTCAGCATCGAAGACAGGGCGCAACGGCCCTCCCGCGCCTGCCGCGGACCAGAAAGGTGCATAGTTCTCCAGCCCGTCGGTCAGCAGAACGATGTGCGGCTCGTGGCCCGCCACGGCGCCGGCATCGAGCATCGTTCGTGCTTCTACGAGTCCTGCGCCAGGTGAAGTTTCGGGACCGGTAAAGCCGGGTGATGCATCGGGAGCAATGCCGCTGATCGCTATTCGCGCCGCGGGGCGCTGGTCGGTAATGCCTTCACCGGCCGCAACGAAACTGAATATCGGTTCCGCGAGCTCGTCCGGATCGACGACCGTGCCGTTCCCGTCCTGGTCGCGACGCTGGAAGCTGATGACCCCGATCTTGTCGTTCGGATTGGAAAGGTCGACGAAGAACTTGGCGGCCGCGAGCGCCGCCTCCATCTTGGCGGGACTGGCCAGTCCAGTGCTGCCGTCCCGGAGCATGCTGTTCGTCTGATCGATGGCAAGCACGCGGTCGAAGTCGCGCGTCTCATCGTCTGCCCAGCAGAGACTTTGCGGCTCGGCGGCGCTCACGCCGGCTGGAGTCGTCAGCGACACCGTGAGGTCGTAGCAGCCGTTCGCCTTCGTACCCGGCGCAATGACGACCCACGTTTCCCCGCCGACCAGCGCGGCGGGAGTCGGAATCTGTGCTGCAGTGAGCGGCGTGCCGTCGACGGAGATCGTCAGGTTGCCTGGCGAGAGATCGAGACCGCCACCGCCGAGCAGCCGCACGAGGACGCGGCTTCCCGCAACGGACGTTCCGGCGAACCTCGGCCGTGCGGTGGTCGGCTCGAGGATCCGCAGCGTGAGCGGCGTCAGGTCGTTCGTGAGCATCAGATCGTCGATGACGATCCGGCCTTCGTTCGATCCGAACGTCGGGCCGACGTTGAGGCGCACCGCGACGATGTTCGCGAGACTGAGACCGGATGCATTGTTGAGAAAGTCAGTTGTCCTGATGCGGATGGTCTCCATTTCATTGTGCCATCCGCTGCTGCGCTGATAGGGCTCTGACAAGCCGCTGCCATAGGCGTCGATCCGGATGGTGCTGGTCACGCTGGCGCTGTCGCGAAGCGTGACCGAGAATGTGAGATCGCCGAGTGTGGCGATGGTATTGGGATGCCGTGTGCCCTGCGCGCCGCGAAACGAGAGATAAAGGAACTTCGAGAAATCGTTCGCCGTGGCAGGGACCTGCCATTCATAGAACCGGTCCGAGCCGGTCCAGTCGAACACCACGCCTCTCGTGGTATCCGACGGACCTCCCTGTGTCGCTCCGTTGAACGGATCCGCGGCAGAGAACACGAAGTCCGAGTTGTTGTCGTCGAGCCGGTCCTCGGTCACATTCTCGACGTTAAAGGTCACGGTCCCTCCCGAACTGCTCGTTCCCGCGGCCGGCTGCGTTTGATAATCGTCGATGACGAAGTTCCCAACGCCAAATCCGTTGCGATATTCATTCGACACGACGACGCAGGGGTTCGCTACCGGAACGCCGATCGGATGGAACGACTCGTATTGCCGCGTCAGGAAATCGAGTGCCGGGATGTTTCCTTCGATGTAGTGGTTGACGAGCGGCAAGAGGTAACCGAGCTGGATCTGGTGGGTGATGGTCTCGTCGAGCGCACACGGTCCGGTGAAGGCGTCGCTGGCGGCATCCTCGTCGTGAAACCAGCCGTGTCCCGTTCCCTGAACGACCGTCGATTGCCGGTACCCGGTGGCGCGGTCGTGCAGGTGGAAGGTCTGGCAGAGGTCACAGCCCGCCCCGCCATTCACGTCGCTGTCGCCGGACGCCGTCCAGAGGTGATAGTTCGCGTTGTGCGGATTGGCGACGTCCGTGCTGTTGAAGTCCGTCGGCAGCATGCTGCTGACGAGCCGGATGTCCTGTCTGGTGTAATGCGTCGGTGTGGTCGTTCCGTCGAAGAGACGATCGTAGGCGATGGCCACGCCTTCCCCTCCGCGGCTGTGGCCGATCCACACAATGCGCCGCGCATCGATGTGGCCGACGAGCGCGCCCCCCGCGATGGCGCCCGCCTCGGCCTGATCGAGGAACGCGTCCGTGTGGCCGAGGGTCGTGAAAGCGGCGAATTCGGAGGCCGGCTCGGTATCGTTGTCGTGACTCATGACCACGTAGCCGTACGATGCCAGGTGATTTCCGATGTGGTCGTACCAGCGGAAGTCATGTCCGTTGCCGCGCCCGATGACGACGAGGGGGCGTTTACCCATCGCGGCGATGTTGGTCGGGAAGTAGACATCTTCGCCGCGTTTCCAGTCGGGGAAGCCGAAGGTCGAGGCGACTGCGGAGGTGAGGTTGTAGACCTGTTCGGTTACAGCCTCCGGACCGGGGAGCGTCGTATCGTGCACGACAAAAAGACCGGCTTCGCCGGTCAGGCCGTCTATAATGTCGCCGTCGCTCAAAACGTTGTTCGAGTCGCAGTCGAGCACCACGTCGTAGCCCACACCGAGGCCGAGACCTGCATTGGCGTTCAGGACCGACGGGGTCGTCACCTGGAACGTGTTGCCTTGGATGTTCGCGGCGGCGAACGTTTCGGTTTGCGCGCCGCCTGGCGTCACGTCGACGAGTGCCGGGTTGGCAGTCCAATCCGACGGGCTCTTGTGGTTCACCACGAAGATCCTGCAGGTGTCGCCGCTGATCGCGGGAAACCGCGTCGGGTCGATCGCCACTTTGATCGGAGCGTTGACGTTGAAGGCGCGCACATACTCGAAGAAGGGGTATTGTGCGAGCGAGTTTCCAGCGAGCTCCGTTTTCGTGATTGCGGCCGCCGCCGATAGCGGCTGCAGCAAGCACAGGAAAACGAACCAAATGCCGATCCGTTGCGTTCTCATGGCAGGACCCTCCAATCTCTTTATTGCTGACGATTGGGCCGCAATGTCGCTTCCGGCAGTCGCCACGTATCCGCAAGGTCTTTCTCCTGCGGCGAGAATTCATAGACGAGTTCCGCTGCGACGTCACGCAGCAGCGTTCCGACATCTGTGACTCGGACAGCCGGACGTTGGATCCGGGCAATCCTCGACGCGGCAAATGGACGGAGGCCGGCCTGCTCGGCGCGTCTGCGCTCCACTTGCACTGTGGTCTCCGTGACCCGCGCCGGCAGCTCCGGTGCGCCGAACCAAATCGGCGCGGTCGTGAGATCGATGCTGCCAGGGATGATTCCGATGACGCGGCCGGATTGGTCCCCGCGATTCAGCCGGATGACAGCGGCGTTCCCGGCGTACAGAACGGGATTCACGACGGCGTCGCGCCGATCAAGGTATGCCGGGTCGACCTCCAGTACGACGAGCACCCCGGTCGACAACTTCGCTCGACCCCGGCTCCACGTGTTGAGGAAAGGTCTTTCGACCGTGAAGGGCCGCACGTAAAGGATGTTTTTGACCGGGACCGGTGTCGGAAGCTTCGTCACCTCATATCCGCGGCTTGCGGTTTGCCCCGAGACGCAAGCCGGCGGCACGAGGAACGATAGGGCGAAAACGGTTGCGAGAAGTTTCATGCCTGTGCTCCTGTCGAAGTAGTGACCAGACGCGGCCATTCGTTTCTTCCTCTTTGGAAAAACTCATCTCTCGATCGCCTTTCGCGCGCCAGCGATCGCCTGATGCGCGGATTTCACAGATCGCTCGTCATTCCATCATTCCCCGAGGCGCACTTCACCGAATACCCATCCTTTTTCATCAGCTATCCCAATCCTCAGTAATCTCGGTGCAGTAATTGAAATGAACCGCGGCGAATCGCCATGCTTGATCACGCGCGCAATCGCCTCCGGATCAGGATGGTTGTAAATCTTCCCGTTCGTCGAGACAAGGAAGTCCCGGCAGCGTCTCGAGCTAGCACATGAACCTAGCTGTCCGCGGCCAGAAGGATTCCGCGACCCCTCATACTCCGCGAGTAGCACGATGCTGCTGGCATTGGCCTTGATGGTATCCGGCTGGAACGGTTTTGCCGCCAGCTTCTCTACGTTGATGCTCCCCAGAGTGTCCTTGTGCTTCGATTTTGGCTTCCTGGGAATGCCAGAAGGGGAAGTAAGAAGCATGTCAGTGACACTCAGCGGATGCCCAGAAACACTGGGACAGGGCGGAACTGTTTGCCGGGCCGACCGTCGACGTCGTCGGCCGGCAGAGAGCGAAATTGCTGCGTGAGGTCGTCATAGAGGAACTGGGAGGAGCCGGAACCGTCGAGCGTCAGCGCGTTCCACGCACCAAGGGAAACAAGGTAGTCGGACAGCGCCGGCATGGTCGTCCCTCCGGAAGTAGGGTTGCCGGCGTCGTTCCCGGGATTGACCACGACCAGAATCAGGGTGTTGTTATCACGCGTGAGTGCCACTGCCGTGCGCGGTCGGTAGAGCGCGGGCGTGATCGCCTCGGGCTGCGGGACGTACTGGCCGTCTTGGAGGAGCCGGTAACCGGAAATCGCGTTCTGAATCTTTCCTTGGTAGGTCGTACCAGCGTTTGGGGCTATGACAGCCTCGTAGCCGTATTGCTGAACCCCCGCGGCCGTAAAGAAAACGAGTGTCTGCGTCGGCACGCCGTGCACGGGACTGTCAGGCGATGCAGTGCTGCCATTGCTGACTGCGAGTCCGAGCGCGGTCGTGCAGTCGTTGAAATAGGGGTTTCCGTCGCCGCCGGAGTCCATTTTGACCTCGAAAAAATTCGCGTTGATCTTCAACCGCGTTTTGTACGTGTAGTCGTCGAACCAATCAGGGATAGACTCAAGCCGGTTCACGAACTGGGAGTTCTGCGTACAAGTGTTCGGTACATGGCGGTTGGGGACGACAATGTCGGCGAGCCGCAGATCCGCGTTCGCGTAGTACCCTTGTGTGACCGGATAGCCGTTCGCTGAGAAACTTACCGCCGTGCAACACGTCAGGCCACGAGGCGTGCCGAGCGTGTGACACAACCCATCATTGGGGTCGATGGCGCTGTTCGGACGCGTGCAGGATTGAACGTCCTCCCAACACGTGGCAGGCGAAAGGTTCCCCCACTGGAAGCCGTAGCACCAATTCGATTCCGCCACAGTCCGAGTAATACAAGGCAGCTCGTTGTCCTGCCCACAGTCAGCCAGGAGCGGCGCTCCGACGGTAAGCGTAACTAAGGTGAAGGCGAGGAGCAATCGCGTGGTCTTCATGTTTGTTGTCCCCGAGACTACTGTGAGCACTGCGGCGGTCCATTGCCCACGACGACCTGGCCGGCGGGCCCCGGCGAGAGCGTGATCGTGCCGTCGCTGTTGATGGTTAGATCAACGGTCCCTCCGCCGTCGTAGAAGAAACCCCACGTCTCCTTCTTGAACGTGACTGACACGCCCCAGTACGGCCGGCTGCACGGGGAGTTGTGGCCCTGATCCCGGAAGACGATGGGACCCTGCCCGGGAACGATCACGGCGATGTCGCCCCGCGTCTGGACGAAGTTGCCCGGGACCGTCGCGCCCGGGCTAATCGGTACGCTCACGGAGGCGATCTGGTTTGAATTGTTGACGATCTTGCGAAGTGACCAGTTTGCGTCCGCTGATGTGCTGTGAATCAGGACGACGAGGGCAACAACGGCCTTGCTAAAGCTCATAAGTTTCCGTCCTTCACACTGGTTAATGACAGCTTTTACGTACACACCTCGGGTCTATTGAAAACGTCTGACTCTTTGCCTCTACCGCCTCTTCGTGGCCCATCCGCTCCACTCGGTGCTCGTTGGTGGTCTTGCGTGTAGGAACAGACTACTTCGTCAGTTCGTTTTTGAATGGTGTCATTCGTTGCTGCGCGCCGAGGAAGGGCTCGCAGGGATGGGGAGAATGGCTTTTACGTCGCGCGTGGTTAACGGGGCATCGGAACCTCTTTTTGGTCGCGCGGACATCCTTTCCAGAGGTGTTGATACAGCCCGGCTGTTTGTTTCAAGAACGAGCGGTTGGGGAGAGCCTCAAGTACCAGATAACTACTGCAGACGGGTGTTGGTGGAAGGGCGCCACGGCCGTGGTGTCGTGTCCGATACTTCTCCGAAGGGGCGCTGACCCTCCGTCCATGTGCGATTCGGGATCTCCTCGCATTCGGCGTTTCCGAAACTGGTGAATCAACCGACATTCTTGCGGTCAAAGGTGGCTGCGTGTGGCCACCGATCCAATACCTGACAAGACAGATGCCTTATGGATCAACCAGGCTCTCGATCGACACCTTCGTGAGTGCTTTGAGCGGCGAATAGGGTTCGCCGTACGGTGCAACTCGTGGTGTCATTTCTTGCGATCTTGCTGATACGGACATTCAGGGGGTAGGAAAATGGGCTACTGCGTCACTCCCACTCGTGTATGGGTTCTCCCGATGCCTTCTCTGATTTCTTTTCATTGGATTCTGTCATTACGGAGTACCTCAGCGAGTGCTATGCAGCAAGAAGCGTCGCTCGAGCTTCTGAACTTGCCCAGCGTCTCGGCGTGACCCCGTCAACACTTACGCGCGCCTGCGAGGCAATCGCGGGAGCTCCGCCCTCAAAAATCCTCAAGGAACGACAGCTTGCCCACGTAGAGCTACTTCTGACAAGTACGAAGTTTTCTCTCACTGAGATAGCCTACCGAGCGGGGTTCGGGACGCGAGCGACAATGTTCCGTGCATTTATGAAGAAGGTGAAGTGTACCCCGCATACTTACCGCGCCACTCATCGCGAGGGACCGGAGTCACTACGTCGATCGCAGAAGTCGTTCGACGGATAGTGGTGAAGAACGGAAGGGCTTACGTGCCACAAGCGTCTCGAGAGTGAAGCCAGAGGCTTGAAATCCGGTTGGATGTGGACGAACCAGCCACGAACAACGTTCCACTCCTAGCAGTGCATCAATGTTATCGCCTGCTAGCAGGCCCGTCACCAATTCGACGGGCCTGCCAGAGCATTAGCTGTAGTCCACGGCACGAAGAGTCCGTGGACTAACAGCAACTCTTCAGAAGATCGGGGAAGTCGAGCGGGTTGCTTTAGCCCTTGGGGAGCATGATGTCACCCAAGGGTTTGAGCGTCTTCCGTATGATCGGACGGACCGCTCTTGCAACCCGATCTACCGTTCGGTCGAAAGTTTGGCGATCAAGCGTTGAATTCTTATCGCGTGGCGCTGCCTGCGCCGTTTGAGTAAATAGAGCTGTAGCAAGGACAACTGCGATGGTTGACGTGGTAATCGATCGTTTCCAGACACTGTTCATGAGCCTCTCTCCTCGTACCGGTGATGTTTCGGGTATCAGTTGAGAGGGCGCCCTCATGAAGGGGAGTGACGGAAACGACCATTTCCCTACCCCCCTCGAAGTAATATTTCTGATTCACCTGAAAAAGGACGTGGCGATGCCCAGCCCGAGGTAGTGGTTGGGTAGACATTAAGAGCCTCGCCCGCTCGCTCGGGATGACCTAATCGCGGCAGCGAGCGGGAAACCCGTGAGTGACACGTGTTTCTCTAGGGGAGGACGACACTTTGCTCGCCTTTCGCTTGACTCCGCTGGCGAGTTTTTAGATGAGCGAAGCGAAAACCGCGGGGGCTTGCCCCCGCGATGGATAGCGTCGCCTCTCTCGCGGGGCTACGCTATCCATCGAGATGGAACTCCAACGGGCTGAACATCACGTCACGAGGCTCGAATACCACCTCGTCTGGACCCCGAAGTACCGGCGGAAGGTCTTCGACGAGCCGTACCGCACCGTCCTGAAGCAGATCCTCGTCAAAACGGCCTACGACTATGACATGACCGTCATCGAGCTCGAGATTCCGCCCGACCACGTCCATGCGCTCATTGCACTCCCGCCCACCCGCTCCGTCTCCGAAGCGATGCGGATCCTGAAGAGCGTGAGCGCCCGCGAGTTCTTCCGCCGCTACCCCGCCATCCGCCGCACGTACTTCTGGGGCGGCAAGCTCTGGTCCCCGTCGTACTTCGCAGAGACGATCAGACGCGTGAACGAAGCGGTCATCCAGCGCTACATCCGAAACCAGCTCGTCGAGGAGGAGCGTCACATCGCCCAACTCAAACAACTGAAGCTGTTCACCAAGTGAGGGGTGGGTTGGTGCTGGATCCGCGGGGGCTTGCCCCCGCGTAGTTCAGGCTGGGATCAGCTGGTTTTCGGCGACCTTGATTTCGGAAGGGAAGGAACGTCCTCGAGACGCTCGCGCACGCTCTTGAACATTGCGGCCGTCACGTGTCCTGACGATGCTGCTTCCTGAAGGTACGCAGCCGCGGTTATCGCGCTCGTCGCCATTCCTGCTGCGCGGAATTGCTGGACCAGATCGCTGCAGACGGCTACTACCTCCGGGCCCTTACCCATAGCGAGTAGCAACTCAGCGATCTCAAGCTTGACGAGGCCGGACGTTGAGAACATCCCCGCCTGTTCGAACTCCACGGCCGTCTCGCGGAGGCGCGCAAGCCCGGCTTCCCATTCTCCGGTACCTACCAGTGTTCGTGCGAGTCCCCAGCGGACCCGCATAAGATGCGGCTGAAGACCTAGCTCCTTTTGGAGCTGGAGCGCCTGGTGAAAATACTTGCCCGCCTCCTCAAAATCCGCGAGCATCAAATACGCTTGGCCGAGATTGCCAAGCGTGGTTGCCAGAGTGTCGAGATCAGACTCGAGTGCTATACCATCTACCAGCGACAGCCAGAGTGCGATCGCCCCTCTCACCTCTCCAGTTTTCAGCGCCGCCGCAGCTTCGAGAGCTCTCGTCTGCTGGAACCGTTTCGAATCGCCAAGCTGCCTGTAAGCGAGGGCCGCCCTGCGCATGATTGGAATCGCTTCGGGGATCCGCTCTGCGTAAAATAATAGACAGGCCCTTTGAAAGTCGAGATCGGTCAGGTCGGCAAGCGATGCTGAGCCGCGATAGAAACAAGCTTCGGCTTCCTTGAGTAAAACGAGTCCTTCTTCGTATCGGCCCAGATAGCGAAGGGCAGTCGCCTGTTCCTTAAGAGCTGTCCCCATCAGGTCGGCGGCAATGGTTTGCGGATAGCAGATCCCTTGGAGTTTCGAGCAGAGTGCCGTTGCCGTTGACGCGAGGATCATGGCGTCTGTCGGATTGTGATCGACCATCTCATGCGCAGTTGCAATGAGTTTTCGAACCCCGCCGACTGTATGCAGCGGGGCTGAACTGGCGAAACGAGAACGCCATTCCGATGAAGGGCGTCCGACGATCGTCGAGATCTCACCGTCCGCATCGGCCTCCTCAGCGTCGAATCGAGAGGCGAGTTCGCGAACTTCCTGAAGTTTGGCTTCTTTCGGAAGGGCAAAAAGCACTTCGGTGTTCGTCTGCCACACCGCGGGATCGGCCAGAGCGACGGCAAATGTCTCGAAAGACGAGCGAAACGCACCGCACTGTCGGCAACTGTTCACATGTTCTTGCACATCAGCTGGCTCTGACACGCCCGTCGTGAAAAACTCGATCAGTGTCTCGTCGTCATAGTGGATGTCACTCACCGCTTGTTCCCCTTGAGGTCCAGGTAGATTTGGTGGGCGCGCTTGAGGCATTTGCGAATGAGCTTCTCCGCGTATCGTGGCGTTGTCTCGAGCTCCCGAGCAACTTCGATCGCTGAGCAACCTTCAAAGTATTTGAGACGCAGCGTGTGACGGCATTTTTCGTGGAGATGGAATAGAAGTTCTTGCACCAAGATCCTTGTCGCCACTGTGTCGGCTAGCTCAGGTGCGGATGGATCGGCCCGTTTGAGGACCTCGTCGGAGATCGACTCTGTGCGTCCGTTCCCACGCCAGTAATGCCGACTGGCGTGGCAGATGGACCCCACCAGCCAGGCTCGCGGATCGCGCACTTCTGATGAGTGCGCGAGAAAGCTGAGAAAGACTTCATGAATCAGACTCTCTGCATCGGTCTCGGGAACCTTGAATCGTTGCGACGAAAGATAGAGCATCAGGTTGAAGAAGAGCCGATACAGCTCTTCAACTCTTTCGTAGCCCTTAGGTGGCTCCGTCGGGGCGAAGTTCTGGTGATAGGCGGCGATCATTCTTCGCGGGTCCCTGCTCAGGGTGACGGAGTCGATTGAAAGGGAACAACAGCCGGAAGGATATAGGGAGCGGGGTGTTGGGTAAACAACAGGTTTATTCGTAGGCTAGTGCGACCTTCAATGAAGTCGAAGAACGCGGTGCGGGTTTCGTCGCAATCTTGGAAGGAATTCGGTCGATAAGGCTCGCAGTCGAGCGTTGCAGAGAAGCTCTCGCACATTGCGTGTCGTAGCAGTGCCGACCGATCCCATCGATGGTCGCCCTCTCAGCATCGTTTACCAAACTCGATCGAGGTGTACTGACAGCCCTGATAGGTGTGATGCAGGACGCCGTCGGCCGATGAGCGTTGCTCAAGGGGCCATCGAACGCACCGGTGATGCGCGACGCTCGCAGATGCGACTCCATCGCCCAGCCTACGGTCTTCCGGCTCCACACATCAAGAACGACAGCCAGGTAGAGGAAGCCGATCCATGTCGGGATGTAGGTAATGTCGGCGACCCAGACCTGATTCGGACCGGCGGCGACAAACTGGCGATCGATCAGGTCGGGAGCCGATTGTGCGGAGCGGTCGCGCCGGGTTGTGATCGTCCGCTTGCGACGGGTCACCCCGACCAAAGCCGATGCTTTCATCAGGCGAGCAACCCGCTTGCGGCCGATTGCCGTTCCTTCGGCCTTGAGCTCTGCGTGAATCCTTGGCACCCCGTATGTCTGTCGCGACACTGTGTGTATTGCTTTTACCCTTAACTGAAGCTTTTCGTCCTCGCTTTTTCTTGTCGATCTCTTGCGCGAACGCCATGCGCAGTAGCCGCTCGGTGAGACCTCGAGAACCCGGCACATTGCACGGATCGAATACTCGGCCTGGTTGACTCTCACGAACGTGAAGATCCGTTCGGTTTGCTCTGGGTCTCCTGAGCGAACCAGGCCGCGGCTTTTGAGAGGATCTCGCGTTCCTCTTTGAGCCGGGCATTCTCCCGACGAACTTCGGTCTTGAGTCCGTCGGTCCGGCTTCCCTCATCAAGCTCGCCTTGCTTAACCCAGTTCCGGATCGACTGCGCCGACGGCTCGACTCTCTGCCCAGATCTTCAGGCGTTCGCCCGGCTCGCACTAGCCGGATCATCTGCCGCTGAAACTCTTCCCGTCTTGTCTTTCCCATCGTGGACTCCTCCCAACATCATCAGGTGTCCACCAAACCGGGGCAACTTCAAATCGGAGAAGTCTCGAGAGTATAAAGAGTGCCAGGCCTTTGGTTCTTGCCCGCACGAGCGGGTCGAAGTTGACGGGTCGCTAGCCCGAGCCGGCGAGGGAGTTGATGAGGCGGATGACGGCGCGCTGATCTTTGTCGGGGAGAGTGGAGACGAGCTGAAACTTTCTCCACAGACGCCGGGTCTCGGGATCCTCGGTGCGAGCGTCTGGCTTTGGGGCGCGCTTGACACCAAGGAGCTCATCCGTGGTGACGATGAGTGCTTTCGCGAGGGCCACGAGTACCGGGGCCGGAGAAACCCCCAGAGGCGGTCGCGTGGGTCGTTGCACTTGCCTGCCAGAAGCCGAAGGACCTCGGATACGCGTCCGAGCTCTGGACGACCTCCCTGCTGGCTCAGCACATCCGGGATCGTTGTCTGAAGGCAGGACACTCTTCACTCCAAAAGCTTGCGCGTGGAACCGTTTCGAAAATTCTGGCAAGTCATGAGCTTCGGCCTCACAAAGTGCGCTACTACCTTGAGCGGCGAGACCCCGCCGTCGACGCCAAGATGATGCAGGTTTTATTCGTATGCAGGCAGGTTGAGCTACTACGGAGCAGCGAGGGCAAGTCCGATATTGCGATTCTCTCCTACGATGAAAACCCAGGGATTCAGGCAATCGGCACCACGGGTCCGGACCTGCCTCCCGTTCCATCAATTCACCCGACTCACTCGCGCGAGTTCGAGTATGTTCGATACGGCACGCTGTCGCTACTCGCCGGTCTCGATCTGTCAACTGGCTACGTACATGGACTCGTTACCGAACGTCATCGGAGCCGCGAGTTCATCGACTTCCTCCGGATGGTTGACACGTACTACGCCGAGAAAACAAAGATCCGCGTCATTCTCGACAATCACTCGGCGCACGTATCGAAGGTGACAAGGGCGTTTCTCGCAACTCGGCCCAACCGGTTCGGGTTCATCTTCACACCGAAGCACGGATCTTGGCTGAATCTGATCGAAACCTTTTTTCAAAGCTCGCAAGAAGCATCCTTCGGGGAATCCGAGTTGAATCGAAGGAAGAGCTCAAGAATCGGATCGAGCTTGGGCTGCGCGAGATCAACGATGCTCCCGTAGTCTTTCGCTGGAACTACAAACTCGATGAACTCTCTGTGGCAGGTGATCAATTGCTATGATAGTTACGAATCGCACGTCTGGTACGCGCAGAATCGCTCACATTCTCTGGTGGCACGTACGAAGTCTGATCGCGCTTCGCCTGAACTATGTCTCGAAGGTGGAATCCTCTCCGTGCGACCAGACGCGATACGCCGCGAGTTCGGTCTCGAGATGCGTGCGGAGAGCCTCAGCGGCCATGAGCTGATGAAGGTTTCGTTCCGCTTCCTGATACGCATTCAATCTGACTTTTGCAGTGTTCGCGTACTTTCGCAACTTCCTAAGTGCGAACGCGTTCATATAGCGCAGAGCCCGCACCATTAGCACCTCCTTCGTAGCAATACCGTTCAACCGGTCGACTCTCTCTCGACGGCGCACAATTGAAGTGAGTACGTGCTGGGTGACGCTGGCGGCCGCCGCTACGCCCTTACCGAGTTCATCTAACTCGCTCGAGAAATGTACACGCAACTCTGCCAGCCTTTTCTCGCCTGCTGTGTTCAACCGGATACTTCCCCTCAAGACGCCTGGCAACATGGACTCGGCATACGCATCCATTTGCGCAACTGCATCTGCGTCGATCGGGCCAAGCAGGTCTACGATTGATTGTGTCGCAGGCGAATATCTTGGCGCACGGTCATCGAAGACTTTGGCGACGCCAGATGTTGCGTACGATTCCGATGTAATAAGCGGGTCATCGCGGCGCGACCGGCTATCAGGTTTCCCCTCTCGTGAGTCGATATCGACGTCGGGACGACGGTAACGCTCTGCAGACATAACCAATACGTTAATGCTTGATTGTATTATGACTTCAAATCTTCATGACGTCGAGTAGGTCACGATCACCGGCACCCGTAGCGCGGTCGAGCGACGGTTAATAGTCGGACCCGTGTCAATATAGCGTCCACGGATAATAGGAGATTATCG
>DATLXH010000064.1:0-11476 GCA_035576005.1 Thermoanaerobaculia bacterium | reverse complement strand
GACGCCGGACGAAAGGCTGCAGCAGGGAAAAAGCAAAAGGCCCACTGTGCCGCCTCACTACCGACTGCAGCGTAGAACAACCCCCCCGAACGATGTATCATCACCACACGTCAGTGTTGCAGTTCAAAGTTGAACTCAGGGTGTGTGTGCATTAGAGGGCATCGCCAACACTAACCTTCGACGACATAGGGAACACTCAATGGCGGTGAGCGTGGTGATGGTCATGTCCGCCGGCACCCGTACTCGCCGCTCCACCTTCCACGACATCAGCGATCCTTTTTGCGATCTGGGTGAAAGCAATCGCTGCCGCAGACTGGGAGTTGAGACTGATGATCGGCTCGCCTGTATCTCCACCTACTACCACCTGAGGATCAATCGGCACCTCGCCGAGGAATGGGACACCCAGCATCTCTGCGGTCTTCCGTCCGCCGCCGTGTCCAAAGATCTCCTCTCGCTCGCCGCAGTGCCTGCAGATGAAGTAACTCATGTTCTCGATGATGCCAAGAACGGGCACGCTCACTTTCCGGAACATTGCCAGCCCTTTGCGGGCGTCAATGAGCGCTACGTCCTGCGGCGTCGTGACAATCACGGCACCAGTGAGAGGGACTTTCTGCGTGATCGTTAACTGCGCGTCCCCTGTCCCCGGAGGAAGATCAAGCACCATGTAATCGAGCACACCCCACTTGACGTCAGTCAGGAACTGGTCAAGCGCCTTCATTACCATCGGTCCGCGCCAGATAACGGGCGTGTCGGGATCTGTGATCAGCCCGAGCGACATGGTCTTGATCCCGTGACGCTCCATCGGGATGATCTTCTCGTCAGACTCGTCAACCTGCGGCCGCCCCTGAATCCCGAGCATCATTTGCTGCGAAGGGCCATAGATATCAGCGTCGAGCAGTCCGACGCTGTTCCCGAGGGCGCGAAACGCGAGAGCCAGGTTGGTTGAGACGGTCGACTTGCCGACGCCTCCCTTGCCAGATGCCACTGCAATCTTGTAGGTGACATCAGACAGGATCGATCCGCTCCCCGAGCTCGGAGAGATCGCACTTTTCGGAGTCACCTCGAGGGAGATTCTGACATTTGCCACATCGGCCAGACGTCGAATTGCCGCCTCTGCCTCGGCGGCGATCTGATTACCGACGGCGGGGTTGTCAGTCTGGAATCTCAGGACGAAGCTGACATCGTCGCCCTGAACCTTGAGCTCATGCACGAATCCGAATGCGACGATGTCGCGGGACAGGCCCGGGAATTTCACACCTTTGAGCGCTTCGCGAACCTGTTCCTCAGTTGCCATCTAATCGTTCTCCATTCCAGCAACCTCATCCAGCCTCCGCGGACGCCGAGGTACCGTGACCATCTCCGCGCTGTTAGAGCCGGCGTCTATCGAGGCCGCGGCTGCAGACCTCGTCGGGTGTGAGGCGTTTTCGAGGCGCATCTTATAGGGAAAAATGCGGAATGTAGAACGCCGGGATGATACGCACCTCGTGCCGCGATGCCCTGCCTGCAGGACCTGGAGACTTCCGGTGATCGTCCAAAAGCCTTCTACTCGCCATGTCCCGGTTCCTCATCGAGGCGTGGCGCGAGCTATCGAGTGATCCAGATATCTCCGCTCGAGAAACGGCGAAGCGACGGCACTGCAGCCCGCGCCTCTCCCTCGGAAGGAAACTTCACGCGCACACGATACGTGAGCCCACGCTCGCTGTTGACCCGCTCGACATACGCGGACGTGAATCCTCCTTCGATGAGTCGCGCGGCGAGATTTTCGGCCGTCTTCGCTTCCGCTGTCGAGATCAACTGAGCGAAAAAGGGAGTGCCGCCGGCCGAGGGTGCCGGCGGAGTGGTGGCACCTATATTCGCAGGCGGCGCAGCAGAACCGATCGAGCCCGCCTGCGCGTCCGCGGGTGCTATCTGCGCGGAGCCTTCTGCCGGATTTCCTGTCTCGGTGGGCGGGGTCGCCCCGGATCCTTCAACGATAGCGGACCCTGAGTCTGAGGCCGATATCTCCCCTCCGGCCGCGGTCGTGTTCACGCCCAGCTCGACGATTCTGTTGGCGTCCGATCGAGCCGTGCCTTCGTTGATGACCGACGGCTCGTGACGCACAACGAGGCGGTCATCGGCTCCGTCCCTGCCGATCATGATGCCGAAGGCGAACGCGGCACCCAGAGACCCCAGCAGCAGCAGGAAAGCAGCGAAGGCCTGTGTTGCCGTCAGCGAAACTTCGTAATGCGATGAGTCATCGCGTCCCTCTTCACCCATTGTCCCACCCTCCCCTTCCATCAATTGCCGGAACGACCCGGCCTTACCCGGTTTGTCGCGTCGCGGCAGCGTTCCAGTTCATGAAGTACACGACGCTGTTATCGAAGTAAACGGCGCAGGCGCCACCGTCCTCCTTCGGATAAATCCAGACGGAATACACCTTACCCTTCTGAACAATCTGTTTGATCCAGTCTTCACGCGGCATCCCCAGAATTCCGCGAACGTCCTCTTCCTTCATCCCGTTTTTTACGGAAGAGAATCGGCCCAGATCGACATACCTGCGCAACCGTGTCTGCGCCAGACGCTGGGAAGCTCCCACATTTCCGGGATCAATGAGAAGCGCACTGTTGTACATCTCGATTGCGCGATCGTACCTGGAGAGGAGCTCGGCATACTCGTCACCGAGCCTGACCTTCTCGGACGCGTAGAGGGAAGCCGCTCTGGGATCGGAAGTGCGAGCATGATATTCACGAAGCCTTTCCATGAAGAGCGTGTACGAGCCCTCGAGCTTCCTGAGGGTGGCCAGCCGCACCTCGATCTGTTCTCTGCGCGAAGCGCGGTTTGAAGGCGTGGGAGCAGCGCGGCGTTGAGACTCGATCAGCCGATACTCCGCCTCCAGCACGCCCCACTCTCGAGCATTCGGTCTCGTTACCGGCCCGCTCGCACATCCGATGAGCAGGAGCGGCAGCAGAAGTGAGACGAGAAACGAGCGCGTCATGAGTTCATTCTAGCGCGCATTCTCACAGAGTTGCGGGACAGCACTAGCCCGCATTTCTCACAGAATGCGAGCGCAGGGACGCACGGCGTGCGTCCGGTACCCTGTCCCGACCGAAAAGATTGTCGTCGGCCATCGCTTTGGACGAGGGTTCATGTCGGGATGCAGAATTCCTGATACGAATGTCTGGGTGCCGGACGCAGGCCCTGCGTCCCTACACCCGCCCCGGTTGCTCTCGACACAGTGTCAAGGAGCGAAATTGCCTTGCAACGAAGCAGACAGGCCGCTATCCGTCGTCTCGCGGCGAAGGTCTGTGAGAAATGCGGGCTAAATGATGCGTTGAGTTTCAGGCCACTCACGCCTTCCGGATTATGGCCATGATCTCCGAAGTCTCGCGCTCCAGCGAAGTTCCGAATTCGGAGCGGATCTCGAAGAGCCAGCCATACAAAAGCTCGTTGAGCACGCTGATGATGACGGCCCTCTTGTCAGTCGAGCCTGAGGCAATCAGGTTATTGAGCAACTGGTCGAAATCGACCCGCCCCTCGTTCACGAGACTCATTCCGCTCAGATACGGCAGAGTCTCAGGGGACAGATGAATGACGACCCTGTCGATGAAATCATAGGTATGGTCTCCAATGCGCTGGAAAACCAGATTGAAGATCTTCTGGAAGACCGTGTTGTAGAGTTCGACGTCGGAAACCAGCTCGAACTCTCCTCGCTCTGCCGCCCGAGTCTCGCTGATCTCCTGGATCTCCGCTTCTTCGATCAGGTTTCCCGCCAGCAGCGACCAGATGGTCCGGCAGGTTGAGAAATTGGAAAGGTAGCTCAGCTCACAAAGCGACTCGACCTTCTGCGCCGTACCCATCAGTGAGTAGATGTGACTCTCCTCTTCCGACACATCGAACTGGTACATCCTGGCATCGGCTCCCTCCGCCTGCCGCAGGAGCCTCCCCATCTTTCCGATTCCGCGCGCAATGAGGGACCAGTTTTCGATTCTTCCAACCCCATCCATCAGCAGCCGTTCACTGCTGAGTGAAAGCTCGAGGATGTCGCCTGCAAACCCTGAGGTGAACTCGATCGTGTAATCGCCGCTCCGATACGTGAGGGACTGCATCACAATGTTCGTCACCTGCCGCTCGACCGCCCGCATGAGGTGCTCAGGACGAAGATAGCCGAGCTCGCAAAGCACGGCCCCCATCCGTTTGGAACCGGAACTGTTGTCGATCGCATCGTTGTACTGCTGGAGATTCAGCTCGCCCGACATGAGCAGAACCTCGGCCACTCCCGTGTCCGCATCCGAGGTCGAGGCAAAAACGATCCGACCTTCCCTGAAGTAGATGGAATCGTGACGCCCCTCGGCCTGAAGGGTCAGGATCGCCGTCTCGCTGCTGCGCAGGAGCGAGCGGCAGAGGTCCGGCACGGTCGTTTCAGAGAGTGACCCCTGAATGCTGAGGTCTTCGCTCAAGGACCGCTCGCTGAAGAAGGAGCTATCCCGCCTGGCCCGCTCCCGCTCCCGGGCTTGTTGCATGACTCCACTTTCATCAGCGACCCGTCATCCTGAGCGAAAGCGAAGGATCTCAAGACGCGTGACTCATCGATTTCACAGCGTCGCATCTTGAAATCCTTCGTCGCAGAAGCGCTCCTCAGGATGACGCGCTCTTTTGGGGAGTTGAGCAACAGGCCCTCGAGTAATCACAGAGTCATCTGCTTTTTTTCTACGAGCGTTGGGGGGTCCGCGGCAATCTCGATCGCATTCTTGGTCGTCGACTTGACTCGGTACATTGCCGCATCCGCGGCACTGATCAGCTCTTCTTTGGTAACTGCGTGAAGCGGGTACGTCGCGATTCCAAAACTCGCACTGATCGCGATGCTCAGGTCGTTCTCCAGCCGGAACGGCTCTTCAGCAATGGCACGTCGAACCCGTTCCGCTACGGCGAAAGACTGATGCTGGTCGGTCTGTGGAAGGATGATGCAGAACTCGTCTCCCCCGAATCGGACGACTTTGTCGATACCGCGCACGGCGTCGAGGATTCGTCGGGCGACCTCCTGAAGCATGCGGGAACCGGTCAGGTGGCCATGACGATTATTCACCCGCTTGAGATCATCGAGGTCAAGGAAGATCACGGTGAAGATGGTTCCGTACCGTCGCGAGCGCTCGCTCTCCTCGTCGAGATAGGATTCGAAAAACCTGCGGTTGAAAGCTTTCGTGAGATCGTCGCGCATCGCCAGGTCGCGGCTGCGAGTCAGCTGATAGATGTTTCCCAGCGCTCCGCTCACGCGCCGTACATAAATGACAGCCCGCTGGGCAGCCTGCATATCGACGCTCTCGTCGCCATCGAACAGAGCGATCAGAACGCCGATCATGTCCTCTCCAACCTGAAGCGGAACAATCAGCTGCCTGTGATTACCCTCCCTTGGATAAAGGGCAAAGGCACCGGGGGCGGACAGAGCGGTCTGCAGACCGTCCGCATCAACTCCCGGAAGAAATTCGCTCGAATCAGCTTCGGGACTCTCGGTCGAAAAGCTGACTACATAACGCTCCACTTTCGGATCGTGAAGGAGAAGCCTCCCTCGCTTCGCTCCCGCAAGACTGAGGACGTGTCGAACAATCTTCTCGGATACAACCGCTGAGTCTCCCAGGCGCATGAGTTGTTGCATCTCGTGAAGTAGCTCGAGCTCGGCGCTGAGCTCCTCAGCGGCAACACGGCTCGCGGCGAGCTCGCAGGCAAATGAGAGCATCTCAGGAGCGTGTTCAAGGAAGTAGTCGCGATCCAGCAGAAGGTCACCCGTACGCCTCACAACACCTTGCAGCCGAGGTTCACTATCCGCGCCCAGCAGAATTCTGCTCAGGAAACGAGGAGCGTCAGCCATGCTGTCGGACGCAGCAAGGCGATCGACCACGGCAACTCGACTGTCCTCATCCCGATCGAAATCGAAATCGGAGCAGCTTTTCCGCAGACGCTCGACGAGGTCTGATCCCCCGGAAAACACCGCGACACATTGCTTTTCCATCGTTTTCAGAGCCTGACATTCTAGCACTTTGCAACCAGCTGCCCGGCCCGTGGCCGTGCCGGATGTACAGGATGCGCAGTGAAGTCAACCCGACCACCCCTGGTCCTGGGGGCGTTCACGATTCTCCTCACCGCATTTCTCACAGTGTCATGTCCATGCATGTGATGTCCTCGTCTGCCTTACCATCAACGCATGGTTATCGGCCAATTGCTTCTGCACGATGCCTCGCGCTACGAGCAGAATGCCGCACTCATCGACAGAGAAGTCATGGCCGGATTACTCCCTGTGCACTTCTGGCGATCAGTTGACGAATCGACTATTACGGATCAGCTCAACAATCCGCTGCCGTTCGACCGATGGGCATCGGAGTTACGCACCCTCGGCGTTTCACTGCTTCACATCTACGGCGAAGCCATGCCCGTGGCCGCACTCAAACAGCTCGCCATTCCGTACATCTCCCCCACGCCTCCGAAGAAATCGAGTTTCGGCTGGAACAAAGCCAGACAGCCCGCGGCGCTCACCAGGCCATGGGGAGAAACGCCGATCCCCGAAGCCGTACACCCGCGCTTTCTGCTGGCCCCTGGTCCTCGCGCGAGCCGCTCGCCTATCCGGATCGGGACGTACGAAGGAAGTCGCCATTCGATCAAGCTGATCTGCGAACAAACCTATCTGCGTCTGGAGCGATTTCGCGACGATCTCGAGTGGGAGCTCTTCGAGAATCCGCCCGACGTCGCGGATTTCGCAAGCCTGGACGTCTGGGTTGATCCCGCAGAAGAGGATGATCTGGACGGCATGGTCCTGGAGGCTTTAGCCACGCTGACTCCTGTCGTGGCAGCCCGCACGACGATCAACTCGCTGAGGCTGGATGAAGGGCGCGCAGGATTTCTGGTGCCGCGGGACCCGAATGAGCTCACTCACGCGATTGCATCTGCGCTCTTCCGGCACGATCAGTCCAGTGAGAAAGCCATCCACGCTGCCTCCCGCAGGCTTCAATTCAGCCCGACACAGCGGTCGAGTGCACTGCTCGCGCTCTACCGGAGGATCACCGATGCCTGAGCTCTTCTCTCATCTCGGAGAGCCATTCGACACGATTCTCGAAGCGGCCAGAGATCTGGCGTCGCGAAACCTCTCGCCCGTGTACGTCATCGGCGGGCCGGTACGTGACCGTATGCTGGGACGGAGCTTCAGCGATCTCGATCTAACAGTCGCAGACGACGCACAACCGTTCGCCGCGGCGCTGGCCGCGCGACTCTCCGGACAGCTCACGTCGTATCCCCGTTTTCTGACCCACAAGCTGGAACTGAGCGATGGGATTGCGATCGACATCACAACCACAAGATCCGAGCGTTACACACATCCCGGCGCCCTTCCCGAGGTGGAAGCTGACGATCTGAGCCACGACCTGGGACGCCGCGACTTCACAATCAACGCGATCGCTGTCGAATTGACCGCTGGAAAGATCCATGATCCGTGGGGAGGGGAAAGAGACCTCGACGCGGGGATCATTCGCATCCTGCATGACGCAAGCTTTTTCGACGACCCGACACGCATTCTGCGCGCGCTTCGTCTCGCAGCCAGATTCAACTTCGCTCTCGACCGGCACACTGAGGCGCTGCTCATCGCAGCGATCAGTTCCAACGCCCTGACCTCTCTGTCGAGGGAACGAGTCTGGCGCGAGGTTTTTCTTGCCTTCCGTGAATCAGGAGTCGCCGCTCTGTTGGACGTCTTCACGCGCTTTGGGGCCTTGAAATCGTTTCTCTCATCCGCAGCCTCCCCCTCGCGCCCGGAGCTGGATCGATTGGAAACCGCCTCTCGCTCATGGCCTGATGCAGACTCCGAGATTCTGTTCCTGTCGTTCCTGATCGACAATCCGGAACAGGAAAATCTCACCGGTTCGGGTTTATCCGACCGGCGAAGACGAAATCTCGCATCGATCAGACCGACCGCGATGCAGCTCGCGGCACAGCTGAACCAGGCGTCACCCGGCCGAGAGTCACTCTCCATCCTGGACCGCGCAGCTGTTGAGACTGTTGCGATGGTGGAAGCCCTCTTCCCTGCGCTCGTCTCTGCTTTGCAACCGCTCCGCTCGCTCCAGAATGTCAAACTCGACTTCGACGTCGAAAGTCTCGGGCTCCAGCCGGGGCCCCACCTCGGCCGCGCACTTCGGGAGACCCGCTACGCACTCGCGCTGGGGCAGATCGCGCAGAGCGCGTCCGCCAGTTTTGCGCGCAATCTCGGGTTGCAGTATCTTGAAGAACGTTCATCGGGAGCGCAGCAGGACAATCCCAATCGGGTATCGTGAAACAAAACTTACTCATTGCTTTGATTCTTCTGATGGGCCATCCGTTTGCTGGTCTCGCGCAAACCGATCCTCAGGAACCCCCGTCACCCCGGCTCGAAAGAGCACCGCTCGGTGGCTCCATCATGACCCCGCTACCCAGCGCCCGTGAGAAGCAGCTCAAAAAGTACGAGATCCCGGAGCTCGCTGGTACCAGACACGTCACCGGCTCTCAGGCTGTAGACGGCAAACTGCCACAGGCAATTGTCGACTACACGGTTCGATATCCTGGAGTGCTGCAGAGAATCACGATCTTCGCCCGAGGATTGGTTGCGATCCGGGTGGAAGGGAAAGAAGGCACGATTCAGAAGAGAGTCATTCTGCCGGATGACGCCTTCGAGTCGTACATCCGGAACCTCGACAGCGCTCTGCTGAAATCTGTGGCAGGTCAATCGCTGACCGGTAGCTCGCCCGGCACGGCCATGATCCGGATCCGCGACACCAGCGGTGCTGTGTCACAGCGCAGCTTTGATCCAGCGATCATCCTTCCGGTCGAGCTGGAGAGACAACGTGCGCTGCTCCAGGACCTGTTTCGCGCGATTTCCGAGGATCGCGACGTGACGAATCCGATGACTCGGTACGTGCCAAAAGTTGGTGATCGGCTGGTAGCTGACGACAAGAAGAGTTACGAGGTAAGTCGCCTTCTCAATGGTGGCGAGATTGTCGAGCTGATCGGGATCGGCCAGCCGACCAGGATGTACGTGACGGTCCAGGACATTCATAACCTCTTCATCGGGGGTCGCGGCGAGCGGGTTGCTCGCGACTGATGGCGGGCCTTCGAATCAGCGGTGGCAGTTTGCGAGGGCGCCGCATGCCCCTCCCGGCGCATGGGCTGCGCCCAACTTCCGAGCGAGCGCGGCAGGCGTTCTTCAACATCGTCGGCGACAGGATCGAAGGAGCGCGATTTCTGGATCTCTTCGCGGGTAGTGGAATCTTCTCATTCGAAGCCGTCTCTCGTGGGGCCAGCCTCGCGTGCGCCATCGAGTCTTCAAGGAAAGCCGCCGATGCGATCCGGGAGCGCTCAGCAGCCCTGAATCTTCCGATCAAGGTGATCGCCGCCGATGCCTTCGCGGGAATCAAGCGACTCGTTCCCCAGGAGCAGTGGTCGGTGGTGTACGCAGACCCGCCGTACGATTTTCCCAGATACGCTGAGCTCCTTGGCGCTCTCGACTCCCAGCTCCCGCTGGCCGCCGAGGCACTCATCGCGATCGAGCACCGCTCCGGGACGGATCCTTTCAACCGGGTCACTGCGGGCAGGCTCAAGCTCGAGCGATCGGCGGTCTACGGCGAGGTTTCCATCACGTTCTTCGAGACGTCCGCCCCGGGATGATGAGCATGCGATTCTTTCCCGGTTGCCTGACGAATCGTGCGGACGCGCGAGTGATCGGACGTTGCACTTCCGAGCGGAATTTTCATTCGAAGAGGTTCCCTTTTCGAGCGCGACAAAGCAGACGAGCACTGTCTGCAGAGTCATGACCCAACTGACGAGCAGATGCGATAGGAAGATCATCGACGATGGCGTTGACGCTGACCAATGAAGGAATCACCACGTTGTTCGGGATCCAGGATGAAAATCTGCGGATGCTCGAGGACGCATTCAAAGTAAAGATCTCTGCCCGCAACGGCGAGGTCGTGATGAAAGGAGATGCAGAGAACGTCGCTGCGGCCGAAAAGCTGCTGAGCGAGATGCAGCAACTCCTCGATCGCGGACATATCCTCAAACGTTCGGACCTTTCGACGGGAGTCAGAGTTCTCCGTGATCGTCCCGATGCGAGTCTCGTCGATTTTTTCCTTGATGACTCCATTCAGCCGGCACTCAGGAAAATCGTCACCCCACGCAACATGGCGCAGAAGCTCTACCTCAAATCGATGCAGGACTTCGACATCACATTTGCGATCGGTCCCGCCGGTACAGGCAAAACTTTCCTCGCGGTTGCCGCCGCGGCGGCCGCACTCGGCGAGAAGTCCATCAAGCGGATCATCCTCTGCCGGCCAGCGGTCGAGGCGGGTGAGAAGCTCGGATTCCTACCCGGAGACCTCGCTGAGAAGATCAACCCTTACCTGCGCCCTCTGTATGACTCGCTCTACGACATCATCGGCTTCGAGAAAGTCGAAAAGATGATGGAGCGAAGTGCCATCGAGATCGCACCTCTCGCTTTCATGCGAGGCCGCACTCTCAACGATTCCTTCATCATCCTCGACGAAGCGCAGAATACGACTCCCGAGCAGATGAAGATGTTTCTCACCAGACTCGGCTTTGGCTCCAAAGCCGTCATCACCGGCGATGTCACGCAGATCGACCTTCCGGACGGAAAGCGAAGCGGGCTGAAGGAAGCTCACGAGATCCTCAAGCACGTCGACGGCATCCGCTTTTTCGAGTTCGGGAACCGCGACGTCGTACGTCATCCGCTCGTAGGGAAAATCGTCGTAGCGTACGACGCGGTGGAAAAAGATCGCCCGGGGAACCACTGATTCGGCGCGACCGGGATGATTGTGGCCGGGCATTCCAATGTCCGGCGTGGGTCGCGAGGAGCTTGCAATGACCCGCGACCGTAAGCGCCTGCGGCGCGCCGGGCCCCACTGGAGTCACGTGTGAACGTGACGGTCGACATTTCCGGAGCTTTCATTCGCAGATTCTCCAGGCGGGAACTCGAATCTTTCGTCATCCGCTGCCTCCGTGAAATCGGAGGAAAGCGCCGTTACCAGGAAGTCTCGATCGCATTTGTTGACGATCTCGAGATGACAAGGCTGAACGGACGGTTCCGCCGGAAGCAACGAACGACAGATGTCCTGACTTTCCCGGGCGAGCACGAAGAAGGCTCCCTGGGCGACATCGTGATCTCCATCGATCAGGCCAAGCGACAGGCGCGCGACGAGCGACACTCACTTCCAACCGAAGTGCGATACCTCCTCGTTCACGGCTTGATCCACGCGCATGGGTACGATCATGAAACCGATGCCGGAGAAATGAACAGCCTGGAGGTGAAAGTTCGTAAACGCGTCGGACTCTAGCCCCGCATTTCTCACAGACCTTCGCCGCGAGACGACGGATAGCGGCCTGTCTGCTTCGTTGCACGGCAATTTCGCTCCTTTACATAGTGTCGACTATGCCTTCGTCGCAAAATCGCCGTACGCCTCGCAGCCAAGCCACTCTC
>DATLXH010000063.1:0-15627 GCA_035576005.1 Thermoanaerobaculia bacterium | reverse complement strand
CGACGACCACAACATGCACACGTTCATGTGCATGTCGCGCTCGCGACTCGCCAACTGCCTCCTCAATCATGCGATCGAGAACATTTTCCACAGGTTTACGGCACTTCGACATGACAGTGTGAGAAATGCGGGTTAACCCGCATTTCTCACAGAGCTTTGTCGTGAGACGGCGGAGAGTGGCTTGGATGCGAGGCGCACGGCGATTTTGCGACGAAGGCATAGTCGACACTATGTCGAGGAGCGAAATTGCGGTGCAACGAAGCAGACAGGCCGCTATCCGTCGTCTCGCGGCAAAGGTCTGTGAGAAATGCGGGCTAATCACGGTGAGTCGGTGTGAGTCCCGATGCTCAGCTCGTCACTGAGCTCGTCGCGATCGTCAGGGCCGAGCGGAAAGAATGTCCGCAACTTCTCCCCCACTGCGTCTACCGCTGCCACGATTCCGCCGCTGAACTCCCCGGCCTTGAAACGCTCGGTGAGCCTGGCGGCAATCTCGTCCCAGAAGTCAGCAGGAACCAGGTCGTTGATCCCTTTGTCTCCCAGGATGACAAATCGCTGCTCTTCGGATGCGATGAAGAGCAGGACTCCGGTGCGGGACGCAGTTTTGGCCATCCCGAGCCTCTCGAAGGTGCGCTCTGCGACCCAACGAAGCTCTCCGCCTGAGGCTTTAGGCTGAACGTGGATGCGGACCTCACCTGAGCAGGCATTCTCGGCGCGGTTTATCGCATCGAGCAAAGCCTGACGGTCGAGCTTTGCGAGGAATTCTTCCTGTTTCATTTACCAGCCTCCACTCGAGCCACCGCCTCCGAAGGAGCCACCTCCACCGGAAAAGCCGCCACCGCCGCCGAAGCCACCTCCACCAAAGCCACCGCCACCAAAGCCCCCACCACCAAAGCCGCCACCGCCGAAGCCACCGCCACCGAATGTGATCCCTCCACCTCCCATGGGAAGCGGGATACATCCGACACAACCGCCGCCGCCTCGCCTTCCACCTCGCCGGAACATCGGACCGAGAACGAAAAAGAAGATCAGCAGGATGACGATCAGCGGAATGATGTCGTTCCCGGTTAGCGTCTGCTGAGCCGGACGCTGACGCGGAACCGGTGCCTCCTTGTTCTCGACCCTCGCAATGATCTGGTCTGCAGCAGCCTTCAGACCGGCTGCGTAGTCGTTCTGCTGGAAGCCGGGGGCGATCGCATTCCGGGTAACGTCAGAGGTGAAGGCATCGGTTAGAGCTCCCTCGAGACCGTAGGCAACTTCCCAACGAATCTTCCGCTCTTTCACGAAGACAAAAAGAATGACGCCGTTGTCGTACTTTTTCTGGCCGACCTTCCACTGTTCCGCTGCGCGAATCGTGAAGTCTTCGAGCGCCTCCTCTTCGAGTGAGGCAAAGGTGTAGATGATGAACTGGGCTCCGGAGCGTTCCTCGAAAGCGCGGAGCCGATCATTGAGCTGAGCGAGATCGGCAGCGCTGAGAATCGCTGCCCGGTCGGTAACCCACTGAGTTGGAGCAGGCGGAATCTCGAGCGCCATCAGAGGGCTCGCGCTTCCCATTGCGACCACAGCGGCGAGGAGTAGGGCGAGGGTTGTTCTCATGAGTTAGGCGTGCATGGGGGGAGCGTGAGTCTCATGCACGGCTCGAATGCAGAGCCACCCCTGAAAACGCCCGGGGTGGCTCTGTCTCGATAGGAGGGATCACTTCTTATTGAAATCGAAATTGACGTCAGGCGGCTTCTCAGATCCTGCACTACCCTTGAAGTATTCCTTGGGACGGAAGCCGAGAAAGCCGGCGATCAGACTTGCCGGGAAACGTCGGACGGTCGCATTGAACTGCTCCGCAACTTCGTTATAGCGTCGTCGCTCAACAGAAATACGATTCTCTGTCCCTTCCAGCTCAGACTGCAGCTGCAGGAAATTCTGATTGGCTTTGAGCTCGGGATATCGCTCCACCACGACGAGCAGGCGAGACAGAGCGCTGGTGAGTCCTGCCTGTGCCTGTTCGAACTGCTGAAAGGCCTGCGGATTCCCCGTCGGGTCCGGAGCCGTCCCCGGTGGACCACCGGCAGTATTCCCTACCTGTCCCACTCGCGATCGTGCTTCGACGACCGCTTCCAGAGTGCCCTTCTCGAAGTTCGCGGCGCCCTGGACGGTTCTGACCAGGTTGGGGATCAGGTCAAATCGACGCTGGTACTGATTCTCCACCTGAGCCCACTGTGATTTCACACCTTCGTCAAGTCGCACGAGGTTGTTGTACGTCCCGACGCCAAACATCGCGAAGATGACGAGTCCAACGAGAAAGAGGCCAAGACATCCGAGCAAAAGACCTGATTTTTTCAATTCATTTTCTCCGTGAGTTACTTAAAACTCGTCTTCTTCATCGTCGTCTGCGGGCTCTTCCTTCTCCGCGTCGACGACAACCTCTTCCGTCTCTTCGCTCTCGCTGTCATTCTCAGACTCCGAGGCAAATTCCGGTTCTTCTACAGGGGCCTCGACAATCCTGCGCGAGCGATGGCTCGTGATGACGGGCGCCTCCTCGGCGTTGCGCTGGTCGGCATTGCACCGGGGACAGAGAGGAACCGGCTTTCCAAGATCGTAAAACTTGGTGTGACAGCTGTAACAGGTGTACTTACGTCCAAGGTTCGCCATAGATCGTTGATTCTCCTACGTGGAAAGCGGCGGAAAGTTAGCACCCACCCCTCACCATGTCAACGCGACACGATACAGGAATGGTGCCGGACGGTCAGATGCAGAGGGCTTTTCCCTTTCCGTCGAGAGCATGGAGTGTCGACTGTCTCGCCGCATTGACTGATGTAACGCGTCGAAGGGCGCCACGCTGCAGGCACTTCTCTCCGACAGAAGACCGCAGTAGCGCGCGAGACTGCAGCATACCTCGCGAAATCTTCAGTTTGATCGGGGCTTCGCTGCGGCAGCCTTACGCTCGTCTGATTTCGCATCTCTCGACTGAGCGAGTCTCGTGCGCGTTTCTGACGCGAGCACCGCGAGCTTCTCAGCCTCAGGGAAGAGCTCGATGGCTCGCGCAACCTGCGGGTCCCCTTCGAGACGATGTGGGTACGAAGCATCGAAGCCGTACTTCGCGGCAATGATCTCCGATTTCAGCGATCGCTCGATGTGGTTACGGTCCACGGGACGTGCGAGCGCCTCCCTGATCTCAGCCTGCGTCGAGATTTCCTTCGCCACTGCGTAATCGATAAAGGACGAGATCATCGCGCTGCTCACGACCACATCTTTGGTCAGCTCGGGATGTTCCGACGCGTACTGAACTGCATAACCGAAGATCGCGCTTCTGACCTCAAGCAACTGAGTCACACGTGATAGCTCCGCCGGCTTCATGAATACGTCGGGTGTGATCCCGCCGCCACCATAGACTGTCCGGCCGGTTGCCGTTTTGAAGGTGGCGCGTTCCTTCAATGGAACTTCAGCAGTCTCGATCGAGGAATCGTCTGCAACGTAATAGTCGTAGAAGGAGCTGTAATCGCGCTGGATGTTGCGCCCTGCCGGCGTGTAGTACTTCGAGGTCGTGAGCGCAAGGCCGGCGCCGTACTGAAGGGTATAGACACTCTGAACAAGTCCCTTGCCCCAGCTCGTCTCACCCAGAACGATGCCGCGGTCGTGGTCCTGAATCGCCCCGGCTACGATCTCTGACGCAGACGCACTGCCGCGGTTGATGAGCACTACGAGAGGAAGCGTTCGTTTCTGCTGCTTGCCTGGAGCGAGATACTCCATCATCGAGTCGGGCGTTCGCCCTTTCGTGTAGACGATCATGTCGCCTTTTTCGACGAAGTGGTCCGACACTCCGACCGCTGCGTCGAGCAGACCGCCCGGGTTAGCCCGCATGTCCAGCACCAGCTTCTTCATCCCCTGCTTTTCGAGTTTGCCGAGAGCGTCGTCCAGCTCCCGAACAGTCGTTTGGGTGAAGTCCTTGATTCTGATGTAGCCGACGTCAGACCGCACCATGAGTACGTTCGAGATGGAGTTCGTCGGAATTGCCGCGCGAACGATCGTGAGAGGAATCGGCTCCTTGATTCCCACTCTCATGATCTTCACGTGAACCGTGCTTCCCTTCGGACCCTTCAATCGCTTGACGACCTCATCGAGAGGGAGCTCGTCTGTCGAAACCCCTTCAACTTCCGAGATGATGTCGCCGGCGCGAACACCGAGACGTGCGGCGGGCGTGCCTTCGAGCGGAGTAATGACGGTTACCTGATCGTTTCGCTTGGTAACCAGGATGCCCAGTCCGTAGAAAGTACCTTTCTGCCGGTCCTGCATCTCCGAGTAGTCGCGCGGCTCGAGGAACGAAGAGTGTGGATCGAGCGTCCGGAGCATTCCTTCGATCGAGGAGTAGACGAACTTGTCGGGAGTTGCTTCTTCGGGCGACCAGTACGCTGCAGCGTTGAGGACCTCGGTATACTCGCGCAGGCGCTTCTGCAAGTCCGTCGGAATGGGGGACCCGAAAAGACGGTCGCCGTACATGCCTCCCAGAAGGGTGGCACCTATGACGGCGACGACCAGCGTCATCGGGAACGTCCATTTATCAGTCTTCTTCAGATTGGCCATAGGGAAGTCGCTCTCACACGGATCCAACGCATTATAGGCGCGGACTATTCATCGAAACTGTGATGTTCACAGGGCGGTTTCAACAATGGAGTAATCATGCTTGGTTCGTTCGGATTTCCTGAGCTTATTCTCATCTTCGCAGTCGCGCTGATTGTCTTTGGTCCAAAACGGATGCCAGAGATCGGTCGCTCGATCGGCAAAGCACTGGGTGAGTTCAAGCGGGCCACGAATGACCTCAAGCTGACACTCGAAGAAGAAGTCCGGGTTGATGAGATGAAGCGGCTCAGCACAGTGGACCCCGAGGACAAACTTCACTGAGGCAATTCTCCCCCAGCCCGCATTTCTCACAGACGTTTGTCGTGAGACGACGGATAGAGGCCTGTCTCGCTTCTCCGAATGCGGGCTAAACTGAAATCGCATGTCTTCGGCTGATTCCACCGCGACACCTCTGCCTGATTCTCTCGAAGAACCGGAGCTGCCGAGGATGTCGTTCCTCGAGCACCTAGAGGAGCTGCGCAAGAGACTGCTCTACTCAGTCATCGCTCTGGCTGTGGGCTTTCTTCTCAGCTGGAACTTTGCTCCGGAGATTTTCGATCTACTCCAGCGGCCGGTCATGCGCCATCTCCCTCCGGGCGACAAGCTGGCGTACACACGGATGACGGCGCCGTTCTTCCTTTACATGAAGGTAGCGTTCTTCACCTCGATCTTCCTGTCCGCCCCCGTCATTCTTTACCAGCTGTGGCTCTTCATCTCGCCCGGCCTCTACCCGAAAGAAAGACGCTACGCGGTGCCGTTCATTTTTTTCGCGACACTCTTCTTTCTCGCTGGCGGGTACTTCGGCTTTACTTTCCTTCTTCCGACGACGTGCAAATTTTTCGTTGAGACGGGAAAGAACTTCAAGCAGATGATCACGGTCGACGATTACCTGGGATTTTCGAGCACGCTGATCCTGGCGGCAGGAGTGATATTCGAAACCCCGATCCTGATTTTTTTCCTCGCCCGGCTTGGAGTGGTCACGCCCGCGTTCCTCATTCAGAAGTTCCGCTACGCAGTGCTTCTCAGCTTCGTGATCTCGGCCATCGTGACGCCCACCCCCGACATGATCACGCAGACGGCTCTGGCGCTCCCGATGATCGTTCTGTACCTGATAGGAATCGTCATCGCAAAACTCTTCGGCAAGCGCTTCGACTGAACCGGCGCCCGAACCGGCGCGTGTATAACCGTAAACGTGGGTGACAGCCTCGCGGCGCCCGATCGTTTTCCCTCTCCCCGCGGGAGAGGGTGGCGCGCTTAGCGCCGGGTGAGGGTCTCATGCACGAGATAGCGTCGCGATGAAATGCGACCACTGGCTCTCTGTTCTGGCGGTATCGCCACGCCACCGCGGAAAGTACGTGTCGACGAGAGCATCTGTGAACGACCCAGGAACCCTGTGGATGCTTCGCTGACCTCCATCTCAACCTTACTCCCTCCACACTTCCGCGCTCAGAGGTAGCTCATTGAGCTCCGCCCGTGCCTCGCGCCAGGTTGGGTACTGCTTCTGGAGGATTTCAACGAAACGCTTGCTGTGCGTCGGCTCCAACAGATGTGCCATCTCGTGAACGATTACATATTCGAGCAGGTCCTTGGGCTTTTTCACAAGCTCCGTGTTCAATCGGATGCGACCTGCCTGGCGATTGCAGCTTCCCCACTTGGTCTTCATCCGCTGCAGGCAATACCCGGCGACCTTCACCCCGAGCTTCCCTCCCCATTTCTCGATGAGTGCCGGCACCACCGCATGCAACAGCGACTTGTGCCACCCATGAATCACCTCGGCGCGCTTCGCGTCATTGCTCCCGGGCCGCACGGAAAGATTGATCCGCTTGTGGTCGAGCGACACGAATGGCTTTGCGTCCCGATAGACCACGGTCAACAGATGCCGCCGGCCCCAGAGGTGATGAGTTTCGCGTTCCACGAAATCGCGCCGGGTCTCCCTCGCCTGACCGGCCAGTTCCTGCTGCTGCGTGCGGATCCACCTGAGCCTGGAGATCGCGTACGCGCGGGCCACGTCGAGCCGCGTGGCTTTGGGAGCCGACAGCGTCACCCGCCCATGCGGCGGATGCACGGACAGGTGGACGTTCTTGATGTCCTTTCGAGTCACCGTGATGACGATGTCGCCTAGCTGGATCGTCTCTGACACCTAATACCCCGGCTGGTTCTTCACGATCTCGAACAGCTTGCGCGTGGCCTCGCGATTACGATCGAGCAGAGGGAAGAGCGCATTCAGCACCTGGGCCTCACGCGTCGGGTCGCCCTTCCACCCTGCAGGCGCCTGCTCACGGACGGTGCGGTCGATTTTCAGGGCCAGCTCCGCCCACTCGTTCTCGAAGTCCGAGTCACGATCCGCGATCTGAGATGCGCCAAGCGTCAGCGCGAGGATACCGGGCAAATTGTTATAGATGACCGCGGCCTCATGGTTGCCATGAAGGACCGCGGGAAGTCCAGCGTCCGGCCGCTTCGCTGACAGCTGCTTTGCCAGTTGCTCGGCACTCCGCAGGAACTCCTCGTAGTCCGCCGCTCCCTGGCGACTCTGAGCAATCAGGTCGTCGAGCAGCTTCGACATGTGCTCGTAGAACCGCGGGTCGGTGAGCTGCTCGCGGATGATCGTCTTGCGGACGTTGTTGATGATTCCCTCAGCGATGGCGTTGTGCGAGAGCTTCCCCTTCTCGTTGAGCTTGCGGGCGATGGCGTCATGGATGCCCGTCTCCACGATCAGCTCCGTAAGCGACAGTTCGCCCAGCGCTCCAAGGCCGGCCGCCGGGTCGGCCTGGATGTAGGTATTCAGGAGGTGTCGCATGTCCGCCTCGAAGGGCTTGATGTCCAGCTCCTCCCCCGAGTGTTTCTTGATGGCAGAACGGATCTCGCCGTAGAACTCAACCTCCTTCTGCAGCGCGTCTGATTCAACCGCGCTGTACCCAGCCTCGGCGAGATCCTGCGCGATGGCGGCAAAGGCGCGGACGAACGTTGCCACCGACTTGTAGAACGAGATCCGCAGCGCCTCGGTCTCGTTCAGCGCGCTCGGGTTGGCGGCGTCGCCGCAGAAATAGCGCAGGAACTGCTCGACCTCGCGCGGCAGCGGCACCGGTTCGCAGAGGTAACGCAGCGCCTCGCGGGCCTCGTCGACCTTCTTCCGGCCTTCCTCCAGCCAGTTCTTGAGATGGACGTTGTTGTCGCCGCCGTTGTCCTGGTCCGTGTCCAGCTCGTCGGAGGTGTAGACGGCGATGGCCTGCTGAACGTCTTTGAACATCTCCTTGAAGTCGACGATGTAACCGTAGTCCTTGTCGTCGCCATCGAGCCGGTTCGTGCGGCAGATGGCCTGGAACAGGTTGTGGTCGCGTAACTCGTTGTCGAGATAGATGTAGGTGCAACTCGGCGCATCAAAGCCGGTGAGCAGTTTGCTGACCACGATCAGCAGCTTCAGGTTCGCCGGCTCCTCGATGAAGCGGCGCTTCGCTTCGTCCTCGTATTGCTTCGTGGTCTGGCCATGCTTCAGGACGTGCAGTGTGTATGTATCGAACTTGTAGCGCTCGTCGCTGTTGGCCGGCTCGCGCGAGATGGCGTTGTGATTCGGCTCGTACGAGGTGATGATCCCGCAATATTGTCCGAAGCTGGTGTTCTGGAACAGCCGGAGGTAGTGGCAGGCGTCGTAGATGGTCGGTGCTACCAGGATCGCCGTGCCGCGGTCGTTGTTGAGCCGCGGCTTCAGGCTGAAGTCCTCGATGATGTCGGCGATGATGCGCTGCTTACGCTCTCCGGCGCTCATCAGTTTTTCCAGCGTCGCCCAGGTCTTTCGGACGATAGCCTTCTGGAAATTGTTCAGCCCTTTTGTTTTCCGTTCGAACCAGGCATCGATGGCAGACTGCGAGGTGAGCCTCTGCGGCACGTCGCGGGCCTCGTACTTGAGGTCGAGGATCACACCGTCCGCGACGCCTTCGTGGAACTTGTAGGTGTGGATGTAGGTGCCGAACACATCCCGCGTCATCTGCTTGTCTTTGCGCAGCAGGGGCGTTCCGGTGAAGCCGATGAAGACCGCGCCCGCCAGCCAGCGCTTCATCTGTTTGTTCATGTCACCGCCCTGCGTGCGGTGGCACTCGTCCACGAACACGTAGAAGCGCCCCGACACCTGCGGCGGATCGCCCTTCAGGTCGGACACGTCGAACTTGTGAAGGAGTGCGCACAGGAGGCGCGGCGTGGGACTCTTCAACTTCTCCACGAGCTCCGCTCGCAATGTGATGCGCGGCGAGGGCGATTCGTCGCCGATGACCCCGGCGTTCTTCATCACCCCCTCGATCTGCTTATCCAGCTCGTCGCGGTCGGTGATGATGAGGATGCGCGCCTCGGGGTCGTGCTCCAGCAGCCACTTGGCGATGAGCACCATGAGGATGCTCTTTCCGCTCCCCTGGGTGTGCCAGATGACGCCCCCCTCGCGGCGGGCGATACGTTCCTGCGCCGCCTTCACCCCGAAGAACTGATGCGGCCGCGGCACCTTCTTCTGGCCGGCGTCGAAGATCATGAAGTTGCGGATGAGGTCGAGCAGCCGGGCCTTGTTGCAGAGCTGCGTTAGCGGCCGGTCGAGCAGCGCTCCGGGTGCGGGCGCAGCACCATCCGGTGCCTCATCCTTCCACTGCACGAAGAACTGTTCCGGCGTGCCGGTGGTGCCATAGCGCAGCCCCTGCGAGTCGCTGCCCGCCAGCACGAGCTGCACGGTGCTGAAGAAGGCCTTGTTGAAGATCTCCTCCTGGTTGGTGATCAGCTGGCGCACGCCGTCGCCGATCTCCACCGAGCTGCGTTTAAGCTCGATCACCGCCATTGCCAGGCCGTTGATGTAGATGACGAGATCCGGCCGCCGCTGGTAACCACCCTTGAGCGTCACCTCCTCGGCCAGCGCGAAGTCGTTTCGCTCCAGATGCTCCCAGTCGATCAGATGCACCTTGTCGTGCTTCTGACCGGCCGCAATCTGCACGTCCGCGCCGTAGCGCAGGAGCTGGTAGGTGCGCAGGTTGGCCTGATAGAGCGTGATGCCGGTCGAGTCGGCGGCGGTCTCCAGCTTCTGCAGCGCGGCGGCGATGTGGGCCGGGGAGTAGCCGCGCGCGGCGAGATTCTCGCGCAGGATGGCCGTCTCGATGGCGCGGTTGTGCTCTCGCTTGTTCCACTCGCCGAGGTAGCGGTAGCCGAGGCAGTCGAGGCGCATGGGGTCGGTGAACAGCGAAACGACGCGGTTCTGGGTCTTGCGCTCGGAGCGAGGTTGCTCAGCCATGGCACATCACCCGGCAAGCGACTGCGGCGTCCCCGGCTTTCACTGGCGCGCGTCCAGTGTGGGCGGAATGAAACCTTCCGCCGACAGGGCGCGCACGATGCCGCGCATGAGAAAACTGTTGATGAAGCCCAGCGTGTATTGGCGCGCTCCCGGATGGATCGGCTGCAACATCTTCCGCTCCACCAGCTTGCGGATCTGATAGGTGCGCTGGGCGGACGTCATGCGCGGCAGCGCAGCCGACAGATCGGCGGCCTTGGCCACACCTTTTTTTGCAGCGATGTGCAGCACGTCCTGCTCCAGCCTGGTGATGAGTCCACGCTCGCCGGCGTGAGCAAGCGCTGGTGCGAGAATCGTCTGGCTCAGATAGTCGTAGTCCACGAGCCGGTCCACCTTTCGTATTTCGTCGACGATCCCCTGCAGAACGTAAATGCACCAGCCCTCCAGCCCTTCCAGCGTACCGGTATCGGCCCCGGCCAGCATCGCGTAGTACCGGTCCCGGTCGTTGCAGAACACCGCGGTCGGATTGAGGACGCGGCCGCCGGCTTGCACGTTGAAGCCGTACTTGATCAGCAGTGCGTAAGTCAGAAGCCGCACCACCCGCCCATTGCCGTTGCCGAACGGGTGGATCCAGCCGAAGCGGTGATGCGCCAGCGCCACCTTGATGAGATCGTACTTCGGAGGGCGGTCTTCGTTGACGAACGAGACCAGTTCCCGCATGTATTGCGGCAGATGGATCGCCTCAGGTGGCAGGTGTTCGGCCTTTGCGATCCTGACAGAATTCGTGCGGTAGGCTCCGGGCGTTGGGTCGCCTTCCCGCTCCAACTCCCGGACGGTGAGAGCGTGCAACTCGCGGATCAACTGCTCCGTAAGGGCGTGACCGGGCTGAAGGGTTTGCTCGATGTACGACATTGCGGCTTCGATGTTCTCCATCTCTCGAAGCTGGTCTGATTCCGGATGCCGCGCTCCGTCGAGCTTGCTTTCCACGTAATCGGCAAGCGTGGTGTGGTTACCCTCGATGCGCGCCGAACCGAGGCTCTCCAGCATGTGGAAGATGGTCTTGAGCTGGAAGAACACCGGGGCCGGAGTGGTGCCGCGCAGTTGCAGGCGGCGGAGATGCTCGAGCTCGGTCAGCACGTCGACCAGCGGCGAGTCGAACGCCGGATTGAGCAGGGCCAGATCGTGGTGGCGGAATGTAGGCATGACCAGGCTCTTATCTGCGATCGGTACGTTCGTGATCTTGAATGATGTGTTATTACTGACCTGAAATCAATATCTTAGCTGCCCCCATCACTAGATTTATCTTGAGACGCCAAGCGGACCATGTTGACTGTCCGACCGGGGAAAGTCAAAACCGCTTGCCCATGGATCCCGGCCGCCATGCATGCGGCCCGGGCGGTTTGCACCAACCCTGTTCTCCCGGTCAGCAGACCCGCATCCTCGCGTGCGATCGGCGTATACCGTCTCGTGCGCCTGACTCAAAGCGATCCGCACCAGCACCTTCAGGCACGGGTCGCGCTGTGCTCGGGTGGTTTGGAAGGAGCTTCCTCTTCCGGTTCGATTCGCACGACTTGCCCGTCGCGCCAGATTACGGCGTATTGACCGAGGCGCCGCTTTCGATCGAGCGCTTCGGCCACGGCACTGCGCAGGGCATCAAGCGCCTGCTGGTCGTCGGCAGATAAGGTCATCATGGGTTGGCCTCTTCACGAGTTGATCGTAGACAGTCTGGCTGAAGATCGTCCTCTTGTCTCCATCCTGAATGAAGACCATCTCGGGGAACGGTCCGCTGTTCAAGAGGCAGCGCGCATGATCCACCTCGCCGGCATACAGATCGAAGAGATTCCGCAGGCTCCGCGGAAAGCGCCGGGCGATGTCCGCCGGCGCGATGGAATGACCGCCGTGCGCCACCCGCTCGGCGACGCGCAGCCGGGACATCTCCACGTTGGGGAGCGCGAGATAGAGCAATTCCACACGCCGGCCCGCCGACCGGAGGCGCCGCACCAGGCGCAGATAACCGCGACCGGCCAGCGTCGTCTCAAACGCAAAGTCCCGCCCCTCGGCGACATGCTGTTCAACCTGCTGCAGAAACAACCGGCTGGCGGCGAACAGCTGCTGCTCCGGTGCCAGAGGCGAGAGGCCCGCGGCGATGAGATCGGCATTGACGAAGGCGGTCCCGGGAGCGACCTCGGGAAGGTACCTCAGCGCGAAGGTGGTTTTCCCCGCACCATTCGGACCTGCGATGATCCGGCAGACGGGCGCAGGTGCTGCTGCGGTCATACCAGGCGAGTTCTCCCGGTGAGCAACTCCTGCATCATCGCCTGCTTGAGTGCGCGGGTCTTCTCGCAGCGGACCTCCAGCGCGGACAACTCGGCGTCCATGTCGGAGAGGACGGAAGCGATGGTGGTTTGTTCGGGGAGGGAGGGGAGGCGCAGTCGGAAGTCTTGAACCATCCCCTTATTCAGGTTCGCCTGCGTGCCCTGCTGGCCCAATGATTTTACTATCGGCTTCAGGGAGGTCAGATAGTAGTAAAGAAATTCGTTGCTCAAACGCCGTTGCGGGCGAATGCCCAGAATCGCTTGGCTGGAGCAAAGCGGAATGCCGGCGATGCTGCATTCGCCGAGTGAGGCGTACATCGCGTAAAGAACTGTGCCGATCGGGAACATCTGAGCGGCACTGTTCACGAAGCCGGCACGAGTGAGGTTGCGCTCAGTGCTTGCGATGACCTTCCCACCCTTGGTCATGTCGGAAATGGACACCCACGGAATGTCCCCGTCGTAGTTGGCAGGAACAGACGTGGCCGGAGTCCCGCCACTTCCCATTTCTGCGAACTCGCCCAACCGCTTCACCTCCCACTCGTCATGGAAGCCAGGGAGGCGGGTCTGGCGGGTGAGGAGCTGCTGCATGGCGGCCTGCTTGAGGTCGCGCTTCTTGGCGATGAGCCGCGTCAGCCCCTCCAGCAGCGCATCCACATCGCTCAACGCCGCCGCGATGGCGCGTTGCTCAGGGAGAGGTGGAGACGGAATTCGATACGCACGGAGAATTCCTAAATTTGTGTGAGGGACCCCGGTTTGAATCGCGCTGTTGAGGATCTGCTTCTGCCCTGCGTGGCTTGCGAAGTATTGATGCACGAAGTGCGGATCATGTCGAGTTCGATTCAGCGACACCTTCATCTGACTTTGCGAAACTAGATAGCTCTCAAAGGCGTCGCCTGGTACGACCGACACCTGTCCGAGGGTACCTCGCTGCGTGAGGATGAGATCGCCGGGGCAAGCTAAATTGGCACTCAGCGATTTGGCCTTGCGTGGCGATACAAACACGAAGTCCCCTGATACAAGCTTCGCAGACATGTTCTGGCCGCGAATGACCGGTACACCCGCAGCCGCATAGTCTGCGGAAACGAGGTCCGATCCAAAGGGTCCTCCAACAATCGCGTTTGGGGTGTTCGCAGCGGCGTCGCGCACGCGCTCACACTGCCAATCCTCCGGAATGACCCCCACCTCCGTCCGCTTGTAGCCAGCCTTCAACTCCACACCGCCCCCATCTTCTCGAGGTGCTCGTCCACGCGAGCGGCGAGTGTCGCCACTTCGTCAACGAGCGTAGGCAGCGGTGTGGCATAGCGTTCGGCCAGTTCCCGGATGCGGCCCGTGAGCGTCTGCGACACGCGGTCAAGCTCGTTATGCACGGCGGCCGCGAGGCGCGCCATCCACTTGTCGTCCACCATCAACGCCGTGATCTCTGCCTCGGTCAGCGCCGCGTATTTCTCGTAGGCCAGCTTGTCGAACGCGGCATCCTGCTCCTTAACCGCTCGCTGCAGCGCCGTCTCGCTGTCAGCAAGATCCAGCCATCGCTTCAGAACTACCGCCTCATCCTTCGCTTCCTTGTCGCCCCTGATCTCCTTCAGGCGCGCGTTGACCTCGCCCCTGGCGATCTTGTCCAGTGCGCCGAGCGCCCCGTCCTCGCCGACATGCTCTTCCTCCAGCTCGGCAAGGCTGGCAGTGATGGCTGCGAGCTCGGCCTGCTTCGCATCGAGCGCGGCCTGCTCCTTGGCGAAATAGCGCGCGACAATGAGCGGCTTCGGGATCAGGTCGCAATCCCAGCCCTTGTCCTTGCGCTTTCCCTTCTTGTCGGTCTCCACGATGCGCGCCGGCTTCGCTACCCAGCCGTCGGCGGCGATGAGATAGGCGTCGTCCTGCATCGTTTCCGCCCAGTAGTCCATCAGGTGCTGGTAAACGTCGTAGGCATCCAGCAGCAGTGCCGGGCGGAAGGCGGCCAGCAGCTCCTCGGCGAGCGTCTCGATCAACGCTTTGGGGTGACCGTCCTTGTCGAAGGCGGTGAGCAGCTTCGTAGCATCGGTGCGCCAGTCGTCGAAATGCTGCGTGGCCTTCTTCTGGAACGCGGCGAACTCGGCGTGACCGAGGATGGTGGACTTTACCCCGGCGATCGGGAGCTTCAGGCGGGCGTAGCCGGGACGGCCTGCCGACTCGAAGAGCGCGGCGCGCACGCTGGGGAGCACCTGCCAGAACGCGGCGAGCGCGTCGAGATCGCGCTCCGGGATGCCACCGCGCAGGTGGCCGTCGATGTCCTGCAGATCCTCGGGCGTCGTAGAGTCGATGTAGCGCGGCAGGTTGAGATTGAAGTCGTTCTTCGCATCGGCGATCTCGTCGAACGGCACCATGCGCGCGTATCGAGGCACGTCGTTCTGCCTGGTGAAGGTGTCGACGATGCGGTGGAGGTCCTGTTCCCGCAGCCGGTTCTTGTTGCCGTCCTTGATGAACCCTTTGCTGGCGTCGATCAGGAACACCCCCTTGCGCGCCGCGGCGTTCTCCTTGTCCAGCACCACGATGCAGGCCGGGATTCCTGTGCCGTAGAAGAGGTTCGCGGGCAGGCCGATGATGCCCTTCAAGATCCCCGAACGCACGAGCTGCTGGCGGATCACCCCCTCGGCGTTGCCGCGAAAGAGCACACCGTGCGGCAGGATGCAGGCCGCCTTGCCGCTGCTCTTCATCGAGCGGACGATGTGCAGCAGGTACGCGTAGTCGCCCTGTTTTGCCGGCGGAGTCGCTGCGGGCCAGCCGCGCGTTGGCGTCGATCAGCGGCTGGATGATCTGCGTGTTGATCCTGTCGCCGATGTCGGGCTTGCCCTTCAAGGCGACCATGTCCGTGAAGCTCGCGCCCTTCGGGATGGTGACCGGCGGAGCAAAGTCCGTGCTGTTGCCGTACTTGTCGCTGATGTACTTGATGAACAGCATGAACAGGACGTAGTCCTTGTACTGGCTGGCATCCATCCCTCCGCGCAGTTCATCGCAGGAAGCCCAGATGGAGGAGTAGAGGTCGGATTTCTTGAGAGCCATGGTGGTCGGGGGTCCCGGACCGGAGTCGTCCGGAACGGGCGGCTGATCTTACCTCGCCGGCGACACCACCGTCGTCTTCCGCGACAACGCCTTTGCCGCCGAGGTCGCTAGCCCGCATTTCTCACACTCCTTCTGCTGCTGCAGCGGATAGCGGCCTGTCTGCTTCGTTGCGCGACGGTTTCGCTCCTCGACATAGTGTCAACTATGCCCTCGTCGCGAAACCGTCGTGCGCCTCGCATCCAGGCCACTCTCCGCTGCCTCGCGACGAAGGAGTGTGAGAAATGCGGGCTAGGAGCCTGCGCGGTAGAAAGGACGAATGGCTGGTAAAATCGGGCATGCCGACAAGTTACCGCGAGTACATGCCCGAGCAGTCGTTGCTACTGCCGCCCTCGTTGCGTGATTGGTTGCCCGAAG
>DATLXH010000062.1:0-2114 GCA_035576005.1 Thermoanaerobaculia bacterium | reverse complement strand
AGAAATTCGGTATGAGCAGTCGCTGGCGGCGGCGGGACAAGCGGGGAGAGTCGCCTCAGGCCATTTGCGGTGCGGTTGCGGAGCACGCGCCGCGACCGAACTGCTGGTGCCGGCGCGGAAAGGCCAAGGGGCGACGCGCGGTACGCCTGCGCAAGCGGCGCCAGCGGCGCACGGGCCTTGGCCGCCAAGGCCGGTGGTTCACGCCACCACAGGGGGCGAATCACCAACGCGAGCAGGATCAGTAGAGCTGCCGCCGAGATTGCAAACTTCCAGTGGTGCAAGGATCGATAGTAGCGCCTCAGAATGCTAACTTTCTTCTCCGAGGCGAGTTACTACTTGTGGCGAAGTAAGTTTGGCGGGATGAGCGTCTCAGACGCCAAGCGGCTGAAAGAGCTCGAGATCGAAAACACCCGTCTGAAGAAGCTCCTAGCGGACGCCCTGTTAGAAAACGAGGTGACCCGCGAGGTGCTGCGAAAAAAGTGGTGACCGCACCGGCTCGACGCGAGGTGGTGCGGGAGATGGTCACGCGGGGGCTGAGCGAGCGCGGCGCGCTGACGGTCGTGCGCATGAGTGCCTCGGCGCTGCGCTACCAGCCCCAGCCCGATCAGAACGGCGACGTACGAGACCGCATCCTGGCGTTGGCCCATCGCCACCGGCGATACGGGGCCGGCATGATCTACCTCAAGCTGCGGCAGGAGGGCCGCGTGGTGAATCACAAGCGCGTGGACCGGCTCTACGCCGAGGCGCGTCTCCAGGTGAGGCGCCGGCGTCGCAAGAAAGTGCCGCTGGCGGATCGACAACCGCTGGTGCGACCGCAGGCCCCAAACGATGTGTGGTCCGCGGACTTCGTCTTCGATCGGACGGCGGAGGGACGCGTCTTGAAATGCTTGACCATCGTTGACGATGCCACGACCGAAGCCGTCGCCGTCGTGCCCGCACGCGCCCTCGGCGGGCTGCCCGTGACGCGGGTCTTGGATCAGCTCGCGGTCACGCGTGGTTTGCCGCAGGTGCGCCGCACGGACAATGGTCTGGAGTTCTGCGGTCGAGCGATGTTGAACTGGGCGCACGCGCACGGCGTGACGTTACGCCTGATTGAACCCGGCAAGCCGACGCAGAATGCCTACATCGAATCGTTCAACGGACGCTTCCGCGACGAATGCTTGAATGAGCACTGGTTTACGAGCCTGGCGCATGCGCAGGTCGTCATCGAGACGTGGCGACGGGAGTACAACGAGGAGCGACCGAAGAAGGGGCTCGGCGGGCTGACGCCCGCCGAATACGCCCGCCAGTTGACGACAGGGACGAACACAGCGAAAGTAACCGCCGGACTCTAAACCGACCCGCTACTGAACGCGGGGGGACGTCAGCACCACGTTGGAGACTAAGGATTCGGCCGCCCAACACGCAAATGGAGCCGACGCGTCGCTGAATCGCGACGGCGTGCGGCTCATTTACAACGTTGGGCAGCCGACTTCAACAATGGTGAAGATTGCGACGTGGAATCTTGACTGCGTGCACCCTGGTGAGGGCGCGCGCACGAGGCGTGGTCGGGAGGCGCTGGGGCAAGTTGACGTCTTCGCTCTCACCGAGTCTCATCTAGAATTTGCGCCGGCAGTCTATCGAAGGTTTTTGCTCTTCTTGGCCCGAGCGGTGCGAATCGATCTCATGGCACTCGTGCTGGGAGTCCTCCGAGCTGTAGTTCGCTTCTAGCGACCGGTTGCCTTCGAAAGCCGATTCCAAGCGATTCTCAATTTCCCGAAGCCCAAGAACTTGGCCCCATAATCTGGGTCCTCATCGTCTTCCTCAACCTCGTTCCATTCTGCACCGTCCTGATAGTCGTAGATTGCGCTTCGAGCCGCACTCTCCACGTCGTCTGCCGTCGCTCCGCGTATGACGAATGCGACGTTGCTGCCTTCATTCGTCCCCCATGTCAGACCAACGGCTGTTCCGCCAGGAAATCGGCTAATGTTGACGCCTAGCAGCCCGTGGTTAAAAGGGGATCGACACGGTCGATCCCACGTACTACACTTCCGGCATGGCGATGGGTCGTCGCACGGATCGAGCACGGACGCCGGGATTGTGGATTGCCACCAATGAGTTGCCGGCGACGGGCG
>DATLXH010000061.1:0-6147 GCA_035576005.1 Thermoanaerobaculia bacterium | reverse complement strand
GGCTTGGATGCGAGGCGCACGGCGATTTTGCGACGAAGGCATAGTCGACACTATGTCAAGGAGCGAAATTGCCGTGCAACGAAGCAGACAGGCCGCTATCCGTCGTCTCGCGGCGAAGGTCTGTGAGAAATGCGGGCTAGCGACCTTCGTAGAGGCTGAAACATTGCCTTCCGGCGTGATCACATTCTTCGTCATCCTGAGCGAATGCGAAGGATCTCAAAATGCGTAACTGTTTCATTTTTTACAGCATCGCAACGTGACATTCTTCGTCGCAAAAGCGTTCCTTTTGAGAAACCTCGAGAGTTCTGGCGGTCTGAGATGTCGACATAGCAGTCGTAAGTTCGCGAGCACGAGCCTGCCGCCGTAGGCGGCATGAGAACCGTAGCACCCGGCTTCAGCCGGGTGAAGACATCCGCCGCAAACCACAAGCCCGCGTATGCGGGCGACAGACGGCGGCGGCGAAGGAGATGCACTCGGCCTGATTCTTTCGCCCGCGTTCGCGGACTCTCTTTTCGTGACGCGACTTTCACCCGGCTAAAGCCGGGTGCTATGGATCTGTCGCCGCCTACGGCGGCTGTCTCAAGTTAGAAGCCAGGAATCCTCGCGGCTACGGTCTGGATGACAACGAGACGCTCGAGTTAACCGGAGCGCTCGATCTCAACAACAACGCCTGCCAGCGTCTGCTGACGTAACAAGCTAGAAATCCACATTCGTCGTCACTCCCTCCGTGACGACCACCGCCACCCGCTTACCCTCAGCGCCAGCCTCGTCGAGAGCGACCAGTGTGTAGCTGCCGGGTGCGACAGTCTCGAGCGTCGTGACTCCCGGATCGAGCCTGAGCTCTCGGAACGCAGGCCGGCCGCTCGCGTCGAGGAGTTTCGCCCGTTCCGTTCTCGTGCTGGCTGATCTGATGACGAGTCGTCCTCCCGGCGTCATCGCAATCCGGATCTCTGCAGAGGGAGAGGTTATGACAACCCGTTGCGACGCATAACCCATGGCATTCACAGTCGCTGTGTAGCTGCCGGGAGCGAGCGGGATGCTTACGAGTCCTGCAGCGTCGGGAACTGCGGCTCCCTCGAATGCCTGGAAGTCCCGGGCGTCGCGCACGGAGATCATGCCTCGCAACGTCCGGCCATCTCGCGCATCGACGATCCTGAGCTTTACCCCGGGCGTCTTTTCGAGCTTGAACCGGAGCTCACTGCTCGGTGTCGATGTGACGACAAGATCGAGATTTTGCTGACCGTATCCGCTCTTCTGCGCTCTCACGCGATAGCTGCCTTCTGCAAGCCCGTCGAGGTTGAAAGCGCCCGCAGCGTCAGTGACAGTGCCAGGTCCGGAAAAGCCCTCCCCCGATGACCGTGTCGCCATCACGGAGGCATCGACGATCGGCTCCCCTGTCTGCCCATCGACCACACTTCCGCGGATTGCTGTCGACTTCATATCGATGTCGAAAGTCCCGGAACCGTTGACGGTGTAGGAGGTTTGATGAACGGCTCTTGTCGACATGTCGAAAACCGTCACACCGTAAAGACCATCTTGAAGGCCCTTGATCTCATAGCTCCCCTGCGCATCCGTGGAGCCTGATGCACGAGCCTGCGTCCCTCCGCCTCTCGGACTGAAATTAACCTGAGCGCTGGTCACATTCTTTCCATCTCTGGTGACTCGTCCTCGAATCGCCGTCGATTGATCGAACTCCAGATCTACCTCGACCTGGCTACCAGCCTCAACCACCACACTCTTCAACCTGGTCTGTCGTGATGAACCCATGTCGTTTATCTGCGCCGAGATCCGAACGTTACCCGGAGCCACTGCGGGAACGCGGTAAGCACCCGACGCATCGGCACGAGCCACAGCTGACCCCATGACCATGATTTGTACGTTGTTCCTCAGCTCCGATTCGCTCAAACCGATTACGCGTCCGTAGATGGACCCGCCATTCGAGAGTTTGATCCGCATCGGGCCAGAGACACTCTCCACATCGACATCCCTCAACTGGCCGCTAACGAAACCTGCCTTGTTCGCGGAGAACGTGTACCGCCCGGGCGCCAGGCCTTCGAGCTGAAATGCGCCGTTCGCATCGCTGCGCGCCGAGCTCCTGCCTGCGTTCTGCAGCGCAGAAGACGCGAACACCGAGGCCCCTTCGACGGGGGCGCCGGAATCGTTCACGACGATGCCGCTGACCGTTTTACCCTTCGACAGCTTCACATCGAGACGCGTCTCTTTTCCAGAAAGTTTCACACTCCTGATCTCGGTAACGAAGCCGCCCTTACGGAACGTGAAGTTCTTCTCAGACGTCTCGAGCGAGTCGACCACATAGTCGCCGTTCGCGTCGGTTGACACGCTCGTTCCAAGTGGCGAGCGCTCTAACATCCCACGCATCGCACCATCGTCAGCTGTTTCCTGACCCACGAATACACCAGCCACAGGAGCTCCCGCAGCGTCGGTCACTTTTCCTACAAGTCTCACTCCGGGTTCGAGGACTACCTCGACTTCCGTAACCTTTCCCTCCTCAACTTTGACGGCCGGCATCCTTGTCTCGACGTAACCTGGCGCGGAAACCTTGAGGTCCACCTGACCGGCCGGCACGTTCTCCAGTAAGAATCTTCCGTCATCTGTGCGAAAGGGTCGCTTCTCCGAGGGGCGACGAATCGTGATCGGACCGCCGCGTCCAGGAGTGAAGCCAGCGTCGAAATCGAGAATCGGCTGCTTTGTGCCTTTGTCGACGACACGAGCCGAAATCTTTCCACCAGGCGAGAGCTCGATGAGCACGTCGCGCGAAGGGGCCGAGACCATTCGCATCTCGCTGATCATCTCCTCCTGCTTCAAGACGAAAAGTCTCAGCTGTCCGGGCAGAAGATTCGGGATCGTGAAGCTGCCATCTCCGCCGGTCATGACCGGCTCGATCTGACGGCCGGAAGACATGAGCTGAAGGCGCGCATCCGGCACGCCACTACCGTCAGCGCGCACCACTCGGCCCTGAATCTCCACTCCCGGTTCGAGGACGACCTCGATCGGGGCGGTTTCTCTTCCGACGACCTGCGAGCTCAGGCGCTTCGGAGCAAAGCCGTCCAGGTTGAAGTCGAGGTCATAACTGCCGGGCTTGAGCTTGATCAGAAACGTTCCTTTCGCATCGCTTTTCACTGCGTCTTCGCCTGAGCTCGATCCACTTCGCGAGAACATCACTGTCCTGATGACAGAACCGCGATCCTGGACATTTTCCGTCGCCGAGACTTCCACTCCTGACAGTCCCTCGCCTTTCGTATTCGTAATCCGACCTGTGACGGACATCCCGCTCGGAATCAGGATGGCGACATCGTTTTTCCTCTCGCCCGCGCTGAGCTTCAGCGGACCGCTGGTTCCGTTCGGCAGTCCCTTTCGTTGACCGAGCAGCTCAAAACTCTGGTCGACCTCATCGCTGCGAACCACGAATCTTCCGTCGGGTCCGCTGAAGCCCAACGGAGCACGGCGGAATTGCGGGAAGAACGATTCCTCGCCAAGCCTTCGGGCTGTAATGATCGCGGCCGGCACAGGCTTCCTCGTCTCGTCGGCCACGACGCCGATCAAGACCGGTCGCGCGATCCCCGTCATCGTGCTCGAGACGGACTCGGCTCCTTTCGAGCGGACTCTCGTGCTTGCGATGGAGTAAGCAGGGTGAGTGGCTCGCAGCTCCCAATCGCCTGAAGGTAGAGCTTTGAACGAATAGTTGCCCTTTGCGTCGGTAATCGATATGGAAGACGAGCGTGGTGCGCGGATGGAAAAAGACTCTGCAGCCGGGTGGATTCTCACCATGGCGCCGATGACAGGCCGTCCGCTTTTTGCGTCCATCATGGTTCCGTTCACTGATGACCCGCGCTGGAGCCGGAGTTGATAACCCGCCGCCTGACCACGCGTTCGCAAGCCGGTCCTGTCGCCGGAACGGGCGCCGAGCTCGCGCCAGCGGGTGGGCGCGTGAGCAATCGCAAACGTTCCGTCCTCGGCAGTCTCCCCCCCGAACCATCCATCGACCGACATCCGGACGTTAGCCACAGGGGACTTTCCATCTTCCGCGAGCACTCGACCCGACACTGTTACGCCCGCGTCGAGTGTGAGATCGAAAGACTGCCGCTTGTTAGCCCGATCGATCTGAGTGACCGCAAACTGCGGATGTATCAGGGTGACTCCCGAGGCCCAGAGGTCAGGGTCAGGAACCGAATAACGCCCTTCGCTGTCGGTTTTCGTGACGTAGGTCGAGCCCTGAAACGAAGACCAGACTACGACCACCCCTTCCACCGCCTTGCCGGAGCCGCGTACAACGCCTTGTTTCATCGTTGCCGATTCAAGCCTGACTGCACCGAGATCATCATCAGCGGTGGCGAGAATCTGAGCCGGAGCGAGCAAAGAGCTCTGAGGGATGATCTCCACGACCGAGTCCTTCCGAACGTCGAGCGTGAACCGTCCGTTCGTGTCGCTCGTTGTAGTGGATACTGCTTTACGTTCCTTGCCCCCCTGCATGCGTTCCCATTTCGTGTCGAGCGTCTCGAGCTCGAAAGCGGCCACGTTGAGGCCGACGGCCGGTTTCCCGTCGCGATCCATCAGCGTCCCCTTCACCGCGGCGAGAACAGGGGTGGCAGCCAGGAAAGACAAAAAGACAAGCGAGCAGAACGGGAATCGTGTGCGCATCGTCGGGATCCTCTCGTTAAAGCTGGCGTTTCAAAGTGTGACGGGCCGGAAGGCCGGGAGTTTCTCATCGACTGAGAAATGTTGGGACGTCACGCACGCACGCCACGCAAGTCCGGCATAACCTGAGCCCCTCGAGTCATGCATCGCACTCCCATCCAGCGCCACCAGCGTCTCCACGAACGGCTCGAGAGTCTCGTAGCGACATTTGACGTTTCCACCATCTCCCCCGACCCTCTCGAGCTCGTTTACCGCTGGTCGGACCCTCTCGATCAGGAAGTCGCCGCCCTCATCGCCGCTGCGTTCGCGTACGGAAGGGCGGGAACGGTCGTTCTGAACATTGGCCGCGTGCTCGAAAAAATGTCTCCATCACCGTACCTCTATCTCGCTCAGGGATTCAGCGAGGACGAGGCTCGTGAGCGTTTCGCCGGCTTCACACACCGTTTTCAGAAAACCCCGGAGCTCGTCTCGCTACTCACCAGATTGTCCAGAAGCATTCGCGAGCACCATTCACTTGGCGAGCTCTTTCGAGAATGTTACTCCCCGGACGATCATGACATCGCTCCCGGCCTGACCCGATACGTCGCGACCATCATCGGAGACGCCCCCGCGAGGGAACGAAAAGGACTGAGCTACCTGCTCACCTCGCCGGAGGACGGCAGCGCGTGTAAGCGGATGAACCTTTTTCTTCGCTGGATGGTTCGTCGCGAGGCACCCGACCTGGGTCTGTGGACGTTCATCGATCCATCCAAACTGGTCATCCCACTCGACACGCACATCCATCGCATCTCGTCGTTTCTTGGATTGAATCGACGGAAGAGTCCCGATTGGAAAGCCGCCCGCGGAGTTACCGATCGCCTCGCGCGATTCAACGCCTCAGATCCTGTTCGATACGATTTCGCAATCTGTCGTCTCGGCATCCTCGACCTCTGCAGCCGCCAGCGCCGGCGTGAGCAGTGTGATGTCTGCCTTCTGAACGACGTCTGCAGATTGCGCCTCCGATAGGACTTGCTCCGGCGTCTCCACCGAACAGTCGGAACGGAGGTCCTCGTGTAGCGCGAGGGACTTCACCACCTTTTCACCAGCGTTCCACGCTGTTAACCCGCTTCCAGGAAACTCCCGGTGTTCATGAGGCTTTGCGAAGATGTCGTCCCGACACATCGTTTCTTTCTCTCAGTCGCGGCGATTTGACGTGCAGTCGCTTCTGATGACACCGGTTCACTGTCTGACGTCGTTGAGCCGCGAAGCGGCGTAATCCCTCTCCCCGGCGGGGAGAGGGAAGCGAGCGGAGCGACGCAGGGAGAGGGGCGTGAAAGTCTCGCCAGTCCTTCGAAGAGGGCGAGGTCCTCGTCTCTCGCGGCCCCTATAGGGGTAGGGAGGGCTGGTAGGCCCCCCCTCCCTCCGAACCGTACGTGCGGATCTCCCGCATACGGCTCTCCGGTTGATGTTTCTCGTGTAGAGAGCGGATGAGCAGATCATGGGCCTCAGACA